>NZ_JBHJVQ010000022.1:0-115067 GCF_042263835.1 Streptomyces sp. NPDC056128 | reverse complement strand
GAGCCGATGGCCCAGGGGACGCCGACGTCGTCGGGGGTGGCGGAGAGGGTGTTGTTGCGGCCTTTGCGGTGGGTGGTGCCGATGGGGTGGACGGGGGGGAGGTAGACGACGTCGAAGCCCATGGCGGCGATGGCGGGCAGCCGGCGGGCGGCGGTGCGGAAGGTGCCGTGGGGCTGTTCGGGGGTGCCCTCGGAGCGGGGGAAGAACTCGTACCAGGCGCCGTACAGGGCGCGTTCGCGTTCGACCAGCAGGGGCAGCGGGTCGGAGGAGGTGACCAGTTCCCGCAGCGGGTGCCGGGCCAGCACCGCGTCCACCTCCGGCGTCAACGCCGCCGCCAGGCGTGCGGCGGCCGGCCGGGTCTCGTCCCGCAGCGCGTCGACGGCGGCCAGCAGCACCCGCCGGTCCTCGGTCCCGGGCACGTCGGCGGCGGCGCGCTCGTACAGCTGGACGCCCTCGTC
Source organism: Streptomyces sp. NPDC056128 (assembly GCF_042263835.1). Taxonomy (NCBI): domain Bacteria; kingdom Bacillati; phylum Actinomycetota; class Actinomycetes; order Kitasatosporales; family Streptomycetaceae; genus Streptomyces; species Streptomyces sp. NPDC056128. The sequence continues at coordinate 114,609 of NZ_JBHJVQ010000022.1, read as the reverse complement.
GAGGACCAGGTCGGTGTCCATCCCGGCCGGGATCTTGATGCGCGCATGGTGCCGCCAGGTGGAGACCGGATCGCCCCACGCCTCCACGGTGTACGACCACGTTCCGGGCTCGCCCGCGATGACGGTCGCCCCCCAGCGGTCGGTGCCCGGCGCCAGCTCCCGCATCGGTGTCCAGGGCCCCGGCCGGCCCCGCGGATCTCTGAGGACGACGTTGGCGGCGACCGCGTCGTGGCCCTCGCGGAACACGGTGGCGGAGACCTCGAAGGACTCGCCGGTGACGGCCTTGGCGGGACGGCGCCCCTGCCGGACGACCGGGCGGACGTCCAGGACGGGGATGCGTCCGACGGAGGTGGTCCGGTCGGCGCCGGTGCTGTCCGGCTCGGCCGGTGACGAGTGGTGCGTGGCGGGCATGACCGCTCCTGTCCGCGTCAACGTGGGTGGGCGGATGACTCTGGGGAGATGGGTCCTGCGGATGCGTGCGGGGCGTACCGCAGGAGCCTTCCCACACTCTTCTGGTGGGCAATCCGGCACTTCGTCAACTACTCGTGCGTATGTCGACATACACGACGGGAAGACACACACGACGGGTCTGTCCCAACGCCTTCCCGGATGCCGTTGCCGCAATCAGCGCCTTCGCGACATGTGCAGCCTTTCGCGTGGGGGCGAAGTGCCACAAGAAGGCCGACGGGGGTAGATCCAGCCATATCGCCACGCCGTTGGCGGGCGAAGCCCCCGGCAAGGGACACATCGCCCCGGTAACGTCGTGAGGGTGAAGGCGATCCGTCGACTGACCGTCCGTCCCGTTCTCCCCGACCCCCTCCGGCCGCTCAGTGACCTGGCCCGCAATCTGCGCTGGTCCTGGCACCCGGAGACCCGTGACCTCTTCCAGTCCGTCGACCCCGCGTGCTGGGCCTCGGCCGGCCGCGACCCGGTGAGACTGCTCGGCACCGTGCCGCCCGCGCGCCTCGCGGAGCTGGCCGAGGACCGGCGCTTCCTGCGCCGGCTGACCGCGGTGGCCGACGACCTCGACCACTACATGACCGGCGACCGCTGGTACCAGGCCCAGTCCGGCCGACTGCCCGCCGCCGTCGCCTACTTCTCGCCCGAGTTCGGCATCACCGCCGCCCTGCCCCAGTACTCCGGGGGGCTCGGCATCCTGGCCGGCGACCATCTCAAGGCGGCCAGCGACCTGGGCGTGCCGCTCATCGGCGTCGGCCTGCTCTACCGGCACGGCTACTTCCGGCAGTCCCTCTCCCGGGACGGCTGGCAGCAGGAGCACTACCCCGTCCTCGACCCCCACGAGCTGCCCCTCGCCCTCCTCAAGGAGCCCGACGGCACCCCCGCCCACGTCGCCCTCGCCCTGCCCGGCGGCCGGGAGCTGCGCGCCCGCGTCTGGCTCGCCCAGGTCGGCCGGGTGCCCCTGCTGCTCCTCGACTCGGACGTCGAGGAGAACGACCTCGGCGAACGCGGCGTCACCGACCGGCTCTACGGCGGCGGCAGCGAGCACCGGCTCCTCCAGGAGATGCTGCTCGGCATAGGAGGTGTCCGGGCGGTGCGCACGTACTGCCGGCTCACCGGCCACGCCGGGCCGGAGGTCTTCCACACCAACGAGGGCCACGCCGGCTTCCTCGGTCTTGAACGCATCGCCGAACTCTGCGACGAGGGACTTGAGTTCGGCTCCGCGCTGGAGGCGGTGCGGGCCGGGACCGTGTTCACCACCCACACCCCCGTGCCGGCCGGCATCGACCGCTTCGACCGCGAGCTGGTCGCCCGCCACTTCGGCCCCGACTCCGAACTGCCGCGCATCGACGTCGAACGCATCCTGCGGCTCGGCATGGAGACCTACCCCGGCGGCGAACCCAACCTGTTCAACATGGCCGTGATGGGCCTCAGGCTGGCCCAGCGGGCCAACGGCGTCTCCCTGCTGCACGGCGGGGTCAGCCGCTCCATGTTCGCCGGACTCTGGCCCGGCTTCGACGCCGACGAGGTGCCGATCACCTCCGTCACCAACGGCGTGCACGCCCCGACCTGGGTGGCGCCCGAGGTGTTCCGGCTCGGCGCCCGGCAGATCGGCGCGCAGCGGGCCGAGGACGCGATGACCGTCGGCGGCTCGGACCGCTGGGACTCGGTCGCCGACATCCCCGACCAGGACATCTGGGAGCTGCGCCGCACCCTGCGCGAGCAGTTGGTCGAGGAGGTGCGGGAGCGGCTGCGCGCCTCCTGGCGGCAGCGCGGCGCCGGGACGGCCGAGCTGGGCTGGATCGACGACGTCCTCGACCCGGACGTGCTCACCATCGGCTTCGCGCGGCGCGTCCCGTCGTACAAGCGGCTGACGCTGATGCTGCGCGACCGCGACCGGCTGATGGACCTGCTCCTCCACCCCGAGCGGCCGATCCAGATCGTCGTCGCCGGCAAGGCGCACCCGGCCGACGACGGCGGCAAGCGGCTGATCCAGGAGCTGGTGCGGTTCGCGGACGACCCACGCGTGCGGCACCGCATCGTGTTCCTGCCCGACTACGGCATGGCGATGGCGCAGAAGCTCTACCCGGGCTGCGACATCTGGCTGAACAACCCCCTGCGGCCCCTGGAGGCGTGCGGCACCTCCGGCATGAAGGCGGCGCTCAACGGCTGCCTCAACCTGTCGGTCCTCGACGGCTGGTGGGACGAGTGGTTCCAGCCCGACTTCGGCTGGGCGATCCCCACCGCCGACGGCGCGGGTACCGACCCGGACCGGCGCGACGCCATAGAGGCCGCCGCCCTCTACGACCTGCTGGAGCAGCGGGTCACCCCCCGCTTCTACGAGCGGGCCGCGAGCGGGCTGCCCGACCGGTGGATCGAGATGGTCCGCAAGACCCTCAGCCTGCTCGGGCCGAAGGTGCTGGCCGGCCGCATGGTCCGCGAGTACGTCGAGCGGCTCTACGCCCCGGCCGCCGAGGCCCACCGCGCGATGGACCCGGACTCCGCCCGCGGCCTCGCCGAGTGGAAGACCCGGGTACGGGCCGCCTGGCCCGGCGTGAGCGTCGACCACGTGGAGACGAGCGCCGCCACCGCGCTGGCGGAGCTGGGCTCGACGCTCGGGCTGCGGGTGCGGGTGAAGCTGGGCGATCTCGCGCCGGAGGACGTGGAGGTGCAGGCGGTCTCCGGGCGGGTGGACTCCGAGGACCGGATCACCGACGCGTCGAAGGTGCCGCTGAAGCCGGTCGGCGGGCCCGACCTGGAGGGCCGCTGGGTGTACGAGGGCCCGCTGGCCCTGGACCGCACCGGCCCGTTCGGCTACACGGTCCGCGTGCTGCCCGCGCACCGCCTGCTGGCGTCCGGCGCGGAGACGGGGCTCGTGGCGGTGCCGTCCGACGACCTGGCCCAGGCGGCGGGGCTGCTGATGAGGTGAGCGCCGGCGGCCGGGCGGCGGTGGCCGGGGCGTTCAGTCCTCGTCGTCGCCGCCGCTCAGCCGTCGCAGCACGCTGCCGCACCGGCGGGCGTAGGCATGCTGGAAGGCCCGGGCGGCCGGGCCGCCGGCCTTGGCGTACCACTTGGCGGGCCGGCTGAAGGCGTTCACGGTCAGCCACACCGTGCCGTCGCCGGTGCGGTCCACCACGAAGGACTCCTCGCCGGACTCCGGGTGACCGGGCAGCGTGCCGTAGGCCCAGCCGGCCCGGCGGGGCTCGTCCAGCGTCCACACCACCCGGCAGGGCGCCTTGATCATCCCGGCGAGGGTGACGGTGACGTCGACGCCCGGCGCGGCCCGTTCCGCGCTCGCGTCGATACCGACGCCCATCTCCCGGTGCATCTCCCAGGTGAGGACGGCCTCCACGGCCCGCTGGAACACCGGTTCGCCCTCACCGAGGCGGGTGCGTACGTGCATATGGCGGAAGCCGGGCGGGCAGTGGCCCTGCTCGCGGGTGGCGCCGACGTCGTCGTACGTGAAGGACATGGGTCCCAAGAGTAGGACGGCACCCGGGAACCGCTGGTCCCGGGTGCCGTCCGCCGCGTGTTGGGACGGGGTCAGCTCACGTTGATCGCGGTCCAGGCCGCGCCCACCGTCTTGTACTCGGTGCTGTCGGCGCCGTACAGGTCGGACGCCGCGCTCAGGGTCGCCGTGCGGGCCGCCTTGTAGTTCGTCGTCGACGTCATGTACGTCGTCAGCGCCTTGTACCAGATCTGCAGCGCCTTCTCGCGGCCGATGCCGGTGACGGTGGAGCCGTCGGAGGTCGGGGAGTCGTACTGCACCCCGTCGACCGTGCGCGCCCCGCTGCCCTCGGCCAGCAGGAAGAAGAAGTGGTTGGCCGGGCCCGAGGAGTAGTGCACGTCGACGCCGCCGAGGCCGGAGGACCAGTAGTCCTTGGACGCGCCGTCCTTGCTCGGCTTGTCCATGTAGCGCAGCGGGGTGCCGTCACCGTTGATGTCGATCTTCTCGCCGATGAGGTAGTCGCCCTTGTCGGTGGAGTTCTTCGCGAAGTACTCCACCCCGGTGCCGAAGATATCGCTGGTCGCCTCGTTGAGGCCGCCGGACTCCCCGCTGTAGTTGAGGCCCGCGGTGTTGGAGGTGACGCCGTGGCTCATCTCGTGCCCGGCGACGTCCAGCGAGGTGAGCGGGTTGGTGTTGCCCGTGCCGTCGCCGTAGGTCATGCAGAAGCAGGCGTCGGACCAGAAGGCGTTGACGTAGTTGTTGCCGTAGTGGACGCGGGAGTAGGCCGCCTTGCCGTCGTTCTTGATGCCGCTGCGGCCGAAGCTGTCCTTGTAGAAGTCCCACGTGGTCTGCGCGCCGTAGGCGGCGTCGACGGCGGCGGTCTGGTCGGAGCCGGACCCGGAGGCGCTGCCGGTGCCCCACGCGTCGTCCGCGTCGGTGAACAGGGTGCCGGTGCCGGAGGTGCCGCGGTTGAGGTTGTACGTCTTGTGACCACCGCGTCCGGTGTCGTACAGCTGGTACGACGAGCCCGACTTGGTGGTGCCGAGGGTCACCTCGCCCGAGTACAGGCTCTTGCCGGAGCCGGTCTCGATGCCCTGGTACTCGTACAGTTTCGCGCCGGTGGCGGCGTCGGTGATCACGTGCAGCTCGTTCGGGGTGCCGTCGTCCTGGAGGCCGCCGACCACGGTCTCGTAGGCGAGGACCGGCTTGCCGTCGGCCGCCCAGATCACCTTGCGGGGCGCGGAGTCGGCCGCCGTCTTCGACGAACCGGCGTTCTTGGCGGCGGACAGTGCCTGCCGCTCGGCCTTGGCCGCGTCGACCTTCGGTGTCACGGTGGCGACCTTGATGGCGGCCTTCGTCGCTCTGGTCACGCCCTCGGCCGCGCCGGACTCCGAGCGGTGCACCACGAGGTCGCCGCCGAGGACGGGCAGTCCGTCGTAGGTGCGCTCGTAGCGGGTGTGCACGGTGCCGTCGCGGTCCTTGACCACGTCCTTGACGACCAGCTTCTCCTTGGCGCCGAGGCCTATCTCGCGCGCGGTGCCGGCCGCGCCGGCCTGCTGCTCCTGGATGAGCGCGGTGCGGGCGGTGTCCGACAGCAGGAGGGGGGCGCCCGGGAGGGCCGGGTTCGCGGTGGCGCTGCCCGTGCCCAGTGCGGTGCTGAGCAGTGCGCCGGCGGCGACCGCGGTGGCGAGGGCGAGGGTGGTGCGCTTGTGGCGCGCGAAGTGGGGGGACACACAGACTCCTTCGGTGGGGGATCCGGTCGGCGTGGGGTGTCCGGCCGGAGTTGACTGCGAAGTTGTGCGGCGGGTCACCGAAGACTGACACCCGGGGCGCGTACATGTCAGGAGGGTCGAATGATGTTGGCCGAAAGTTGACGTCCGGGTGAATGTTGCGGGTGTGTGAACCCGCGTGACCTCGGCAAAGCGGCAACCCTCGGTGCGTATGGGCTTGGCAAAAAAGAGGGCGGACACGGGGAGGGCGCCGCCCCGGGGATTCGAACCACCGGGACGGCGCCCTGACCGTGGGGCCCCGCGTGCGGGCCTACGGGAAGGTGAGCTTGAAGGAGTTGATGTACCCGGTGTCCCGGGAGGCCACGTCCTGGACGCGCAGCTTCCAGGTGCCGTTGGCGGTCTCCGAGGAGGCGTTCACCGTGTACGTCTGATTCACGTTGTCCGCCGAGTCCGATCCACTGGAGTTCTTCAGGCGGTACGCGGTCCCGTCCGGGGCCAGCAGGTCGACCACCAGGTCACCGCGCCAGGTGTGCACGATGTCCACCGCGGCCTGCAGGTTGGCCGGCGCGTTGCCCGCCCGGCCCGTCACGTTGACCGACGAGGTGACCGCCGCGCCGTTGTCCGGGATCGCCACGTCGGCGGCGTTCTCGAAGGAGGTGCCGCCACCGCCGCCGCCGGAGCGGGAGCCGACGTTGATGCCCGCCCACGCGTCCTGCACCCGCTTGTACTCGGTGCTGTCGGTGCCGTACAGCTCACCGGTGGCCGCGAGGGTGCCGGTGCGGGCCGCCGCGTAGTTGGTGGTCGAGGTGAACTTCGTGGTCAGCGCGCGGAACCAGATCTTCGCCGCCTTGTCGCGGCCGATGCCGGTGACCGGGAGGCCGTCCGAGGTGGGCGAGTCGTAGGTGACCCCGTTGATGGTCTTGGTGCCGCTGCCCTCGCTCAGCAGGTAGAAGAAGTGGTTGGCCGGGCCTGACGAGTAGTGGACGTCGATGTTGCCGATGCCCGAGTACCACGAGTCCTTGGACGCGCCGTCCTTGCTGGGCTTGTCCATGTAGCGCAGCGGGGTGCCGTCGCCGTTGATGTCGATCTCCTCGCCGATGAGGTAGTCACCGACGTCGTTGGAGTTGTTGGCGTGGAACTCGACGGCCGCGCCGAAGATGTCGGAGGTGGCCTCGTTGAGCCCGCCGGACTCGCCGCTGTAGATCAGGCCCGCGGTGTTGGAGGTGACGCCGTGCGTCATCTCGTGCGCGGCCACGTCGATCGACGTCAGCGGGTTGGCGTTGCCGGAGCCGTCGCCGTACGTCATGCAGAAGCAGCCGTCCGACCAGAAGGCGTTGACGTAGTTGTTGCCGTAGTGGACGCGGGAGTAGGCGCCCACCCCGTCGCCGCGGATACCGGACCGGCCCTGGACGTTCTTGTAGTAGTCCCAGGTCAGCGCGGCCCCGTAGTGGGCGTCGGCGCCGGCGGTCTCGGCGTTGGAGGGCTGGCCGTTGCCCCACACGTCGTCGGGGCCGGTGAAGAGCGACCCGGTGCCGGACGTGCCGCGGTTGAGGTTGTACGTCTTGTGGTTGCCGCGCGTGGTGTCGGTCAGCGTGTACGACGACCCGGACTGCGCGGTGCCCAGCGTCACCGTGCCGCTGTACATGGTGTTGCCGGTGCCGTTGTGGATCGCCTGGTACTCGAAGAGCTTGGCGCCGGTGGCCGCGTCGGTGACCACGTGCAGCTCGTTCGGGGTGCCGTCCTCCTGGAGGCCGCCCACGACCGTCTCGTACGCCAGGACCGGGGTGCCCTTCGCCGCCCAGATCACCTTGCGCGGGGCCCGGTCGGCCTCCGCCCCCTCGGTACCGGCTGCCTTCGCGGCGGACACGGCCTGCCGCTCCGCCTTGCCGGCGGCTATCTTCGGCGTCACCGTGGCCGGCTTGATCGCCTTGGGCGTGGCCTTCACGACCCGCTCGGTCTTCCCGGCGTCACTGGTGACGACCAGGTCGCCGCCGAGGACGGGCAGTCCGTCGTAGGTCCGCTCGTAGCGGGTGTGCAGCGTGCCGTCGCGGTCCTTGAGGACGTCGCGCACGACCAGCTTCTCCTTGGCGCCCAGCCCCAGTTCGCCGGCCGTCTCGGCCTTGGTGGCGTTGGCGTCGCGGATCAGCTCGGCGCGCTGGGCCGGGGTGAGCGTGACCGACTCGGCGCCCGGTGCGGGGGCCGGCTCGGGAGCGGCGGTGGCGGCGCCCGACTGGACCGCCGTGGCGATCAGCGCGGCGACGCCGGCCAGTGCGACGGCCGCGGCACGCCGGTGCGTGACGCGGCGGGAGGGCGTGTGGGACGTGGTGTGGGAGGTGCGTCTGTGGGGAGAACTGCTGCTCAACACCGACTCCTTCTGCGTGGCCGCGGGGTGCGCGGCCGGGGAGACCGGTCGGCGGGTGGCCGGCCGGGCGGAACTGTGCGATACGCAGAGATCACGTGCCAGGAGCTGGCCGCTGCACAGCGCTCGTGGGGAAGCTGTGGGGGCGCTGTGAAGGGACCGACGGAAGAGTGGCAGGAGTACGCCCTCTTTGTCAGGGGCGCGTCAGTAAGTTGGCTGGAAATCGTTCGTTGACCGGGAGTTCACGTTCGATAAACGGAACCGTCGCCAGGGCGCCGCTACTGACTGCCCGCTCAGTCAGTAGCCACCCGCTCGGACGGCTCCCCGTGCCAGGAACCCCACAGCGCCGCGTAGGCCCCGCCGGCCGTCACCAGTTCGTCGTGCGTGCCCAGTTCGGTCAGCAGGCCGCCCTCCATCACGGCCACCCGGTCCGCGTCGTGCGCGGTGTGCAGCCGGTGCGCGATGGCGATGACCGTACGGCCCTTCAGCACCGCGGCGAGCGCCTGCTCGGTGTGCCGGGCCGTCGTCGGGTCCAGCAGGGCGGTCGCCTCGTCCAGGATCAGCGTGTGCGGGTCGGCGAGCACCACCCGGGCCAGGGCGAGCTGCTGGGCCTGCGAGCCGTCCGTCCGGTGCCCCTTCGCGCCCAGCTCGGTGTCCAGGCCCCCGGGCAGCTCCCGCACCCAGGGCTCGGCGCCCACCGCGGTGAGCGCCGCCCACACCTCACCGTCCCCGGCCTCCGGTTCGGCGATCAGGAGATTGTCCCGGACCGTGCCCAGGAACACGTGGTGCTCCTGGGTGACCAGCACGACCTGGCGGCGCAGCCGCTCCGGACCGAGGGCGACCACGGGCACCCCGCCCACCGTCACCGAGCCGGCGGTCGGCGCGTCGACGCCCGCGAGGAGCCGGCTCAGCGTGGTCTTGCCGGCGCCCGACGGACCGACGACCGCCAGCCGCTCGCCCGGCCGCACGGTCAGGTCCACGCCGCGCAGCACCTCGCCGCCCCGCTCGTAGGCGTACCGCGCCCCGCGGACGTCGATACGGTCGTCCGCCGGGACCGCCGACTCGTCCGCCGCCGTCCGCGGGGCGTGGGCCAGCCCCTCCACCCGGGCGAAGGAGGCCGCGCCCGCCTGGAGCTGCTCGGTCCGCATCAGCACCTCGTCGAGCGGCCCGGCCAGCTGCTGGAGGTACACGGCACACGCCACCACCGCCCCGAGGCTCACCGACCCGCGCGCGTGCAGGAACCCGCCGCACAGCAGCACGCCCGCCACCGGGAGGACGTAGGAGACGTCCACCGCCGGGTAGAGGACGCTGCGCAGGAACAGCGTCCGCATCCGGGTGCGGCGCGAGACCTCCAGCGCCTCCCGGTTGGTCGACACGCGCCGGGCGGCCAGGTGGAACGCCTCGACCGTGCGGGCCCCCGCCACCGTGGCGGCGAGGCTCTCCGCCACCTCCGACGTGGCCGCGCCCTCGGCCAGGTACCCGGCCCGCGCCCGGCGCAGATACCAGCGCATCGCGACCCAGGCCGGCGTCAGCCCCAGCACCCCGACCGCGCCGAGCAGCGGGTCGAGCACGAACACCGCGCCCATGAGGAACAGCGCCTGCACCGAGTTGACGAGCAGGTCGGGTCCGGCGTCGCGCAGCGTGGTGCCGACGGTGGTCACGTCGGCGGTGCCGCGGGTCGTCAGGTCGCCGGTGCCGGCCCGCTCCACCACCGACGCGGGCAGGGCGAGCGCCCGGTCCACGTACCGCTCCCGGACCCGGGCGAGCGTCCGTTCCCCGAAGCGGTGGCCCACGTAGCGGGCCCAGCGGGCCAGCAGCAGCTGCGCCAGCGAGCAGACCAGGATGGCGAGGGCCATCCGGTCCACGGCGCCGACCCCGCCGCCGGCGCGCACCTCGTCCACGATCCGGCCCAGCAGCCACGGGCCGGCCAGCCCGGCCGCGGCGGCCAGGGCGTTGAGGCCGAGGACGGTGGCGAGGGCGCGGCGGTCCTCGCCGAGCAGCCGGGCCGCGGCGCGTCGGACGTCGGCGCGGTCGGCGACGGGGAGTTGTCCCGCGGACGTCATCGGACCACCTCTTCGTCCCGCGCGACCAGCGCGCGATATCCCGGTTCTGTGTGGAGGAGTTCGCGGTGGGCGCCGGTGGCGGCGGCCTTGCCGTCGACCAGGTACACCACCGTGTCGGCGCGGTCCAGCACGAGGGGCGAGGTGGACGCGACCACGGTCGTGCGGCCGTCGCGGGCGTCCCGGAGGCGGGCCGCGACCGTTGCCTCCGTGTGGGCGTCCAGGGCGGAGGTCGGTTCTACGGCGAGGAGCACCTCCGGTGCGGTGAGGAGGGCTCGGGTGAGGCGGATGCGTTGGCGTTGTCCGCCGGACAGGGTGTTGCCCTGGGCGGCGACGGGGGTGTCCAGTCCGTCGGGGAGGGACTGGAGTATGTCGTCGGCGGCGGCTGCGTGTAGGGCTTTGAGGTGCGCCGAATCGTCTGCGTGGTTCTGTTTTGGGGCGGCTGCGGGTGCGTTGTGGCTGGTCGCGCAGTTCCCCGCGCCCCTGAGGGGCGGCGTGTCCTGGTCGCCTACTACGTCGCGCAGGGGGCCTGCGAAGAGGTCGGCTTCTGCCTCGGCGACCAGGATGCGGGCGCGGATCTGGGGGAGGGGGATGTCGGACAGCGGGACGTCGCCCCAGGTCGCGTCGGACGGGGTGTAGCGGCCCAGGCGGTCGATGATCTCGGCGGCGTCGGTGGGGCGGGAGCCGGTCAGGGCGGTCAGCCGGCCCGGGAGGACGCGTACGCCGGAGGCCGGGTCGTACAGGGCCGAGGGCTCGGCGGGGGCGTCCCGGGTGCCGGTGTCCGGCTCGGGCTCCAGGCGCAGGAAGGCGACCACCCGGCGGGCGGCCACCACACCCCGGCTGAGCTGGTGGCCCATCTCGATGAGGAACGCCACCGGCCAGCCCAGCGCGACCACATAGCCGTACACCGACACCAGTTCACCCACGCTGATCTGGCCCTGCGCGGCCAGCCGCGCGCCGAGCCAGGTGACCAGCGCCAGGAACAGCACCGGCAGCCCCACCCCGAGGGCCTGGATCCAGCTGGTCACCGCCCCGACCCGGTAGCCGCGCTCGCGCAGCCGCTCCGAGTCCCGGCGGAACGCGTCCGCGACCAGGCCCTTGCCGCCCAGCCCGTTCAGGACCCGCAGCCCGCCCGCGAGGTCGCCGATCCGCGCGGTCAGCACGGCCTGCCCTTCCCGGTACTCGGTCTCCCGGCCCTGGAGGCGCCCCATGAGCGGGCCCAGCAGCACCCCGAGCACCGGCACCCCGATGAGCACCACCAGGGCGAGTCGTGTCGACACCGACAGCATCAGTCCGCCGACCGCCGCGTACGCGACGACCGCCCCGATGCCCGGCCCCACGGCCGTCAGCGAGGTGCTGATGGTCTGCACGTCGCCCACGCCGATGGTGACGACCTCGCCGGTCCCCACCTGTCCGCGCAGCGCGGCGCCGAGCCGCGTGGCGTGTCCCACGACCACCTTGACCGTGCGGAAGTTGGCGTCCATCCGCACCAGCGTCATGGTGCGGTGCCGCATCATCCCCAGACAGGCGTTGATCGCCCCCACGCCGACCAGCGCGCCCGTCCAGCCCGCCAGCGCGCCCATGTCACCGGGCTCCAGGCCGTGGTCGACGGCCCGCGCCATCAGGTACGGCGTCGCCGCCAGCAGCACCATCCAGGTACTGGCGAGCACCGCACCCGCCAGACAGCGCGGCCACTGCCGCGCGACCAGCCAGGCCAGGTACCGCCAGCCGCCCCGGCGGTCCGGTGTGCCGGGATCCTCGTACGCGTCGATCACCGATGACTCCCCCCTCAGGACCTGTCCGACCTGGGCCCGCCCGCCCTCACGCGAGACTGTCCCGCCATGCCCGGTGCAGATCCGCGAACCGGCCCGTGCCGGCGATCAGTTCGTCCGGGGGGCCGTCCTCCACGATCCGGCCGTGCTCCATGACCAGCACCCGGTCCGCGATCTCCACGGTCGACAGCCGGTGCGCGATCACCACCGCCGTACGGCCCTTCAGCACCGTCGTCATCGCCCGCTGCACCGCCCGCTCGCCGGGCACGTCCAGCGAGCTGGTCGCCTCGTCCAGGATCAGCACCGCCGGATCCGCGAGCAACGCCCGTGCGAACGCCACCAGTTGCCGCTGACCGGCGGAGATGCGGCCCCCGCGCTTGCGGACGTCGGTGTCGTAGCCGTCCGGCAGGGCGGCGATGAAGTCGTGGGCGCCGATCGCCTTCGCGGCCCGCTCGATCTCCTCCCGCGTCGCCTCCGGCCGGCCGATCGCGATGTTGTCGGCGACCGTGCCGGAGAACAGGAACGCCTCCTGCGTCACCATCACCACTCCGCGCCGCAGCTCGGGCACCGCCAGGTCGCGCAGGTCGACGCCGTCGAGCAGGACCCGCCCGCCGGAGGGGTCGTAGAACCGGGCGAGCAGCTTGGCCAGCGTCGACTTGCCCGCGCCGGTCGACCCCACGACGGCGACCGTCTGCCCGGCCGGGAGGGTCAGGGCGAAGCGGGGCAGCACCTCGCCGCCGGTGCGGTAGCCGAAGCTCACCGCGTCGAAGACGACCTCGCGGCCGGGGTGTTCGGAGACCGCCCGGGGCAGCTCCTTCGGCGCGGCCGGTTCGGGCACCGACGGTGTCTGGGCCAGCAGCCCGGCGATCTTCTCCAGGGAGGCCGCCGCCGACTGGTACGAGTTCAGGAACATGCCGAGCCGGTCGATCGGGTCGTACAGCCGCCGCAGGTACAGCACCGACGCCGCCAGCACACCGAGCGCCAGGGTGCCGTCCGCGACCCGGTAGGCGCCCCACAGCACGATGCCCGCGACGGCCGTGTTGGCGACCAGCCGGGACCCGACGACGTAGCGGGCCATCTCCAGGAGGGCGTCGCCGTTGGTCCGCTCGTGGCGCCGGTTCAGGACCGCGAAGTCGGCGTCGTTGGCGGCCTCCCGACGGAAGGCGCGCACCGGGCGGATGCCGTTCATCGTCTCCACGAACTTCACGATCACCGCCGCGATCGCCGTGGACCGGTGCCGGTACACCCGGGCCGCGCGCCGCTGGTACAGCCGCACCAGCGCGTACAGCGGCACGAACGAGGCCACCGCGACCGCGCCGAGACCGAGGTCCAGCCAGAGCAGCAGGGCCGCGATGTAGACGAAGGAGAGGATGACCGTCACCAGCTCCTGGAGGCCCTCGTCGAGCAGTTCGCGCAGGGCCTCCACGTCCGTGGTGGAGCGGGAGATGAGCCGGCCCGAGGTGTAGCGCTCGTGGAAGTCGACGCTCAGCGCCTGCGCGTGCCGGAAGATCCGCCCGCGCAGGTCGAGGAGGACGTCCTGGCTGACCCGGGCGGCCGCCGCGATGAACGCGTACTGGAGGCCGCCCGCCGCCAGCGAGCACAGCAGGAAGGCGGCGCCCACCGCGACCAGCGGTCCGTGGTCGTCGTCCCGCAGGGCCGGCACCGCGTGGTCGATGGCGTACGCCACCAGCAGCGGGCCCGCCTGCACCGCCGCCTGCTGGAGCAGCAGGAGGACGGTGGTCAGGGTGACGCGGGCCTTCAGGGGCGCCAGCAGGGAGCGCAGCAGGCTGCCGGTCGCGCCGGGCGGGCTGGGCAGGACGTCCTGGTCGAACAGGTCGCCGTCCGCGCGCGCCCCGGACCCGGCCGGGTCCCCGCCGTCCGGCTGCTCCCGGTCCGGCGCGGTGGCCGTGGGAGCGGTCATCGGGCGTCCTCCTTCTGGAGTCCCCCGGGCGCGTCGGGCACCTCGTGCCCGTCGAGCCCGGACATCAGGTGGGCGTACTCGGCGTTGCCGCGCAGCAGTTCGTGGTGGGTGCCGACGGCCGCGATACGGCCCCCGGAGAGCAGGGCGACGCGGTCGGCGAGCATGACCGTGGAGGGGCGGTGGGCCACGATCAGGGCGGTGGTGTCCGCGAGGACGTCGCGCAGGGCGGCCTCCACGGCGGCCTCGGTGTGCACGTCGAGGGCGGACAGCGGGTCGTCCAGGACGAGGAACCTCGGTCTGCCGACCACGGCCCGGGCGAGCGCGAGGCGCTGGCGCTGCCCGCCGGAGAGGCTGAGGCCCTGCTCGCCGACCTGGGTGCCGGTGCCCCGGGGGAGCGCGTGCGCGAAGTCGGCCTGCGCGACCGACAGCGCCCGGCCCAGCTCCTCGTCGCCGGCGCCGTCGCCCGCGCCCATCAGCACGTTCTCGCCGACGGTGGCCGAGAAGAGGGTGGGCTCCTCGAAGGCCACGGCGACCATCGAGCGCAGTTCCTCGCGGGACAGGGCGGTGATGTCCTCGCCGTCCAGCGTGATCCGTCCGGAGGTCACCTCGTGCAGGCGCGGGACGAGCGCGGTCAGCGTCGTCTTGCCGCTGCCGGTGGCGCCGACCAGGGCCATGGACTCACCGGGGCGGATGTGCAGGTCGACGTCGGTCAGGAGGGGCGGGGAGCCGGGGGCCGCGTCGGGGTAGCGGAACCGGACGTTCTCGAACCGGAGGCCGTCGACCCGCTCAGCCGCGGGCAGTCGCCGCGCCGCTGTGGCGGCACCGGTGGGGGTGGCGGCACCCCGCGTTTCGACATCGGCGTCCATCACCTCGAAGTACCGGTCCGTGGCCGTCGCCGCCTCCTGGCTCATCGCCAGCAGGAAGCCGATGGACTCCACCGGCCACCGCAGGGCCAGCGCGGTGGACAGGAACGCCACCAGCGTCCCCGCCGACAGCGACCCGTCCGCCACCTGCACCGACCCGACCACCAGCGCCGCCCCGATCGCCACCTCCGGCAGGACGACGATGACCGCCCAGATGGACGCCAGCAGCCGCGCCTTGCGCAGTTCCGTCCCGCGCAGCGTGTGGGACAGCTCGTGGAAGGCCCGCGCCTGGCTGCGGTGCCGGCCGAACCCCTTGATGATCCGGATGCCGAGCACGCTCTCCTCGACCACGGTCGTCAGATCCCCGACCTGGTCCTGCGCCTTCCGCGCCACGTCGGAGTACTTCTTCTCGAAGACCACGCAGGTGACGATCACGGGAATGGCGGGCCCGAGGACGACCAGGCCGAGCGTCCAGTCCTGGACCAGCATGATGCCCACGCCGACCAGGATCGTCACCCCGTTGACCAGCAGGAACGTCAACGGGAAGGCGAGGAACATGCGCAGCAGCATCAGGTCGGTCGTCCCGCGCGACAGCAACTGCCCCGACGCCCACCGGTCGTGGAAGGCCACCGGCAGCCGTTGCAGACGCCCGTACAGGTCCGCGCGCATCGCCGCCTCCACGCCGGCCAGCGGACGGGCCACCATCCACCGCCGCAACCCGAACAGCAGCGCCTCCGCCAGCCCGAGCAGCAGCAGGTACAGCGCCCCGAGCCACACACCGCCCGGATCGCGGTCGGCGACCGGCCCGTCCACCATCCACTTCAGGACGAGGGGGATCACCAGCCCCACACAGGAGGCGACGATCGCGACACACGCCGCGGTCGCCAACCGCACGCGCACGGGGCGTACATACGGCCACAAACGCGACAGCGAACGCACGGTCGAACGGTTGCCGGAGGAGTCCGGGGCGGGAACGGGTGTAGTGGGCATCAGCAGCGAGCCTACGGTTCACCACTGACACTGCCCACCGAGTTTTCGCGCGCACCGGGGTCGTACGGGGGCATCCTCCGCCGGTCCGTCCGCCCTCCGCGCTACCCCGCCCGCAGCAGCAGGACCGTCCGCCCCTCCACCCTGACCGGCGCTCCCGCCGGATACGCGGTGCCCGGTGCCCCGGTCTGGTCCTCGCGGCCGGTGTCGACGAGCAGTTCGTACCGCTCCGCCCACGGCGGCCCGGGCAGGACGAAGTCGGCCGGCGCCTCACCCGCGTGGAGCACGGCCAGGAAGCTGTCGTCGGAGATCGCCTCGCCCCGCTCGTCGCGGCCCGGGATGTCCCGCCCGGACAGGTACATGCCGAGCGTGGCGGCCGGGGCGTACCAGTCCCGTTCCGTCATCTCCGTGCCCCGGGCGGTGAACCAGGCCAGGTCGCGCAGGCCGTCCGCGGAGTGCGCGCGGCCGGAGAAGAAGGCCCGGCGGCGCAGCACGGGGTGCTTGTGGCGCAGGGCGATCAGGCGGGAGGCCAGCTCGAACAGGGGGCGCCACTCCGGGTCGTCCAGCAGGCTCCAGTCCACCCAGCTGATCTCGTTGTCCTGGCAGTAGGCGTTGTTGCCGCCGCGCTGGGTGCGGCCCATCTCGTCGCCCGCGACCAGCATCGGCACCCCGGTCGACAGCAGCAGCGTGGTCAGCAGGTTGCGCAGCTGGCGCCGCCGCAGCGCCCGTACGTCCGCGTCCTCCGTCTCTCCCTCCGTACCGCAGTTCCAGGACCGGTTGTCGTCCGTGCCGTCCCGGTTGCCCTCGCCGTTCGCCTCGTTGTGCTTGCGCTCGTAGCTCACCAGGTCCCGCAGCGTGAAGCCGTCGTGCGCGGTGACGAAGTTGACCGACGCGTACGGCCTGCGCCCGCCCCACGCGTACAGGTCGCTGGAGCCCGACAGGCGGTAGCCCATCTCCCGCACGTCCGGCAGCGCGTGCCGCCAGAAATCCCGCACCGCGTTGCGGTAGCGGTCGTTCCACTCCGTCCACAGCGGCGGGAACGCGCCCACCTGGTAACCGCCCGAGCCGACGTCCCACGGCTCGGCGATCAGCTTCACCCGGCGCAGCACCGGGTCCTGCGCGATCACCGCGAGGAACGGGGAGAGCATGTCGACGTCGTGCATCGAGCGGGCCAGCGCCGCCGCCAGGTCGAAACGGAAGCCGTCCACGCCCATCTCCGTCACCCAGTACCGCAGCGAGTCGGTGATCAGGCGCAGCACGTGCGGCTGGACGACGTGCAGCGTGTTGCCGCAGCCCGTGTAGTCGGCGTACCGGCGGGCGTCGGCCTGGAGGCGGTAGTAGCCGCGGTTGTCGATGCCCTTCAGGGAGAGCGTCGGGCCCAGCTCGCCGGCCTCCGCCGTGTGGTTGTAGACTACGTCGAGGATCACCTCGATGCCCGCCGCGTGCAGCGCCCGCACCATCCGCCTGAACTCGCCGACCTGCTCACCGGTGGTGCCGGAGGCGGCGTAGGCGGCGTGCGGGGCGAAGTAGCCGATCGAGTTGTAGCCCCAGTAGTTCCTCAGCCCGCGGTCGAGCAGATGGCTCTCGTGCGCGAACTGGTGCACCGGCAGCAGCTCCACCGCCGTCACGCCCAGCCGTGTCAGATGCTCGATCGCCGCCGGGTGCGCGAGGCCCGCGTACGTGCCGCGCAGCTCCTCGGGGATGCCCGGGTGCAGCTTGGTGAAGCCGCGCACGTGCAGCTCGTAGATGACCGAGTCCGCCCACGGCGTCTTCGGCCGCCGGTCGTACGTCCATTCGTCGTCGGGACCGCCGTCGTCGACCACCACACCCTTCGGGACGTACGGCGCCGAGTCCCGCTCGTCGCGCACGGTGTCCGCCACCCGCTGCTCCGGCCAGTCCCGCACATGCCCGTACACCTGCGGCGGCAGCCCGAAGTCGCCGTCCACGGCGCGCGCGTACGGGTCGAGCAGCAGCTTCGCCGGATTCCAGCGGGCACCCGTCCACGGGTCCCAGCGGCCGTGCACCCGAAAGCCGTACCGCTGCCCCGGCAGGACGCCCGGCACGAAGCCGTGCCAGATCTCGTGCGTCAGCTCGGTCAGCCGCACCCGGCGCTCCCCGCTCCCGGGCCCCGGCCCGTCGAACAGGCACAGCTCCACCGCCTCCGCCCCGCCCGCCCACAGCGCGAAGTTCGTCCCCGCCACCTGGTCCGGGCCGGTACGGAAGCGTGCGCCCAGCGGCACCGGGGTGCCCGGCCAGGCCGGCACGGTGGGCGGCGGCGCGGCGCGCCGGGCGCCGTTGACCACGACGGAGGGACGCGCGTCGTCGGCGGCCCTGTTCCCGGCCACCGCCTCCTGCTCGGCTGCGCTGGACACCTGTCAGCCTCCCACGGCTCATGGAACGACGTCCGGCAAGAGGGCGTGCGGCGTCCCGGCCGCTGCTCCCCGTCGCGTCGTCCTCCCCACAGTTCTGCCCACCGGTTGGCTCGCACTCACGTTTCCCCAGGGCGGGCCGGTCGTTACGGGTGGATGTGAGGCACGTACATGGGCGCGCACGGCGCGCGGGGGCCGCTCTGGCCGCCGTACTGACATGGGCAGGACTGCTGGCCGGGGCCGCCGGATGCACCTCGGACGGCGGCGGCATCGGCGGGGTGTTCGGCAAGCCACCCGCCGCCGAGGACGTCATCCGCGTCACCCCGGACGACGGGAGCAAGGCCGTCCGGCCGGAGAAGAAGCTGTCGGTGCGGGTGTCCGACGGACGGCTGGAGTCGGTGAAGGTCGTCAGATCGCAGGACGCGCAGGAGACACCGGTGCCCGGCCGGATCTCCGAGGACGGACTCAGCTGGCGCCCCCACGACGACCGGCTCGCCCTTGCCGCGAAGTACACGGTCGACGCCGTCGCCCTGGACGGCGGAGGGCACCGCTCGGCCCGGCACACCACCTTCACCACCTACGTCCCCGAAGAGCGCTTCATCGCGTACGTCGCGCCCGAGAACCGCTCGGTCGTCGGCACCGGAATGATCGTCTCGCTGGAGTTCAACCGGGAGATCACCGACCGCGCCGCCGTCGAACGGGCCATCTCGGTGACCGCGAAGCCCGCCGTCGAGGTCCGGCCCCACTGGTTCGGCAAGGAACGCCTCGACTTCCGCCCCGAGGAGTACTGGAAGCCCGGCACCGAGGTCACCGTCGACCTCGACCTCCGCGACGTCGAGGGCGCGCCCGGCGCCTACGGACTCCAGCACAAGAAGGTCTCCTTCACCGTCGGCCGCAGCCAGGTCTCCCGGGTCGACGCGGCCGGCCGGACCATGGAGGTGCGGCGCGACGGCTCGCTGCTGGCCACCGTGCCGATCACCGCGGGGGCGCCCGCCACCCCCACCTACAACGGCAGGATGGTGATCACCGAGATGCTCGACGTCACCCGCATGAACAGCCGCACGGTCGGCTTCGGCGGCGAGTACGACATCCCGGACGTCCCGCACGCCATCCGCCTGACCAGCTCCGGCACCTTCCTGCACGGCAACTACTGGGCGCCCGAGGACACGTTCGGCCGGGCCAACGTCAGCCACGGCTGCATCGGGCTGCGCGACGACAAGGGCGGCGGCTCCGACACCCCGGGGGGCTGGTTCTTCGACCGCAGCCTCATCGGCGACGTCGTCGAGGTGGTCAACAGCAAGGACAAGACGGTCGCCCCGGACAACGGGCTCGGCGGCTGGAACATGGGCTGGAAGAAGTGGACGGCCGGCAGCGCCGTGAAGTGACCCCGGCGCCCCGGCGCCAACTCGGTACGGAACAGTGACATTTCACCAGTCCCCTGTCCCCCTGGCCTGCGGTTACGATGCGCCGGTGCGCGCGGGCGCACCGGGGTGCGGGCCGGACCAGGCCCGGCGAGGGGAGACAAGTTGAACGTGCGTCCGATATCGGGGGCGGTGCTCGCCGTGCTGATGCTGGCGGTCACCGCGTGCGGCGGGGGCGGATCGGGCTCGGGGGGCGGTGCCGGGAACGGCAAGAACGCCAAGGACAGGGACTCCACCGCGGCACAGAGCAAGCAGTCCGAGGCCGTCGTCACCATCGCGCCGAAGAACGGGGCCAAGGCCGTCGACACCAGCGGCGCGCTCAAGGTCGCCGCCGCCGAGGGCAAGCTCACCGAGGTCGTGGTCAAGGACGCCGAGGGCGCGAAGGTCGACGGGAAGATATCCGGGGACGGCGCCACCTGGACGCCGTCCACCCACCTGGCCGCCGCCACCACGTACACCGTGCACGCGGTCGCCAAGGACGCCGAGGGGCGTTCGGCGGCCGAGGACTCCCGCTTCACCACGCTGACGCCCGAGAACACCTTCGTCGGCACCTTCACGCCGGAGGACGGTTCGAAGGTCGGCGTCGGCATGCCGTTCTCGATCCGCTTCACCCGGGGCATCACCAACCCCGAGGACGTCGAGAAGGCCATCCGCATCAAGACCGAACCGGCCGTGGAGGTCGCGGGCCACTGGTTCGGCAACGACCGCCTCGACTTCCGGCCCGAGAAGTACTGGAAGCCCGGCACCAAGGTCACCGTCGACCTGAACCTCGACGGCGTCGAGGGCCGCGAGGACGTCTACGGCAAGCAGGCCAAGACCGTCTCCTTCACCGTCGGCCGCAGCCAGGTCTCCGTCGTCGACGCCAAGAAGCACACGATGAAGGTCGTCCGGGACGGCAAGACCGTCAAGACCATCCCGGTCACCACCGGCTCGCCCGGCTACGAGACCTGGAACGGCCAGATGGTCATCACCGAGCGGCTCGCGGTGACCCGGATGAACGGCGAGACGGTCGGCTACGGCGGCGAGTACGACATCAAGGACGTCCCGCACGCCATGCGCCTGTCCACCTCCGGCACCTTCATCCACGGCAACTACTGGGGCGGCGACGCCTTCGGCAACCGCAACTCCAGCCACGGCTGCATCGGGCTGCGCGACGTGCGCGGCGGCTGGGACGAGAAGGCGCCGGCCGCGTGGTTCTTCGAGAACTCGCTGATCGGCGACGTGGTCGTGGTGAAGAACTCCGAGGACGCGACCATCGCCCCGGACAACGGCCTCAACGGCTGGAACATGTCCTGGGAGAAGTGGAAGGCATAACAAACGAGCCGTCCCCGCGCCCGAAGGGGCGCGGGGAACTGCGCGAGCAACCCACCACCGGCCGTCGGCCGACGACGCACCCGCAAGTGCCACGGCGAGTGAACGCCCGCTAACCTGCGGAGCATGACCGTGAATCTGGAAGTCGCCGAAGGCGTCGGCACGCTGCGTCTCGACCGCCCGCCCATGAACGCCCTGGACGTCGCCACACAGGACCGGCTCAAGGAGCTCGCCGAGGAGGCCACCCGCCGCGACGACGTACGCGCCGTGGTGATCTACGGCGGCGAGAAGGTGTTCGCGGCGGGCGCGGACATCAAGGAGATGCAGGCGATGGACCACGCGGCGATGATCGTGCGCGCCCGTGCCCTGCAGGACTCCTTCACCGCGGTGGCCCGCATCCCCAAGCCGGTGGTCGCGGCGGTGACCGGCTACGCGCTGGGCGGCGGCTGCGAACTCGCGCTCTGCGCCGACTTCCGCATCGCCGGGGAGAACGCCAAGCTGGGCCAGCCCGAGATCCTGCTCGGCCTGATCCCGGGCGCCGGCGGCACCCAGCGGCTCTCCCGGCTGGTCGGCCCCTCCCGGGCCAAGGACCTCATCTTCACCGGCCGGCAGGTGAAGGCCGAGGAGGCGCTGACGCTCGGCCTGGTCGACCGCGTGGTCCCGGCCGATGAGGTCTACGCGCAGGCGCACGCCTGGGCCGCGCGGCTGGCCAAGGGGCCGGCCATCGCGCTGCGCGCGGCGAAGGAGGCCGTCGACACGGGCCTGGAGACGGACATCGAGACCGGCCTCGCCGTCGAACGCAACTGGTTCGCGGGTCTGTTCGCCACCGAGGACCGCGAACTCGGGATGCGCAGCTTCGTGGAGGAGGGCCCCGGGAAGGCGAAGTTCGGCTGACGGGCTTGCAATTGACGCGATGTCTGGTCCGGGTCCCTCGATGGGGCGGTTTATGGCAGCCTTAACGCACCATTAAGCGTGTCGTGTCGAGGGAGGCCGCCGCTTGTCTCCGGCCGAGTCGTCCGCCCAGGTCAATGGGGCCTTTCCCGGTATCGAGCTGCCTCTGGCATATGCCGATCGCCCCCCGTCGAGCCGCGCCCGCGCGGGGGCGTATTCCCCGGGAACGGCCCCGGAGCCCTCCGGGGGCGGCCATGATGGGGGCATGGCGGGGCTGGAGGGTACGGAACAGCCGCGGGGAGCCGGACGTGCGACCGCGGCGCGCTGGTCGCCGGCGGTGGAGGACGAACGCGCGCACCAGGCGCTGGAGCTGTTCGGCAACCCCACGGAGCGCGAGGTTCCGTTACCGTCCCGCCCCGAGTCCGCCGCCACCGCCCGCCGGCTGGCCCAGGTGGTGGCGCTGCGCCAGTGGCAGCTCGGCCCCAAGGTCACCGAGGACACCGTCCTGCTCGTCTCCGAGCTGGTCGGCAACGCCGTCCGCCACACCGGCGCCCGGGTGTTCGGCCTCCACATGCGCCGCCGCCCCGGCTGGATCCGCGTCGAGGTCCGCGACCCCTCCCGGGGGCTGCCGTGTCTGATGCCGGTGCAGGAGACGGACATCAGCGGGCGGGGCCTCTTCCTCGTGGACAAGCTGTCCGACCGATGGGGCGTCGACCTGCTGCCGCGCGGCAAGACGACGTGGTTCGAGATGCGGGTCGTGGACCGGTGAGTGACCGTCCGGAGCCGGGAGCAACACCGTTCACCGGACACGCCGCCTACGGGTGAGAATCCGGAACGTGCCGCTCCGCCAACGGGATCGTGGTCCGCATGATCACCACTCGCCTGCGGCGCAGGGCCGCCGCCGCCGCCGTCCTGTCGCTCGCCGCCGTCTTCGCCACGTCGGCCGCCACCGTCCCCGGCTCGGCCGCCACCGCGACGGCGCCCGCCAAGGCCGCACCGGCCTGCCCCCAGTTCGACGACAAGACCAAGGCCGCCGCCGACCGGGGCGTCGACGTCGACCGCATCACCCCCGAGCCGGTCTGGCGCACCACCTGCGGCACCCTCTACCGCAGCGACAGCCGGGGCCCGCAGGTCGTCTTCGAGGAGGGCTTCCACGCCAAGGACGTGTACAACGGCCAGTACGACGTCGAGAAGTACGTCCTGGTCAACCAGCCCTCGCCGTACGTCTCGACGAGCTACGACCACGACCTGTACAAGACCTGGTACAAGTCCGGCTACAACTACTACATCGACGCCCCCGGCGGCATCGACGTCAACAAGACCATCGGCGACAAGCACAAGTGGGCCGACCAGGTCGAGGTGGCCTTCCCCGGCGGCATCCAGCGGAAGTACATCATCGGGGTCTGCCCGGTCGACCGGCAGACCAGGACCGAGATCATGAGCGACTGCGAGAGCAACCCGCACTACCGGCCCTGGCACTGACGCCGGAGTGCGGCCAGCTAGTCTGACTCGCGTCAGATTCGTCCACGGGACGAGCAGAGCAGACCAGCTGAGCAGGGAATGAGGGGCGGACCGGTGGCGGACATCGAGGAAGCACGCAGGCAGTTCGACCGGATCGACACGGACGGTGACGGGTTCATCACCGCGGCCGAGTTCAAGAAGGCGCTGGCCCAGGGCGGCGACTGGAACGTCACCGAGTCGGTGGCCGAGGCGATCATCGCCAACCGCGACCTCGACGGCGACCGGCTGATGTCGTTCGAGGAGTTCTGGGCCCCCCTGAACAAGTAACGCCCACACGCTCAGGGGCGCCACCCGGCGGGACCGGGGGGCGCCCCCGACGCATCTCAGGCGCGCTGCGCCCACTCCTTGAGCGCCGTCTTGCTCGCGAAGTCCCCGACGTTGGTGTCGACCGGGTCGTCCGTGTACTGGTGGAAGCGCCAGTCCGCCTGGATGCGCGGCTTGCCCGCCGTCACGTAGTCGGCGATCCAGAGGCCGTCACCGGCGTACGACGTCGTGTCGACGTTGAGCCAGAAATTCCGATTGCAGTAGAGAATGACCCGGTTGTCCGGCCGAAGCGCCCGCACCTTCCGGATGAAGCTGTCCTTCTCCGCGTTGCTCGCGTGGGTGCCCTCGCCCGTCGTCTCCCAGTCGACGGCGAGGATGTCGCCCTTGCGGTCGGGGGCCTTGGAGACGAAGTACGAGGCCTGGGCGTCGAGGTTGCCCGGCCACAGGAAGTGGTAGAAGCCGACGACGAGCCCGGCGTCGCGGCCCCGCTTCGTCTGCGCCGCGAGCTTCGGGTTGACGTACGTACGGCCCTCCGTCGCCTTGACGAAGACGAAGGAGAGGCCGTCCGTGCCGTAACTGGACGACTGGTACGCGCTGACGTCGATGCCGCGCAGCATGGGGCCTCCCTGAGGGGCTGTGGGGGAACGGGAGTTGCTTATTCCCCACCATGGCACGGGTGATCCCCGCCGGAAGCGTAAACGTCGACTTCCCTTCTCCCGGGCGCTGTTGACGCGCGTAGCCCCGTACCGCACGCTGGTCCGGTCCATGTTCGGCTCGACGGTCGGGAGGCCGGGATGTTCAGACGCGCGTCACGCCTGCTTCTCTCATTTGTCATGCTCATGGCTGGAGCGGCGGTGGGTGTGGGGGCCACCGCCACCGCCGCGCACGCCGACTCCTGCTACACCTGGAACCGCACCCTCTCCCAGGGATCCTCCGGCGGCGACGTGACCCAGCTCCAGATCAGGGTCGCCGGCTGGGTCACCTCCGGCGAACGCCTCTCCTACGACGGCCAGTACGGCGCCCGCACCGCCGCCGCCGTCAAGAAGTTCCAGGCCGCGTACGGACTGGGCGCGGACGGCGTCGCCGGGCCGGCCACCTTCAACAAGATCTACGCCCTCCAGGACGCGGACTGCACCCCCGTCCACTTCAGCTACGCGGAACTCAACAAGTGCAACTCCGACTGGTCCGGCGGCGCGGTCTCCGCCGCCACCGCCAAGTCGAACGCGCTGAGGACCATGTGGAAGCTGGAGGCGATGCGGCACGCCCTCGGGGACGTGCCGATCACCATCTCCAGCGGCTTCCGCTCCCGCGCCTGCAACAACGCCGTCGGCGGCTCGTCCACCAGCCGGCACCTCTACGGCGACGCGGCCGACCTCACCGGATCACCCAGCTTCTGCCGCCTGGCGCAGCAGTCCAG
This sequence comes from Streptomyces sp. NPDC056128, assembly GCF_042263835.1. Taxonomy (NCBI): domain Bacteria; kingdom Bacillati; phylum Actinomycetota; class Actinomycetes; order Kitasatosporales; family Streptomycetaceae; genus Streptomyces; species Streptomyces sp. NPDC056128. The sequence goes on along the minus strand of NZ_JBHJVQ010000022.1, from coordinate 89,816 downwards.
GACCCACGGCTTCTCGGAGATCCTCGGCCCGGGCTACCCCGGCCACAACGACCACACCCACGTGGCCTTCGACCCCTCGCCGTACTGGTCGGCGCCGAACTGCGGCATCTGACACACCGGGCGGACGCGCCTCAGCACTCGATGGCCCCAGCGCAGGACTCACTGGTTGCGGTACCCGAGGAGCCGGAGCATCGTGCGGCGCGCGCCTATGGGAAGCCAGATTCTGCGGAGGCAGTCCTTGCCGTGCTTGCTGCGCATGACCACGAAGGTCGAGTGGACGCGCTCTTCGTCCGGGTAGACGCCCAGAGCACCCCCGGTGAGCATGTGGAGGAAGCCGTCGAAGTCGCGGAGCCCGCCGCCGTCGTCGTCCTTGTGCTCGGGGGCGAACTCGTCACCGTACTCGGCATCGAGTTCGTCGAGATCGACCCCGGCGGCGGCCAGAACGGCACGCGGTTCACCGGTGGTCTGCAGCGACCAGCGGCCCTCGATCTTCACGTCAGGGGTGTTGGGCGCTGCGGCGAGGAGCTTCGTGTAGTGGAAACGAAAGTTGAGCGAGCACACGGCGACGATCAGAGCCTCCGGATACCTCTCCTTCTGCGCCCGGAACTCGTCCTCCAGCGCGCCCGACTCCATCCCGCCCTCGACGAGCGCCGGATCGGTGATCTTCACCGTGGAGCCCCACACGGCCACGCTCACCTCGTCCAGATCCTTCCTGCGGACCGGACTCTTCGGAAGCGCGAGCCGGGACGGGGCGCGCTCACGTCGCACCGCCGAAACCGTCGAGAGGCCCAGTACCGTCGCCCGCGCCGCCTCCGGGTCGTGGTCGGGGGTCTCCGAGGGCCGCTGGTCAGGCAGGACCGGTGCGGCGAACGGCGGGTGCACGACGATCAGATGCGCGAACCCCTTGTGATCCGGGGCCTCGGGCACGGGGCGGGAGGCAGGCAGCCGCATGTGGCGAGTATGCAGGAGCCCGCCACCAGCGGCCAGGAGGTTGACGCTGTCCGGGGGGGCGACGGCCTCGGCGGCTATCGGCGGTAGCGGAGCCGGCGGTAGCGGGCACGGAGGTTGGACTTCCAGCTCGGCAGCCAATGCATGACTGCCGCTGTCGCGGCCAAGCTGACGAGTGTCATGAGGAAGGCCCCGGGGTAGTGGTGGTTCACCCAGCATGGCTGCCATCCGCTGTGACAGGAGTAGTCCGAGGAGCCCTTTCCGGGGATCGCGCGGGACACGGCCAACGCGCTCAGCAGGGCTACTGCCGCGTACGCGAGGCCGGCCACGAGCCACCGAGGCTGGTATGTGCCCCCGTCCGAGCGGGCCCGGCGGAAGGAGCGCTTGGCCGCCCTGAACGTGATCGGGAGCAGCACGGCGACGGTGGCGGCGAATCCGATGCCGGACGCCGGCCAGTACGCGGCCAGATTCCACAGCTCGTCACCGAGCCACAGCGACAGCCCAAGAAATCCGCCGAGGGCCACGACTGCGGCAACCTGCTTGGCGTTCTTCTCCCAGCTCGTGCGCGGCGCCGAACGCCTCATCAGCGGTCCTCTCAGCACTCGATGATGTCCACCGCGAGCCCGCCCCGCGCCGTCTCCTTGTACTTCACGTTCATGTTGGCCCCAGACGCTATCAGGTACCTGACCTGCGGGTTCAGGGTGATCTGCTTGGCCCAACCGGCCAGCAGGGACTTCTCAGGGAGAATCGACTGTTGATCCTGCTCCAGCCACGTGTCCATGGCGTCCAGGCCACGGCTCTGCGGCTTTTACGCCAGCGGGTTGACCCTGACGTCGATGACGCCAGACGTAAAGGGTGTTCGGAGAGATGCCCAAGTACTCCGCAGCTCTTGCCAGGTTCAAGAAGGCGGCTTCCGGGGCACTGCCGGGCTGCGGTATGGCGTACTCCTGTCATGGTTGCTGCGACGACGGGACCCAAGGCCCGGCCCGCCAGAGTCGCTACACGGAGCTCGGGGGGAGCTGCCTCCCGGACCCACGTCCGGCCGCTCAGGACGATGGCACGTGCTTGACCTTCGATGGCACAGGACGATTCGCGCAGCTCAGCTGCAATACGGGTATTGCACCTGCTGTTGCACCACAGTGACGGAAGGCACCGAGACGGCATGGCGGCGTCGCAGAACGGGGGCCGGGCTGCCAGGCTGAGCGAGTCCGGCCCGCAGGGTGATGGGGAGCTCCACCGTGTCCGTTGCGTTCTGCATCAGGTGCTGCCTGTGCCCCAGGAACGTCCCTCGCGTCGGAGACGTCATCGCCCTAGATGGCGAGTGGCAGCGCCGCCACCCGAACATGCTCGGCATGCTCGCGTGCGAGCGGTGAGTCATCGACCGAGGCTGGAACTGCTGCACCACTACCTGGGGTGACTTCGTCGACGGGCACGTCGCCGCACCGGAGGACCAGGTCGACGTCGACTCCTGGAGCCACCACCTCGATCGCGGCACCCACCGCACCATGGTGGCTGCCTACCCGCGCTCGGGCCTGCTCCAGGGAGCGAAGCCGTACCTGCGCTGGCTCGCCGGGGGCAAGCGTTGATGTCCATTTCCGGGTGAGGCGGGGCAGGGCTGCTGGTCGCGGTGCTCGGTCGACTATCGCTTCCTGGTGAAGCTGCTGGCGTCGACCTCGGTGAGGACGTCGAGTTCGACCAGGCGTTTCAGCTTCTCCCGGCCTGCCCGACCGTCCTGAGGCGGATGCTGAAGCCCGGCGTGGAAGCTCAAGCCCGAGTTCTCCGTGTCACCGGGATCCGCACGGTCATTCGTCGACTGTGGCGGGTGCGTCGGCCCAGGCCAGCGAGGACATCCTCCAGCCGGCCGGGGTTCGGAGGTATTGGGTGGTCTTGTGGCCGGAGCCCTCGAACCACTCGCCGTTGTGGCAGCCGGACTTGCGATATTCGGTGAACCGATGGGCGACCGATCCGAAGATCTCGGTGCGTTCGGAAACCTCCCATTCGGAGAACTCCGTCAGCGTTCCGTCGGTGAGCATCTTCTGCCGGGGCTCGATGAACGCGTCGAGGTCGTAGATCACGGGCTCGCCCCCGACGTTCGCGATGATCCTCCCCTGCGGAATGAAGAGGTCGCGGATGACGCCGAGGTCAGGCCGACTGCCGCCAGTGTTGGTGAACGCGCCGAAGAAGGTGCGCGTCAGATGGTCCAGCTCGGCCTTGCCGTCGGTCACGGGCACTTCCGCCACGGCTGCCCACTCTTCGGAGAGGACCGACCAGATCTCGCTGTCGTGCCGCGCGCCCCGGTACAGAGAGTGCTGCCGCAACACACCGTCGCGGGTCATGCCGAGCCGTCGCGCGGTTTCGATGCTGCGGGTGTTGCCCGACGCGACCACCCACTCGACCCGGCGCATCCCGCGTTCCCGGAAAGCCCAGTCGATCAATGCCCGGCAGGCCCGGGTCACCAGCCCCTGGCCCGCCCCGTCCGCCTCCAGCCAGCAGCCGACCTCACAGACCCCGGAGGTGGTGTCGAACTTCGTGAACATGACCCCGCCGACCAGCGTGCCGTCCAGCCAGATCCCGTAGATCCGGCGGGTGTCCGTGGCCGTCTGGTCGGCGTACCGCTGGAGGGTGGCCGTGGCGGAGGCGAGGTCGGTGCTGAACGTCGCCCAGGGTATCCAGGGGTCCACATACGCCCGGGCGCGGTCGATGTGGTCGAGGAACTCCTGCGCCTGCCAGGGCTCCAGAGGGCGGAGTCGAGCGTTGTCACCGAGCGGCAGTGCGAACACGGATGCCTCATTCCCTGGCTGCGTAACAAGCGTTCGGTACGTAAGGTAGCAGCATGCCGCCCGCACCCGGAGACCGTGAAGCCCGCCGCAAGGACGTATCCGAGGCGGTGTGGCAGGTCCTCGCCGACAAGGGGTTCGGCGGGCTGACGCTGCGTGCCGTCGCCGCTGCGATGGGCGTCTCGACCGGGATGCTCATGCACTACTTTCCGACCAAACGCGCTCTGATCACGCACGCCTTGGACCTGCTGGAGAAGCGGACCGCGGAACGTCCCCGCCGCGCCCGTCCCGCGGAGGGGCTCGCCACCGTGCGCGCCGCATTGTTGGACATCCTCCCGCTGACCCCCGGCGACACCGCCCGCAACCGCATCTGGGTGAGCTCCTGGGACCTCTCCCTCGCCGACGGCCACCTGGCTGCGGAGCAGGCCGACCGCTACACCCGGCTGCGCTCGACGATCCGCCCGCACCTCGAAGCCGCACGCGACCTCGGCGAGCTTCCCGCCACCGCCGACCCGGAACAACTCGCCGCCACTGCCGTCGCCTTCACCCACGGACTTGTTGTCCAGGCCCTCTTCGACCCGGACCGCTTCCCCGAGGAGCTGCAGACCGCCATGCTCGACGACTTCCTGGCATCGACCGCTCTGCCCCGGTCCGGCGCCGGCGGCAGCAGGCCGGCCCCTGGCCGGTAGGGCGGCGGACCCCTCACGGTGTCTGCCGCTCCCTGTACCGGACCGCGAAACGCAAGCAAGACTTCAGAGGGCGGTAGACCCTCCCGGACGAGAGCGTCAACGCTGTTATCAGCGACCCGCCGTACAACTCCGGCGGTCGGACCAGTTCGGACCGCACCGGCCGCACCGCGCGAGCCAAGTACGTCACCAGCAACTCGGCCCACGACCCTCGCGGGCCGTGTCACGCGGAACCCTGCGCTCCGGTTGCTCGGCGAGCACGCCGCGCATATCCCGTACCGCGTGCCAGGTGCCGCGCCAGGTCCCGGTGACCTTCGAGGCCCCCGTGCGGGGCAGGTACGGCACGTCGTGCTCGGTGACCCGCCAGCCCGCGTCGGCGGCCCGTACCACCATCTGGAGCGGGTAGCCGCTGCGCCGGTCGGTGAGGCCGAGGCCGAGCAGCGCCTCGCGGCGGGCGGCGCGCAGCGGGCCGAGGTCGTGCAGCCGCAGGCCGGTGCGGCGGCGCAGCATCCGGGCGAGCGCGAGGTTGCCGGCCCGGGCGTGCGGGGGCCAGGCGCCGCGCCCCCGGGGTCGTCGGCGGCCGAGCACCAGGTCGGCGGTGCCGGCCCGGATCTCGCGCACGAAGGGCGTCAGCAGGCCCGGGTCGAGGGAGGCGTCGCAGTCGCAGAAGCAGACGATGTCGGCCGTGGCGGCGGTCAGCCCGGCGTGGCAGGCGGCGCCGAAGCCGCGGCGCGGCTCGGTCACGACCGTGGCGCCGAGCGCGCGGGCGAGGTCCGCCGAGCCGTCGGTGGAACCGGGCGCGTTCCGGGCTACCCCGGATCGCTGCCCGGCGCGGGTCGCCGTGAGGCGCACGTCCCCGAAGGGCCAGTCGACGGGTGATCGCCGTCGACATCACGGTGGGATCAGCCGGCGGGTCCTCGTGGGCGACCACCGACCTGTTCGGCGTCGTGTCCGTCCCTGGGTGACCCGCGGGGACGGTGCGGACGACCCCGGTGACGTGCCGTCGGGGGGTTGCTCGGGGGCGAGGGCGTCGTCGCCGTAGAGGGCCTGTACCCAGTTGGTCTGGTAGACGGTGTCGAGGTAGCGCTCGCCGAGGTCGGGGGCGATGGCCACGGGGGTGAGGCCGGGCGTCCCGTGCCGGGCGAGCCAGCTCGCCGCGCCGCTGACCACGGTGCCGGTGGAACCGCCGAAGAGGAATCCGCGCCGGGCCAGGCTTCGGCAGGTGCGGATGGTGTACGCCTCGTCGACGCGTACCGCCTCGTCCACGTACGTCTCGTCGAGGAGCGGCGGGCGGGTGCTCATGCCCAGGCCCGGGATCATCCGGCGGCCCGGCGGGTCGCCGAAGATGGCGGAGCCGACACTGTCCACGGCGACGATCCGCACCGGCCGGTGCCAGGAACGGAACCAGCGGGCGCATCCCATGAGGGTGCCGGTGGTCCCGACGCCGATGAAGAGCACGTCCAGTCGCGGGAACCGGCGGGCGATGGCGGGAGCGGTCCGGAAGTAGTGGGCACGCCAGTTGTCGGCGTTGGTGTACTGACTCAGCCACACATAGCGGTCGTCCGCGGCGCACAGGGCCCGCACATGGGCCAGCCGCGCGCCCAGCAGGCCCCCGGCGGCGTGCTCGTCGGAGACGACGTGCACCTGGCTGCCCAGGGCTTCCATCATCAGCCGGGTGGTCAGGTTGCAGCGGGAGTCCGTCACGCAGACGAACCGGTATCCCTTGCTCGCCGCGATCATGCTCAGCGCGACGCCGAGGTTGCCGGAGGAGGATTCCACCAGGATGGAGTCGGGGGAGAGGATTCCGCTCCGTTCGGCGGACTCCACCATCTCGTTCGCGGCCTTCAGCTTGATCGAACCGGCGAAGTTGAAGCCTTCGCACTTGAGGAAGAGCCGGTGCCCGAGCATCGGGGCGAGGTCGACGTAGAGGTCTTCCTCGTTGAAGGACTGGGGGGTGGTGATGACTGGCACGATGCTCTCCTCGGATATGTCCGGCGGTCGGCGGGCCGGCCTTAACCGTGACGCCGCGGTTCGTGGAAGAAGTCGTCGATGGTCCGCACCCCCCGGACCGCGCCACCTCGTCGTGGGCGAACTCGTCTACGGCGAGGTCAACCACGTGGCCCCTTCCCGACCGGGCCCGGAAGTGAGCCATGACCAGGGATTCGGCACGGGGCGGTGACCGAGCGGTTGCTGCCGCTCACCCCGAGCTGCTGTCCCGTCATGAGGACTCCTTGACTGTGTCGGTCGTAGATCCTGCTGTCTCGCCAGGTATTCGTCGCCAGGGAGCCGCGGTATGAGGAGGGCTTGCACGTTCTTGCCTGCAGTGTCATCGGGGGCGCTGAAGAGCCTGTCACCGTCCGCCGGTGACAGGGAGTTCCAGCGACAGGTGATAGCCCCCGTCCGTCGTGGGGCCGCACGTGACAGTGCCACCCAGCAGCTCAGCGCGCTGGCGCAGGCCGACTAGGCCATAGTTGGCGCCGGGCAGGGACAGAGCGGGTCGCGTTGGTGGGCCATTGGTGACGGTGACACGGACGGTCGTGTGCTCGTGGCGGATGCGTACGACTGCTTTGGCGCCGGGTGCGTGCTTGCGTACGTTGGTCAGCGCCTCCTGGACTGTGCGGTAGATGGCACGCTGTACAGGCGGTGAAAGGCTGTCCGACAGGTCCGTCTGCAGATCGGTCTCGATACCGCTGTTGTCGACCAGCCGCTGAAGATCAGCGAGTGAGGGCTGGGGAACCAGCTCCGCAGGACCGCCCCCGGCGGTGCGCAGGACGCTGACCATGTGCCGCAGCTCTTCCAGCGTCTGCACACTCAACTTCCGGATCGTGGCTGCGGCTTCTCGGACTTCGTCGTTACGGCTGCCGACCTGGAGCGCCCCGGCCCGGACCGCGATGAGGCTGACCTGGTGAGCGACGACGTCATGCATTTCGCGGGCGAGCGCGGCCCGTTCCCGGGCGAGCACGGTCTGGGCGGTCAGATGCCGCTCGTGGTCGCGTGCCCGGGAGATTTCCGCGAGCCGCAACGACAGGTCGCGCCGGGCCTGCACCAGCTGACCGAGGAAGACGGGTGCGGCTGCCGTCGCGGCCGTATAGCCGAAGGAGATGAAGGTCGATGGCGCCGAGAACTCCAAGCCCGGCGACGGCAGGGAAACCAGGTTGCTGACCGTGAACGCCACGGCGCAGACGACCAGCAGCGTACGTCCCCGGGTGAGCGAGGCGAGCGTGTACAGCGCGGCCAGGGCCGCGAAGACGGCGTCGGAGAGGAGAACGGCCGGAAGGGTGAGCAGGAACGTGACTCTCGGCAGGCGCCGGCGCAGGACGAGGGCGCAGGCAGCGAGGAGGGCGCAGGCCGGGCGCAGCGGCTCGGAGAAGTCGGCATGGACCCAGACATCGAGCAGTGCCGCTGCGACGAGGAGGGCGTCCAGTAGTGGGGCGGGAGGGCGGCGGATGCTCATGGTTCCTCGTCGTCCCGTGTTGGTCTGAGGAAGCCGGCGCGTTCCGCGAGCAGGGCGGCCTGGACACGGCTGCCTACCTCCAGCTTGGCCAGGATGGCGCTCACGTGGTCCTTGACCGTGCCGGTACTCAGGTGCATCCGTGCGGCGATGTCGGCGTTGGTCAGCCCCTCGGAAGCGGCTGTGAGCACGGCACGCTCGCGCTCGGTGAGCCGGTCGAGGCTGCGGATGGCGTCCTGCTGCGGGCCGACGTTCAGGTAGCCGTCCACGATGGTGCGGGTGACCTCCGATGACAGGACGGTGCCGCCGTCTGCCAGAGTCCGCACCAGGGAGGGCAGTTGCTCCGGGTCGGTGTCCTTGAGCAGGAAGCCGGCAGCGCCCGAGCGAAGTGCCGCGGCGACGTACTCGTCCATACCGAATGTCGTGAGCATGGCTACCGCTGGAGGGTGCGGCAGGCCGCGAAGGTCGGCCAGGACGGTCAGGCCGTCCACGTCAGGCATCCGAATGTCCAGCAGTACGACGGCGGGGCGCCGCTCCTGTGCCGTTCGGACCGCCTGGCCACCAGGGACCGCCGCCACGACCTCGATGTCGTCTGCCGCTTCGAGGATGTGCTGAAAGCCGGTACGGATCAGCGCCTCGTCGTCGACCACCATCACCCTGATCATGCGTGCTCCACTCACCATCGGGCCCCACTGTCCGATGCGTACCCACCACCGGGCGCGCCTCCCGCAGCCGAGACCGGCAGCAGCCACTTGGCGGGGCTGCTCCAGCCGGTCGGCGGGACGTTCCGGACATGTGCCGGATGGGTTCACGAGCGACGGTGCCCGAACCTGGAGGTACCTGTTCCATCACCCGGCCGAGTGCTTGATCAGCTGGCGCTGACGCAGCCGGCTGGTCCGCCACATTCAGTGCTCAGGCGATTCGGTCGTGTCACGCCGTTCTGTCCGTCTGCTGAGCGGAAAGGAGATCAGCCGGATGTCGATCTGCCTGACATTTCTCTGTGCCGTCGCTGGAGTCGACCCGAATCGGCCGACCTTCGCTGACGCGGCCCTGAGCAAGTGCGGCCCGGCCGGCGCCGACGCCATCGGAGCGGCGCTGCACCGATGCTCCGCGGTTATCCGGGCACCCTCCCCTCGCTGTGCGCGGACTGCTCGTGCTTTCGCCCTCACAGCCGAGGTGGAGCCTGCGCTGCGTGACCTCGACTACGGCGCGTGGCGCGACCGCACCACGGCCGAAGTCGCCGCAACCGATCCGTACGAACTCTCCGCCTTTCTGACGGACCCAGATGCCGTACCCCACGGGGGTGAATCCGTGCGCCAGCTCTGCCAACGCGTCACGAACTGGCTCAGCGACCTGCCGCCACAGAGGGGGTGTGCAGTAGTGATCACCGAGCCGGCCGTAGCTCGGGCCGCGGTGGTCCACGCTCTGGCGGTACCGGTGACGGCGTTCTGGCACATCACGGTGCCGCCACTGGCCATGGTGACCATGGGCTCGCAGGGTGGCCATTGGAGTGTGCACCGCGGCCCCACGCCTCGGGGCGGGCCAGACCGTACGGCCTGGGATCATCTGATCAGTGCCTGAGCGTCTCGCCACAGGGCGGCCGCCATGGGGAGGGGGCGAGCGGTGGTGTCGCGCGGCACTTTCGTGGCCATCCGATCGAAACACGTGATTCGTCAAGTACTGTCACGCCTGGGTCGCAGCCGGTAGCCCCGCACCATGGGCGCGTGACCAGGGCACCCGATCAAGCAGCAGCCGTCGGCAGGGCGGCCTTTCGGGCTGCTGGTGATGACGGTATTGGCCGGCGTGCTGGGCATCCACGGCCTCGCGCCCGGAGCGGTGCCGTCGGCGCATGCGGGTGTCGGCCACGAAGTGGTGGATGGCTACGGGCACTTCCCCGACGGCGTACCGGGGAAGCCAAGGAAGCACAAGGACGGTGAGTCGGGGCGGAGACGGGGGTAGGCCGGTGTAACAGCAGACGATCGCGAAGAGAGGGATATCGCACCCTCCCCGACAGCGCTGAAAGAAACGAACGCGCTGGTCAGGGCCTATCCGCCTAGCACTCGATGATGTTCACCGCGAGCCCGCCCCGCGCCGTCTCCTTGTACTTCACGGACATGTCGGCGCCGGTGTCCTTCATGGTCTTGATGACCTTGTCGAGGGAGACCTTGTGGGAGCCGTCGCCGCGCATCGCCATCCGGGCCGCCGTGACCGCCTTCACGGCGGCCATGCCGTTGCGCTCGATGCACGGGATCTGGACGAGGCCGCCGACCGGGTCGCAGGTCAGGCCGAGGTTGTGCTCCATGCCGATCTCGGCGGCGTTCTCCACCTGCTCGGGGGAGCCGCCCAGCACCTCGGCGAGGGCGCCGGCCGCCATCGAGCAGGCGGAGCCGACCTCGCCCTGGCAGCCGACCTCCGCGCCGGAGATGGAGGCGTTCTCCTTGAAGAGCATGCCGATCGCGCCGGCCGCGAGCAGGAAGCGGACCACGCCGTCCTCGTCGGCGCCGGGCACGAAGTTGACGTAGTAGTGCAGGACGGCCGGGATGATGCCCGCCGCGCCGTTCGTCGGGGCGGTGACGACCCGGCCGCCGGCCGCGTTCTCCTCGTTCACGGCCATCGCGTAGAGGGTGATCCACTCCATGGCCAGGGCCTTCGGGTCGCCCTCGGAGCGCAGCTTGCGCGCGGTGTTGGCGGCGCGGCGGCGGACCTTCAGGCCGCCGGGGAGTATGCCCTCGCGGGACATGCCGCGGTCCACGCACGCCCGCATCACCCGCCAGATCTCCAGCAGGCCCTCGCGGATCTCGTCCTCGTCGCGCCAGGCCCGCTCGTTCTCCAGCATCAGGGCGGAGATCGACAGGCCGGTGTCCTGGGCCAGGCGCAGCAGCTCGTCGCCGGTGCGGAAGGGGTACTTGAGCACCGTGTCGTCGAGCACGATGCGGTCCGCGCCCACCGCGTCCTCGTCGACGACGAAGCCGCCGCCGACCGAGTAGTACGTCTTGGTCAGCACCTCGGCGCCCTCGGCGTCGTACGCCCACAGGGTCATGCCGTTGGCGTGGTAGGGGAGGGTCTCGCGGCGGTGCAGGACCATGTCGTCGTCGTAGGCGAAGGCGATCTCGTGCTCGCCGAGGAGGCGGATGCGGCCCGATGACCTGATCGTCTCGACGCGGTCGTCGGCCGTCTCCACGTCCACCGTGCGCGGCGAGTCGCCCTCCAGGCCGAGCAGCACCGCCTTGGGGGTGCCGTGGCCGTGTCCAGTGGCGCCGAGCGAGCCGTACAGCTCGGCCCGGACGGAGGCGACGGAGTCCAGCAGCTCCTCGTTGCGCAGGCGGCGGGCGAACATGCGGGCCGCGCGCATCGGGCCGACCGTGTGCGAGCTCGACGGGCCGATGCCGATCGAGAACAGGTCGAAGACCGAGATGGCCACGGGGACTCCTCAGAACGGGGGTGGTGCGGAGGGTGGTGCTTCGGGGCGGGGCGCCGGGTCCGCTTGTGGCGGGCGCGGCGCCCCGATCACGTGGTGTCTACTTGTTCAGACCCGGGTACAGCGGGTGCTTGTCGGCCAGGGCCTTCACCCGGGCCGCCAGCGCCTCCGTGTCGTAGGACGGCTTCAGCGCTTCGGCGATCACGTCCGCGACCTCGGCGAAGTCCTCGGCCGTGAAGCCGCGGGTCGCCAGGGCCGGCGTACCGATGCGCAGCCCGGAGGTCACCATCGGCGGACGCGGGTCGTTCGGGACGGCGTTGCGGTTGACCGTGATGCCGACCTCGTGGAGACGGTCCTCGGCCTGCTGTCCGTCCAGCTCGGAGTCGCGCAGGTCCACCAGGACGAGGTGGACGTCCGTGCCGCCGGTCAGGACGGAGACGCCCGCCGCCTTGGCGTCGTCCCGCACCAGGCGCTCGGCGAGGATGCGGGCACCCTCCAGCGTACGGCCCTGGCGCTCCTTGAAGTCCTCGCTCGCGGCGACCTTGAAGGCGACGGCCTTGGCGGCGACCACGTGCTCCAGCGGGCCACCCTGCTGACCGGGGAAGACGGCGGAGTTGATCTTCTTGGCCAGGTCGGCCGTGGAGAGGATCACACCGCCGCGCGGGCCGCCGAGCGTCTTGTGCGTGGTGGTCGTCACGACGTGCGCGTGCGGCACCGGGTTCGGGTGCAGGCCCGCCGCGACCAGACCGGCGAAGTGCGCCATGTCGACCATGAGGTACGCGCCGACCTCGTCCGCGACCTTGCGGAACGCGGCGAAGTCCAGCTGACGCGGGTACGCCGACCAGCCGGCGACGATCAGCTTCGGCCTGGTCTCCTTGGCGAGGCGCTCCACCTCGGCCATGTCGACCTGGCCGTCGTCACCGACGTGGTACGGGACCACGTTGTAGAGCTTGCCGGAGAAGTTGATCTTCATGCCGTGGGTCAGGTGCCCGCCGTGGGCCAGGTTCAGACCCATGATCGTGTCGCCGGGCTTGAGCAGCGCGAACATCGCGGCCGCGTTGGCCTGGGCGCCGGAGTGCGGCTGCACGTTGGCGTGCTCGGCGCCGAAGAGCGCCTTGACCCGGTCGATGGCGATCTGCTCGACCACGTCGACGTGCTCGCAGCCGCCGTAGTAGCGGCGGCCGGGGTAGCCCTCGGCGTACTTGTTGGTCAGGACCGAGCCCTGGGCCTCCATGACCGCGACGGGCGCGAAGTTCTCGGAGGCGATCATCTCCAGGGTGGACTGCTGGCGGTCCAGCTCGGCGTCGACGGCGGCGGCGACGTCGGGGTCGAGCTCGTGCAGGGGTGTGTTCAGAAGCGACATGCGTCCGTGACTCCTCAGGCGCCCGCGAATTCGGTGTACTCGTCGGCGGAGAGCAGGTCGCCCGGCTCGTCCGTGACCCGGACCTTGAACAGCCAGCCGCCCTCGAAGGGGGCGCTGTTCACCAGCGACGGGTCGTTGACGACGTCCTCGTTGATCTCGGTGACCTCACCGGAGACGGGGGAGTACAGGTCGGAGACGGACTTGGTCGACTCCAGTTCGCCGCAGGTCTCGCCCGCGGACACCGAGTCGCCGACCTCGGGAAGCTGCACGAAGACGACGTCACCGAGCGCGTTGGCCGCGTGCTCCGTGATGCCGACCGTCGAGGCGCCGTCCTCGGCGGCCGACAGCCACTCGTGCTCCTTGCTGTAGCGCAGCTGCTGGGGGTTGCTCATGGCCTGAATTCTCCTGTACGGGGGTGACTGCTGATGAATGGGGGGACTGCTGACACTGCCGTTGAGCAGCAAGGACACGCGCGGGGGCCGGTGGCCCTCCGCCCTCAGTGTCTACTTCTGGCGCTTGTAGAAGGGCAGTGCCACGACCTCGTACGGCTCGTGGCTGCCCCGGATGTCCACGCCCACACCCTCGGTCCCCGGTGCCGCGTGCGCCGCGTCGACGTACGCCATGGCGATCGGCTTGCCCAGCGTGGGGGAGGGGGCGCCGGAGGTGACCTCGCCGACCACCTCGCCGCCGGCGACGACCTGGTACCCGGCGCGCGGGACCCGGCGGCCCTCGGCGACCAGGCCGACCAGCACGCGGGGCGGGTTCTGCTCGGCCTCGGCGGCGGCCCCGGTCAGCGCGGCGCGCCCGACGAAGTCGCCCTCCTTCTCGAACTTCACCACCCGGCCGAGCCCGGCGTCGAAGGGCGTCAGGGAGGTGGTCAGCTCGTGCCCGTACAGCGGCATGCCCGCCTCCAGGCGGAGCGTGTCCCGGCAGGACAGGCCGCAGGGGACGAGACCGACGCCCGCGCCCGCCCCGGTCAGCGCCTGCCACAGCTCGACGGCGTGCTCCGGCTTCACGAACAGCTCGAAGCCGTCCTCGCCGGTGTAGCCGGTGCGCGCGATCAGCGCCGGGACACCGGCGACCGTGCCGGGCAGCCCGGCGTAGTACTTCAGACCGTCCAGGTCGGCGTCGGTGAGGCTCTTGAGGATGCCCGGGGACTCGGGGCCCTGCACGGCGAGCAGCGCGTAGGCGTCGCGGTCGTCGCGCACCTCGGCGTCGAAGCCGGCCGCCCGCTCGGTCAGCGCGTCGAGCACGGTCTGCGCGTTGGAGGCGTTGGCGACGACCATGTAGTCAGAAGAACCGGCCTCGGTCTCGCCGAGGCGGTAGACGATCAGGTCGTCCAGGATGCCGCCGTCCTCGCGGCAGATCATGGTGTAGCGGGCGCGGCCCGGCTTCACGCCGCCGATGTTGCCGACCAGCGCGAAGTCCAGCAGCGCGGCGGCCTGCGGCCCGGTGACGGTGATCTCACCCATGTGCGAGAGGTCGAAGAGACCGGCCCGGGTGCGCACCGCGACGTGCTCGTCACGCTCGGAGGCGTAGCGCAGCGGCATGTCCCAGCCGGCGAAGTCGGTCATCGTCGCGCCCAGCGCGCGATGGGTGGCGTCGAGCGCGGTACGGCGGGTATTCGAACTGCTCATCGGTCGGTCGTCTCCCAGGACAGGACGGCACGGGCGAGGTCGGTCCTCCCCATCTGTCATCGGAACCTGAGAGGTTCGCCACGACCACCGGAGTACGGCGATCAGGGCTTGCACCTTGGGTGGGGCAGCCGTCGAACGGCGGCCCGCTTTTCAGATGTGCCTCGCCCGCGCGGTAACGGGGGCCTGAGAGATTCAAGGGAGGGACTTGCTCCTTCGGCGCCCCGGCGTGGCCGGGGACTCTCCCGCGCGGATTCAAACGGCCGGTATGCAGTTGGCGCCGCCATCATTGCACGACCGGCCGATTCGTGGCAGACCGTGATCTGTAACCGGCTTGTGGCAGTAAGCGAACGAAAACGCGAGACCCGCGCATTACCTTCTCTTTACACTCGACGGGGATGGGAACTCGTGAACCGCCCCAGGGGAGACGATCACGGTGAACAGGACCACGGCCTACGCCACGACCTCGGGTCTCGCGCTGCCCGAGCAGCCCTCCGCCCCGGCCCCGCAGTCGTGCGCCGAACGGCCCGCGCCCGTCGTCCGCGACCTGCGCGACCGGGACGGCCACAGCCCGCACGCCCTGCTCTTCGGACCCCGCGACCTGGTGGTGATCACCGGCCTGCCCGGCAGCGGCAAGTCCACCCTGATGGCCCGCACCGTGCGCGGCCCGCGCATCGACTCCCAGGACACCCGCGACCGCTGGGAGCGCCGCATGCCGGGCTTCCTGCCGTACGCGCTCTACCGCCCCCTGGTCCGCCTCGCCCACTACGCGGGGCTCCGCAAGGCGCTGCGCTCCGGCGAGGGCGTCGTCGTGCACGACTGCGGCACACAGTCCTGGGTGCGCGGCTGGCTGGCCCGGGAGGCCCGCCGCCGCGACGGCACCCTGCACCTGCTGCTGCTCGACGTCGGCGTCGACCAGGCCCTGGCCGGCCAGCGCGAGCGCGGCCGCGGCGTCTCGCGGTACGCGTTCCTGCGGCACCGCGCGGCCAACTCCCGCCTGCTGCGCGCCGTGACCGGGGGCGCCCTGCCCGCCGGCTGCACCTCGGCGATCGTCCTGGACCGGGCGGCCGCGGACACGCTCCGCCGCATCGCCTTCACCGGCTGACGGACCGCGGGGAGCTGGGCCGAACGGGTTAGCCTTTTCAGCCAGGACAGCGGTACCAGGCAGGCGGTAGGCAGATGGACTTCCCCGGGTTCCCGGCACAGGCACACCCCCACCCGCACGGCGGTTGGCCCGGCAACGAGCTGGAGGAGGTGCTCTCCGCCTCCCTCGGCATACCGGGCGCCGGCGGCCGGATCGTGGAGGTGCTCGGCCGCAGCTTCCTCTGGATCCCCCTGCCGAACGGCGGCGGCCCGCACAGCGGCCCCCTCGACCTGCCCTCCCTGGAGGTCGACGGACAGGCCTACGTGCCGGTGTTCAGCTCCGAGGAGCAGCTCCGCCAGGTCGCCGGGGCGCAGATGGCGTACACCGTCGCCCCCGCCGCGGAGTTCGCCCGCGGTCTGCCCCCGCAGGTCGGCATCGCCGTGAACCCGGAGGGCGTGGTCGGCATCCCGCTGCCGCCGCCCGCCGTGGCCGAGCTGTGCCGGGCCGGCCGCACCCCGCTGGACGGGCCCGCGTCCGGCGGCCGGGTCCGCCTCTTCGAGCCGGACTGGCAGGACGACCCGGTGGACTTCCTCGCCGCGGCCTCCGCCGAGTTCGCCGCCACCGGCGTGGTGCGCACCGCCCGCCGCTGCCTGGCCGCCGTCGAGACCGCCGACCCGACCCTGTTCGTCGGCGTCGAACTCACCCACTGGGAGGGCGACGCCCGAGCCCTCCCCCTGGAGGCCCTGAGCCGAGCCCTCACCAAGTCCCCCCCGAACTGGCAGGTCAACCTGGTCCTCCTGGAAGCAGCCCAGGACCCGGTCTGCGACTGGATGAGAGACAGGGTCCGCCCCTTCTACGACCGGGACTTGTAAACGTCTACGACCGGGCCTTGTAAACGCCGCTCAGGGCAACGCCGCCAAGGGGCGCGGGGAACTGCGCGACAAGCCACGACGCACCCGCACCCGCAAGACGACAGCACCCCCCCGAGCTCATAGGCGCCCCCCACCCGGCGGAGCCTTAAGCTGTTTCCACGACCGGGAACTTCCAGAAAGGGCCACAAACGTGAGCGCCAGCGGCACCACGACCGGGCAGGTCGAGCACATGCTGCGCCAGGTGACGCCCGGGCGCTACGACGCCTACGAGGCCCTGCTGCGCGCGCTCGCCACCCCCACCTCCGGCCAGGTCTGGATGCTGCTGTGGCAGGGCCAGGCCGGCTCCCCGGACGCCCAGTACGGAAACATGGAGGTCGAGGGCTACGGCTACGCGCCGTGCGTCACCTCCGCCCAGGAGCTGTCGGCCAGCGGCTGGAACAGGTCGTACGAGGTGGTCGACGGCCTGGAGGCGGCCCGCGCCCTCTACCCGGACCACTTCGGCCTCTGGCTCAACCCGCACGCCCCCGGCGGCGGCGTCGGCGTCCCCTGGCCGGACCTGCGCCGTATCGCCTCCGGCCTGGACCGCCAGCCCGCCGGACCCCTGCGCCTGTCCGAACCGGCCATCGAGATCCCCCAGTTCTACGCCCTGCTCACGCAGAACGCCCACCGCACCCCGGCGGTCCGCGCGCTGCGCCGCGCCTGGGTGCAGCCGGCGCTGGGGGCGCCGTACCTCGCCATCGGTCTCGAGGTCTACGACACCTCCCCGCCGGCCGTCGACGCGGTGCGCGCGATGATGCAGCAGTCCGTCGGCGCGGTGCCGGACGGGCTCCCGGTGTCGACGGTGGCGATGACCGACGTCCACGACCCGGTCGCCATGTGGCTGCGCGCCCGCGCCCGTCCGTTCTACGACCGCGAGGCCCATGCCCCCGCCCCCGCCCAGGCGCCGGTGGGCGGGTACGGATACCCTCCGGCCGGGGGCCGGTACTGACCGTCGTGGGTCCGGCCCCGGGGTGGCCGGTGGAGATCTTCGCGCGTAGATGAGGGCGCAAAGCGCCGCCTTGTCCCCTCTGCCCCAACTCATCCGTGTCCGGCCCCCGTTACCCACTGTCCGGATAACGGAACACCTCGAACAGCATCACGGTTGCGCATCCATTCACCGTCAAGTCTGGCTACAGATCGCCAAAGCGTTGAAGACTCCCGCAGCAAGGGGTGGATGCTCGCCCCTTTGTACGACGGACGGATCACGCCGCTACAGCGGCAAGTGCGGGCCGGCTACCGCCGGTTGAGAGGGGTCCCTGCCAGATGACGGCACCATTGCACGAGCCGACCGCGGAAGCGGCCCCGAGTGCTGCCGAGGAAGCGGCGGTTGCCGGCGCCGATGCCAAGGCGGTACAGGGGCGTTCCCTGGGCAGGATCGCCTGGGAGCGCCTGAAACGGGACAGGCTCGCCCTGACGGGCGGCGTCGTGGTGCTCGTCCTCATCGTGATCGCGGTGCTCGCGCCGGCGATCACCGCCCTCTACGGGCAGGATCCCAACGTCTTCAACGAGGACAAGATTGACCCGCTGTTCGGCACGCCCACGGGGTCCCTGGGCGGGATCAGCGGCGAGCACTGGCTGGGCGTCGAACCGGTCAACGGTCGCGACGTCTTCGCCCGCATCGTCCACGGCTCCCGGATCTCCCTGCTCGTCGGCTTCCTGTCCGCGATCGTCGCCGTGATCCTCGGAACCGTCCTGGGTGTGCTCGCCGGCTTCTTCGGCGGCTGGGTCGACGCGCTGATCAGCCGGGTCATGGACGGTCTGCTGGCCTTCCCGCAGCTGCTCTTCATCATCGCGCTGGTCTCGGTCATGCCGAACGAGATGCTGGGACTCAGCGGCACGGGCGTGCGGCTCTTCGTGATGATCCTCGTCATCGGCTTCTTCGGCTGGCCCTACATCGGGCGCGTGGTGCGTGGCCAGACGCTCTCCATGCGTGAACGGGAGTACGTGGAGGCGGCCCGGTCCCTGGGGGCCGGACGCCTCTACATCCTGTTCAAGGAACTGCTGCCCAACCTGGTGGCCCCGATCATCGTGTACACGACGATGATGATCCCCACCAACATCCTCACCGAGGCGGCACTCAGCTTCCTGGGCGTGGGCGTCAAGCCGCCCACGTCGTCCTGGGGGCAGATGCTCTCGAGCGCGATCGACTACTACCAGTCGGATCCCATGTACATGGTGATCCCCGGTGTGGCGATCTTCATCACCGTTCTTGCCTTCAACCTCTTCGGTGACGGCGTACGCGATGCGCTGGACCCGAAGGGCTCCCGCTGACCTGCCGTACCGGCAAGCGAACCCGTGGCACCTGCACGGGGTCTCTCATCTAATCCGGAGGATCCGAGATCGTGACTACCCAACGCACCTCAGGGCGGCGCAAGCAGGCTTTGGCCGCTGCCGCAGTGGTCGCCGCGCTGCTGACCACGGCGGCGTGCGGCGGCGGTGACAGCGACGGCGGGGGGTCGAAGAACGGCGCGGCCGGCTTCGACGCCGCGAACAACAAGGTCGCCCAGGCCGACCTCGCCAAGAAGGGCGGCGAGCTGAAGTTCGCCTCCACGCAGGACGCCGACTCGTGGGACACCACCCGCGGCTACTACGGCTTCATGTGGAACTTCTCCCGCTACTACTCCCGCCAGCTCGTCACGAACACCCCCGCCCCGGGTGAGAAGGGCGCGGGCGTCACCCCCGACCTCGCCACCGACGTGGCCAAGGTCTCGGACGACGGCAAGACCTACACGTACACCCTGCGTGACGGAGTCACCTGGGAGGACGGCAAGCCGATCACCTCCAAGGACATCAAGTACGGCATCGAGCGCGTCTGGGCGCAGGACGTGCTGTCCGGCGGTCCGACGTACCTCAAGGAGGTGCTCGACCCGGAGGGCAAGTACGAGGGTCCGTACAAGGACAAGTCCGCGGACAAGCTGGGTCTGAAGGCGATCGAGACGCCGGACGACAAGACCATCGTCTTCAAGCTGCCGCAGGCCAACTCGGACTTCGAGGAGATGCTCGCGCTGACCTCGGCGTCCCCGGTCCGCCAGGACAAGGACACCAAGTCCAAGTACGGTCTGAAGCCGTTCTCCTCGGGCCCGTACAAGTTCGAGTCCTACAACCCGGGCAAGGACCTCACCCTGGTCCGCAACACCGAGTGGAAGCAGGAGTCGGACCCGGTCCGCAAGGCGTACCCGGACAAGATCACGATCAAGTTCTTCAGCAACGCCAACGAGCTGGACGCCCGTCTGATCGCCGGTGACTACGACCTGGACCTGGCCCAGACCGGGCTGTCGCCGCAGGGCCGCAGCATCGCCCTGAAGAAGCACAAGGGCAACGTGGACAACCCGGTCTCCGGGTACATCCGCTACGCGGTGTTCCCGCAGAGCGTGAAGCCCTTCGACAACATCCACTGCCGCAAGGCCGTGCTCTACGGGGCCGACCACGTGTCGCTCCAGACCGCGCGCGGCGGCCCGCAGGCCGGTGGCGACATCGGCACCAACATGCTGCCGCCGTCCGTGCCGGGCTCCGAGGGTCAGAAGTACGACCCGTACGAGATGGCCGGTGCCAACAAGAAGGGCAACGTCGCCAAGGCCAAGGAAGAGCTGAAGGCCTGCGGCAAGCCCAACGGCTTCAAGACCACCATCGCGGTCCGCAACAACAAGCCGGTCGAGGTGGCCACCGCCGAGTCCCTCCAGGCGTCGCTGAAGAAGGTCGGCATCAACGTCAGCATCGACCAGTACGACGGCTCGCAGACCGCCGGCATCATCGGTAGCCCCGCCAACGTGAAGAAGAAGGGCTACGGCATCATCATCATGGGCTGGGGCCCCGACTTCCCGTCGGTCCAGGGCTACGGTCTCCCGCTGTGGAACAGCGACTACATCCTCGAGAGCGGCAACAACAACTACGCGCTCATCAAGGACAAGGAGATCGACGGCCTGTTCGACAAGTACGTCACCACGCTGGACGACGCCGGCAAGGCCGACATCGCCAAGCAGATCAACCACAAGGTGATGGAGGGCGGCTACTACCTGCCCTTCGTCTTCGAGAAGTTCCTCAACTGGCGCGGCAGCCGACTGGCGAACGTGTACACCACCGACGGCTACAGCGGTATGTACGACTTCGTCAACCTCGGCCTGAAGTCCTCGAAGTAACCGGTACACCCGCCGTACGGCACGAAAGGCAGGTGAAGGCCGGCGCGGCGTGACCGCGGGCCGCCGGAAGACCTCCGGCGGCCCGCGATCCGCGGCGGGCCGTAAGCTGTGCTCGCTTACCTCATCAGGCGGCTGTTCGCCGCCGCAGTGATGCTCGTGGTCATCATCCTGGTGGTCTTCGGCATCTTCTTCCTCGTCCCCAAGTGGGCGGGCGTCGACATCGCCACGAGCTTCGTGGGCAAGCAGGCCGACCCGGCCTCCGTCGAGGCGGTGCGGCAGAAGCTGGGTCTGGGCGACCCGGTCTTCGTCCAGGCCTGGGAGTTCTTCAAGGGCATCTTCGCGGGCCGGACCTACGCGGGCGGCGGGGACGTCACCCAGTGCTCCGCCCCGTGCTTCGGCTACTCCTTCCGCAGCGAACAGGCCGTGTGGCCGGTGCTGACCGAGCGATTCCCGGTGACCCTGGCTCTCGCGCTCGGTGCGGCCGTGCTGTGGCTGATCTTCGGTCTCGCGGCGGGCGTGCTCTCCGCGCTCAAGCGGGGCACCCTGTGGGACCGCGGTGCGATGGTCGTCGCGCTCGCGGGTGTCTCCCTCCCCATCTACTTCACCGGTCTGCTCAGCCTCGCGATCTTCTCCCACAGCCTGGGCTGGATCAACGCGGAGTTCGTCCCGCTGGACGAGAGCCTCTCCGGCTGGTTCGGCGGCATGATCCTGCCCTGGGTCACCCTGGCCTTCCTGTACGCCGCGATGTACGCCCGGATCACCCGGGCCACCATGATGGAGATCCTCGGTGAGGACTACATCCGCACGGCGCGGGCCAAGGGCCTCAAGGAGCAGGTCGTCATCCGCAAGCACGCGATGCGGTCCACCCTGACCCCGCTGCTGACCATGCTCGGCATGGACCTCGGCGCCCTCATGGGCGGCGCGATCCTGACCGAGACCACGTTCAGTCTCCCCGGCCTCGGCCAGAAGGTGCTGGACGCGATCCAGAACCAGGACCTGCCGTTTATCCTGGGCGTCGTCCTGATCACTTCTCTCGCGGTGCTGATCGCCAACCTCGTGGTGGACGTCCTGTACGCCGTGATCGACCCCCGAGTGAGGCTCGCATGACCGAACTCAGCAAGAGCGGAGCAGCCGTGGGCGAGCCCACCGGCACCTCGCCCGCTCCGAAGGCATTCCTGGAAGTACGCGACCTGAAGGTGCACTTCCCCACCGACGACGGAGTGGTCAAGTCCGTCGACGGGCTCAGCTTCCAGCTGGAGAAGGGCAAGACCCTCGGCATCGTGGGCGAGTCCGGCTCCGGCAAGTCGGTGACCTCGCTCGGCATCATGGGCCTGCACACCGCCGGCCAGTACGGCAAGCGCAAGGCGCGGATATCCGGCGAGATCTGGCTGGACGGCACCGAGCTGCTCTCCGCCGACCCGGACCACGTGCGCAAGCTGCGCGGCCGTGAGATGGCGATGATCTTCCAGGACCCGCTGTCCGCGCTGCACCCGTACTACACGATCGGGCAGCAGATCGTGGAGGCGTACCGCATCCACCACGACGTGGACAAGAAGACCGCCAAGCGCCGCGCCGTGGAGATGCTCGACCGGGTCGGCATCCCGCAGCCGGACAAGCGGGTGGACAGCTACCCGCACGAGTTCTCCGGCGGTATGCGCCAGCGCGCGATGATCGCGATGTCGCTGGTCAACAACCCCGAACTGCTCATCGCGGACGAGCCGACCACCGCCCTGGACGTGACCGTCCAGGCGCAGATCCTGGACCTGATCCGGGACCTGCAGAAGGAGTTCGGCTCCGCGGTCATCATCATCACCCACGACCTGGGCGTCGTCGCCGAACTGGCCGACGACCTCCTGGTGATGTACGGCGGCCGGTGCGTCGAGCGGGGCCCGGCGGAGAAGGTGTTCTACGAGCCCCGGCACCCCTACACCTGGGGCCTGCTCGGCTCGATGCCGCGGCTCGACCGCGACCAGCAGGAACGCCTCATCCCGGTCAAGGGCTCCCCGCCCTCCCTCATCAACCTCCCGTCCGGCTGCGCCTTCAACCCGCGCTGCCCGTACGCCGACGTGCCCAAGGACGACGTCACCCGCACGGTCCGCCCGGAGCTGACCGAGGTCGGGGGCAAGCACTGGGCCGCCTGCCACATGTCGCAGGAGCAGCGGGAGCGTATCTGGACCGAAGAGATTGCGCCGAAGCTGTGAGTGACAAAGCGAAGGCAGAGGACACAGCGGTGACCATCCCCGCACAGAGCAGCGGCACCACCCTCACCAAGGACGCCGCCCCCGGCGAGACCCTGCTGAAGGTCACCGGGCTGCAGAAGCACTTCCCGATCAAGAAGGGCCTGCTGCAGCGCCAGGTCGGCGCCGTCCGCGCCGTCGACGGCATCGACTTCGAGGTCCGCTCCGGTGAGACCCTCGGCGTCGTGGGCGAGTCGGGCTGCGGCAAGTCGACCATGGGCCGGCTGATCACCCGGCTGCTCGAACCGACCGCGGGCAAGGTCGAGTTCGAGGGCAAGGACATCACCCACCTCGGGGTCGGCGGGATGCGCCCGCTGCGCCGCGACGTCCAGATGATCTTCCAGGACCCGTACTCCTCGCTGAACCCGCGCCACACCATCGGCACGATCGTCAGCGCCCCCTTCAAGCTCCAGGGCGTCGAGCCCGAGGGCGGGGTCAAGAAGGAGGTCCAGCGGCTGCTGTCGGTGGTCGGCCTCAACCCCGAGCACTACAACCGCTACCCGCACGAGTTCTCCGGCGGCCAGCGCCAGCGCATCGGGATCGCCCGCGCGCTCGCGCTCAACCCGAAGCTGGTCGTGGCCGACGAGCCGGTGTCCGCGCTGGACGTGTCGATCCAGGCACAGGTCGTCAACCTGCTCGACGACCTCCAGACCGAGCTGGGTCTGACGTACGTGATCATCGCGCACGACCTGTCCGTCGTCCGGCACGTCTCGGACCGGATCGCGGTGATGTACCTCGGCAAGATCATGGAGCTGGCCGACCGCGACCTGCTCTACAAGTCGCCGATGCACCCGTACACCAAGGCCCTGATGTCGGCGGTGCCGATCCCGGACCCGGCGCGCCGCGGTGCCAAGAGCGAGCGCATCCTGCTCAAGGGCGACGTGCCCTCGCCGATCGCGCCGCCGAGCGGCTGCCGCTTCCACACCCGGTGCTGGAAGGCGACGCAGATCTGCACCACCACCGAGCCGCCGCTCAAGGAGCTGCGACCCGGCCAGCAGGTGGCCTGCCACCACCCGGAGAACTTCGAGGACCAGGCCCCGCAGGACGTCGTCCTGCTCACGGCCGCCAAGGAGGCGGCGGAGCTGGTGTCGGAGGACGCCCTGGCGGAGTCGGCGGCGACCTCGGCGGCCGTGGCCGCGGAGGTCGAGGCGATCGCCGAGGCCGACGACGCGGCGGCCGACGAGGCCACCGCTACTAAGGCGACCACCACTGAGGCCACCGCCACTGAGGCCACCGCCACTGAGGCGACCGCCACTGAGGCCACCACCTCCGAGGCCACCACCTCCGAGGCCACCGACGAGGAGCCTCCCGCCAAGGAGAAGTGACCCGTCCGCCGACGAGCCCCCGTCCTCATGCGTGAGGCGGGGGCTCGTCGGCGGGTGAGAATGGCCGGGTGTACGAGGAACTCTTCAGCCCCACCGTCCAGCACACGCTCGACCTGATCGGCATCTTCGTCTTCGCCATCTCCGGCGCGCTGCTGGCCGTACGCAAGAACTTCGACGTGTTCGGCATCGCCGTCCTCGCCGAGGTCACCGCACTGGGCGGCGGGCTGTTCCGGGACCTGGTCATCGGGGCGGTGCCGCCCGCCGCGTTCACGGACCTCGGGTACTTCATCACCCCGCTGCTCGCCACGGTGCTGGTCTTCTTCCTCCACCCCCACGTGGAGCGCCTCCAGACCGGCGTGAACATCTTCGACGCGGCCGGGCTCGGCCTGTTCTGCGTCGCCGGCACCACCAAGGCGTACGACTACGGGCTCGGCCTGACCGCCTCCGCCTGCCTGGGCCTGGCCACCGCGGTCGGCGGCGGCGTCCTGCGCGACGTGCTCGCCAACGAGGTGCCCTCACTCCTGCGCTGGGACCGCGACCTGTACGCCGTCCCCGCGATCGTCGGCTCCACGATGGTCGCCCTGTGCATCCGCTACGAGGCCCTCACCCCGTTCACCAGCGCACTCGCGGTCGTCACCGCCTTCGTCCTGCGGCTGCTCGCCCTGCGCTTCCACTGGCGGGCCCCCCGCGCCTGGAACCGGCGGTCGACGGTGATGGAGGGGGAGTGAGCCGTCAGGGCCTCTTCGGCATCTCCCTGTCCGGCATGTCCTTGACGAAGACGACGCCGTCGATCGTGTCCAGGTGCGCGGGGTCGAGCGGGGCGTAGCCGAACCAGGGGGACACCCGGGCCGCGGGCCGCGGGTCGCCGAGAGCGGAGGCCAGCCGTCCGGCGTCCACGACGCAGCGGTCCTCCGGGAGCCCGTACAGGTGGCCTTCGAGGGTGCCGGGCGGGGGAGTGTCCACACCCTGGTGCCGGATCGTGCCGAGGGCCGTTGCCACGAACGCGTACTCCTCGCCGAGCCGGGCGCTCACCAGCGCCCCGGCGCTCCACCACGCCACCGGCCCCTGCCACATGCGCATCGTGCTCTGCTCGCGCTGGAGGTGGGAGTTGTGGGCGTGGACCAGCACCCGGCCGCGCTCCGCGAGCGCGAGGAGGTTGCCGGCCATCATCCGGTCCCGCACGCCGAGCAGCCGGTTCATCCGGGCCGGGGAGGCGTCGGCCATCCAGCGGTGGTAGTCCAGCAGTCCGGTCGCGGTACGCCCGTACAGCCGCGCCCGGTCCCAGTCGTCCCGCGAGGCCGTCGCGAGCAGGTGCGGCGTCTGCTCGTCGAAGAGTGCCACCAGGTCGTCGGCGAGCGCCCGCAACTCACCGGCCTCGGCCGACCGCCCCACGGAACGCGCCGGGTCCGTCATCGCTTCGGGCTCGGTCCACCGGCCGTCGGCGCCGAGCAGGCGGTCGAGCGTCCGCGCGGTGCAGGGGAGCAGGCCGGGGTCGACGCGTGCCGACAGGTGGTCGTGGAGCGCGGTGACGGCCCGCCGGGGGCTCGCGGCGCCGGTGATCTCCAGCGGGCCGTCGAGACCGGCGAAGCGCACCTGCTCGGCCGGGGGCCGGCCGTCGTTGTACGCGCGCATCCAGCGCACGAGTTCACGGTTGGCCTCGGAGGCGCCGAAGCCGTGGCTGAAGCCGTGCTCCATCGCGTCGTCGAGCGTGCCGGTGCCCGAGGTGACGTAGTCGTCCACGACCAGACCGGCCAGGCAGTCGCTCTCGATCGCGAGGGTCCGGTAGCCCTCCTGCTCGACGAGCTGTCGGAAGAGATCGTTGCGCACGTCGAGGAGGGTGTCCTCGCCGTGGGTGGGCTCGCCCAGGGCGAGCACGCGGGGCGGCGCCGGGAGCATGCCCAGGACGGCGGCGGCGTCCGCGGGGAGCGTGATGTCCTTGATGCCAGTAGCCATGCCTTAAACCGTATCGTGTAACTTTCGATTGAGACTTGGCCGCGATACCGTCCGGTGCGTGGCGCACAACCTTCAAAGCAGGGGAAAGCTCAGGCCCGTCGATCTGGCCCGCGGGCACGGTCTGTCCACCCAGGCGGTCAGGAACTACGAGGAAGCCGGCATCCTTCCGGCCGCCGACCGCACGGCCCACGGCTACCGCACCTACACCCCGCTGCACGCGCGGGCGCTGGACGCCTTCCTCGCCCTGCTGCCCGGCCACGGCCACCGGACGGCGGCCTCGGTCATGCGGGCGGTGAACGAGGGCGCGACGGCCGAGGCGTTCCGGCTGATCGACGAGAGCCACGCGCAGTTGCTCGACGACCGGCGGACCCTGGAGGCCGTCGAGGGCGCGCTGCGGGACCTCGGGCCGGGGCCCGCTGTCACCGCCACCGCCACCGCCACCGTCGCGTCCGTGTCCGTGTCCGCGTCCGCGTCCGAGGGCAGGTTCATCGGGCCGCTCGCCCGGGAGCTGGGCATCCGGCCCGCGACCCTGCGCAAGTGGGAGCGTGCCGGGCTGGTGCGCCCGAGCCGCGACCCGCTGACCGGCTACCGGGTCTACGGCGAGGCCGACGTACGGGACGCCAAGCTGGCCCACCAGCTCAGGCGGGGCGGCTACCCGTTGGCACGGATCGCGCCGGTGATCGAGCAGGTGCGGTCGGCCGGCGGGCTGGAGCCCCTGGAGGCCACGCTGCGCGACTGGCACGACCGCCTGTCCGCCCGCGGCCGGGCGCTGCTGGCCGGGGCCGCGGAGCTGGAGGCGTACCTGCGGGCGCGGGAGGAGCGGGCGTGAAGCCGTAGGCATGAAGCTGCAGGCATCAAGCCGCAGGCATGAGGCAGAGAAAAGCTACCGCTTAGTAGTTCCCTGTTGTACCGTGCAGCCATGCCAGAAGCAGCCTCCGCCCCGGCCGTAGCGGCCACCGTCGGCGACAGCGAGTTCGACCGGGACACCCACGTCACCCGGCGCGCCCCCGGCGTCTACGACATCGACCTCTCCGCCGGCTGGACGATCATCAACGCCGTCAACGGCGGCTACCTGCTGGCCGTCCTGGGTCGCGCCCTGGGCGACGCCCTCCCGCACCCGGACCCCTTCACGGTCTCGGCGCACTACCTGACCGCCTCCCACCCGGGCCCCGCGGTCGTGCGCACCGAGACCGTCCGCGCGGGACGCGGCCTCTCCACGGGGCAGGCATCCCTCTTCCAGTACGACGACGAGGGCAACGAGGTCGAGCGCATCCGCGTCCTCGCCTCCTACGGCGACCTCGACACGCTGCCCGACGACGTCCGCACCTCCGCGAAGCCGCCCGCGATCCCGCCGGTCGAGCACTGCTTCGGCCCGGAGGACGGCCCCGCCCCCGTCGACGGCAGCTCCGCCATCGCCGACCGGCTGAAGCTGAAGCTCGACCCCGCCACGCTGGGCTGGGCGCTCGGGCAGCCCTCCGGCCGGGGCGAGATGCGCGCCTGGTTCGGGCTGGCCGACGGCCGTGACGCCGACCCGCTCTCGCTGCTCCTCGCGGTGGACGCGCTGCCCCCGACCGCCTTCGAGATGGGGCTGAAGGGCTGGGTGCCGACGGTCGAGCTGACCGTGCACGTGCGGTGCCGCCCGGCGCCGGGCCCGCTGCGGGTCTCCATCACCACCCGCAACCTCGCCGGTGGCTTCCTGGAGGAGGACGGCGAGGTCTGGGACAGCGCCGACCGCCTGGTCGCCCAGTCCCGGCAGCTGGCCCGGGTCCGGCTCGCCTGACCCGCGCCACGTCGGCCGCCCGGCGCTCTGTGTACCGCGGTTCGGTCAGTCCAGCCAGTGCCGGCGGCCGACGCTGATCAGCCGCAGTTGCCGCGCCGCCGTCTCCGCGGCGCGCCTGCGCTCCTCCTCGGGGGCGTCCAGAGCCTCCAGGAACAGGGAGGCCGTGATCAGCATCTGGTCGACGTAGAGGCCGGCCAGCATCCGAAGGTCCGCTTCGCTCCAGCCCGCCGACTCCGCGTCCTTGGCCAGCTCGGCCTGCACCTCCTCGGCGAACCGGGCCAGTTGCTCCCGTATGGCCTCGCGCACCGGCTGCACGCCGCCGTGCCGCTCACGGGCGATGAACCGGACGTGCGCCGGGTGCGCGGCCACATGCCCGGCGATCAACTCGACCGCGCGAGCGATGCGTTCGTCACTTCCCTCGGCCGGAGACACCGTCCTCCGGATCATCGGATGCAGGCTGCCCAGCGCCTCCTCGACCAGTGCCACCCCCAGGTCCGCCGTGGAGCGGAAGTGCCGGTAGAAGGCGGTCGGAGCGACGCCCACGGCGCGGGTGACCTCGCGCAGACCCAGGCTGCTCAGGCTCTGCTCCTCCAGCAGCCCGAGCGCCGCGTCCAGGAGCGCCTGCCGGGTCTTGCGCTTCTGGGCCTGCCGAACGCCGGGAGTGTGACTCATACCATGCAGTTAACAACTGTTCTCTGGAATTGAAAAGCGGTGCGCCACGCTAGACTGGGTAGTCAGTGAACAACTGTAACCAGAGATTGGGGGGATCCGCGCACCATGATCTTTCTCGTTGTCGCACTGCTGCTCCTCGGTGTGGTGCTGGGCACCGTCGCCCACGCGCCGCTCACCTTCTCGGTCGCCGTCGGCCTGGTCATCGCCGTCTGGCTCGGCGTCTTCGCCATCCGCGAGCGGTACGGCCGCCGACGGAGCACCTCCGCCCACTGACGCACGGACCCGTAGCCCAGTAGGGAGAACCTCATGCAGCTCACCGCACCGGCCAACCGCTCCACCCGCCCCACCGGCATCCGGGACACCGACGGCATGGCCGTCGCCTCCTTCGTCCTCGGCCTGCTCGGCCTGCTCGTGCTCAACGTCTTCCTGGGCCCGATCGCCATCGCCCTGGCCTCCGTCGCCCTGTGGCGCGGCACCGCCCGCCGCGGCCGGGCCCTCCTCGGTCTCGGCCTGGGCGTCGCCGACCTGCTGGTCCTGGTGGCGTTCATGGCCACGGACAACACGATGTCGTGGAGTCTGTGAACCGGCCAACCTTGCCCTGAGGCCGGGCACAAGGGCCCCGTAGAATCGGCCTCACCATGGCTTACCTCGACCACGCCGCGACCACCCCGATGCTTCCCGAGGCGGTCGAGACACTCACCGCGCACCTGGGCGTCACCGGCAACGCCTCCTCGCTCCACGCGTCCGGCCGCCGTGCGCGGCGCACCGTCGAGGAGGCCCGCGAGACCCTCGCCGAGGCGCTCGGCGCCCGCCCCAGCGAGGTGGTGTTCACCTCCGGCGGCACCGAGGCCGACAACCTCGCCGTCAAGGGCCTGTACTGGGCCCGGCGCGACGCCGACCCGGCCCGCACCCGGGTGCTGGCCAGCCCCGTCGAGCACCACGCGGTTCTCGACGCCGTGCACTGGCTGGGCGAGCACGAGGGCGCCCGGGTCGAGTACCTGCCCGTGGACGCCCACGGCCGCGTGCACCCCGACACGCTGCGCGAGGCCGTCGCCCGCAACCCCGACGACGTCGCCCTCGCCACCGTCATGTGGGCCAACAACGAGATCGGCACCATCCTGCCGGTCCGTGAACTCGCCGACGTGGCGGCCGAGTTCGGCGTACCGCTGCACGCCGACGCGGTCCAGGCCGTCGGCCAGCTCCCGGTCGACTTCGCCGCCTCCGGGCTCGCCGCGATGACCGTTTCCGGCCACAAGATCGGCGGCCCCTACGGCATCGGCGCGCTGCTGCTGGGCCGCGAGTACACCCCGGTGCCCGTCCTGCACGGCGGCGGCCAGGAGCGCCACGTCCGCTCCGGCACCCTCGACGTCCCCGCCGTCGCCTCCTTCGCGGTCGCCGGACGCCTCGCCGCCGAGCAGCGCGAGTGGTTCGCCCGCGAGATCGGCGCCCTGCGCGACGACCTGGTCGACGCCGTCCGTACGGCGGTCCCGGACGCGATCCTCGGCGGCGACCCGGCACCGGAGGGGCGCCTGCCGGCCAACGCCCACTTCACCTTCCCGGGCTGCGAGGGCGACTCCCTCCTCCTCCTGCTCGACGCCCAGGGCATCGAGTGCTCCACCGGCTCCGCCTGCACGGCGGGCGTCGCCCAGCCCAGCCATGTCCTGCTGGCCACCGGCACCGATCCCGACCTGGCCCGCGGCACCCTGCGCTTCTCCCTCGGCCACACCTCCACGGAGGCCGACGTCGAGGCGCTCGGCAAGGCGATCGGCCCCGCGGTGGAGCGGGCGCGGGCGGCCGGGCTGACGTAGGCCCGCGACCGGGGCGTCCTACGCGCTTGACCGGGACGGACTGGGTGACGGGGTGCTCGTGGCCGCCCGGCGCACCAGCTTCATGTACCGCTCCCAGTCCCAGTGCGGCCCCGGGTCGGTGTGGTCGGTGCCCGGCACCTCCACGTGGCCGATGATGTGCTCGCGGTCCAGGGGTATGTCGTACCGCGCGCAGATCCCCGCCGTCAGCCGCGCGGAGGCGGCGTACATCGCGTCGGTGAAGTCCTGCGGGCGGTCCACGAAGCCCTCGTGCTCGATGCCGACACTGCGTTCGTTGTAGTCGCGGTTGCCCGCGTGGTACGCCACGTCCAGCTCGCGGATCATCTGGGTGACGCCCCCGTCCTGGCCCACGATGTAGTGCGTGGCAGCCTGGTGCCCCGGGTCCTGGAACGCCTTCACCGCGCTGTCGAAACTGCCCTGCGTCACATGCACGATCACCATGTCGACGCCGAAGTCGTCCGGCCGGTCGGCCCGCCGCCAGTTCGCGTCCGCCGCCGCCACCCAGCGCGCGCCGGAGTAGTCGACCGCGCCCTCCTCGCGGGGCCGCTCGACGCCCGGCACCCGCCACCACAGCCGGGCCAGCTCGTCGCGGGCCAGCACGGCCGTGCCCACGGCCGCCGCGGCACCACCGACGATCAGCGCGCGCCGGCCGATCCGCCGGTCCGCGTCGCCGGACCCGCCCGCGGACCCGTCCGTGGACTCACTCGTTGGTTCGTGCTTCGCCCCCATGCGATCTTCAACGCATACTCGCGCGCTCCGGTTCCCGCCCTCCCCTTACTCTGGAAGGGTTATGACTGACACCCCGCAGCGCACCCGTCCCCTTCGCGTCCTCGCCGCCATGTCGGGCGGGGTCGACTCCGCCGTCGCTGCCGCCCGAGCGGCCGAGGCGGGACACGACGTGACCGGCGTCCACCTCGCGCTCTCCGCGAACCCGCAGTCCTTCCGCACCGGCGCCCGGGGCTGTTGCACCATCGAGGACTCGCGCGACGCCCGCCGCGCCGCGGACGTCATCGGCATCCCGTTCTACGTGTGGGACCTCGCCGACCGCTTCCGCGAGGACGTGGTCGAGGACTTCGTCGCCGAGTACGAGGCCGGCCGCACCCCGAACCCGTGCCTGCGCTGCAACGAGAAGATCAAGTTCGCCGCGCTGCTCGACAAGGCGCTGGCCCTCGGCTTCGACGCCGTCTGCACCGGCCACTACGCCAAGGTGATCCTGCGCGAGGACGGCGTCCGCGAACTGCACCGCGCCTCCGACATGGCCAAGGACCAGAGCTACGTCCTCGGCGTGCTGGACGACCGGCAGCTCGCCCACGCGATGTTCCCGCTCGGCGACACCCTCACCACCAAGGACGAGATCCGCGCGGAGGCCGAGCGCAGGGGGCTGGCGGTGGCCAAGAAGCCCGACTCGCACGACATCTGCTTCATCGCCGACGGCGACACCCAGGGCTTCCTCGCCGACCGCCTCGGCCGCGCCGAGGGCGACATCGTCGACGAGGCCGGCAACCGGCTCGGCACCCACGAGGGCGCCTACGGCTACACCATCGGCCAGCGCAAGGGGCTCCGGATCGGCACCCCGGCCCCCGACGGCAAGCCGCGCTACGTCCTGGACATCTCGCCCGTGGACAACACGGTCACGGTCGGCCCGGCCGCCGCGCTGGATGTCGACGCCCTCCGCGCGATCAAGCCCCGCTGGTGCGGCGCCGCCCCCGTCGGCCCCGGCACCTACACGGCCCAGCTGCGCGCCCACGGCGGCGAGACCGAGGTGCGGGCCGAGCTGATCGACGACGCCCTGGAGGTGTCCTTCGCGGAGCCGGTGCGCGGCGTCGCCCCCGGCCAGGCGATCGTCCTGTACGACGGCACACGCGTGGTCGGCTCGGCGACGATCGCGACCACCACACGCGCGACCGCCGGCGCGGCCTGAACGCGGAGCCCGTCCCGTCCGGGCCGGAGCCGCGCGAAACGACGTGACCTCGGCGCCGGTGAGCACGCTCCGGCGCGTGCGGCCGGGAGGCCTAAGAGGCGTCGGCGTGTCGAGGGTGCCGGGGCGGGGACGCGGGAGTCGACGTGACCGGTCGGCGCCGGTGAGCGGAGCCGGTGCGTGCGGCCGAGAGGCCGAGGAGGGCGCGTCGGTGTGTCGGGGGCGGGGGAGTGGACCCGACTGACCGGCGTCGTTGAGCGGGGTCCGGCGCGCGTGCGGCCGGGAGGCGGGGGAGAGCGTCGACGCGATGGGGCCCCCGCGCGCGAGCGCGGTCGGGCGCGGGGGAGGCGGCGACCGGCGCCGACGCGGCGGACGGGCCTGCTGGACCCGGCGTCCGCGGCATGACCGGACGACGGCCCCTGGGCCCCGCCGGGCTCACTGACCCAGGAACTCCGTCAGTACCGGCGCCAGTACGCCCGGCTCCACCATGTGGGCCTGTCCTGCCACGGTGCCGTAGGTGCCGCGCGGTGCCGCGTCGGCGACCGCTCGGGCCGCCTCGTGCCACCAGGCGTCGCTCGCGCCGCCCGCGAGGGCCAGCAGGGGAGCGGTGATCGAGGCGATCCCGGCCTCCGGGACCCGGCTGTCGCCCATCACCGCGTCGTCGTACGCCAGACTCGGCGCGACCGACTCCATGCCCGCCCACATCGGCGACTGCCGGGCGCCCCGGATCATGTCCTCGCCCAGGCCGGTACGGCGCAGGAACAGCTCCACCGCGTCCCCGCGCCGGTCCTTGCCGAGCGCCTCGGCGAGCCCCTCGGTGTACTCCGCGGCGGACCGCGCCGCGGCGTCGTCCATCGCGTACGGCACCTCGTACACGGCGACCCGGCGCACCGGCAGCCCGCTCGCCGCCGCGCGGAGCGCCAGCGCGCCGCCCGACGACATGCCGTACAGGCACGCCTCGCCGCCCACCGCCTCGATCAGGGCGGCCAGGTCCTCGATCTCGCGCTCCACCGCGTAGGGCGCCGTGTCGCCGCTCCCGCCGCGGCCCCGGCGGTCGTACACGGTGACGTCGAAGCGGTCCGACAGCTCCGCTGCCAGGGGTGCGGTCGTGGCGCCCGTCGACATGGCGCCGCTGACGAGGACCACCGCGGGTCCCCGCCCGGTGCGTTCGTAGGCGATGCGCGTGCCGTCGCGCGAAAGAGTGTTCTTCTCCATGTCTGTGCAGAGTGCCCTAAAGCACGCGATTAATCGCTCAGGACACGGACGGCTCAGGAGACCTCGACGTCGTAGAAGCAGAGGTGGTCCTTGATCTCCGCCACCTCCGTCTTCGGGTCCGGGTACGCCCAGACCAGGTCGGCCGCCTCGGGCAGTGACCAGTAGGACGCGTCGCCCTTGAAGGGGCAGTGCGTCCGCGTGCCGGAGGGCGTCAGCAGGTCGAGCCGTACGTCCTCGGCCGGGATGTAGAAGCGGTCGGGGCAGCCCGTCTCGTGCAGGACCAGCGCCTTGTCGCTCTCCGCCAGGACCTGGCCGCCGTGCACCGCGCGCACGTGCCGGTCGCTCGGCTCCACGGTGATGATGTGTCCCTTGCTCACGATCGTCCTCCTCGGACAGTGGGTTCGGTCACTTCAGCGCGTCCGGAAGCCGGGTTCTTCCCCGCCGGGCGCCGAACGTACCGTTGCCCCATGAACATCTGCGTCTTCCTCTCCGCCGCCGACCTCGACGCGCGCTACACCGGCCCCGCGAAGGAGTTCGCCGAACTCCTCGGCAAGGGCGGCCACACCCTCGTCTGGGGCGGCTCCGACGTCGGCCTGATGAAGGTGGTCGCCGACGGCGTGCAGGGGTCCGGAGGGCGGCTGCTGGGCGTCTCGGTGGACTTCCTGGCCGCCAAGGCGCGCGAGGGCGCCGACGAGATGGTGATCGCGGGGGACCTCGCCGAGCGCAAGCGGCTGCTGCTGGAGAAGGCCGACGCCGTGGTGATCATGGTCGGCGGTACCGGCACCCTCGACGAGGCGACGGAGATCCTGGAGCTGAAGAAGCACGGGCACACCGACAAGCCGGTCGTCCTGCTCAACACGGCCGGCTTCTACGACGGCCTCAAGGAGCAGTTCCGCCGCATGGAGGACGAGGGCTTCCTGCCCCGCCCCCTCACCGAGCTGGTCTTCTTCGCCGAGGAGCCGGTCGGCGCGCTGGCCTACCTGGAGGAGAGCCAGGGCATCGAGTAGGCCGCCGCTGGTGCGAGCATGGCGGGCATGGCTACACATGTGATCACCGGAGCGGGCTCCGGCATCGGCGCGGCCGTCACCCGCCGCCTGCACGAGCGCGGCGACGAAATCGTCCTGCACGCGCGCGACGCGGGCCGCGCCAAGGAACTGGCGGCCGCCTACCCCGGTGCGAAGACGCTGGTCGGCGACCTGGCCGACCCGGAGAAGCTCTCCTGGGCCTTCTCGCACCAGACGCTGCCCGACCGTGTGGACTCGCTGCTGCACATCGCCGGCGTCGTCGACCTCGGACCGGTCGGCGACCTCACCCCGAAGACCTGGCGCCACCAGCTGGCCGTCAACCTGATCGCCCCCGCCGAGCTGACCCGCCTCTTCCTGCCCCAGCTCCGCGTCGCCCAGGGCCAGGTGCTGTTCGTCAACTCCGGTTCCGGCCTCAACGCCCACGCCGGCTGGTCGGCGTACGGCGCCTCCAAGCACGGCCTCAAGGCGCTCGCCGACGCCCTGCGCCAGGAGGAGCACGCGAACGGCGTCCGCGTCACCTCGGTCTACCCGGGCCGCACCGCCAGCCCCATGCAGGCCAAGGTCCACCAGCAGGAGGGCAAGGAGTACGACGCGTCGCAGTGGATCGACCCCGAGTCGGTCGCCACGACCATCCTGACGGCCCTCGACCTCCCGAGGGACGCGGAGATCAACGACCTCACGGTGCGCCCGGGAAGGTGACGGCGAGGGGGTGTTCCGTAGGCTGCTGCGGTGAGCGAAAACAGCCAGTCCAGGTTCGGCCCCGCCACGGGCGTCGGTTCCCTCCCGGGAGACGACGCCCGCGAGGCGGTCAAGGCCGCCACCGGCAGCTTCGAGGACTTCCCCTTCCTCCCCGAACTGCCCGCCCGCGGCCCCGGCGCCGACATGATCGGCCGCACCGCCGGGATGCTCGTCGAGCTGTACGCGCGCGTGGAGCCCAGCGGCTGGCGGCTCGGCGACCGGCCCGGACGGGACACCAAACGGGCCCGCGCCTGGCTCCGGGAGGACCTCGACGCCCTGGAGGAGTTCACGCAGGGCTACCAGGGGCCGCTGAAGGTCCAGGCCGTCGGCCCGTGGACGCTCGCCGCGGCCCTCGAACTCCGGGGCGGTGAGGCGATCCTGTCCGACGCCGGCGCCTGCCGCGACCTCGCCGCCTCGCTCGCCGAGGGCCTGCGCCTGCACCTGGCGGAGGTACGGCGCCGCGTGCCCGGCGCCCGTGTCGTGCTCCAGCTCGACGAACCCTCGCTCACCGCCGTCCTGCGCGGCCAGGTACGCACCGCCAGCGGCTACCGCACCCACCGTGCCGTGGACCGCCAGGTCGTCGAGGCCACCCTGCGCGACGTCGCCGGGGCCCACGGCGGCGACCCCGTCGTGGTCCACTCCTGCGCACCGGACGTCCCCTTCGCCCTGCTGCGCCGGGCGGGCGTCGCGGGCGTCTCCTTCGACTTCTCGCTCCTCACCGAGCGTGACGACGACGCGCTCGGCGAGGCGGTCGAGTCGGGCACCCGGCTCTTCGCCGGTGTCGTGCCCGGCACCGACGGCCCGTTGTCAGACCCTGCCGGTAGCGTCATGGGTGTCAGGACGCTGTGGCGCAGGCTGGGGCTGCGGCCGGAGCTGCTCGCGGAGGCGGTCACCGTCACCCCGTCGTGCGGACTCGCGGGCGCTTCCCCCGCGTACGCCCGCCGGGCCCTCGCCCAGTGCGTCCGGGCGGCGAGATCCCTCGCGGACAACCCAGAGTAACGGGAGGACATGACGGTGGCCGGCGACAAGCAAGCGGAGACGACAAGCGTGCCCGCCGAGGCGCGCGAGAAGCACGCGCAACTCGCTGAGCAGATCGAGGAGCACCGCTTCCGGTACTACGTGAAGGACGCCCCCGTCGTCAGCGACGCGGACTTCGACCGGCTGCTGCGCACCCTGGAGGAGCTGGAGGAGCGCCACCCCGAGCTGCGCACCCCCGAATCCCCGACCCAGAAGGTCGCCGGCTCCTACGAGACCGACTTCACGGCCGTCGCGCACCCCACGCGCATGCTCTCCCTCGACAACACCTTCAACGACGAGGAGCTGGCCGCCTGGACCGAGCGCATCGCCAGGGAGCTGGGCGAGCAGGAGTACCACTTCCTGTGCGAGCTGAAGGTCGACGGACTCGCCGTCAACCTCACCTACGAGCGCGGCCGCCTCGTCCGCGCGGCCACCCGCGGCGACGGCCGGACCGGCGAGGACATCACGCCCAACGTCCGCACCATCGCCGAGATCCCCGAGCGCCTGGGGGGCGACAAGGTCCCCGACCGCGTGGAGATCCGCGGCGAGGTCTACTTCCCGATGGAGAAGTTCCAGGAACTCAACGCCCGGTTGAACGAGGCGGGGGACAAGCCCTTCGCCAACCCCCGCAACGCGGCGGCCGGTTCCCTGCGCCAGAAGGACCCGCGCGTCACCGCCACCCGCCCGCTGCACATGGTGGTCCACGGCATCGGCGTCCTGGAGGGCTACTCGGGCACGACCCGCCTCTCCCAGGCGTACGACCTGCTGAAGACCTGGGGCCTGCCCACCTCCCCGCACAACAGGGTGGTCGACGGCCTGGAGGGCGTACGGGAGTTCATCGCCTACTACGGCGAGAACCGGCACTCCGTGGCCCACGAGATCGACGGAGTCGTCGTCAAGCTCGACGAGATCCGCCTCCAGGGCCGGCTCGGCTCCACCGCCCGCGCCCCCCGCTGGGCCATCGCCTACAAGTACGCGCCCGAGGAGGTCAACACCAAGCTCGTCGACATCAAGGTCGGCGTCGGCCGCACCGGCCGGGTCACGCCCTACGCGCAGGTCGAGCCGGTCACCGTGGCCGGCAGCGAGGTCGAGTTCGCCACGCTGCACAACCAGGAGGTCGTCAAGGCCAAGGGCGTGCTCATCGGCGACACCGTGGTGCTCCGCAAGGCCGGCGACGTCATCCCGGAGATCCTCGGGCCGGTCGCCGACCTCAGGGACGGCAGCGAGCGGGAGTTCGTGATGCCGGCGAAGTGCCCCGAGTGCGGGACGCCGCTGAAGGCGATGAAGGAGGGCGACATCGACCTGCGGTGCCCCAACGCCCGTACGTGCCCGGCCCAGTTGCGTGAGCGTGTCTCCTACCTCGCGGGCCGGGAGTGCCTGGACATCGAGCACTTCGGCGGCGTCGTGGCGGCCGCGCTGACCGGGCCGCTGGAGCCCGCCGAGCCGCCGTTGGTGGACGAGGGGGACCTCTTCGACCTCACCGTCGAGCAACTGCTGCCCATCAAGGCGTACGTCCTCGACCAGGACAGCGGACTGCCCAAGCGCGACCCCAAGACCGGCGAGGAGAAGATCGTCACGGTCTTCGCCAACAAGCAGGGCGAGCCGAAGAAGAACACCCTCGCGCTGCTCCAGCACATCGAGGAGGCCAAGACCACCCGCCCGCTCGCCCGCTTCATCAACGGCCTCTCCATCCGGCACGTCGGGCCCGTCGCCGCGCAGGCCCTGGCCCGCGAGTTCCGCTCGCTCGACCGCATCGAGCAGGCCACCGAGGCGGAGTTGTCGAACACCGACGGCGTCGGCCCGATCATCGCCACCGCCCTCAAGGAGTGGTTCGCCGAGGAGTGGCACCGCGAGATCGTGCGCAAGTGGAAGGCGGCCGGAGTTCCCCTCGAGGACCGGTCGAGCGGCGAGGACGAAGGCCCGCGCCCCCTCGAAGGGCTCACCGTCGTCGTCACCGGCACCCTGGAGAACTTCACCCGCGACGGCGCCAAGGACGCCCTCCAGACCAGGGGCGCCAAGGTGACCGGATCGGTCTCCAAGAAGACGTCGTTCGTCGTGGTCGGTGACAACCCCGGGTCGAAGTACGACAAGGCGATGCAACTGAAGGTGCCGGTTCTGAACGAGGACGGTTTCACCGTCCTGCTCGAACAAGGAGCCGAAGCGGCGGCCGACGTCGCACTTTCGGCTGAGGAATAGCGGTTGAAGGCCACCCGATCGGCGCATATCAGATGCATAAGGGTGGCCGGGTCGCATTCGGGCAACCGTCGACGACCGGTGCCCCTGGAAGCCTTCCGCGGCCTACTGTTGAGGTGTGCACCTGCCGTGCCCAGCCGCGGTCGGTGCATCCCCCTGCCGCGAGGGACAGGGGCAGGGTCTTCCAACGCGGAGCCGTTGATGGTTGTCGGGCGTCGGACCGCGTGGCGTGGGCACCGCAGGCTGTGAGAGGGACGGGAATGGAACCGACCGAGAGCGCCGCCGCGGGCTCACGGCTGCGCCTGCGTCGCATGCTGGACGCGTGGCACGCGGGCCGGTGGGTGGGGCAACGCGCGGGTGGTGCCCCGTATCCCGCGGCGGGCGCCCGCGGGTCGGTGCCGCCGGCCCCGGGCCACGCCCCCGGCCTGTCCGACGCCGAGAGCGAACGGCACCCGTCCTGGCCCGCGTTGCCCGCGGCCATCGTCGCGACCGCCGCCCTCGTGCTGGGCGCCGGGTTCTACCGGGCGTTCACCGGCGGCCACGCCCTCTTCCCGGCCGGCACCGCCGGCTGGTCCCTGGCCGTACTGGCCGGCATCGTCGTCGGCCACCTCGTCATGCTCGGCCGCTCCCGCTGGTGGGGCGGCACCGGCTCCGGCGCCGCCCTCACCCTCGCCGTCCTGCTGCTGTACGGCTGGGTTCCGGCCGGCATGGTCAGCCTCACCGTCGTCGTCCTGGTCGGCATAGCCCGCCGGGGCCGCTGGCGGCAGGGCGTCCTGCACGGCGCGGTGGACATCCTCGGCGTCGCCGCGGGTGCCCTGCTGCTCGGCGTCTGCGGCTCCGTACCGTCGGTGGAGGAGCCCTGGGACCCCAACACCTGGGGCGTGTACGCGGCACCCAAGGTGGTGCTCGTCGCCGCCGCCTATCTCGCCGTCACCCGCGGTCTGTTGTGGTACCTCCAGACGCCCCGCCCCGGTCTGACCACCGTTGCCCGCACCGCCCTGGTCAGGCACGGCCTGGTCGCCGTCGCCCTGCTCGGCATAGCCCCGCTGATCTGCGTCGTCGCCGTCGCCAAGCCGCTGCTGCTGCCGCTGTTCGCCATCCCGCTGATCGCCCTCGACTCCACCCTGTGGATCGCCCGCGCCCGCGCCGAGGAACAGCTCCGCGACCCCCTCACCGGACTGCCCAACCGGCAGTGGCTCCTGGAGCGGACCTGGACCGCGCTGGACGACGCCGAGCGCATCGGCGCCCGCGCCGCCCTGATGCTGATCGACCTCGACCGCTTCCGTTCGGTCAACG
Source organism: Streptomyces sp. NPDC056128 (assembly GCF_042263835.1). Lineage (NCBI taxonomy): Bacteria > Bacillati > Actinomycetota > Actinomycetes > Kitasatosporales > Streptomycetaceae > Streptomyces > Streptomyces sp. NPDC056128. Next base: position 50,213 of record NZ_JBHJVQ010000022.1, on the reverse strand, counting down.
ACACCCTCGGCCACCTCGCCGGCGACCGGCTGCTGCTCCAGACCGCCGACCGGCTGCGGCAGGCCCTGCCGCGCGGGGCGGAGGCCGCGCGGCTCGGCGGCGACGAGTTCGCCGTCTTACTGCCCGTCGCCGACTCCACCACGTCGGCGACCCGGATCGCCCGGGGACTCGTGGCCGCGCTCAGCTCCCCGATGGATCTGGACGGACTCACCCTCGTCCTGGAGGCCAGCGCCGGCGTCGCCGTCTTCCCCGACCACGCGCTGGACGCCGAAGGACTGCTGCGCCGCGCCGACGTGGCGATGTACCAGGCCAAGCGGGACCGTACGGGCGTGGAGGTCTACGAGTCCAAGCGGGACTCCAACACCCCGGACCGCCTCGGCCTGCTGGGCGACCTGCGCCGGGCCCTGGACGCCCACGAGGTCCAGCTCCACTACCAGCCCAAGGTGCGCTTCGACGGACAGGTCGCCGGCCTGGAGGCCCTGGTCCGGTGGGTGCACCCCGAGCGCGGCAAGGTCCCGCCGGACGAGTTCATAGCGATCGCCGAGTCCTCCGGGCTGATGCCCCACCTCACCGAGTACGTGCTGGAGACGGCGCTCGAACAGGTCGCCCAGTGGCGCTCGCAGGGACTCTTCGTGCCGGTCGCGGTCAACGTCTCCCCGCGCGACGTCCACACCCCCGGCTTCGCGGGCTCGGTGGCCGCCCGGCTGGCCCGGCACGGAGTCCCCGCGGGAGCGCTCCAACTGGAGATCACCGAGCACGTCCTGCTGGAGGACCCGCAGCGTGCCGCCGACACCCTCAACGCTCTGACCGGGCACGGCGTGAAGATGTCCCTGGACGACTTCGGCACCGGCTACTCCTCCCTCGTCCACCTGCGCAGGCTCCCGGTCAGCGAGCTGAAGATCGACCGCTCGTTCGTGGCCCGGCTGGCCGTCGACGCCGAGGACGCGGCCATCGTGCGCTGCACCGTCGACCTCGCCCACTCGCTCGGCCTGCTCGTCGTCGCCGAGGGCGTCGAGGACGACGAGACCTGGGAGGGCCTGCGCGACCTGGGCTGCGACGCCGTACAAGGGTGGCTGGTCGCGGCGGCGATGCCGCCGGAGGAGACGACGGCGTGGCTGCGGGCGCGGGGGTCTCGGGGGTGGCAGCGGCCTGCGCCGGCGTTGCCGGCTGCGGCCGGGGACGACCCGGGGCGGGTCGGATAGGTCCACTTACGGCCGGCGACCGTCTGCGGCTTCGTCGTGGCTGGTCGCGCAGTTCCCCGCGCCCCTGAGCGGTGCTGCCGGGCCGTAGCTCCAGTCCTGAGGGAAACCGTTTAACGCGCACCCGGTCCCGCCCCATAGGATTGGGCCAAACCGACCTGCCCGAAGTACACACACTCACCCCAGAGGAACGCTGCATGCCTGGCATCACGCGCGAGGAGGTCGCCCACCTCGCCCGGCTGGCGCGTCTGGAGCTGAAGCCCGAAGAGCTAGAGCACTTCGCGGGACAGCTCGACGACATCATCGGCGCGGTCGCCCGCGTCAGCGAGGTCGCCGACCAAGACGTACCGCCGACCTCGCACCCGCTCCCGCTGACGAACGTCATGCGGGCGGACGAGGTCCGTCCGTCGCTCACGCCCGAGCAGGCGCTCTCCGGCGCCCCGGCCCAGGAGCAGCAGCGTTTCAAGGTGCCGCAGATCCTGGGGGAGGAGTAACCGCCATGAGCGACATCATCAGGCTCACCGCGGCCGAGATCGCCGCGAAGATCGCCGCCGGCGAGCTGACCGCCGTCCAGGTCACCGAGGCCCACCTGGCCCGCATCGAGGCCGTCGACGAGAAGGTGCACGCCTTCCTGCACGTCGACCGCGAGGGCGCGCTCGCGCAGGCCCGCGAGGTCGACGCCAAGCGCGAGCGCGGCGAGAAGCTCGGCCCGCTGGCCGGCGTGCCGCTCGCGCTGAAGGACATCTTCACCACCGAGGGCATCCCGACCACCGTCGGCTCGAAGATCCTCGAAGGCTGGATCCCGCCGTACGACGCGACCGTCACCAAGCGTCTGAAGGCCGCCGACGTCGTCATCCTCGGCAAGACCAACATGGACGAGTTCGCCATGGGGTCCTCCACGGAGAACAGCGCCTACGGCCCGACCGGCAACCCCTGGGACCTCACCAAGATCCCCGGCGGTTCCGGAGGCGGCTCCTCCGCCGCGCTCGCCGCCTTCCAGGCCCCGCTCGCCATCGGTACCGACACCGGCGGCTCCATCCGCCAGCCCGCGGCCGTCACCGGCACGGTCGGCGTCAAGCCGACCTACGGAGGCGTCTCCCGCTACGGCATGGTGGCCTTCTCCTCCTCCCTCGACCAGGGCGGCCCCTGCGCCCGCACGGTCTTGGACGCGGCCCTGCTGCACGAGGTGATCGCCGGGCACGACCCGATGGACTCCACCTCCGTCGACGCCCCGATCCCCGCGGTCGTCGAGGCCGCCCGCAACGGCAGCGTCGAGGGCATGCGCGTCGGCGTCGTCAAGCAGTTCCGCGGCGAGGGCTACCAGGCCGGCGTCATCCAGCGCTTCGACGAGTCCGTCGAGCTGCTGAAGTCGCTGGGCGCCGAGATCGTCGAGCTGGACTGCCCGTCCTTCGACCTGGCGCTGTCGGCGTACTACCTGATCGCGCCGTCCGAGTGCTCCTCCAACCTCGCTCGCTTCGACGGCCTGCGCTACGGCCTGCGGACCGGCGACGACGGCACGCACTCCGCCGAGGCGGTCACCTCCCTGACCCGCGAGGCCGGCTTCGGCCCCGAGGTCAAGCGCCGCGTCATGCTCGGCACGTACGCCCTGTCGAGCGGGTACTACGACGCCTACTACGGCAGCGCGCAGAAGGTCCGCACCCTCATCACGCGGGACTTCGAGAAGGCGTTCGAGCAGGTCGACGTGATCGTCTCCCCGACGACCCCGACCACCGCCTTCCCGATCGGCGAGCGCGCCGACGACCCGATGGCGATGTACCTGGCCGACCTGTGCACCATCCCCACCAACCTGGCGGGCAACGCGGCCATGTCGCTGCCCTGCGGCCTCGCCCCCGAGGACAACCTGCCGGTGGGTCTGCAGATCATCGCCCCCGCCATGAAGGACGACCGGCTGTACAAGGTCGGCGCCGCCGTAGAGGCCGCCTTCGTGGAACAGTGGGGCCACCCGCTGATCGAGGAGGCACCGTCGCTGTGAGCGCACTGACCAAGGCAAAGGGCTTCAAGAAGTCCCGGTCCGGCCTGTACGTCTCGATGGCCACGTCGGCGTTCGGCGCCGTCGGGGTCTACAAGCAGATCAAGAAGGCCCGTGGTGACAACGACACGCTGCGGCTGCTCGACGCCGTCGTCACGGGCGCCGCGGTCGTCACCAACCTCGCCATCCTCTACCGCGAGCTGAAGCGGCTCGGCGACGACGACGTCCTGCTGGGCTGAGAGGGAAGTTTCACCGTGACCACCACGACCGACCTGGTGTCGTACGAGGACGCGCTGGCGTCGTACGACCCCGTCATGGGCCTCGAGGTCCATGTCGAACTCGGCACCAAGACCAAGATGTTCTGCGGCTGTTCGACCGCGCTCGGTGCCGACCCGAACACCCAGACCTGCCCCGTCTGCCTCGGCATGCCCGGCGCCCTCCCGGTCGTCAACGCGACCGGCGTCGAGTCGGCGATCCGGATCGGTCTCGCGCTGAACTGCGAGATCGCCGAGTGGTGCCGCTTCGCCCGGAAGAACTACTTCTATCCGGACATGCCGAAGAACTTCCAGACCTCCCAGTACGACGAGCCGATCGCCTTCGACGGCTACCTCGACGTGCAGCTGGAGGACGGCGAGACCTTCCGCGTCCAGATCGAGCGCGCCCACATGGAGGAGGACACCGGCAAGTCGACGCACGTCGGTGGCGCGACGGGCCGTATCCACGGCGCCTCGCACTCCCTCCTCGACTACAACCGCGCCGGCATCCCGCTCATCGAGATCGTCACCAAGCCGATCGAGGGAGCGGGCGAGCGCGCCCCCGAGGTCGCCCGGGCCTACGTCCGCGAGCTGCGCGAGCTGATCCGTGCCCTCGGCGTGTCCGAGGCCCGCATGGAGATGGGCCAGATGCGCTGCGACGTCAACCTGTCGCTGCGCCCGCACGGCCGGGAGAAGTTCGGCACCCGCAGCGAGACCAAGAACGTCAACTCGCTGCGTTCCGTCGAGCGCGCGGCCCGCTTCGAGATCCAGCGGCACGCCGCCGTGCTGAACGACGGCGGCACCATCATCCAGGAGACCCGCCACTTCCACGAGGACACGGGGTCCACCACCTCGGGCCGCGTGAAGGAGGAGGCCGAGGACTACCGGTACTTCCCGGAGCCCGACCTGGTGCCGGTGGCCCCGACGCGCGAGTGGGTCGAGGAGATCAGGTCCGGCCTGCCCGAGCTGCCGCTGGTGCGCCGCAACCGGCTCCGCGAGGAGTGGGGCATCTCCGGCAACGACATGCAGTCCATCCTCAACGCCGGAGCACTGGACCCGATCGTCGCCACGATCGACGCCGGTGCCGACGCGACCTCCGCCCGCAAGTGGTGGATGGGCGAGCTGGCCCGCAGCGCCAACGAGTCCGGCAAGACGCTGGACGAGCTGGCGATCACGCCGCAGCAGGTCGCCCGGCTCACCGAGCTGGTCACGAAGGGCGACCTGAACGACAAGCTGGCCCGGCAGGTCATCCTCGGCGTCCTCGCCGGTGAGGGCACGCCGGACGAGGTCGTCGACAAGCGCGGTCTGAAGGTCGTCTCCGACGAGGGCGCGCTGACCGCCGCCGTCGACGACGCCATCGCCGGCAACCCGGGCGTCGCGGACAAGATCCGCGGCGGCAAGGTGGCCGCGGCCGGCGCCCTGGTCGGCGCCGTCATGAAGGCGACCCGGGGCCAGGCGGACGCGGCCCGCGTCAAGGAGCTGATCCTGGAGAAGCTGGGCGTGGCCGAGGGCTGAGCACCGGTACACCGCGAGCCCTGGGGGGACGCGCCGACCACGGCGCGTCCCCCCAGGGCCGTTGTTGTGAATAAGCCCACTAAGTCCGCAAACGATCAATTCCGCCTGCAAGAGTGATTCCGCATTGCTCATGCGTTCTTTGCGGGCCGTTCACGCCATGGACGACTGCCCCCGGTCAAAGATCCACAATCAGACACCTGGGAGCACGATTCGTGGCAGCCCTCGCACGCTGGTGTGTTCGACGTCGGCTCATCGCCGTCCTGCTGTGGCTGCTCGCCCTCGGCGGCGTGGCCACGGCCGCCACGGTCGCGGGCTCCGCGTACTCCAACGACTACGCGATCCCCGGCACCGACTCCGACCACGCCTCCCGGCTGCTCGCCTCGGGCTTCCCCGGCCTCGACGGCGACACCGACACGGTCGTCTGGCACACCACCGACGGCACCGTCCGCGCCCCCGACGTCGAACAGGCCATGACCGGCACTCTGGAGCGCATCGCGGAGCTGCCCGGGGTGGCCGCGGTGACCAACCCGTACGACGACCCCGACTCGCCCCGGATCAGCGAGAACGCCCGCACCGCGTACGCCACGGTCACCTTCGAGGACGCCTCCCGGGACATCGACGCGGGCGACGCGCGGGCCGTGGTCGAGACCGCCGAGGCGGCCGAGACCGACGGGCTCCGCGTCGAACTGGGCGGCGGCGCCGTCGCGCTCACCGAGTCGGCCGGCAGCCACCTCGCCGAGGCCGTCGGCGTGGCCGTGGCCGCGGTCGTACTGTTCCTCGCCTTCGGTTCCGTGGCCGCGGCCCTGCTGCCCATCGCCACCGCGCTGGTCTCCGTCGGCACCGCCTACGCCGGCATCACGCTCCTCGGTCACTTCATGACCGTCGCCGACTTCGCGCCCATGCTGGGCACCCTCATCGGACTCGGCGTGGGGATCGACTACGCCCTGTTCATCGTCACCAGACACCGGCGCGGACTGAAGCGCGGCCTGTCCGTGACCGAGGCCGCCGCCAGTGCCGTGGCGACCACAGGACGCGCCGTCGTCTTCGCGGGTGCGACCGTTTGCATCGCGCTGCTGGGCATGCTGATCCTCCGGCTCAGCTTCCTCAACGGCGTCGCCGTCGCCGCCTCGCTGACCGTGCTCCTCACCGTCGCGGCCTCCGTGACCCTGCTGCCGGCCCTGCTGTCGTACATCGGCCCGCGCGCCCTGAGCCGGCGCGAGCGGCGCCGCCTCGCGGAGCACGGGCCCGAACCCGAGGTGCCGACCGGGTTCGCCGCCCGCTGGTCGGCCTTCGTCGAGCGGCACCCCAAGCTGCTCGGCGCCGTCGCCCTCGTCGTCATCACCGTGCTCGCGCTGCCCACCCTCGATCTGCGCCTCGGCACCTCCGACCAGGGCAACGACCCCCGCGGCACGACCACCCGCCAGGCCTACGACCTCCTCGCCGACGGCTTCGGCCCCGGCGTCAACGGCCCGCTCACCCTGGTCACCGACGTCCGCGGCGCCGAGGACCGCCTCGCGCTGGACAACCTCGACGCCGCCCTGCGCACCACCGAGGGCGTCTCCTCGGTGACTCCGGTGATGTACAACTCGGCCGGCGACGCCGCGTACCTCACCGTCGTACCCGAGTCGGCGCCGCAGTCCCGGGACACCAGCGACCTCGTCGAGCGGCTGCGCTCCGAGGTGCTGCCGCGTGCCGAGGCCGGCACCGCGCTCGACGTGCACGTGGGCGGCGTGACGGCCGGATACGACGACTTCGCCGAGGTCATCGTCGGCAAGCTGCCCCTCTTCGTCGGCGTCGTCGTCGGCCTGGGCTGCCTGCTGCTCCTGCTCGCCTTCCGCTCCGTCGGCATCCCCCTCAAGGCCGCCGTCATGAACGTCGCCGCCGTGGCCGCCGCCTTCGGCGTGGTCGTGGCGATCTTCCAGTGGGGCTGGGGGAGCGAACTGCTCGGTCTCGGCAGCGCGGGACCGATCGAACCCTTCCTGCCCGTGATCATGGTCTCGGTGCTCTTCGGGCTCTCCATGGACTACCAGGTGTTCCTGGTCAGCCGGATGTACGAGGAGTGGCTGGAGACCGGCGACAACCGCCGTGCGGTCCGGGTCGGGCTCGCCGAGACCGGCCGCGTGATCAACTCCGCCGCCGTCATCATGATCTCGGTCTTCCTCGCCTTCGTGCTCAGCGGCGACCGGGTGATCGCCATGTTCGGCATCGCGCTCGCCGCCGCCGTCGCCCTGGACGCCTTCGTCCTGCGCACGCTGCTGGTGCCCGCCCTGATGCACCTCCTAGGCCGCGCCAACTGGTGGCTGCCCCGCCGCCTGGACGCCGTACTGCCGCGCATCAGCATCGAGCCGCCCGAGTGCCGGGCCGCCCATGAGAGGCTGGCCGCTGCGACGGACGCCGAGGTGGCGGACGTTCTCGCGGAGGAGGAGCGGCAGCGGGATGTACGCGATATCACTGGGTGACGACGGCGCCGAACTGCGCCCACTGGAGACCTGGCACGCCGAGGAGTTCCTGGCCCACCTGGACCGGGGCAGGGACTTCATCACCGAGCACATCCCCTTCGGGGCGAAGGCCACCGACGTCGACTCCGCGCGCGAGGTGCTCCAGGCCTACGCCGACCGGCACGCCGCCGACAGCGGCTTCCTGCACGGGCTGTGGCTGGACGGCAAGCTCGTCGGCGGCCTGCTCTACCGCGTCTTCGACGCCGCCACCGGCGTCTGCGAGATCGGCTGCTGGCTGGAGCCCGCCGGAACCGGCCGCGGCCTGGTCACCCGCGGCGCCCGTGTCCTGATCGACTGGGCCTTCGACGAGCGCGGCATGCACCGCGTGGAGTGGCACGCCTCCTCGGCGAACACCCCGAGTGTCAACGCCGCGCGGCGACTCGGCATGATGCGTGAGGGTGTACTGCGCGAGAGCTTCCCCTACCGGGGTGCCCGCCAGGACATGGAGGTGTGGGCGGTGCTCGCGCCCGAGTGGCGTGAAGCACGCGCGCGTACCGCTCACAAGGATCATTAAGGGACCTCTCAGACAGCGTCCGTACGGTGCGAGGCATGGGAACGAAGACAGTGGACGAGACCGGCGTGAAGACCGAGGACAAGACGGACGCGGTGGCCGAGGCGCCCGAGAATGCGGAGGTCGAGACCGCCGACGCCGTGGACGACGAGGCAGTGGAGGACGACGTCCTGAAGGACGACGCCGTCACCGGTGCCGCCGAGAACGAGGGCCCCACCGGCGTCGGCCAGGGCGCGGGCGCCGTCGTCTCCGCCGGACTGGGCATCGTCTCCCTGACCGGCAGCTGGGTCGGCACCGTGGCCTCCGCGCGCGAGTCGCTGCTCGGCCAGCTCCAGTCGACGTCGACCTCCGACGTCGGCGCGCTGATCGAGAAGGGCTACGGCAACGCCTGGCAGGCCACCGCGATGTGGGGCGGCATCTTCGCCCTGGTCGCCCTGATCGTCGGCGTCGTGGTGCTGGCCCGCCCCGCGTTCGGCGCGCCCGGCCGCCCGCAGGCCCCGTGGATCAAGTCGGTCGCCTGGGCCGGCGTCGCCCTCGGCGTCATCGGACTGCTGCTGGCCGTCCTGAAGTACACGGACATCCTTCTCGGCCTGCCGTCGGCCGGCTGACCGGGCCCTCTGAGGGGTCTTAGGACGTCGGCGCCCACCTGGCGCCGTTCCTAAGACCCCTCACGCACGTCTAAGGCCCCGCCCGCCGCCGAAGATGCGGCACTTACCCGATGTGGCGGACCCCCCTGGGAGACGAAGGTTGAGGCATCGCGGAAAGCGAAGCCGAAACCGGCCTCTCACCAAGGGACAAGGGACACACCATGTTCGAGTACGAGATCCACCAGACCCGTTCCGCCGAACTCATCCGCCGCGCCGACGAGGCCCGGCTGGCCCGCGAGGCCGCCCGGGCCCGTCGCGCCGAGCGCCGTCAGGCCCGGCACGCCGCCGCCGAGACGGAGAGCCATACGCCGCGACAGCGCCGACACCGGTTCGCCCGGGTCGCGTGAACGGGGGGACCGGGGAGGGAGGCCGCACGGCCTCCCTCCCCGCCGTCGTCTCCGTCGCCGTCCCGCCGCCGAAAACCGATGCTCCACTGTCGGACCCGCGTGCGATGCTCTGGTCCGTGGAGACCAGGTCCGTGAGTCCCGTGTTCGTCGGCCGCGCCGGTGAACTGGGCACGTTGAAGGACGCGCTCGGGCGCGCCGACGCCGCCGAACCGCAGGCCCTGCTGCTCGGCGGCGAGGCGGGCGTCGGCAAGACCCGCCTCGTCGAGGAGTTCGCCGCCGCCGCCAGCCGGCAGGGCGCCGTCGTCGCGCTGGGCGGCTGCGTCGAGATCGGCGCCGACGGGCTGCCCTTCGCGCCCTTCTCCACCGCGCTGCGCGCCCTGCGCCGCCACCTGCCCACGGAGCTGGCCGCCGCGGCCGCCGGACAGGAGGAGGAGCTGGCCCGGCTGCTGCCCGAACTGGGCGAGGCCACCCCGGGCACCGGTGGCCGGCACGACGAGGAGAGCATGGCCCGCCTCTTCGAACTCACCGCCCGCCTGCTGGAGCGCGTCGCCGCCCGGCACACCGTCCTCCTCGTCCTGGAGGACCTGCACTGGGCCGACGCGTCCACCCGCCACCTGATCGCCTACCTCTTCCGCACCCTGCGCACCGGCCGCCTGGTGGTCCTGGCCACCTACCGCTCCGACGACATCCACCGCCGCCACCCGCTGCGCCCCCTGCTCGCCGAACTCGACCGGCTGCGCACCGTCCGCCGCCTCGAACTGGGCCGCTTCACCCGCGACGAGGTGGGCCGCCAGATCGCCGGCATCCTCGCCCAGGAACCCGACCCCCTCCAGGTCGACGAGATCTTCGAACGCTCCGACGGCAACGCCTTCTTCGTCGAGGAACTCGCCGTGGCCGCCCACGAGGGCAGTTGCACCGGGCTCACCGACTCCCTGCGCGACCTGCTCCTGGTCCGCGTGGAGGCACTCCCCGAGAGCGCCCAGCGGGTCGCCCGGATCGTCGCCGAGGGCGGCTCCACAGTGGAGTACCGGCTGCTCGCCGCGGTCGCCCGGCTCGCCGAGGACGACCTCATCGAGGCGCTGCGGTCCGCGGTGAACGCCAACATCCTGCTCCCCGCGCCCGACGGCGACGGCTACCGCTTCCGCCACTCCCTGGTCCGCGAGGCCGTAGGCGACGACCTGCTGCCCGGCGAGCGCTCCCGCCTCAACCGCCGCTACGCCGAGGCCCTGGACGCCGAGCCCACGCTGGTGCCCGCGACGGAGCGCGTGATGCGCCTGGCCAGCTACTGGTACCACGCCCACGACGCCGCGAAGGCCCTGCCCGCCGTCCTCGACGCCTCCGTCGAGGCCCGCCGCCGCCACGCCTACTCCGAACAGCTCCGGCTGCTGGAGCGGGCCATGGAGCTGTGGGACTCCGCCCCCAACGACGTACGCGACACGCTGCGCCCCGTCGACTACACCGAGGTCTACCCTCCCTGCGGCTGCGACCCGGCCACCACGCCCCTGCGCTACCTGGACCTGATGGCCGAGGCCGCCGTCGCCGGACGGCTGTGCGGGGAGCGCGAACGCGCGATGAAGATCACCAAGCGGGCGCTGCGGCTCCTGGAGGACGAGCCGGACGCGGGGGCCGGGACGGGCGCGAGCGGCCGGGACCCGCAGCGCGCCGCCTGGTTCTGGACGCAGCGCTCCCTCCTGGTCCAGGCCCAGGGCCGCGGCGACGGCTGGCGCGAGCTGGGCATCGCCCAGGAACTGGTCCGCGGCCTGCCGCCCTCCCAGGTGCACGCCGAGGTCCTCGCCATGGCCGCCAACTGGCAGATGCTGCACAGCCCGGGCCCCGGCGCGGTCACCGCCGCCGAGCGGGCCGTGGAGTACGCGCGCATGGTCGGCGCCGACGACATCGAGCTGAACGCCCGGCTCACCCTCGGCGGCCTGATGGTGGACGCCGGGCACATCGAGGCCGGACTCGCGGAGATGTTCCAGGTCAGAGACTTGGTGGTGGCGCAGGGACGCTCCCCCGCGGTGGCCCGCAGCCACGTCAACCTGCCCTCGACACTGGAGAGCCTGGGCCGGTCCGAGGACGCCATCGGCATCCTGCGTGAGGGCGTCGACCTCACGCGCCGGATGGGACTGCTGGATTCCGAGGCCTGGGTCTGGGGCAATCTCGCCGAGTCACTGATCTCCCTGGGCCGCTGGGACGAGGCGATGCGGGCCGCGGACATGGCCGCTGCCCCCGGCCGGGGCCCCGCACCCCGCGGCGGCGCCGCCCTCAAGCGGGCCGTCGTCAGCCTCGCCCGCGGCGAGCGCGCCGAGGCCGCCCGGCTGCACGCCGAGGCCCGCGCCGCCTACGGCACCCACGACCCGATGCCGCAGCACCACCTGCCGCTGGCCGCCCTCGCTGTCGGCATCGCCGCCGCCGACGGCCGCCTCCCGGACGCCCGCGCCGAACTCGGCCGCGTCCTGGACGCGGGCTTCCCGCCCGGCACCCAGCGCTACGGCTGGCCGCTGCTGCTGTCCGCCGCCGAGGCGGAGGCCGACGCCCGCACGGTGCCGGCCGCCGACGAGGGCCGGGCCGAAGTCCTCGAACGCATCGCGGCCGCCGCCAAGTCCCTCACCACCGGCGTCCCCGTCTGGGAGGCCCACGAGAAGTGGGTCCGCGCCGAACTGCACCGCGCCCGGGACCAGGACACCCCGCAGACCTGGTCGGAGGCGGTCACCGACTTCGAGCGCCTGGAGCGGCCCTACGATCTCGCCCGCGTCCGCCACCGGCTGGCCGGCGCCCTCCTGGCCACCGGCGGCGAGGACGAGCGCGCCCGCGCCACGGACCTGCTCCGCCTGGCCGGCACCGTCGCCGAACACCTCGGCGCGCGCCCGCTGGCCGACGCCGTCGCCCTGCTCGCCCAGCGCGCCCGCCTCACCCTCGGCCACCCCACGGGCCCCGCCACCGCCCCCGCCGATCCGGCCGAGGCCCTGGGGCTTACCGGCCGCGAGCGCGACGTGCTGCGCCTGGTCTCGGACGGCCGCACCAACCGCCAGATAGCCGAGGAGCTGTTCATCTCGCCCAAGACGGCCAGCGTGCACGTCTCCAACATCCTGGCGAAGCTCGGCGTCTCCGGCCGAGGCGAGGCGGCGGCACTGGCCCACCGGCTGGCGCTGTTCCCCGCCGAACGGCTCACGTCCGGTTCGACGGAGTGACGCTTACGCTGTAAGGGACGCCGAACGACGGAGGCACGCGTGTTCAACGCATTCGACGAACTGTTCTCCCCCGGCCGCAAGCACACCCGCGACGAGCAGAACCGCCTGGAGCTGACCCGCGAGGACGTCGGCGACGGCGACCCCGGCCGGGGCCCGATAGACCTCGGCTCGGGCCGGGTCGTCGTCCACCCGCCGCACCCCGAGGAGGCCGCGAAGCCCGCGCCTCCCGAGGAGGAGTGACAGGCCCTAGCTCACCTGCAGCTCCAGGATCCGGTCGTCGTCGCCCTTCGCGTCGCCCCGGCCGTCGGTGTTGCTGGTGACCAGCCACAGCTTGTCGCCGCCCGCCGGTGCCACCGTGCGCAGCCGGCCGTACTCCTCCTCCAGGAACGACTGCGGGTCGGCCGAGGTCTCCGTGCCCTTCAGCGGGATCCGCCACAGCCGCTCGCCGCGCAGCCCCGCCATCCACACCGAGCCCGCCGCGTACGCGATGCCGCTGGGGGAGGCCTCGTCGGTGCTCCACTGGGTCACCGGGTCGTGGAAGCCGGAGCCGCCGCCCTCGCCCTCCGCCTCCGGCCAGCCGTAGTTGTCGCCCGGCTTGATCGCGTTCAGCTCGTCCCAGGTGTCCTGGCCGAACTCCGAGGCGAACAGGCGCTGCTTGCCGTCCCAGGCCAGCCCCTGCACGTTCCGGTGGCCGTAGGAGTACACCGGGGAGTCGGGGAAGGGGTTGCCGGGCGCCGGTTCGCCGTCCGGCGTCATCCGGAGGATCTTGCCGCCGAGGGAGTCCTTGTCCTGCGACAGCCCGGTGTCACCGCTCTCGCCGGTGCCCGCGTAGAGCATCTTGTCGGGGCCGAACGCGATCCGGCCGCCATTGTGGATCACGCCCTTGGGAATGCCCCGGAAGACCGTGTCGGGCGCCCCCAGCTGCTCACCGGCCGGCTTCTTCTCGTCGTACAGCATGCGCACGATGCGGTTGTCCGAGGCGGAGGTGTAGTACGCGTAGATCATGTGGTCCGAGGCGTAGTCGGGGGAGAGCGCGATGCCCAGGAGGCCGCCCTCGCCCGACGGGGAGACCCCGGGCACCTCGCCCAGCTCCGTCTTGTCGCCGTTCTTCTCGGAGACGCGCGTGATGATGGCGTCGTCGCGGGAGGAGACCAGCAGGTCGCCGCCCGGCAGCGGGGCCAGTCCCCAGGGGCTGTCCAGTCCCGTGGTGACCGTACGGAGCACCTTCACGGAGCCCTTCGCCGGCGGCGTCTCCTCGGCGGCAGGCCCCGACGGCGAGGACTGCGCGGTCGTGGTCGCGGGGGAGGCGCTGCCGTCCGTGTCCGACGGGTCCCCGTCGCCGGAGGAGCAGCCGGCCGTCAGCAGGAGGGCGGCGGCGGCCAACACGGCCGACACGGCTCGACGTTGCACGATCATGGTCCCTTCGACGCGGCGGGTTCTTCCCTGTCATACACCGCACGGGCCTTCCAAGTTCCCGATCGCCGCAACCCGAACCCGGGCAGGCCCCCGCGCCGGTCAGTCCCAGGAGCCCCGCGCCGCCGGCAGCCCCCGCACCTCCGCCAGGTCCCGCTCGGTCAGCCGCAGCCCGGCCGCCCCCGCGTTCTCGCCCACCCAGCGCTCCCGCTTGGTGCCCGGCACCGGCACCACATGCCGTCCCTGGGCCAGCACCCACGCCAGCGCCACCTGCGCCGGGGTGACGTCGTCGCCGTGCCGGGCCGCGATCCGGCGCAGGCCGGCCACGATCGGCTGGTTGGCGGCCATCATCTCGGCGGTGAAGCGGGGATGCCGGGCGCGCAGGTCCTCCGGCTCGAAGCCCTGCCCGGGCGTCAGCGTGCCGGTCAGATAGCCGTTGCCCAGCGGCATCGCGGCGAGGAAGCCCACGCCGCGCGAGACGCACCACGGCAGCAGCGTGCGCAGCGCCTCCGGCGACCACACCGACAGCTCGGCCTGCACCGCGCTCACCGGGAAGACCTGCTGCACCCGCTCCAGCTGCCGGACCGTCGCGTCGTGCAGCCGCGCCCCCGGCCGCCGGGCCGACCGCGCGCCGACCGCGCAGAGCCCGAGCGCCCGCACCTTCCCCGCCCGCACCAGGTCCGCCATCGCGCCCCAGGTCTCCTCGACCGGTATCTCGGGGTCGGCCCGGTGCAGTTGGTAGAGGTCGATGACGTCCGTCTGCAGCCGGCGCAGCGAGGCGTCGCAGGCCCGTCGCACATAGCCCGGGCGGCCGTTGGCCACGATGTGCTGCTCGCCCACGAGGAGTCCGACCTTGGTCGACACGAAGGCGTCGGACCGCCGCTCCCGCAACACCCGCCCCAGCAGCAGCTCGTTGGTGAACGGGCCGTACATGTCCGCCGTGTCCAGCAGGGTGGCGCCCAGATCGAGGGCCCGGTGCACCGCCCTGACCGACTCGTCGCCCCGCTGCCGCGACGTGCTGTACGCCCAGTTCATCGGCATGCACCCCAGTCCGACGGCCCCCACCGCGAGCGCCGTCGCGCCGATCGTCCTGCGCTCCACCTGGTCGTGACCCTCCCTCGTCAGGCCACCCAACCTAACCTCTGCCCCTCCGCCTCCCTGACATAGCCTCCTGACCATGACTGCTGACGTGTGGCTGCCCATCCCGCCGGACGAGATCGAGGGCCTCCCCGAGGGCCCCGTGTACCGCCACTGGAACGGCGAGGAGACCTTTCCCGCCGACCCGGCCGACTGCGCGTACTACGTCGTCCCCTACATGAAGCCCAGCGGGATCGGGACCCGCCCGCTGCCCGGCATGCGCTCCGTCCAGGTCGTCCAGACCCTCTCCGCGGGCATCGACCACGTGGAGCCCGGACTCCAGTACCTGCCCCCGGGCGTCCGGCTGTGCAACGCCCGCGGGGTGCACGAGGCCAGCACCGCGGAGCTGACCCTCGCCCTGATCTTGGCGTCCCTGCGCGGCATCCCGGACTTCGTGCGGGCCCAGGACCGGGGCGAGTGGCTCGGCGGGTTCCGGCCGGCGCTCGCCGACCGGAAAGTGATCGTCGTCGGGTACGGATCGATCGGCGCCGCGATCGAGGACCGGCTCGTGCCCTTCGAGGTCGCGCCGGTCGTGCGCGTCGCGCGCTCCGCACGCACCACGGCGCGCGGTCCGGTGCACCCGCTCACCGAACTGCCCGCCCTGCTCCCGGAGGCCGACGTCGTCATCCTCTCCACGCCGCTCACCGAGACCACCCGCGGTCTCGTCGACGCGGAGTTCCTGGCCCGGATGAAGGACGGCGCCCTGCTCGTCAACGTCGCGCGCGGGCCGGTCGTCGACACGAAGGCGTTGCTCGCCGAACTGGAGAGCGGACGCCTCACCGCCGCCCTCGACGTGACCGACCCCGAACCGCTGCCGCCGGGCCACCCGCTGTGGCATGCTCCCGGCATAGTCATCAGCCCGCACGCCGGCGGGCCGACCTCCGCCTTCCTGCCGCGCGCCAAGCGGCTGCTGGTGGACCAGTTGAACCGTTTCGTGAACCAGGAACCACTGCGCAACGTGATCCTGACGACGGGCGCGTAATCCGCTTCCGGTACCCTCCGCAACCCCCCGGATGCGGTGGGTGCGCGCATATCCGCTGGTCGTCACGGAGCGTAGAGAACCTATGTCCCTGAGTGACGATCCTGGTGTATCGTCCGACAGGGGATGCGCCGCGCACCGTTCGGCGCCGGGGATGGACATCTCAGACTGTGAGGGGGGCGACGGGCGATGCACGGCCTATGGACGAACGACCCGACGCGGCGGAGCCGCCGCCGGCGACCCTGGCGCACGACCACGACCGCGCGCAGACGGGGTCAGCACAGCCATCACGCCCAGCGCGGCCCTCACCGCCGCCGGCCGGGCGGCCGCGGGAGGCTCCGGTGAGCCCGCCGCCCGTGCCCACGCTGGACGGAGCGCTGCGCGCGCAGCCGGCACCCGGACCGCTGCTGCCCCGGCCCTCGGCCGCCTCCCGCGGCCCCACCTTCGTCCGCCAGCTCGTGCTGGCCCTGGTCTGCGCGGGCTACGCCGTCGGGTCCGCGCTCGGCTGGGGTTCGGAGTACGCCGCCAAGGTCATGGGCGACTTCGGGCTGAGCGCCGCCGCGGGCGCCGCCGCCGTCTCCTGCTTCCTCTACGCCCGCGGACGCCGCGTCCGTTTCCGACCGGCGTGGCTGCTCTTCGCCCTCTCCTCGGCCATGGCGTCCCTGGGCAACCTGGTCTGGGGGTGGTACGAGGTCGTCCTGCGGGTGCCCGTGCCCAGTCCCAGCTACGCCGACCTGTTCTTCCTGTGCTTCGCGCCGCCCGCCATCGTGGGGCTGCTGGTCCTGGCCAAACGGCCGGTCACCAAGGCCGGCTGGATCTGCCTGGGCCTGGACGCCTGGCTGATCGGCGGCTCGCTGCTGACGCTGGCCTGGAGCCTCGCGCTCGCCCAGGCGGCCAAGGCCGGGGGCGGGTCCAGCGTGGCGCACTCCGCGCTCTCGGTGGCGTACCCGCTGCTCGACATCGCGCTGGTCAGCATGGTGCTGGCGCTGCACTTCAGGCGCTCGCCCGTCTGCCGGTCGGCCGTCAACACCGCCATCGGCGCGCTCGCCCTGACGGTGATGTGCGACGCCCTGTTCACCTCGCCGCTGCTCCACAACAACTACCGCTCCGGCCAGTTGCTCGACGCCGGCTGGTTCGCCGGCTCCCTGCTGCTCGCCTACGCCCCCTGGGCCGCGACCCGGCGCGGACGGACGCCGGACGCGGAGGGCACCGGCGGACACACCCGCGTGGTGCGCGAACACGTGCCCGGACAGCGCGGCTCCGGCCACCCGCAGGTGCCCCCGCCCGTGCCCGTACCGGGCGGTGAGCGAGGGCGCTATCCGGCCGCCCGGCCCATCGCCGGATCCCTGGCCGCGCTCACGCCGTACCTCGCCGCCGCGGTCTGCACCCTGGGCATCCTCTACAACGTGCTCAACGGCCGCAGCGTCGACCGCGTGGTGCTGCTGACCGGCGGCACCGTGGTGCTCGCACTCGTCGTCCGGCAGGGCATCATGCTGCTCGACAACATCGTCCTCACCCAGGAACTGGCCCAGAAGGAGAACCACTTCCGCTCCCTGGTGCAGGGCTCCAGCGACGTCATCATGATCGCCGCGCCCACCGGCATCCTCCGCTACGTCTCCCCGGCCGCCGCCGGTGTCTACGGCCGCCCCGCCGAGGAACTGGTCGGCAGCGAACTGGCCGGGCTCATCCACCCGGAGGACCTCGGCTGCGTGATGCACGAGGTGCGCCGCTTCCTCGCCGCCAGCCCCGTCGAGGAACCGACCGCGCGCATCGAGTGCCGCTTCCGCTCCGGGGACGGCGGCTGGCTCAACGTCGAGTCCACCGTCAACCGCCACCACGGCGGCCTCATCTTCAACAGCCGGGACGTCACCGAGCGCGTGCGCCTCCAGGCCCAGCTCCAGCACAACGCCGAACACGACCCGCTCACCGACCTGCCCAACCGCGCCCTGTTCACCCGGCGCGTCCAGCAGGCCCTCTCCGGCCGCCGCGCCCTGGACCGCGGTGCCGCCCTGCGCGGTACGGCGGTGCTCTTCATCGACCTCGACGGCTTCAAGGGCGTCAACGACACCATCGGCCACCAGGCCGGGGACGAACTGCTCGTACAGGCCGCCCGCAGACTCCACGAGGCCGTCCGCAAGGGGGACACCGCCGCCAGACTGGGCGGCGACGAGTTCGCGGCGCTGATCGTCGGGGACGGGGCCCGGGACCGGGCCGCCCGCGAGGGCCACATCCGCGAACTCGCCGACCGCCTCCGGATGACCCTCTCCCAGCCCTACCTCATCGACGGCAACGATGTCCGTGTCAACGCCTCCATCGGCGTCGCCTTCGCCGAACCGGGCCTCGGCGCGGGCGAGCTGCTGCGCAACGCCGACCTCGCGATGTACCGGGCCAAGGCGAGCGGCAAGGGCCGCGTCGAGCTGTACCGGCCGCAGATGCAGCAGGACGTCGTGCGCAAGGCCGAACTGGCCACCCGGCTGCGGGTCGCGCTGCACGACGGCGAGTTCGCGCTGCTGCACCAGCCCGTGGTCTCCCTGACGGACGGCCGGATCACGTCGGTCTGCGCCCAGGCGCGCTGGCGCTCCTCGCAGGGCGTGCTGTTCACCCCCGCCGAGTTCCTGCGCGTCGCCGAGGACGCCGACAAGACCGCCGAACTGGACCGCTGGGTGCTCCAGGAGGCCGTCGAGCAGGCCGCCGAACGCGCGGCGACCGGCCTGCCGGTCACCGTGGCCATACGCATCGGCGCCCGCCGCCTGCTGGACCGCTCGATGCCGCTGGGTTCCGTGGAGGCCCAGCTGACCCGGCACGGGCTCCCGCCGGGTTCTCTCTTGATCGAGCTGTCGGACATCGACCCACGGGTCGGCCTGGACGAGCTGGACCGCCGGCTGAACGCGCTGCGCAGGGTGGGTGTCCGGATCGCGCTGGACGGCTTCGGCAGCGGCTACGCGGCGATCACCGCGCTGCGGCGCCTGCCCGTGGACGTGCTCAAGCTCGACCGCGGGCTGATCGAGGGCGTCGTGGAGTCGGCGCGGCTGCACAAGATCACCAGTGGTCTGCTGCGCATCGCCACCGACCTCGGGCTGAAGTCCGTGGCCGACGGCGTGGACCTGCCCGAGCAGATCGTCGCCCTGCGCGCGATGGGCTGCACGCACGGACAGGGCATGGCGTTCTCCGGGCCGCTGGACGAGTACCGGCTGCGCAGAGCGCTGGGCACCGGCCACTACCCGGTGCCGCACGGACCGGCCGAACCGGCCTTCGCGGGCGGCGCCAAGGGGGTGTACGGCAAGAGCGTCGGCACCACCGCCACCGCCACCGGCCAGGTCCCCGGCGGACTCCCGTCGGGACTGCCGGCCGTCCTCGGAGGTGGCACGGCACTGCGCTCACATAATGAGACTCCCGTCCCACCCACTTGACAGTGGGTGCGCGCCGGGGGGAGGGTCAGTGCCATGCGCACCCGAATTCTCGTACTTGGAAAGCGCGTCGGCTGAAGCTGGTGACGTCCGGACCACCCGGACTCCCGGCGACCCACACCCGACGCGCTCCCCTCGCTTGCCTTATGGCACGAGGGGTTTTTTGTTGCACAGGCACCCGCCGAGCAGCAGCCGCAGATCGCACGAAACCTCGCAAAAACCCTCAGCATCGAGAAGAGAATGCCGATGACCGAGCAGGCCACCGGGGCCCATCACCCGCAGCCGCGGCCCCGTTCCGGAGGACAGCAGTCCGCCCCCGAGCACGTCACGGGTGCGAAGTCCCTCATCCGCTCGCTTGAGGAGGTCGGGGTCGACACCGTATTCGGCATTCCCGGCGGCACGATCCTTCCCGCCTACGACCCGATGATGGACTCCAGCCGGGTGCGCCACGTGCTGGTCCGTCACGAGCAGGGCGCGGGCCACGCCGCCACCGGTTACGCGCAGGCCACCGGCAAGGTCGGCGTCTGCATGGCCACGTCAGGACCCGGCGCCACCAACCTGGTGACGCCGATCGCCGACGCCAACATGGACTCGGTGCCGCTGGTCGCGATCACCGGCCAGGTCGTCTCCAAGGCGATCGGCACGGACGCCTTCCAGGAGGCGGACATCGTCGGCATCACGATGCCGATCACCAAGCACAGCTTCCTGGTCACCAAGGCCGAGGACATCCCGAAGACGATCGCCGAGGCGTTCCACATCGCCTCGACCGGCCGTCCGGGACCGGTCCTCGTCGACATCCCGAAGGACGTGCTGCAGACGCGGACGACCTTCTCCTGGCCGCCCGCCACCGACCTGCCCGGCTACCGCCCGGTCACCAAGCCGCACGCCAAGCAGATCCGCGAGGCCGCCAAGCTCATCTCCGCCGCGAAGCGCCCCGTGCTCTACGTCGGCGGCGGCGTACTCAAGGCCGGCGCCACCGCCGAGCTGAAGGTCCTCGCCGAACTCACCGGAGCGCCCGTCACCACCACCCTGATGGCGCTCGGCGCGTTCCCCGACAGCCACCCGCTGCACGTGGGAATGCCGGGCATGCACGGTGCGGTCACCGCCGTCACCGCGCTGCAGAAGGCCGACCTGATCGTCGCCCTCGGAGCCCGCTTCGACGACCGCGTCACCGGCAAGCTGGACAGCTTCGCCCCGTACGCCAAGATCGTCCACGCCGACATCGACCCGGCCGAGATCGGCAAGAACCGCGCCGCCGACGTCCCGATCGTCGGCGACGCCCGCGAGGTCATCGCCGACCTCGTGCAGGCCGTCCAGAAGGAGCACGACGAGGGCAACAAGGGCGACTACACCGCCTGGTGGAAGGACCTGAGCCGCTGGCGCGACACCTACCCGCTGGGCTACGACCAGCCCGAGGACGGCTCGCTCTCCCCGCAGCAGGTCATCGAGCGCATCGGGCAGCTCGCGCCCGAGGGCACGATCTTCGCGGCCGGCGTCGGCCAGCACCAGATGTGGGCCGCGCACTTCGTCCAGTACGAGAAGCCCGCCACCTGGCTGAACTCCGGCGGCGCCGGAACCATGGGGTACGCGGTCCCGGCCGCCATGGGCGCCAAGGCCGGCATGCCCGGCAACGCGGTCTGGGCGATCGACGGCGACGGCTGCTTCCAGATGACCAACCAGGAACTGACCACCTGCGCCCTGAACAACATCCCGATCAAGGTCGCCGTCATCAACAACGGTGCCCTCGGGATGGTCCGCCAGTGGCAGACCCTGTTCTACAACCAGCGGTACTCCAACACCGTGCTCCACTCCGGCCCGGAGGACGTCAACCCGGACGCCCGCGGCACCCGCGTCCCCGACTTCGTGAAGCTGTCGGAGGCCATGGGCTGCTACGCCATCCGCTGCGAGGACCCCGCCGACCTCGACAAGGTCATCGAGGAGGCGAACTCCATCAACGACCGGCCCGTCGTCGTGGACTTCATCGTCCACGAGGACGCGATGGTCTGGCCGATGGTCGCCGCCGGCACCTCCAACGACGAGATCATGGCCGCCCGGGACGTCCGCCCGGACTTCGGCGACAACGAAGACGACTGAGAGCCGTCAGGACTTCAAGCAGAGGAAGCAGACCATGTCCAAGCACACGCTCTCCGTCCTGGTGGAGAACACCCCCGGCGTCCTCGCCCGGATCACCGCCCTCTTCTCCCGCCGCGGCTTCAACATCGACTCGCTCGCCGTCGGCGTCACCGAGCACGCGGACATCTCCCGCATCACCATCGTGGTGAGCGTCGAGGACTTCCCGCTGGAGCAGGTGACGAAGCAGCTCAACAAGCTCGTCAACGTGCTCAAGATCGTCGAGCTGGAGCCCGCCCAGGCCGTCCAGCGTGAACTCGTTCTGGTGAAGGTGCGCTCCGACAACGAGACGCGCTCCCAGATCGTCGAGATCGTCCAGCTGTTCCGCGCCAAGACCGTCGACGTCTCCCCGGAGGCCGTCACCATCGAGGCCACCGGCAGCAGCGACAAGCTGTCCGCCATGCTCAGGATGCTGGAACCGTACGGCATCAAGGAGCTCGTCCAGTCCGGCACGATCGCCATCGGCCGCGGCGCCCGTTCGATCACGGACCGCTCGCTGCGCGCACTCGACCGGTCCGCATAACGACGGCGACGGGCGGCCGGTCCCACGACCGGCCGCCCGTATGCCGAGACCCCGAAACTTCCCTTCCCCCCACCGGCATACGGTGGGACGCAACACCTGCACACAAGGAGAGAACCCAGTGGCCGAGCTGTTCTACGACGCCGACGCCGACCTGTCCATCATCCAGGGCCGCAAGGTCGCGGTCATCGGCTACGGCAGCCAGGGCCACGCCCACGCCCTGTCGCTGCGCGACTCCGGCGTCGACGTGCGCGTCGGTCTGCACGAGGGCTCGAAGTCCAAGGCCAAGGCCGAGGAGCAGGGCCTGCGCGTGGTGAGCCCGTCCGAGGCCGCCGCCGAGGGCGACGTCATCATGGTCCTCGTCCCGGACCCCATCCAGGCCCAGGTCTACCAGGAGCACATCAAGGACAACCTGAAGGACGGCGACGCGCTGTTCTTCGGTCACGGCCTCAACATCCGCTACGGCTTCATCAAGCCCCCGGCCGGCGTGGACGTCTGCATGGTCGCCCCCAAGGGCCCGGGCCACCTGGTGCGCCGCCAGTACGAGGAGGGCCGCGGCGTTCCCTGCATCGCCGCCGTCGAGCAGGACGCCTCGGGCAACGCCTTCGCGCTGGCCCTGTCGTACGCGAAGGGCATCGGCGGCACCCGCGCCGGCGTCATCAAGACGACCTTCACCGAGGAGACCGAGACCGACCTCTTCGGCGAGCAGGCCGTCCTCTGCGGTGGCACGGCCGCGCTGGTCAAGGCGGGCTTCGAGACCCTGACCGAGGCCGGCTACCAGCCGGAGATCGCCTACTTCGAGTGCCTCCACGAGCTGAAGCTGATCGTGGACCTCATGTACGAGGGCGGCCTGGAGAAGATGCGCTGGTCGATCTCCGAGACCGCCGAGTGGGGCGACTACGTCACCGGCCCGCGGATCATCACCGACGCCACCAAGGCCGAGATGAAGAAGGTCCTCGCCGAGATCCAGGACGGCACCTTCGCCCAGCAGTGGATGGACGAGTACCACGGCGGTCTGAAGAAGTACAACGAGTACAAGAAGCAGGACTCCGAGCACCTCCTCGAGACCACCGGCAAGGAGCTGCGCAAGCTCATGAGCTGGGTCGACGAAGAGGCGTAGGTCCTCTCGCCCCGTGCCGGCGCCCGCGTACCGGGCGCCGGCACGGGGCGTTGGCCGACCTGTCCAACCCCTTCCGGGTGATCCTTCCGCAGAGGCGCAGGACGACGTCCGCCACGCCACTAGACTGCTGAACACATACGCGTCAGGCCCACAGCGTCGTGCGTCTTCCACGCGGCTCAGCGACACCGAATGCGGCCGTCGGGACGGCCGTCCGCATTGGACTTGTAAGGACTCACGTGAGCTCGAAACCTGTCGTACTCATCGCCGAAGAGCTGTCGCCCGCGACCGTGGACGCGCTCGGCCCCGACTTCGAGATCCGCCAGTGCAACGGCGCGGACCGGGCCGAACTGCTCCCCGCCATCGCCGACGTGGACGCGATCCTGGTCCGCTCCGCCACCAAGGTCGACGCCGAGGCCATCGCCGCCGCCAAGAAGCTCAAGGTCGTCGCCCGGGCCGGCGTCGGCCTGGACAACGTCGACGTCTCCGCCGCCACCAAGGCCGGCGTGATGGTCGTCAACGCGCCGACGTCCAACATCGTGACCGCCGCCGAGCTGGCCTGCGGCCTGATCGTCGCCACCGCCCGCAACATCCCGCAGGCCAACGCCGCGCTGAAGAACGGCGAGTGGAAGCGCAGCAAGTACACCGGCGTCGAGCTGGCCGAGAAGACCCTCGGTGTCGTCGGCCTCGGCCGCATCGGCGCCCTCGTCGCGCAGCGCATGTCGGCCTTCGGCATGAAGGTCGTCGCCTACGACCCCTACGTGCAGCCCGCGCGGGCCGCGCAGATGGGCGTCAAGGTGCTGTCGCTGGACGAGCTGCTCGAGGTCGCCGACTTCATCACCGTCCACCTGCCCAAGACCCCCGAGACCCTCGGCCTGATCGGCGACGAGGCGCTGCGCCGGGTCAAGCCGAGCGTCCGCATCGTCAACGCCGCGCGCGGCGGCATCGTCGACGAGGCGGCGCTGTACTCGGCGCTCAAGGAGGGCCGCGTCGCGGGCGCCGGCCTGGACGTGTACGCCAAGGAGCCGTGCACGGACTCGCCGCTGTTCGAGTTCGACCAGGTCGTCGCCACCCCGCACCTCGGCGCCTCCACCGACGAGGCCCAGGAGAAGGCCGGCATCGCGGTCGCCAAGTCGGTCCGCCTCGCCCTCGCCGGTGAGCTGGTCCCGGACGCGGTCAACGTCCAGGGCGGTGTCATCGCCGAGGACGTCAAGCCGGGTCTGCCGCTCGCCGAGCGCCTCGGCCGGATCTTCACCGCGCTCGCGGGCGAGGTCGCCGTCCGCCTCGACGTCGAGGTCTACGGCGAGATCACCCAGCACGACGTGAAGGTGCTGGAGCTCTCCGCCCTCAAGGGTGTCTTCGAGGACGTCGTCGACGAGACGGTGTCGTACGTCAACGCCCCGCTGTTCGCCCAGGAGCGCGGCGTCGAGGTCCGGCTGACCACCAGCTCGGAGTCCCCGGAGCACCGCAACGTGGTCACGGTGCGCGGCACCCTCGCGGACGGCGAGGAGGTGTCGGTCTCCGGCACGCTGGCCGGCCCGAAGCACCTCCAGAAGATCGTCGCCGTCGGTGAGTACGACGTCGACCTCGCCCTCGCCGACCACATGGTCGTCCTGCGCTACGAGGACCGTCCCGGCGTCGTCGGCACCGTCGGCCGCGTCATCGGCGAGGCCGGCATCAACATCGCCGGCATGCAGGTCGCCCGTGCGACGGTCGGCGGCGAGGCGCTGGCCGTGCTGACCGTCGACGACACGGTGCCCTCCGGGGTCCTGGCGGAGGTCGCGTCGGAGATCGGCGCGACGTCCGCCCGGTCGGTGAACCTGGTCTGAGGAACCGCGTCCTCAAACGCCGGACGGGCTGAGTCGGTCAGCCTGTTCGGCGTTTTCCGTGGGCGCTTCCGGACGCACCCTGATGTGCCGCAGTCCCCTCGCCGCCAGCCCCGCGGCCGCCAGGAGCACCAGCGCCCCCGCGAGCGCGGCGCCCCGCATGCCGTCGGTGAACGCCTCGCGTGCCGCCGTCGCCAGGACGTCTCCCGCGCGCCCGGGCAGTTCGGCGGCGACGGCCAGCGCGCCGCCGAGGGTCTCCTGGGCCGGAGCGGGTGCGTCCGACGGCATGCCGTGGCGGTAGACGGCCGTACCGATGGAACCGAGGGCGGCCATGCCCATCGCGCCGCCGAACTCGGTGCCCGTTTCGAGCAGTGACGAGGCCGAGCCCGCCTTCTCGACCGGCGCCGAGCCGAGCGCCAGGTCGGTGAGCTGGGACATCACGATGACGATTCCGGCGGCGAGGACGCCGCACGCGGTCAGCACCAGCCACAGCGAGTCGGTACCGGCCAGGGCCATCAGCACGTAACCGACCGCCGCCGTGCCGAAGCCGGCCGTCACGACGTACGCGCGCTCGACACCGCGCTGGACCAGCTGGGCGGCGACCGGTGCGGCGACGCCGATGAGCACCGACGGCAGCAGGCTCCACAGCGCGGCCTCCAGCGCGCTCTTGCCCAGGACCGACTGAAGGTACTGGGTGGAGAAGTACGCGGAGCCCATCATCCCGAAGGCCGACACGGTGTTGAGGACCAGCGCCGGGGTGAAGCCGTGGCCGCGGAAGAGGGCCGGCGAGATCATCGGCGAGGCCGACGTGCGCTGACGGTGCACGAACAGCGCCGCGAACAGCAGGCCGACGGTGATCGAGACGACGTAGCGGACGTTCCAGCCCTCGGAGGGCAGTTCCTTCAGGCCGTAGACGACGGGCAGCACGGCCGCCATCGACAGCGGGACGCTCAGCAGGTCGAAGCGGCCGGGGGAGGGGTTGCGGGACTCGGGGAGCAGCAGCGGGCCGAGGATCAGCAGCAGGGCCATCGCCGGCAGGTTGACCAGGAAGACCGAGCCCCACCAGAAGTGCTCGACGAGGACGCCGCTCATCACCGAGCCGAGCGCGATCCCGGCCGTCATCACCCCGGACCACAGCCCGATCGCCTTCGCCCGCTGGGAGGGGTCGGTGAACATCGTGCGGACCAGCGCCATCGTCGACGGCATCAGGGTGGCGCCGCCGATGCCGAGGACCGCGCGGGCCGCGATCAGCGTCTCGGCGGTGTGGGCGTAGGCCGCGAGCAGGGAGGCGGCACCGAAGGCCGCCGCACCCACGAGGAGCAGCCTGCGCCGGCCGATGCGGTCGCCCACCGCACCCATGGTCATCAGCAGCCCGGCGAGCACGAAGCCGTAGATGTCGAAGATCCACAACTGCTGGGTGCCGGTGGGGTCCAGGTCCGCGCTGATCTCCGGGACCGCGAAGTAGAGGACCGAGACGTCCATCGAGACCAGGAGCAGCGGAAGCATGAGCACGGTCAGCGCGGTCCATTCGCGACGGCCGGCCCTGGGTGGGTTCGTTGTCATGACGAGGACTGTACGCACGTCTTATACGGTTGTCTAGAACGACCGTATAGAACAATCGTATAGGACAGACGTATAGGGAGCCCGGTAAGGTGGCGCCATGGGACACCGTGAGGATCTGCTGGAGGGCGCCCAGCGCTGCCTGCTCGCCAAGGGGTTCGTGCGCACCACGGCCCGCGACATCGTCAAGGAGTCGGGGACCAACCTGGCCTCCATCGGCTACCACTACGGGTCGAAGGACGCGCTCCTCGCGCAGGCGTACGTGGCGATGGTCGAGAACATGTCGGAGGCGTTCGACGGCGAGGTCGGCGGCGAGCCCGGCTCGTTGGAGCGGTTCACCTCGGCGTGGGCGAACATCATCGGCACCATGCGGCAGCCGGGCTCGATGTGGCGCCTGAGCATGGAGATCGTGGCCCTGGGTGATCAGCTGCCGGAGGTCCGCGACCATCTGGCGCGCGCCCAGCGCGACGGCTCGCGCGGCTTCGTCGCCCTGTTCACGGGCGCCCGCGAGGAGGACGTGCCGGACGACGTGATCGACACGCTCGGCGCGTTCTACACGACCTTGATGATGGGCCTCATGGCGCAGTGGACCTTCGATCCGAAGGGCGCTCCCGAGGCCGCCCAGCTCACCGAGGGCCTGCGGCAGGTGATGGACGCCGCTACAGGCGGTGCGCCTTGAGCGCCATGTGCAGCAGCAGCCGGTCCTCCCCGTCGTCCAGGTCCAGGCCGGTGAGCTGCTCGACGCGGGAGAGGCGGTAGTACAGGGTCTGGCGGTGGATGCCCAGCTCGGCGGCGGCGCGGCCGGCCTGGCCCGCGCAGTCGAGGTAGATCTCGGCGGTGCGGACCAGCTCCCGGTGGGCGGGGGAGAGCAGGACCCGCAGGGCGGGGTCGTGCGCGGACCGCGGGGGCAGCGCGGTCAGCAGGCGGAACGCCCCGATGGACGTCCACTCCGCGACCGGACCGAAGCGGGACTCCGCGCGTGCCGCCCGCGCCGCCGCCGACGCCTCCCACCAGGCCGCCCCCAGCTCCGCCAGTCCCGACCGCGGCGCGGAGACCCCGGCCGCGATCCCGCCGCCACGGGCCCGTTCAAGGAGCCGGCCCGCCGCCGAGGTCGCCGGGGTCAGCACGTCCGCCGAGCGCAGCCGCACCAGCAGGGCCAGCGACTCGCCCGCGGTACCCCACGGCACCGTGCACAGCGCCGTCGCCGCCGGCACCGTGCGGACCGAGGGTGCGTCCTCGGGATCGGCCGACGGCCAGGGCGCCACGCAGACCACCGCGTGCAGGGCGTCCGCCCGGGCGCCCAGCGCGGTGCGCAGTTCCGCCACCGCCATGTCCCGCTGCCAGTCCCGCTCCGCGGTCAGCAC
This sequence comes from Streptomyces sp. NPDC056128, assembly GCF_042263835.1. Lineage (NCBI taxonomy): Bacteria > Bacillati > Actinomycetota > Actinomycetes > Kitasatosporales > Streptomycetaceae > Streptomyces > Streptomyces sp. NPDC056128. The sequence goes on along the minus strand of NZ_JBHJVQ010000022.1, from coordinate 22,608 downwards.
CGCCCGCAGCTCCCGGCTCAGGTCCGCGCCGTGCTGCGCCTCGTCCGCGAGCAGCGCGCCGATCCGGGTGGTCACGGCCATGGCCGCGGTCAGCTGCCGCTCCGTCGGACCGGGGTCGGTGTCCAGGAGCCACACGTAGCCGAGGACCACGCCCCGATGGCGTACCGGCAGACAGGTGCGACCCCGGTACACCCCCGCCTCCGGGGTCGGCGGGATGCGGACCGGGCCGGTGGCGCGGGTGATGCCGAAGCCCTCGAACCAGGCCCGGACGGCCGCGGTGGAGCGCCGGGTCAGGATCGAGCGGGTGCGCACCGGGTCCAGGGCGGAGGGGTCGAGGTCGCCCTCGCTGTCGTAGGCACCGAAGGCGATCAGCTCGAAGTCGCGGTTCTCCAGGGTCGCCGGGGCGCCCAGCAGCTCGGAGATCTCGTCGACCAGCTCCTGGTAGTCACCCTTGGAATCCGTCGTCACCCGGGCATTCTGCCGCATTTGCGCGCCGCTTTCATACACATGTCTGAGATCTGCGGCACGGATGCGTGACAGCTGTCGATGGCCGACGATCGGGGGGATCCTTAGATTTCACGGTGGTTCTCCGTGCCGTCCCCCGCTCGTCGGGCTACGGCCTCGTGTTGGTTGGTAAGTGGAGGTGCCCCGTGCTGGGTCCCGTGATTCTCGCCGCGTCGCGCAGCGACCGGATGCGCCGGCTGGTGTCGGCCGCGCCCGTGACCAAGCCGGTCGTCGACCGGTTCATCCCCGGCGAGACGGTCGACGAGATCGTGCCGATCGTCCGGGACCTGACCGACCAGGGCCTGGAACTGACGATGGACGTCGTCGGCGAGGACATCACGAACCCCGCGCAGGCCGAGGCCGCCCGCGACGCCTACCTGGAGCTGGTCGACCGGCTGAAGCCGCTCGACCTCGGCACCCGCGCCGAGATGTCGGTGAAGCTGTCGATGTTCGGCCAGGCGCTGGACGGCGGCCACGAGCTGGCCCTGAAGAACGTCCGCCCGGTCGTCGAGGCCGCCGCCGAGATCGGCACCACGGTCACCCTCGACGCCGAGGACCACACCACCCTCGACTCGATGTTCGCCATCCACGAGGAGCTGCGGAAGGACGTCCCGCAGACCGGCTGCGTCATCCAGTCCTACCTCTTCCGCACCGAGGCCGACGCGCGCCGCCTCGCCGACAGCGGCAGTCGCGTACGGTTGGTGAAGGGCGCCTACAAGGAGCCCGCAGAGGTCGCGTACCAGCAGCGCCACGAGATCGACAAGGCGTACGTCCGCGTCCTGCGCACCCTGATGGAGGGCGACGGCTACCCGATGATCGGGTCGCACGACCCGCGCCTGATCTCCATCGGCCAGGAGCTGGCCCGCACCGCCGGGCGAAAGCTCGACGAGTACGAGTTCCAGATGCTGTACGGCATCCGCGGCGACGAGCACCTGCGGCTGGCCGCCGAGGGCCACCGCATGCGCGTCTACACCGCCTACGGCACCGACTGGTACGGCTACTTCATGCGCCGTCTGGCGGAGAAGCCGGCGAACCTCCGGTTCTTCGCCCGCTCGATGGTCAGCAAGGGCTGAGCCCGCACCCGCTCGCAAGACCCGCTCAGTAAGGAGTAACGGAAACCATGGACGCTGTGACCCAGGTCCCCACCCCCGTCAACGAGCCGGTGCACGGCTACGCGCCCGGTTCGCCCGAGCGTGCCCGTCTGGAGGTCAAGCTCAAGGAGCTGGCCGACAACCCGGTCGACCTGCCCTGCACCATCGGCGGCGTCAAGCGGATGGGCGGTGGCGAGCGCTTCGACGTCGTGCAGCCGCACAACCACAAGTCCCGCCTGGGCACCTTCGCGAACGCCACCCAGCAGGACGCCCAGGACGCGATCGACGCCGCCCTGGCCGCGGCCCCCGCGTGGCGCGCGATGTCCTTCGACGACCGCGCGGCGATCATCCTGCGCGCCGCCGAGCTGCTGTCCGGCCCGTGGCGCGAGACCATCGCCGCCTCCACGATGCTCGGCCAGTCCAAGACGGCCCAGCAGGCCGAGATCGACAGCCCCTGCGAGCTGATCGACTTCTGGCGCTTCAACGTCCACTACGCCCGCAACATCCTGGCCGAGCAGCCCCCGGCCAACTCCCAGGGCGTGTGGAACCGCATGGACCACCGCCCGCTGGAGGGCTTCGTCTACGCGATCACGCCGTTCAACTTCAGCGCGATCGCGGCCAACCTGCCCACCGCCCCGGCCCTCATGGGCAACGTGGTGGTCTGGAAGCCGTCCCCCACGCAGACCCACGCCGCCGTGCTGCTGATGCAGCTACTGGAGGAGGCCGGGCTGCCCAAGGGCGTCATCAACCTCGTCACCGGTGACGGCATCGAGGTCTCCAAGGTCGCCCTGGAGCACCGGGACCTCGCCGGCATCCACTTCACCGGCTCGACCAAGACCTTCCAGCACCTGTGGAAGACGGTCGGCAACAACATCGAGAAGTACCGCACCTACCCGCGCCTGGTCGGCGAGACCGGCGGCAAGGACTTCCTGGTCGCCCACCCGAGCGCCGACCGCGCCGTGCTCAAGACCGCGCTGACCCGCGGCGCCTTCGAGTACCAGGGCCAGAAGTGCAGCGCCACCTCCCGCGCGTACATCCCGGCGTCCATCTGGAACTCCGGCTTCAAGGAGGAGTTCGCCGCCGAGGTCGACTACCTCACCATGGGTGACGTCACCGACCTGTCGAACTTCGTCGGCGCCGTCATCGACGCGCGGTCCTTCGCCAAGAACAAGGCCGCCATCGACCGCGCCAAGGCCGACGAGACCTGCACGATCGTCGCGGGCGGCTCCTACGACGACTCGGTCGGCTACTTCGTCCGCCCGACCGTCGTCGAGTGCACCGACCCGGAGAACGAGGTCTTCCGCACCGAGTACTTCGGCCCGTTCCTCGCCGTGCACGTGTACGACGACAGCCGGGACGAGGCGTACGACGAGATGCTGACCCAGATGGAGTCGGTCTCCGACTACGCCCTCACCGGCTCGGTCGTCTCGAACGACCGCGCGGCGGCGGCGTACACGATGGAGAAGCTGCGCTACGCGGCCGGCAACTTCTACATCAACGACAAGTCCACCGGCGCCGTGGTCGGCCAGCAGCCCTTCGGCGGCGGCCGTGCCTCCGGCACCAACGACAAGGCCGGCGCCCCGCAGAACCTGATGCGCTGGACGCTGACCCGCGCCATCAAGGAGACGCTGGTCGCGCCGACCGACTACACGTACCCGCACATGGGCTGACGCCCTGTGAGTGACGCCCGGGGGGCCAGGTCGACCGACCTGGCCCCCCGGGCGTTTTCGCAGTTCGGGGGCGTGTGACCGAGGGCACCGTCTCAGATAGTAGGAAGTCCGAGTAATTGTGGAGACAGACGCTCCGCACTCCCTTAGCTTGGTAGGAGCCGAACGTCCCGCTCGATCGAGCGGATGGCGGTCGTGAGCCGGGCCCCGCGCAGGCAACCCCTGCGGCACCGTGCTCCCCGCCCCTTCCGGCGTCTCTCCGTACCGCTCGCTCTCCGCGCTCCCTTAGTGCCGAAGGAGTCGATTCCCATGGCCGAGACGACCGTCCGCCGCCGAGTCCGCCACCTCTCCCGCAGCGCCGACTCCGACCGCAAGAACGCCGCGGCCGCCCTCCAGCGCGCCCTCGACCGCCGGGACAACGGCGGCGCCACCGGGCACTGAGCCACGGGCAGCAGGTGCGGCGTCCGCATGCCGGACGCCGCATGTCATCCCGTGGGACGAGGAGTAGGGTGCCGCACATGTCGGCAAGTTCTCGCAGCCTCAATCTCGCAGTGATTCCTGGTGACGGCATCGGCCAGGAGGTCGTGGCCGAAGGCCTGAAGGTCCTCTCCGCCGTCCTTCCGCAGGATGTGAAGCTGGAGACCAAGGAGTTCGACTTCGGCGCCCGGCGCTACCACGCCACCGGTGAGACCCTCACCGACGCCGACCTCGACGCCCTCAAGGGCCACGACGCCATCCTGCTCGGCGCCATCGGCGACCCGACGGTGCCGTCCGGCGTCCTGGAGCGCGGCTTCCTGCTCAAGCTCCGCTTCGCCTTCGACCACCACGTCAACCTGCGGCCGTCCAAGCTGCTGCCGGGTGTCGCCACCCCGCTCGCCGGACAGCCGGAGATCGACTTCGTCGTCGTCCGCGAGGGCACCGAAGGCCCCTACACCGGCAATGGCGGCACCATCCGCAAGGGCACCGAGCACGAGGTCGCCACCGAGGTCTCCGTCAACACGGCCTACGGTGTCGACCGCGTCGTCCGCGACGCCTTCGCCCGCGCCCAGGCCCGCCCCCGCAAGAAGCTCACGCTGGTCCACAAGAACAACGTGCTGACCTTCGCGGGCCACCTGTGGACGAACGTCTTCAACAAGGTGGCCGAGGAGTACCCCGAGGTCACCACCGACTACATCCACGTCGACGCCGCCACGATCTTCCTGGTCACCCAGCCCGAGCGGTTCGACGTCATCGTCACCGACAACCTCTTCGGCGACATCATCACCGACCTCGCCGCGGCCGTCTCCGGCGGCATCGGCGTCGCCGCCAGCGGGAACATCAACCCGTCCGGCGACTTCCCCTCGATGTTCGAGCCGGTGCACGGCTCCGCGCCCGACATCGCCGGCCAGGGCAAGGCCGACCCGACCGCCACGGTCCTGTCCGTCGCCCTGCTCCTGCGCCACCTCGGGTACGAGGGCGAGGCGGCCCGGATCGAGGAGGCCGTCGCCACGGACCTCGGCGAGCGCGGTGACCTGCCCGCACGGAGCACCTCAGAGATCGGCGACGCGCTCGCCGTACGAGTAGCCGGCTGATCCGGCGCACTCGAAATCCAACCATTCGAAGCCGCCGGGTCCGAGAAACAAGGCACCCGGCGGCTTTCTCCTGCGTCCGCCAGGTGCGACCATCAGACCCTGGGCCGCATTCACCCCGTTTCATCCGTCACCGGCCGCGCGCGATAATCGAACGCGAAGCCGCGACATGAGGGAATGCTCGGACGTCCTAGCACCGGCCACCGGCCGTACGGGCGTGACAGCGGCCCGTCACACATCAAACCGGTGAAGGACATCAACCCATGACGACGCGCACGATCGAGCTCAAGCCCTCCGCCAACCCGCTCTCCGACGCGGAGCGGCAGGCGATTCTGGCCAACCCCGGGTTCGGCCGCCACTTCACCGACCACATGGTGACGATCAAGTGGACCGAGGGCCGCGGCTGGCACGACGGTCAGCTCGTCCCGTACGCCCCGCTCTCCCTCGACCCGGCCACGATGGTCCTGCACTACGCGCAGGAGATCTTCGAGGGCCTGAAGGCCTACCGCCGGCCCGACGGGAGCGTCGCCACCTTCCGGCCGGAGAAGAACGGCCGCCGCTTCCAGGCGTCCTCGCGCCGCCTCGGCATGCCCGAGCTGCCGGTGGAGACGTTCATCGAGGCGTGCGACGCGCTGGTCCGCCAGGACCAGGACTGGGTCCCGGCGCACGGCGGCGAGGAATCCCTCTACCTGCGCCCCTTCATGATCGCCACCGAGGTCGGCCTGGGCGTCAAGCCGGCCGGCGAGTACCTCTTCCTGGTCATCGCCTCCCCGGCCGGCGCCTACTTCCCCGGCGGCGTCAAGCCGGTCTCCATCTGGGTCTCCGAGGACCGCGTCCGCGCCGTCCCCGGCGGCATGGGCGACGCCAAGACCGGCGGCAACTACGCCGCGTCGCTGCTCGCGCAGGCGGAGGCGGCGGCCAAGGGCTGCGACCAGGTCTGCTACCTCGACGCGGTCGAGCACCAGTGGGTCGAGGAACTGGGCGGCATGAACCTGTACTTCGTGTACGGCGCTGAGTCCAATTCAAAGCCTGTGATCGTCACCCCGTCCCTCACCGGTTCCATCCTGGAGGGCGTCACCCGCGACTCCCTGCTCACCGTCGCCCGCGACCTCGGCTACGAGGCGGAGGAGGGCCGCGTCTCGGTCGAGCAGTGGCAGCGCGACTCGGAGAACGGCACCCTCACCGAGGTCTTCGCCTGCGGGACCGCGGCCGTGATCACGCCGGTCGGCACGGTGAAGCGGGCCGGGGCCCAGTGGCAGCAGAGCGGGGGCGAGCCGGGTGAGGTGACGACGCGTCTGCGTACGGCGCTGCTGGACATCCAGCGGGGTACCGCCGAGGACAAGCACGGCTGGATGCACCGGCTGGCCTGAGGCACCCCGCGTGGGGGCGGGCCTCGCCGGGGGCTCCGCCCCCGGACCCCCGGCCTATGCCCGCCCACCACCCGACTCGGTCGGAGAAGAGGCGGCCGTCGCGAGCTCCGTCCCGCTCGCCGCAGGCGCGACGGCACCCGGCACCGCGATCACGTACACCACCCCGCCCACAAGACCCGACAGCAGGAAGCTGCAGTCCACGCCGCCGGTCAGGGACAGCAGCGGGCCCTCGTACGACGGCAGGGACACGGCCAGGACGCCGACCGTCGCGCCCACCGCCCAGGCGGCCGTGGCGGGGACGTTCCAGCCGGCGCGGTACCAGTAGATCCCGCCCCGCGCGCGGCGGTTGAAGACCTGGAGCGCGTCGGCGTCGTACACCCCGCCGCAGCGGACCGAGCCGATCATCGTGATGACCGCCCACGGCGTGCCGATCGCCGTGAGCAGCAGCACGAACGACGTCATGGCCGACTGCGCGTCCCAGGCGTAGTGCCCCGCGAAGACGCAGGCCGTCGCGACGACGGCGACGGCACAGGTGGCGCGGGCGCGGGAGGCGCGCGGCAGGATGGCGTCCAGGTCCAGGCCCATCGAGTAGAGCATCAGCCCGGCGTTGCCCACCGAGCCCGCCGAGGCGGCCAGCAGCAGCGGGACCAGGTACCAGGTGGGGGCGGCGTCGACCAGCGGGCCCGCGTAGTCGAGGGCGGCACGGGCGGCGTACGCCGTGAAGGTGCCGAAGAGCTGCGGCACGAGCAGCCCCAGCATCAGCCCCAGCCAGGTCGCGTGCAGCACCCGGCGCGAGGAGAAGCGGGCCGGGGAGATGTAGCGGGTGTAGTCGCCGAGCAGCGTGATGAAGGCGATCGGCCCGGACAGTCCCGCGGCCACGGCGGCGAGCAGCCACGTCGGCCAGAAGCCGCCCAGCAGGTAGCCGCCGGCCTCGGGGAGCGCGGCGGTGGTGAAGTCGGGGGCGTAGGCGATCACGCCCAGGACCAGCAGGGCCGTCATGCCGTAGGCCAGCACCTTGGACATGGCGAGCAGCACCCGGTAGCCGTAGACCGCGCCCGCGACGGTCGCCGCGGCCAGCAGGCCGTAGACGACGGCGTACGCGGCCCCGCCCTGCGGGAGTCCGAAGAGGCGGCCGAGGACGCCCATCATCACGTCCCCGCCGATCCACACGGTCAGCGCGGTGTAGCCGAGGGCCAGCAGCAGCCCGACCACCGAACCCACGAGCCGCCCGCGCACGCCGAACTGGGCGCCGGACGACGTGGACAGGTTGGTGCCGGTGCGTAGCGAGACCAGCGCGAGCGGTGCCGTGAACAGCGTGCCGGCCACCGTGCCCGCCACCACCGCGCCGACCGACGCCCACCAGCCCAGGCCGAAGGACGGCGGCAGCCAGCCGAAGACGATCACGCCGAGGCAGAGGTTGGAGCCCAGCAGGATCGAGACGAGATCCCTGGGCCCGCTGGTGCGTTCCTCCTCCGGGATGGTGTCGACTCCGCGCTGTTCGATCGGCATGGCTGGTCTCCTTCGACGGCCGCCTGATGGTTTAGAGCGACGTTCAATGTGACGTCTTCCAGCGCCGTCCGTCAATGGTTCCGTTCAGCGAATGCTCGGTTTAGAGTGATGCTCTAACGTCTGGATGGCAAGGAGGTGCCGCGTCGTGAGACTGACCCCCACGGAACGTGACCGGCTGCTGCTCTTCGGGGCGGCCGAGCTGGCCCGGGCCCGCCGGAACCGCGGGCTCCGGCTGAACGTGCCGGAGGCGACCGCGCTGATCGCGGACACCGTGTGCGAGGCCGCCCGCGACGGCGCCCGTCTCGCCGAGGCCGTCGAGCGGGCCCGGTCCGTGCTCGGCCCGGACGACGTGCTGCCCGGCGTCGCGGACGTGGTCACCGAGGTGCACGTGGAGGCCGTCTTCGACGACGGCTCCCGGCTCGCGGTCGTCTCCGGCCCGATCGGGGGCGGGGGACTGGGCCCGGCGGGCCCGGGGGCCCTGCTGCCGGGACCCGACCACGCCGAACCCGAGGCGGCGCTCCGGCTGCCGGTCACCAACACCGCCACCGTGCCGGTCTCCGTGACCTCCCACTTCCACTTCTTCGAGGCCAACCCGCGCCTGGACTTCGACCGCGAGCGGGCCTACGGCATGCGCCTCGCCGTCCCCGCCGGGTCCTCGGTCCGCTTCGGGCCCGGCGAGAGCGCCGAGGTCGGCCTGGTGCCCATCGGCGGCCGCCGGATCGCGATCGGGTTCGCCGGACTGGTCGACGGACCGCTGGACGCACCGGGCGCCAAGGAGGAGGCCCTGCGGCGGGCGGCGGCCTGCGGATATCTGGGCACCCCCGGCACACCCGGCACCTCGGGCCACCCCGGCCCGTCCGCCCCACAGGAAACACCGGAAGGAGGCGTGCGATGAGCCGCTCCAAGGGACGCGAGATCAGCGAGTCGATCCACATCGACCCGTACGCCTACGCCGCCACCCACGGCCCCCGGGCCGGCGACCGGCTGCGCCTCGGCGACTCGGGGCTGGTGATCCGCGTCGAGTCCGACGCCCAGCTCCAGGGCGACGAGTTCCTGGCCGGATTCGGCAAGACCGCCCGCGACGGGCTGCACCTCAAGGCCGCCGCGGTGCGCGAGACCTGCGACGTCGTCATCAGCAACGTCGTCGTCATCGACGCGGTCCAGGGCATCCGCAAGGTGTCGATCGGCATCCGCGAGGGCCGCATCCACGCCATCGGCCGGGCCGGCAACCCCGACACCCTCGACGGCGTCGACGTGGTCGTCGGCACCGGCACGTCCATCGTCTCCGGCGAGGGCCTGATCGCCACCGCCGGAGCCGTCGACACCCACGTCCACCTGCTCTCCCCGCGCATCATGGAGGCGTCGCTCGCCTCCGGCGTGACGACGATCATCGGCCAGGAGTTCGGGCCGGTCTGGGGCGTCGGCGTCAACTCGCCCTGGGCGCTGAAGCACGCGTTCGGCGCCTTCGACGCGTGGCCGGTCAACATCGGGTTCCTGGGCCGGGGTTCCTCGTCCCACGAGGCACCGCTGATCGAGGCGCTGGCCGAGGGCGGCGCGTCCGGCTTCAAGGTGCACGAGGACATGGGCGCCCACACCCGTGCCCTCGACATCGCCCTGCGCGTCGCCGAGGAGCACGACGTGCAGGTCGCCCTGCACAGCGACGGCCTGAACGAGTGCCTGTCGGTGGAGGACACCCTCCGTGTCCTGGAGGGCCGCACCATCCACGCCTTCCACATCGAGGGCTGCGGCGGCGGACACGTCCCCAACGTGCTGAAGATGGCCGGCGTCCCCAACGTCATCGGCTCCTCCACCAACCCCACCCTGCCCTTCGGCCGGGACGCGGTCGCCGAGCACTACGGCATGATCGTCTCCGTCCACGACCTCAAGACCGAGCTGCCGGGCGACGCCGCCATGGCCCGCGACCGCATCCGCGAAGGGACCATGGGCGCCGAGGACGTGCTGCACGACCTCGGCGCCATCGGCATCACCTCCTCCGACGCGCAGGGCATGGGCCGGGCCGGCGAGACGGTCCGCCGCACCTTCGCCATGGCCGGGAAGATGAAGGCCGAGTTCGGCGCCCCCGACGACGACAACGACAACGAGCGCGTCCTGCGCTACATGGCGAAGCTGACCGTCAACCCCGCCATCGCCCACGGCCTCGCGCACGAGGTCGGCTCCATCGAGGTCGGCAAGCTCGCCGACATCGTGCTGTGGCGCCCGGAGTACTTCGGCGCCAAGCCGCAGCTCGTGCTCAAGGCGGGCTTCCCGGCGTACGGCGTGGTCGGCGACCCGAACGCGGCCACCGACACCTGCGAACCCCTGGTCCTCGGGCCGCAGTTCGGCGCGCACGGCGCCACCCCCGCCGAGATCTCCGTCGCCTTCGTCGCGCAGGCCGCCGTGGACCAGGGGCACGACACGATGCCCACCCGCCGCCGCCGGGTCGCCGTGCGCGGCACCCGCGGCATCGGACCGGCCGACCTGCGCCTGAACTCCCGTACCGGACAGGTCGACGTCGACCGGCGCACCGGCCTGGTCACCCTGGACGGCGACCCGCTGCGCTCCGAACCCGCCGAGTCCGTCTCCCTCAACCGCCTCTACTTCCTGTGAAGGTGCCCGCCATGACCCCTGCCGCCGACGGCTTCCGCATGCCCGCCGAGTGGGCCCCGCACGAACGCACCTGGATGGCGTGGCCGGGCCCCAACCCCACCTTCGAGGACCCCGGCGACCTGGCCGCCGCGCACATCGCCTGGGCCGGTGTCGCCCGCGCGGTGCGCCGCTTCGAACCGGTGACGGTGGTGTGCGGTCCGGGCCGGTCCGCCGAGGCGCGGGCGCTGCTCGGCGACGGCATCGACACCGTCGAACGGGAGCTGGACGACGCCTGGATGCGGGACATCGGCCCCACCTTCCTCACCGGACCGGACGGGCTGGCCGCCGTCGACTGGACCTTCAACGGCTGGGGCGCGCAGGAGTGGGCCCGCTGGGAGCACGACGCGAAGATCGGCGCGCACGTCGCCGACCTCGCGGGCGCCCGGACGTACACCTCGCCGCTCGTCAACGAGGGCGGCGGCATCCACGTCGACGGCGAGGGCACTGTGCTGCTCACCGAGACCGTGCAGCTCGGGCCCGAACGCAACCCCGGCTGGACCAAGGAGCGGGTCGAGGCGGAGATCCACGCGCACCTCGGCACCAGCAGGGCGATCTGGCTGCCGCGCGGCCTCACCGGCGACTACCCGCCGAACGGTTTCGGCACCCTCGGCCACGTCGACATCGTCGCCGCCTTCGCCGCGCCGGGCGTCGTCGTCGCCCACCACCAGCCGGACCCGGCCCACCCCGACCACGAGGTGACCAAGGAGGCCATCGGCGTCCTGCGCGCGGCCACCGACGCCCGGGGACGCCGCCTGGAGGTCGTCGAGGTGCCCGCCCCGACCGTCCTGGAGGCCGACGGCCACTGGGCCGACTACTCCTACATCAACCACTACCTGTGCAACGGCGGCGTCGTCCTGTGCGCCTTCGACGACCCGCGCGACGAGATCGCGGCCGGCATCTTCCGCCGCCTGCACCCTCGGCGGACGGTGACCCTGGTGGACGCGCGTACGATCTTCGCGGGGGGCGGGGGCATCCACTGCATCACGCAGCAGCAGCCGAGGATCTAGAGGATCTAGGAGCAGGACATGGCCGGTGGTGGGCGCAGACAGGCGCCGCCGCGTGAGGACGTGCTCGCCGCCGCCATGGAGATGATCGCCGAGCGCGGCCTGGAGAAGCTGACCATGGCGGCGCTCGGCCGCGAGGTCGGCATGAGCAGCGGCCACCTCCTGTACTACTTCCACTCCAAGGACGAACTGCTGCTGCGCACCCTGGAGTGGAGCGAGGGCCGCCTGGGCGTCGAACGCGGCCGGCTGCTCACCCGGCCCGGCACCGCCCGCGAACGCCTCCAGGAGTACGTCGACCTCTACGTCCCCGACGGCCACCGCGACCCGCACTGGACGCTGTGGCTGGAGGTGTGGAACCGCTCGCAGAACGCCGAGGACGACGCCCGCGACCGGCAGGCCGCCATCGAGGGCGCCTGGCACCGCGACCTGGTCGCCCTGCTCGCCGAGGGCGTCTCCCGCGGCGAGTTCCGCCGCGTCGACCCCGACCGGTTCGCGTCCCGGCTGCGGGCCCTCCTCGACGGCCTCGCCATCCACGTGGCGATCGGCCTGCGGGGGACGGACCGGGCGCAGGTACTCGCCCATGTCCGGGAGTTCCTGACGGACGGCCTCTTCACGGACGTCTGAGCTGGCCTGCTCGCATCCTGAGACGCCCGGTGAGCGGATGGACGGAATGTGCCAGACTGCCCCCGTGCTCTCGTTCGCCATGATTATTGGCAGCAGGCGCGCCGGTCCGCAGTGACCGCCACGTACGACCAGGTACGGGCGGACACCGTCGTCCTCGACCCGCGCGCAGACCTCTCGCACCCGCGAGGGGTTTTTCGTTTTCCTGGCCCACCCCAAGCCGGGAAGAGAGCGCGAGGGATCATAGACGGACGGTGGAACCGGTCATTCCGGTAGACCGAGATCCCATACAGGAGCCTTCAGATCATGACCGCACCCAGCGAACTAGACGATTCGTTCCACGTCTTCGACACCACCCTGCGCGACGGCGCGCAGCGCGAGGGCATCAACCTCACGGTCGCGGACAAGCTGGCCATCGCACGGCACCTGGACGACTTCGGTGTGGGCTTCATCGAGGGCGGCTGGCCCGGCGCCAACCCGCGCGACACCGAGTTCTTCGCCCGCGCCCAGCAGGAGATCGACTTCCGGCACGCCCAGTTGGTGGCCTTCGGCGCCACCCGCCGTCCGGGCGCGACCGCCGCCGAGGACCACCAGGTCAGGGCGCTCCTGGAGTCCGGCGCTCAGGTGATCACCCTGGTCGCCAAGTCCCACGACCGGCACGTGGAGCTGGCCCTGCGCACCACGCTGGACGAGAACCTGGCGATGGTGGCCGACACCGTCTCCCACCTGAAGGCCCAGGGCCGCCGGGTCTTCGTCGACTGCGAGCACTTCTTCGACGGCTACCGCGCCAACCCCGAGTACGCGAAGGCGGTCGTCCGCACCGCCTCCGAGGCGGGCGCCGACGTCGTCATCCTCTGCGACACCAACGGCGGCATGCTCCCGGCGCAGATCCAGGCCGTGGTCGCCACGGTGCTGGCCGACACCGGCGCCCGGCTCGGCATCCACGCCCAGGACGACACCGGCTGCGCCGTCGCCAACACCCTGGCCGCCGTCGACGCGGGCGCGACCCACGTCCAGTGCACGGCCAACGGCTACGGCGAGCGCGTCGGCAACGCCAACCTGTTCCCGGTCGTGGCCGCGCTGGAGCTGAAGTACGGCAAGCAGGTGCTGCCCGAGGGCCGGCTGCGCGAGATGACCCGGATCTCGCACGCCATCGCCGAGGTCGTGAACCTCACCCCCTCCACCCACCAGCCCTACGTCGGTGTCTCCGCCTTCGCGCACAAGGCCGGCCTGCACGCCTCCGCGATCAAGGTCGACCCCGACCTCTACCAGCACATCGACCCCGAGCTGGTCGGCAACACCATGCGGATGCTGGTCTCCGACATGGCCGGCCGCGCCTCCATCGAGCTGAAGGGCAAGGAACTCGGCGTCGACCTCGGCGGCGACCGCGAACTGGTCGGCCGGGTCGTCGAGCGGGTCAAGGAGCGCGAGCTGGCCGGCTACACGTACGAGGCCGCCGACGCCAGCTTCGAACTGCTGCTGCGCGCCGAGGCCGAGGGCAGGCCGCTCAAGTACTTCGAGGTCGAGTCCTGGCGCGCGATCACCGAGGACCGCCCCGACGGCACCCACGCCAACGAGGCCACGGTCAAGCTCTGGGCCAAGGGCGAGCGCATCGTCGCCACCGCCGAGGGCAACGGCCCGGTCAACGCCCTGGACCGGTCCCTGCGCGTGGCGCTGGAGAAGCTCTACCCGGAGTTGGCCAAGCTGGACCTGGTCGACTACAAGGTCCGCATCCTGGAGGGCGTGCACGGCACCCAGTCCACGACCAGGGTCCTCATCTCCACCAGCGACGGCACGGGGGAGTGGGCCACGGTGGGCGTCGCGGAGAACGTCATCGCGGCCTCGTGGCAGGCCCTGGAGGACGCGTACACGTACGGGCTGCTGCGGGCCGGGGTGACGCCCGCGGCGTGACCCGGTCTCCCGCCGCGAATTTCCGACCCGCACTTATGTCTGATTGAGGTGTGTTCGGGTACTTTCGAGGTATGAAGGGCGTTCGCGTTCAAGTCCTCCTACGCCTCCTGATCGCGCCGGTCATCGCCGCGCTGGCGGTGCTGATGGCCGGTGCGCCCGGCGCGCAGGCCGCCACCGACGTCTCCGAGATCGGGGCGGCCCTGCGCGAGAGTCCCGTGTACGTCGACCCGGCCGCCTCCGGCCTGCTCTCCGACGCGGACGCCGACGCGCTCGCCGACAAGATCGAGGACGCGGGCGAACCGGTCTTCGTGGCGGTCCTCCCGGCCGACTACCCGACGGACAACCTCTTCCAGAACCTGCGCACCGAGACCGGCATCACCGGCCTGTACGGCGTTCGCCTCGGCGACGAGTTCGACGCCCGCGCCGACAGCAGCGTGCTGAGCCGCCAGGGCGTGAACAACCTGGTCACGGCGGCGCAGGGCGCGGGCGACACCAAGGCCCAGCTCAACGACTTCGTCGACGACGCGCTGCGCAGCGTGCGCGGCTCGTCCCCCTCCTCCTGGGACTCCGGCGGCGCCACCGTGCCGACCGGCGCCCTGATCACCGCGGGCGCGGTCGTCGCGGCCGGCGGCGCGGGCGCCTACGCGATCGCCCGGCGCAACCGGCTGCGCCGCGAGGAGGAGCAGCGACAGGCCCTGGAGCGGCTGCGGGTGGTGGTCGACGAGGACATCACGGCGTTCGGCGAGGAGCTGGACCGCCTGGACTTCCACCCTGGGGAACCGGGCGCCGACGACGCGATGCGCACGGACTACGAACAGGGCCTCGACGCGTACGAGCAGGCCAAGACGTTCATGGGCAACGCCCGCAAACCCGAGGACGTGCGGGCGGTCACCCAGTCGCTGGAGGACGGCCGCTTCTCGCTGGCGCGGCTCGCCGCCCGCCGTGAGGGCCGGCCGCTGCCCGACCGCCGCCCGCCCTGTTTCTTCGATCCGCGCCACGGCCCGTCCGTCGCCGACGCCACCTGGACCCCGCCGGGCAGCGCCACCCGCGAGGTGCCGGTCTGCGCGGCCGACCAGGCCCGGTTGTCCGACGGCCTGGACCCGATGGTCCGCGAGGTGGACACCGACCAGGGCCGCCGCCCCTACTGGGACGCGGGCCCGGCGTACGGCCCCTGGGCGGGCGGCTACTTCGGCGCCGGCATCCTGCCCGGCCTGCTGGTCGGCACCATGCTGGGCAGCATGATGGCCGGCCCGGCCTACGGCGCCGGATACGGCGACGGCTACGGCGACTTCGGCGGCCACGAGGGCGGCGACGTCTCCGGCGGCGACTTCGACTCCGGCGACTTCGGGGGCGGGTTCGGCGACTTCGGCGGAGGCGGCGGATTCGGCGGCGGGGACTTCGGCGGCGGATTCTGAGCGGGAGACCGTGGTCACCGGGAGGCCACCCGCACGTTCGCGCGGCCCGCGTCCCGATGTGTCACGTCGGTCTCCTCGGCCCGTTCCACCCGCGCCGCCCGTGAGGGTTTCGCCCCGCGCCGCACGACGACCACCGCCGCGAGGCCGACCGCCAGACCCACGGCCGTCTGCGGCCCGAAGTGCTCGCCGAACATCAGGGCGCCCCACACGGCGGTGACCGGTGCCATGAGGAACATCAGGGTGTTCACCTCGGTGACACCGGACCGGCGCATGATCAGCCAGTACAGCCCGTAGCCGCCGAACGTCGGCAGCACCACGAGCCACGCCGTCGCCAGCCAGAAGGACGAGTCGGCGGGCGGCGCGGCGGCCCCGGCGCCGACGGCCAGGCCGGAGAAGAGCACGGCGCTGGTCACGCAGTGGATCGTCAGCGCGGCCCGGGGCGCGACCGCGGCCCGCGACCGGCCCTCCAGGAAGGTGGCCGCCACCAGCGACAGCATGCCGAGGAAGGGCACGAAGTACGCCCACCACGGCACGTCCGCACCGGCCGCCGCGGCATCGGCCGTCGTCACCGTGGCGACACCGGCCAGCCCCAGCCACAGTCCGAGCCACTGCCGGCGCGAGACGTACTGCCGCAGCAGGGGACCGGCGAGCGCGCCGGCGACCAGCGGCTGCACGCCGTCGATCAGGGCGGTGGTGCCGCTGGAGACACCGAGCTGGATGGCGTAGTAGACGCTGAGCAGGTAGCCGCTCTGCGACAGGGCGCCGACCGCGACCTGCCGGCCGGCCTCCCGGCGCGTCAGCCCGCGCCACGCCTCGCGTGAGACGGCCGCGACAGCGATCAGGACCAGGGCGAGCGGCACGAAGCGCCACATCAGGAGCGTCGTCGCGTCCGCGGTCCCGGCGCCGAGCTTGGCGCCGATGAAACCGGAGCTCCAGCACAGGACGAACGCGATCGAGAGCAGGGCGTTCACGAGGAACCCACCTTCCCATCTCGATGAGTAGACAGATCGGTTTACTCGTCTTGGGTGCCCACTATACAGATCTGTATACTTCTTGGCATGGAGCCTGTGCAGAAGAAGCCGCACCGCGTCCGCATGACACCCGGTGCGCGACGTGTCCTGGAGGCGGCCGAGCGGCTGTTCTACGAGCGCGGCATCCACGCCGTGGGCGTGGACCTCATCGCCGCCGAGGCGGGGGTCACCAAGAAGACGCTCTACGACCGGTTCGGCTCGAAGGAGCAGATCGTCGTGGAGTACCTGGCCGGTCGTGACGAGCGCTGGCGGGAACTCCTCGCCGGCCGCCTCGAAGCGGTCGCGGGACAGGGGCCGGACGCACGGGTCCTGGCGGTCTTCGAGGCGTCGCGCGCGTGGGCGGGGGAGTACGGCGCCAAAGGGTGCAGCATGATCAACGCGCACGCCGAGATCAGCGACCCGTCCCACCCGGCGTATCCGGTCATCACCGGGCAGAAGCGGTGGATGCTCGACCTCTTCACCGGCCTCGCCCGGGAGATCGACGCGGCCGGGGCGGACCGGCTGGCGCGCACGCTGATGCTGCTGCACGAGGGCGCGCTGGTCGCACACGGCGTGGGGGTCTTCCCGGACCCGTTCGGCCATGCCCTGGACCGGGTGCGGGAGCTGCTGGGAAATGCGGAGGCGGCCGGCGGTCCCGCGTCGCTACGGTGAGCCCATGCCGACCCGCAGCGCACTCCTCGTGATCGACATGCAGAACGCCACGGTCGCCATGGCGCACCGGGCCGCCGAGACGGTCGCCGCGATCGCGGGCCTCGGCGAGCGGGCCCGCGCCGCCGGGGTGCCGGTGGTGACGGTCCGGCAGCGGGACGAGGACATGGTGTTCGGCACCGAGGGCTGGCGGGTCGTGCCCGAGCTGGCACCGCGCGAAGGCGAGCCGGTCGTCGACAAGACGACCCCGGACAGCTTCCTGGACACCGATCTCGACGCGCTGCTGCAGCGGCTCGGCGTCACCGAGGTGATCGTGACCGGGTTCGCCACCGAGATCTGCGTGGACACCACGGCACGGCAGGCCCTGAGCCGGGGGTACGACCTGGTCGTCGTCGCCGACGGGCACACCACGTCGGTCCGGGGCCCCGAGGACGACGGTGATCTGATGCCGGCGGACCGTTCCGTCGCCCAGTACAACGCGATCTACCGGACGATCGGCTGGCCCGGCCGGCGTGTCCGCCTCCGGGCCGCCGCCGACGTGGACCTCAGCCCTGCTTGATCGCCGAGATGTCGAAGTTCAGCTTGATCTTGTCGGAGACCAGGACGCCACCCGTCTCCAGGGTCGCGTTCCAGGTGAGCCCCCACTCCGAGCGCTTGATCTCGGCCTTGCCCTCGAAGCCGACGCGCTCGTTGCCGAAGGGGTCCTTGGCCGCGCCGTTGAACTCCAGCTCGATGGCGAGCGGCTTGGTGGTGCCGAGGATCGTGAGGTCGCCCGTGATGCGGTAGTCGTCGCCGCCGAGGGACTCCGCACCGGTGGAGCGGAAGGTCATCGTCGGGAACTCGTCCGTCTTGAAGAAGTCCGAGCTCTTCAGGTGGCCGTCGCGGTCCGGGGACCCCGTGTCGATGCTGTCCATCGTGACGTCCAGGGACGCCGTGGAGCGGCTCGGGTCGCCGCCGTCCAGGTGTAGCGTGCCGCTGAAGTCGAGAAACTTGCCCTTGACGTTGGTGACCATCGCGTGGCGCGCGGTGAAGCCGATCGTGGTGTGGGCGGGGTCGATCGTGTACTCGCCGGTCAGGGTGGCGAGGTCGGGGGTGCTGGTCATGATGTCCTCCGGGGGGTCTGGACGCTTGATGTTGAATGTTCAACCAATTCAACGGTGCCGACTCTAGCCCTATTCCGTTCAACATTCAACGGATGTGGGCGGCGTGTCGCCGCATGTTCACCCGGACGGCCGCGAAGACGTAGCGCCCTGGACGACGGGGAAGGGTCATGAGCATGACCTCCACGTGGCCGCACGTCCCCCGCACCGGCGCCGGACCGACCCGCCGCTCCCTCCTCCTGACGGCCGCCGTGGCCGCCGCGCTGCCCCCCGCTCTCGGGGGAACGCCCGCCGCGGCGGCCGCCGACCCCTACGACACCCTCCGCCGACGCTGGCTCGACATCGCCCTCGGCACCGGCTACGACCCGGCCGCCGAGCCGTACGCATCCCGCCTGGCGGAGACCGGCGAACGCGCCCGCGACCACCGCGCCACCATGGCGCCGACCCCCACCTCCCTGTGGCCCGGCCACCCCTTCGACCCGCCCGCCGGCATCACGTTCGCCTACGGCCGCCTGTGGACGATGACCGAGGCGTACGTGCAGCAGGGCACCGGCTCCACCGGCGACCCCGCGCTCCTCGCCGACATCCTGCGCGGCCTCGACCACCTGTCGGCCACCGTCTACCACCCCGGCACCACCCGCTACGGCAACTGGTGGGAGTGGCAGATCGGCAGCCCGCGCCTCCTGACGGACATCACGGCCGCCCTGTACGACCACTTGGGCGCCGACCGGGTCGCCGCCGCCTGCGCCGCCGTGGACCACTTCATCCCCGACGCGATGCTCCGCGACTACTCCGGCACCTCCACCGGCGCCAACCGCGTCGACCTCTGCCGCTCCGTCGCCCTGCGCGGCATCCTGGGCCGCGCGCCCGACAAGATCGCCCTGGCCCGCGACGCCCTCTCGCCGGTCTTCCCCTACGTCACCAAGGGCGACGGCCTCTACGCCGACGGCTCGTTCGTGCAGCACACCTGGGTCGCCTACTCGGGCACGTACGGCCAGGTCATGCTGGACGGCCTCGGCCGGCTGTTCACCCTGCTCGCCGGCTCGCAGTGGGAGGTGACCGACCCCGGCAGACAGATCGTCCTCGACAGCGTCGAGCACGCCTACGCCCCCCTCATCCACGACGGACTGGTGATGGACGCCGTCAACGGCCGTGCCATCAGCCGGGGTTACCTGGCCGGCGACGACCTGCACGTCATGCGCAGCGACCACTTCCACGGCCAGCAGATCATCGCCGCCATGGCCGTCCTCGCGGGCGGCGCGAGCGGGGCCGAGCGCGACCGCTGGTACGCGCGGATCAAGGGCTGGATCGAACGGGACACCGTCACTCCGGTCCTCACGGCACCCCAGTTCCCGGTCGCCGACCTGGCCCGGCTGCACGCGATCGCCGCCGCCCCCGTCGAGGCCGCGCCCGAGCCCACCGGGCACCGGCTCTTCGCGGCCATGGACCGCGCCGTCCACCGCCGCCCCGCCTTCACCGCGGGCCTCGCGATGGCCAGTGACCGCATCTCGTACTACGAGTGCGGCAACGGCGAGAACCCGCGCGGCTGGCACACCGGCGCGGGCATGCTCAGCTGGTGGGCGAACGGGAGGCCCTCCGACCAGTACACAGACTGGTTCTGGCCGACCGTCGACTGGTACCGGCTGCCCGGCACCACCGTCTCCACCAAGCGCCTGGCCGACCGGGCGGGCGGCGAGTGGGGCGCTCCCAAACCCGACGTGCGCTGGGTCGGCGGCACCACCGACGGCGCGTACGCGGCCGTGGGCCAGCACCTCAAGGGCCTCGGCTCGACCCTGGAGGCCCGCAAGTCCTGGTTCTTCCTCGACGACGAGGTGGTCTGCCTCGGCGCCGGCATCACCTGTACGGACGGGGTCCCGGTCGAGACGGTCGTCGACAACCGCAACCTCGGCGAGGGCGGCACCCAGGCCCTCGTGCGGGGCCGGGACTGGGCCCACCTGGAGGGCCACGGCGGCTGGATCGTGCCCGGGGGCGGCCTGCGGACCCTGCGCGAGGATCGCACCGGCGCCTGGTCCGACATCAACACCACCAGCACCACCGAGCGCCGCACCCGCCGCTGGCAGACCCTCTGGCTGGACCACGGCACCGACCCCTCCGACGCCGACTACGTCTACGTCCTCATGCCCGGCGCCTCCAGGGGCGCGGTCGCCCGCCGCGCCGCCGACCGCCGCAGGGTGCGGGTCCTCGCCAACGACGACCGGCAGCAGGCGGTCGCCGTCCCCTCGCTCGGCCTCACCGCGGCGAACTTCTGGCGGGCCGGCGCAGTGGGCCCGCTCACCGCCACGGCCGGGGCCAGTGTGCTGGTCCGCCGCAAGGGCCGTACCGCTACCCTCTGCGTGAGCGAACCGCCGCGCTCCGGGGAGCCCCTGGAGATCGTCTGGGACCACCCGGTACGGGCCGCGGTGCGGTCCGACGAGATGGTCGAGATCCTGGCCACGGGCCGCCGTCTGCGCCTCCGCGTCACTCCAGGGGTGGTATGTACCACCCATGAATGTGAGGTGGCTCTCAGCTGACGGCTTTGTGCGACCCCTACAAGGGAGAGGCCCTCTGAGCAGTCGAAACGGCTGCATGGCGCAGGGGTTCTGTTCGGTGCTACCAGGAAAACACGCCGGAGACTGTACGGAGTCGACGGCTCGCATTCGTCGGTCGGCTTCGTAGAGTCGCTACATGACCGTTTTGGATGAGGCGCCGGGTGAGCCGACGGACGCGCGTGGGCGAGTGGCCGAACTGCACGAGATCCGTGCGCAGGCGCTGGCCGGACCGAGCGAGAAGGCTACGGCGGCGCAGCACGCCAAGGGCAAGCTGACGGCCCGTGAGCGCATCGAGCTGCTCCTGGACCCCGACTCCTTCCGCGAGGTCGAGCAGCTGCGCCGGCACCGGGCGACCGGGTTCGGCCTGGAGGAGAAGAAGCCGTACACGGACGGTGTCGTCACCGGCTGGGGCACGGTGGAGGGCCGCACGGTCTTCGTCTACGCCCACGACTTCCGCATCTTCGGCGGCGCGCTGGGCGAGGCCCACGCCACGAAGATCCACAAGATCATGGACATGGCCATCGCGGCCGGTGCCCCGCTGGTCTCCCTCAACGACGGCGCGGGCGCCCGCATCCAGGAGGGCGTCAGCGCGCTCGCCGGGTACGGCGGCATCTTCCAGCGCAACACCCGCGCCTCCGGCGTCATCCCGCAGATCAGCGTGATGCTCGGCCCGTGCGCGGGCGGCGCGGCCTACAGCCCCGCCCTCACCGACTTCGTGTTCATGGTCCGGGACACCTCGCAGATGTTCATCACCGGCCCGGACGTGGTCAAGGCCGTCACCGGCGAGGAGATCACCCAGAACGGCCTGGGCGGCGCGGACGTGCACGCCGAGACCAGCGGTGTCGCCCACTTCGCCTACGACGACGAGGAGACGTGCCTGGGCGAGGTCCGCTACCTCCTCTCCCTCCTCCCGCAGAACAACCGCGAGAACCCGCCGCGTTCCGAGTCCTCGGACCCGGTGGACCGCCGCTCGGACGTCCTGCTCGACCTGGTCCCGGCGGACGGCAACCGTCCGTACGACATGACCAAGGTGATCGAGGAGATCGTCGACGAGGGCGAGTACCTGGAGGTCCACGAGCGCTGGGCCCGCAACATCATCTGCGCCCTGGCCCGCCTCGACGGGCAGGTCGTGGGCATCGTCGCCAACCAGCCGCAGGCCCTGGCCGGCGTCCTGGACATCGAGGCCTCCGAGAAGGCCGCCCGCTTCGTCCAGATGTGCGACGCCTTCAACATCCCGATCATCACCCTTCTGGACGTACCCGGCTTCCTGCCCGGCGTCGACCAGGAGCACGGCGGCATCATCCGCCACGGCGCCAAGCTGCTCTACGCGTACTGCAACGCGACCGTGCCCCGGATCTCGCTCATCCTGCGCAAGGCGTACGGAGGTGCTTACATCGTCATGGACAGCCAGTCCATCGGCGCCGACCTCACCTACGCCTGGCCGACCAACGAGATCGCCGTCATGGGCGCGGAAGGTGCCGCGGGCGTCATCTTCCGCCGTCAGATCGCCGGTGCCGAGGACCCCGAGGCCATGCGGGCCCGCATGGTCAAGGAGTACAAGGCCGAGCTGATGCACCCTTACTACGCGGCCGAGCGCGGTCTGGTCGACGACGTCATCGACCCCGCCGAGACCCGCGAGGTGCTCGTCCAGTCCCTGGCGATGCTCCACACCAAGCACGCCGACCTGCCCTCCCGCAAGCACGGCAACCCGCCGCAGTGACCCGAGGAGCCACCGCCATGTCCACTCCCGACATCCGCGTCGAGAAGGGCCACGCCGAGCCCGAGGAGGTCGCCGCCATCACGGCCCTCCTCCTCGCCCGCGCCGCCGCCCGCCCCGCCGAGATCCCCCCGACCCACGGCGGCGGCCGCGTCCGCGCGGGCTGGCGCCGCCTGGAACGCGAGCCGGGCTTCCGCGCCCCGCACAGCTGGCGCTGACGCTGACCTGTAGATGCGAGCGAGGCCCCTCCGCAAGGA
>NZ_JBHJVQ010000021.1:0-116284 GCF_042263835.1 Streptomyces sp. NPDC056128 | reverse complement strand
ACGACACTCGGGCCCTCCGCCTGCACGGACTCAACTCACGGCACGGAAACAGGCCACCGACTACGTCGGCGGCCCGTCACGAAACTTCGAGGCTAAAACAGAAGACCGAACACTGTTCCGCCAGCCGATAAGCGCCTCTTATCACGTCATCGAAATCACCTCTTTGACAACCTCAGGGGAGGAATGAAAGCTGCTCCCGTGGCCACGAAAGAAGAGGCAGAGCGGACATGAGCAGCATCGAGGACCCCGTCGACGACCTTCACGTCAGCCCGCCCAAGACCTGGGCGACCGGCCTGCCCGCCGTGACGCACGCGTTGGAGTACTCCCTGGGCCAGACGTCGGTTCGACGGACGGCCTTGACACTGCTGAACATCAACCAGCCCAAGGGCATCGACTGCCCCGGCTGCGCCTGGCCCGAGCCCGCGCCGGGCAAGCGGCATCGCAACGAGTACTGCGAGAACGGCGCCAAGCACATCAACGACGAGGCCACCTCTCGCCGCGTCGGCCGGGACTTCTTCCGGCGGTACTCGGTCGCCGAGCTGGACGCCAAGTCCGACTACTGGCTCAACCAGCAGGGGCGGCTCACCGAGCCCATGGTGAAGCGGCCCGGCGCCACCCACTACGAGCCCATCGGCTGGGACGAGGCGTTCGGCCTGCTCGCCCGGGAACTCCAGGAACTGGACTCCCCCGACGAGGCCCTCTTCTACGTCTCCGGCCGGCTGAACAACGAGGCGGCCTTCCTGCTCCAGCTCTTCGCCCGCGCGTACGGCACCAACAACCTGCCCGACTGCTCCAACATGTGCCACGAGTCCAGCGGATTCGCGATGCAGGAGACGCTGGGAACGGGCAAGGGCACGGTCTCCCTGGACGACATTCACACCTCCGACCTGGTCTTCGTCGTGGGGCAGAACCCGGGCACCAATCACCCGCGGATGCTTTCCGCCCTTGAGGAGACCAAGCGCAACGGCGGAAAGGTCATAGCCGTCAACACGCTGCCGGAGGCGGGGCTGCTGCGCTTCAAGCATCCGCAGCGCCCACGCGGCGTGATCGGCCGCGGCACGCAGATCGCCGACCAGTTCCTGCACATACGGGCCGGCGGAGACCTGGCCCTGTTCCAGGCCCTCAACCGGCTGCTGCTGGAGGCCGAGGACGCCGCACCGGGCGCCGTACTCGATCACGACTTCATCCGGGCCCACACGACCGGATTCGACGAGTTCGCCGCACACACCCGCCAGGTCACGTGGAAGAACACTCTCCGAGCGACCGGTCTGTCCCGCGAGGAGATCGAGAGCGTCGTCGACCGGGTCCTGGAGAGCCGGAGCGTCATCGTGTGCTGGGCGATGGGCCTCACCCAGCACAAGCACGGAGTCCCCTCGATCCGTGAGGTCGTCAACTTTCTGCTGCTCCGCGGAAACATCGGCCGTCCGGGTGCCGGAGCATGCCCCGTGCGCGGCCACAGCAATGTGCAGGGCGACCGCACCATGGGCGTGTGGGAGCGGATGCCGAAGGAGTTCCTGGACTCCCTGGAGCGGGAGTTCGGATTCACCCCGCCCGCCCATCACGGTGTGGACGCCGTCGACGGCATCAGGGCCATGCACGAGGGCCGGGCGAAGGTGTTCCTCGGCGTCGCCGGCAACTTCGTCCGGGCGGCTCCCGACAGCGCGCTGACCGAGGCCGCCATGCGCGGGTGCCGGCTCACCGCCCACATATCCACCAAGCTCAACCGCTCGCACACCGTGTGCGGCGACACGGCCCTGATCCTCCCGACCCTCGGACGCAGTGACCGGGACGTCCAGGCGACGGGTGAGCAGTTCATCACCGTCGAGGACTCGATGAGCGAGGTGCACGCTTCCCGGGGGAAGCTGCCGCCGGCCTCCCCGCACCTGCTCAGCGAGGTGGCGATCGTGAGCCGGCTCGCCCGCAGGACCCTCGGCGACACGCCGCCCCTGCCGTGGAGCGACTTCGAGGCGGACTACGACACGATCCGCGACCGGATCTCCCGGGTCGTGCCGGGCTTCGAGGACTTCAATACCCGCGTGGCCCGGCCCGGGGGTTTCCGACTGCCCAACCCCGTCGCCGGCAGAGTCTTCCCGACCCCGAGCGGCAAGGCCGTGTTCACCCGCAACGCGTTCACGATGCCGCAGGTCCCCGAGGGACACCTGCTCCTGCAGACCCTGCGTTCGCACGACCAGTGGAACACCATTCCGTACGCCCCCAACGACCGTTACCGAGGCATCCACAACGCCCGCAGGGTCGTACTCGTCAACCCGGACGACCTCGACGCCCTCGGCATCGCGGACCGCGCTGAGGTGGACCTGGTGAGCGTCTGGCGCGACGGGACGGAGCGCCGCGCCCGGAGCTTCCGGGCCGTCGCCTACCCCACCAGCCGCGGCTCCGCCGCCTCGTACTACCCCGAGACCAATGTGCTGGTCCCGCTGGACAGCGTCGCCGACATCAGCAACTGCCCCACGTCCAAGAGCGTGGTGGTCCGCCTGGAGCCCGTACGCCCGGCCGACGGCACCGCGCACGTCCCGGCGGACACCGAGTCATGGGACGAGTGACCGCGCGGCGAAGGGTGCTGCGGTTCCGGGACGGTGTGTCCTCGTGCCGCCCGGACACCCTTGCCACCGAGGAGCCGATGGAGATCCGGGTCGGCGGACGCCCGCTGACCGTGACCATGCGTACTCCGGGCGACGACTTCGACCTCGCCGCCGGGTTCCTGGTGAGCGAGGGCGTGGTGTGCGCCTCCGACAACGTGGCCGGGATCCGTTACTGTGCGGGCGCCACGGCGGACGGCGGCAACACGTACAACGTGGTGGACGTCGCCCTGGGGCCGGGTGTCGCCGCCCCCGATGCGTCGCTGGAGCGGAACTTCTACACCACGTCCTCCTGCGGACTGTGCGGAAAGGCCAGCCTGGACGCGGTACGCACCCAGGCCACGTGGAGCGTGGCCGACGACCCGCTGCGCATCGGACCGGAAGCGCTCACCGCCCTCCCCGACCACCTGCGGGCGGCACAGCGGGTCTTCGACAGCACGGGCGGACTCCACGCCGCCGGGCTCTTCGCCGCCGACGGAGAGATGCTGTGCCTGCGCGAGGACGTCGGCCGGCACAACGCCGTGGACAAGGTCGTGGGCCATGCGCTGCGCTCGGGCATGCTGCCGTTGCGGGAGACGGTACTGATGGTGAGCGGCCGGGCTTCGTTCGAGCTGGTGCAGAAGGCGCTCATGGCTGGGATCCCCATGCTCGCGGCCGTCTCCGCCCCCTCCTCGCTCGCGGTGGACCTGGCCGCGGAGAACGGGCTGACCCTGGTCGGGTTCCTGCGCGGCACTTCGATGAACGTCTACACCGGCGCCGAACGTGTGCGGCCGGGGCACCGTGCGCACGTCTCCTAACCCACATGGTCGCCACCGGCGCGCGTCCGACCGAGCCGGGCGCCAGGATGTTGGATGCACGCTCTGGACCGGGAGGGTTCCATGAGGGAGAAGCCGTTCAGCAAGATCGGCGATGAACTGCTGCGCATCCGACGTGACGTGTCGCGTGCCGTCGAGGGCAGCTCCGCACCCGCCGGTTTCGGCGTGGATCAGGAACTGATCACTGCTTTCGGGGCCGGGACACTCTCCCCAGCCGGTCAGCAGGAACTGGCGCAGCAGGTGGCACGGCAGCTGCCGGCTCACTGGTCCCAGCCGAACACGCTCGCCGAGGCCATGTCCCGGTTCATCGACGACCTCGGCGGTCAGCGCGAGCTCATCGCCTGGCTGGACGAGTACCCCGGTCTGCCGCGGTTGGTGGCACGGCTGTACGTCCTGATGGGCCTCCTCGACCAGTACAGCGAGAACCCGGCCGTCGTCACCGCTCTGCGCGAGTACCGGGAGCGGGAGCCGTACCCGGCGGGCCTCAAGGGCTACCTGGTACCCCAGACCAACGACGAGACGTTGGCCGGTCTCTCCTTCACCATCGAGGAGTTGCTGAGCGACGGTCAGCAGGGCAAGGCGGTCGATCTGGCCCTGGCGACGACCGACTGCCTGCAGCGGGTGGCGCCGCGTGCGGAGGAACTCGATCCCGCGTTGGACGACCTGGGTGAGGTCATGGACCACACGCACCAGGACCTCCAGGAGGCGGCCGCCGAAAGCTGAAGAGCTGAAGGTCAGGCTCCTCGTTCCTCCCCCACCACCCGACCCCCGTTGTTCGACAGGTGACCCGCCGAGCATGCTCTCCCCTCGTCGCGTCCTTCGGACGATTTCCCGGCACGGCTTCAGACGCTTCATGGCCGACGCGGTCCGCACACTCGCGCCCCACGGTGTCTTCGCCCTGCACACGGCAGACGGTGCCCTTCTCTTCGCAGCGCGCTCGGCACTGGCCATGGGCTGGCTCGCCCTGCCCCTCACCCTGGCGGGCCACCCCGACCTCGCGGTGTACGCCATGCTGGGCGGCTTCACGACCACGTTCGGCCGCAACCTGCCGTACGCACGGCGCGCTCACGCCCTCGCCCTCGTCGCCGTCGCCATGACGGCATGCGTGGGCTGCGGTTCGGTGCTGGGTGTCTGGGCCCGGCCGTGGGAGGGCGGGGCCGGCGCTGCGGTCGTGGTTGCGGCGACGGCGGTCGTCGCCGGGTTGGCGAAGCTGGCCTGTGATGCGACACAACTGAGCGGGCTGGGGGCGGTCATGCTGCTGTTCTCGTTCGCCGTGGCGGCCAACGACCCATCGCCCTGGGCCGATGTCCTCCCCCAGACCGCACTGGCCGCCGCGGGAGCGGTGGCGGCCTGGGCCCTCGGCCTGTCAGGCTGGCTCATCCACCCCGACCGCCCGCAGCGACTGGCCGTGGCCGCGGCTCTGCGGGCCGTGGCCGATCTGCTGGTCGCGCCGTCCGGGGCTGCTGCGGGCCGGGCTCGGCACGTGGCGACCCATGCCGTACTCAACGCCTACCGCTCACTCGGGCTCGTACCGGCCACGGAGTCGCTGCGGCAGAACCACACCTCGGCCTTCGTGCGGCTCAGCCACCTGTCCTGGTCATTGCTGGTCGGCTCGGCACGCCATGGGCTCGCCGACCCGGCGGGAACCGCAGTCCTCCTGTGCCGGCAGGCTCGCCTTCTCACGGACCGACGTCGCAGGCCTCCCCTGCTGCTGCCCGAGCTGCCGTGGCCTCCGGAACCTTCCAGGCCCCCGGGGTCTTCAGGGCCGTCGGGGCCTTCGGCGCCGGGAGACCGAGGTCGTGGTACGTCAGCGACGGTCTCCGACCGGACGCCACCGGTCGATCCCGTCGCACAGCGTGCGGCCGAGCTGCTGGGCCTACGGCGCCTCGGCATTCCGGATCGTGTCGCCGTCCTTGCCATTCCCGCGCTGCGCATGGCACTGGGCACCGCGGCGGCCGGCGGGCTGGCGGTGCTCCTGAACCTGCAGCACGGATACTGGGCGGCCATCTCGGCGGCCGCCGTACTGCACTCCGTCAACCTGAGGACCACCGCCCAGCGAGCAGTGCAGCGCACGGTCGGAACGGTCTTCGGAGTACTGCTCGCCCTCGCCGTCCTGGCGGTGCACCCCACCCCCGTGGCGCTCGCCCTCGTCATCGTGCTGTTGGAGTTCCTGCTGGAGTACATCGTGGTGCGCAACTACGGCCTGGGGGTCGTGTTCATCACCCCCATCGCGCTCCTGCTCAGCGATCTCGCCGAACCAGCACCGGCTGGAGAGCTGGTCTACGACCGGCTGCTGGGCAGCCTCCTGGGGATCGTCGTCGGCTTGCTCTGCGCGATGGTGGTCGTCCACGACCACGCCGCCCTACGGACCGAACGCGCCCTCGCCGCGTGCCGGAGGTCTGCCCAACGTGGCGAGTCGGCGCTCAAAGCTGCGTCGAAGCCGTCGCCCACCGTCCAGGCGGACCTGGCCACGGCCGTGGTCGAGCTACGGGAAGCCGACGACGCGGCCGCCGGAGAACTGTGGCCCGCCGGACTGGACCCCGCCGAGGTCGCCGCCGCCGAAGAGAACGCGTACGACCTGCTGGAAAAGCTGCACAGCCGGCCCTGGACGTGACGCCGGTTCGCTTTTCAGCGACTGGTCGGGTAGACCCACAGCGTGCTATTTCGTCAGCTCGAGTACCTGGTCGCCCTTTCGCGGGAACGCCACTTCGCGCATGCCGCGCAGGCGTGCCATGTCTCCCAGCCCGCTCTGTCCGAGGCGATCCGGAAGCTGGAGGAGGAACTGGACGTTCCACTGGTCCGGCGCACCCGCAAGTACGAGGGACTCACCCCCGAGGGTGAGCGCATCGTCGTCTGGGCCCAGCGCATTCTGGCCGACCGTGACGCACTCAGGGATGAGGTCGGCGCTCTTCGGACCGGGCTGAGCGGCACCCTGCGCATCGGCTCAGTACCTACCGCATCGGGTGTGGTTTCGCTCCTCACCGCCCCTTTTTGCGCCATGCACCCGCTGGTGAACGTGCAGGTTCGAGCCGACCTGCAGTCCGAAGACATTCTCCGGCAACTGCTCAACTTCGAGATCGAGGCGGGCATCACCTACCTTCAGGACCTACCCGACGAGTTCCGCGCAGCCCCGCTCTACGAGGAGCGCCACGTACTGCTCACACACGTCGCCGACGGCCTTGCGCAGCGAGCGACCGCGACCTGGGAGGAAGCCTCCCGGTTGCCGCTCTGCCTGCTCAACGGGTCCATGCAGGGGCGGCGCGTGATCGACGGGCTGTTCGCCGAGATCGGGCTGCGTCCCTCGCCCCGGATCGAAACCGACTCGGTGGCCACACTGTTCGCCCACGTCCGGACTGCCCGGTGGGCCAGCATCGTGCCACACACATGGCTGCACGTCTTTGGAATCCCACAGGGAATGCGTGCGGTGCCGCTGGTCGAACCGGCGGGGACGGTGCCGGTGGGTCTCGTGGTCAGCGCCCGGGAACCGGGTTCGACCATGGCTCGCGCCCTGTTGGAGGTCGCCCGCCACACGGACGTGGCGTCCGCGCTGGAGCGCCTGCCCGGCAACCCGGCGGCCGAGTAGTTCCCGGCTCCTGGCTCCACGCCTCGGCGACTGACTCGCCGGATAGCCGTCGCCCTGCCCCCGTGAGATTCTGGCATTCGTGAAGAGCCGAGGCGCGTGACGGAGGGACCGAAATGGCGAGCGAATTTACCGTGGGAGACCACGTGCGCTGGAATTCCGAGGCCGGCCACGTCGAAGGCGTCATCGTTAAGAAGCATACACATGATGTGGAATTCAAAGGTTATACCCGTCACTGCTCCGAGCACGACCCGCAATATGAAATAAAGAGCGACAAGACCGACCATATCGCCATGCACAAGGGAGATGCGCTGACGAAGGTGTAGCGACTGATGCCCAGCCGGGTATACACGATCGGCCATTCGACGCGCACATTCGACGAGGTGCTGGAGATGTTGCGCGCCCATGACATCACTTGTCTGGCGGATGTCCGCTCCTACCCCTCTTCGAGGAAGTACCCCCAGTGGAATCAGTCGGCCGTCGTCAAGAATTTGCCGCCAACCATCACCTACCGCTGGATTCCTCAGCTCGGGGGCGGCGATACACACCCAAGGACGTCCACAGTGAAAATGGCGCGTGGCGAGTAAAGGCGTTCCGTGACTACGCCGATTACATGGCGGGGGACGAATTCGCAGAGGGCCTGCACGAGTTGATCCGCCTGGCGCAGCGTGAGCGGCCTGCGATCATGTGCAGCGAGGCGGTGCCGTGGCGCTGCCACCGCCGGCTGATCACTGATGCGCTGCTGGTCGCCGGAGTGGAGGTCGTGCACATCATGTCGAGGACGGCCACGAAGCCGGCCGTCCTGAACGAGAACGCACGGTTCCGCGACGGCCACCTGACCTACCCGCCCCCCGACCCGGAGGTGCCGTGACCTTCGTCGACGACGTTCGGGAAGCGGTGCGCTCGATCCCCACGGGTGCCGTGGCCTCCTATGGCGATGTCGGTCAAAGGGTCGGTGTCGGTGCACGCCAGGTGGGGCGAGCCATGAGCCTTCTCGACGAGAACGTGCCGTGGTGGCGTGTCGTGTACGCGGACGGAACGCCGCCCTCCTGCCACGGTGGGCGTGCGCCGGCCCTTCTCCATGACGAGGGAACGCCGATGCGCGGGGCGCGGGTTGACATGGCGCGTGCGCGTCACCACTGGCCGCCGTGACACGCACGGGCGCCTCCGTCGGCCGGGGTCCACGGGTGTTCCTACGTTGTGTGCATGTGAGAGCTTCGCCGTGGCACCGGTCCGTTGAGGTGCGTCAGCGGGACGGTTCGGTCTGGTTGCCGATGGCCCTGCGGGCCAGGGACAGGCACAGGACCGCGCAGAAGATGTAGGCGGCTGCCGCCCAAGTGCCTGCGTGGGTGAGGGCGTCGGTGAGGCCCTCGTCGGCGTGGGAGAAGAAGACGTTGCCAATGACGGCGACGCCGAGGGCTGGGCCCTGATGCATGTGCGCAGCCCCGACCGCCTCCCGGAGGCGGCCGCCTACCGGTAGGTCCTGCAGCTGCTGGCCGAACCCTCCCCACTGTCATGAGTCGGATGGTACGGACGCCAGCAGGGACGGGCCCATCGGGAGTTGTTCACGCAGTTGGTCGTGCTGCTGAACAATTGCCGACCGCGTTGTACTCCTGGGAGCACAGACCACCAATGACGGCGGAGGAGATCCATGCGTGAGCCGTTCACGGCGGCGATCTCCGCGCTGGCGGTGTTGGCGCTCGCCCTGACCAGTTGCTCCCACCAGTCCCCCGACGGACGCGGACAGGAGGGAGCACCGCGGACAACCGCCTCGCCTCCTGCCAGTTCTCCGGCGACGGAAGCTGCCTCCCTCGGTGTCACTGACGAAGTGGGCGACCGCCAGCACTGCGGTAGCGCGTTACATCGCCGAGCAGAAGCCTCGGGCGGCCTCGTCATCGACTTCGGGCCCACGGAAGAGCGACGGGACGGTGCGCAAAAGACCGCCGAGAAAATGTGCGGGCAGGGCCTTCCTGCCCTCTATCAATAATCGCTGCCTGTTTACGTCATGATGATGCCGCCTTTAGGCGGCACCGAAGGGTATCTGCCCGTGTCTGATGAATGCTGGTTCACAAAGCATGAGGCTTCAACTCTGGGCCTCCTCCCGGATTCCGTTGGCTGTTCTCCGCCCAAGGCAGCTCCACGCAGATGGATCCTCGCGATCGCCGCCGCAATGACGATGGCAGGCTGTTCGAGCTCCCCGGAGTCCGCGCCCCCGGCATCAGCCCCGGCCTCGTCCAGCACGCCGACCACACGGCCAAGCGCCACGGCAACCTCGGCCTTCTGCCTTGATCTGTCGACCTTCCAGGTCGGCGTCATCGCCTACAGCGCCGAAGTGGGTGCGGCGATCGAAGGGGAGCCGCTGGACTTCAAAGAGCTGCGGAGGAAGGCCGCCTTGATCGCCAACATGGGTGAGACGATGCAGGCGAGCGCGCCGCCGGACGTGGCCAAGCACTTCCGTACGGTACTCAAGGCGATCGATACCTCGGCAAGCAATCTGAAGTCGGGCGCCACGGCGCGTGATGTCGTGGATCCCGTGTACGGCGAGCGCAACCGTCCCGCCTTCGACGCCGTGAACGACTACGACTGCGGCGCCGCGTCCTCCCAGGGCAAGGCATGAAGACCGCCGGCGGGATCACCACCCAGTGGCTCTCTAGTCCGGCATAGAACTTGGAGAGGGATTGTGGACCTTTTTCGATCTTTTCGATGCGGTTAGCGGCGTCTTCGATGGATCGCGTAGATCGTGCGGCCATGCTCCCCGCTATCTGGCCGACCAGCCCCCTGCCGCCCGGACGACGGCTGCGGAGGGCGCGCCTGTCGGACGGGCAGACAACGGAACCCGGCCCCAGGTCTGCGACATGAGGGGCGGAAGATCGGGGCAGCGGGGTCATGGTGTGGGCCGCAGACCATGGAGCGGACCTGAACCGGTTACGGGCTGGCCGCCCCGTAGCCACCACCCGGGAAACTGACTGTGCCGTGCAAGCCATCGACCGAATTTCCCGCATCCCCGCCCCACACCCCGCACCGTCGGACACGTCCGCTCCTTCGTTCAGACACTCACCCAGCGACAAGGCCAGAAGCTCCCCGAGAGTCTCGATACCGTCCGCGACGACAACCTTCCCGGCCTCCACACCACCCTCGCCGCAGGCATCGACCGCGAACGCGACGCCGTCATCGCCAGCCTCATCCTGCCCTGGAACCGCGGCGTTTTCGAAGGACATGTGCAACCGCACCAAGATGCTCAAGCGCCAGATGAAAGCGCGGCGGCGCATCAGTCAGCGGCCGCTAGATCGGGGCGCAGCTTCGCTGTGAGCTGCTCGAACGCGGTTGGCACCGGTCGTTGCGGCAGGAAGTCGCTGATCTGCCGGGCACAGTCCACGGCACTGGCCGTGGTCGTATCGCACTCGATGTCGTACAGACCGTGCGCGTGTACGTGATGGAATTGGCGGGCCGCGAGGCCCGTCGGGCGGTCGCCGCGCTCTCGCTCGCGCCGTTCCAGTTCCTCCAGCGAGCAGTGCACCCCTACCAGGACCACATCCCTGGCCGTGAAGAGCCTGAGACAGTCCAGCAGCCGCCAGTCCTCACTCAGTACGTGATCCACCACCACGTCATTTCCGGCTGCGGCCATACCGGCGACAGCACGATGGAAGCCCATCCAGGTGCGTCGAAGAAGGTGGGGCAACTCGTCAGAGGAGACCTCACGGCGCGCTCGCATCGCGTGGAAGGCATCCACCGGCATGTGGAAGTACGGCCCCCCGTTCAGGACCTGCAGCAATTCCTTCGCGATACTGGACTTCCCTGAACTGGACGTCCCGTTCAGGAAGATGATCCGCCCGCCTCGGGCCTGAGCAGCACTGGCGCTGGCCGCAGCCGACTCAGGCACGCTGTCATCATCGAATCCGGGCATCGGGGCTCTCCTTCGCTGCTGCCAACGACGTCTGATCATCATGTCCCTTGAACGAGGTCCACGGCAGATGCCTGCCTCGGCGCCAGCCTTCCCCTCTGCGCACTCATGTGGCAGACGACCATCCGGGGGTGACGAGTGAGCGCATCTGGGGGAACAGCTGGGCCGTGGAAGTACTGAAGGCCGTGTGGAGGGAACCCGGGAACCCGATGCTCACCTGCGAATAAGCGGCGCAGCACGTCGACGGCCTGGTCCTCGGTGAGGTGACGGCTGCCCATGAGGATGCCCATGTCTTCGCCGATCAGGTGTCGGGTAGCGACGGCCTGTTCCATCCGGGCCTGGGTAGGGGCGCTTGTGAGGGCGACGGCGGCGTGGGAGGCGAGCAGTCAGTCGGACTCGGTGAACAGGCCGGGTCTGTGAGAGTAGGCGTTGAGGGCGCCGAGTTCTTCCTCGTCGGTGTGGAGCAGCGGTCTGCGGCCATCACTCCGCACTGAGAGCTACCCTCACAGCAAGGCATCCGGGGACCGCCCGACGTGTGTGGAACGCGGCCGCGCGCAACCGCGCGACGTGGGGCAGAGTCGGTCCAGACCTCGCGTGTGAAGGCGCCGTAGACGCCCTCGAACCGCGCGGTGATCCCGTCGGGGTGGCCGCCGATCTCGTCCCGCCTGGCGGCAAGCAAGTCGGCGTCCAGGGGTGCGGCTCCCGGTTCCGGCGTACACGGCGCTCGGCATCAGCGGGCGGGAGTGTCGCCGTGAGACTCGAGCACCGCGGCGAGTGTGGTGGCGAGGCGTTGGCGGTCCTCGGGGGCGAGGCCCTGCAGCAGGCGGGCCTCGTTGGCCAGGTGGAGAGGGAGGACCCGGTCGATCACCGTCAGGCCGTTCGGGGTGAGGCGGATCTTGACGGAGCGTCGGTCGGTGGCGTCGGGCACGCGGGTGACCAGGTCCTTGGCGGCCATGCGGTCGACCCGCAGGGTGATCGCCCCGGTGGTGACGAGCGAGGCCCTGAGGAAGGTCTTCGCAGTCAGTTCGTAGGGCTCCCCGGAGCGGCGCAGCGTGGACAGGATGTCGAACTCGCCCGGTTCGAGGCCGTGTCCGGCCAGAAAGTCCTTGATCTCCTTGTCCCACAGTCGGGACAGCCGCATGACCCGCCCGACGACGCCGATCGGCGTGAAGTCGAGGTCGGGGCGCTCCCGTTGCCACTGCTCCAGCACTGACTCCACTGCGTCCGCCATGGGTCCTCCAGTCCTGCCGTCGCCGCCATAGATAGCTGAGCGCTCATTTAATTGACGCTCACTCAAGTCTCGTTTACCTTAGCACTCACTTAATCGGCGCTCAACGAAGGAGACGGTCATGCCGTTCACCCCTGCCCGCAACTCCCGCGTCCACTACGAGGTCGATGGCCAAGGCCCCGGACTCGCCCTGGTGCACGGTGTCGGTGGCGACGCCGAGAAGGTCTTCGGCAACGTCGTGGGCCACTTCGCCGACACCCGTACCGTCGTCCGGCCCAACCTCAGCGGCAGCGGCCGGACCGAGGACGACGGTGCGGAGCTGACCGTCGACCTGATCGCCGACCAGGTCACGGCCGCGGTACGCGACGCCTCCGACGGCCCCGTCGACCTGCTCGGCTTCTCCCTCGGCGCGGTCGCCGCCGCCGCAGTCGCCGCCGCCCACCCCGGCCTGGTGCGTCGGCTCGTCCTGGTCGGCGGCTGGACGCACTCCGGCGGACCACGCGACCGCTACTACTTCGAGACCTGGCGCAAGGTGCTCGCCACCGACCGCGAACTGCTCAAGCGGTTCTCGGCGCTGACCGGCTTCAGCGCCGCGACGCTGGACCTGTTCGGCCACGACGGATTGGCCCAGTCGCTGGCCGACCCCTGGCCGCCGGCCGGCATAGTCCGCCAGATCGACCTTGCCGGACAGCTGGACATCAGGCACCTGCTCCCCGCGGTCACCGCGCCCACCCTGGTCGTCGGCTTCGGCGGCGACGCCATGATCCCCGTCGAGGGCTCCCGGCAGCTGCACGAGGGCATCGCCGGCAGCCGGCTGGTGGAGATCCCGGACGCGGGCCACATGGACTGGTTCGCCGACCCCACCCAACTCATCAAGCTCACCCACGACTTCCTCGACGGCTGACCCGGCGCCCGCCGCCCCCTTCTCGCCCTTCCCTTCCATCTCGTACGCCCAAGGAGTGACCGTGTCCTACCCCGACCCCCGCTACTTCGGTGAACACGGCGAGATCAACGCCGACTTCCGCCCCGCGACGGCCCCGCCCGACTTCGTCTCCCAGCCCGTCGCCACCGACGGCCCCAACGTCTCCCGGGGCACCGCCTACCACTACCTGTCCACCACCGTCTCCACCGGCGGGGAGTACGGCCTGTACCGGGTGGACATGGGTCCGGAGTTCGGCGGGCCCAGCACGCACTTCCACAAGGCCATGTCCGAGTCGTTCTTCATCCTGTCCGGCACCATGCGGCTCTTCGACGGGCGGCGCTGGATCGACGCCACCTCCGGCGACTACCTGTACGTGCCGGTCGGCGGGCTGCACGCCTTCCGTAACGAGTCCGGAGAACCCGCCTCCATGCTCATGCTCTTCGCCCCGGGCGCGCCCCGCGAGGACTACTTCGAAGGCGTCACCCGGCTCGACGGCCTCAGCGAAGAGGAGCGCGCGGAGTTCTTCGTGCGCCACGACAGCTTCTTCGTGTAGTCGCCCTCACCACCACCGCCACCCGACCGCATCGCCGCGCTGGGCGCCGTCATGTTGCTGGTCGGCAGCGCAATCGTCGAGTTCGGTGTCAGTCGATGGCCTGGTACACCGTGGTCCAGAAGTCGTTCATGGCACGCGGTGAATCCGGGGTGGACAGTCCGACTTGGGTGAGCAGGACCCCGGTGAGCTGATTGGCCGGATCCGCGTAGGCGGTGGTTCCGGTACCGCCGAACCAGCCGAACTGGCCGGCGGGCGCGTAGTCGCTGCGAACGGTGCGCACCGCCATCCCGAAGCCCCAGCCGCCGGTGGCTCCCTGGCCGGACGACAGGTGGGCGACGTTGCTGAACATGGTGTCCCGGGCGGCACGTTGCTCGGGAGACAGACGGTTGGTGGTCATCAGCTCGACGGCGGCCCGGGACAGGATCCGCTCACTCCCGTGCATCCCGTGGTTCAGCAGCATCTGAAAGTAGGCGTGGTAGTCGTCGGCGGTGGAGACCAGACCCCCGCCGGCGCCCTGGAACGCGGGAGGCGTACTGGACCGCCCCCCTGCCGCCTCGTCCCACACGACGAACTCGCCGGTCTGTGGGTCGGGCCCGTACAGGGGCGGCAGCCGGTCGATCTTGCCGGCGGGGACGTGGAAGGCGGTGTCCTTCATCCCCAGCGGGTCGAGGATGCGCTCGCGCAGGAACGTCTCCAACGACACCCCCGCGACCCTGGAGACGAGCACACCGACGACCTCGTTGCTGAGGTCGTACTGCCACCGCACTCCGGGCTGGTACTGCAGCGGCAGCTCGCCGAGGCGGCGCATCCACTCGTCCGGCTCCGGTGCCGGCGCGGACGCCACGCTGTAGTCGAGACGCTCGAAGGTCGCTGCCCTGATCGGGGACGCCATCGACTCGAAGTCCACTCCGAGCCCGAAGGTAGAGGTGAGCAGGTCCCGAACGGTGATCGGCCGCTGCGCGGGCACGGTGTCGTCCAGCGGTCCGTCGGGCCGCTGCAACACCTGCCGGTCGGCGAGTTCGGGCAGCCACGGATCCACCGGGTCGTCCAGCCGCAGCCGGCACTCGTCGAGCAGGACCATCGCCGCCGCCATCGTGACCGGCTTGGACGCGGACGCCATCCGGAAGATCGTGTCCCGGCGCATGGGCGCGCCACCGTCATGACGCATCGTCCCGATCGCTTCGACGTGCGTCTGGCCGCCGCGGCTGACCAGCGCGACCAGGCCGGGAATCTTCTTGGACTCGACATGCCCTGCCAGCACCTCGTGCAGTCGGCGCAGTCCACTGTCGGAGAAGCCGCTGGTGCTCGTCCCCATGATGAATCTCCCTGTTCAAAGTGTTGGTTGTCACGGCTGCCCTGGTGGCTTCCTGGCCCTTCGAGCTGCCCTGTGAAGAGCCTGCGGCCTTGACCCAAGGGCAAGGTCAACCCGATCCGGTGCGCGCTATCCTCGCCTCAGTGATCGTCCGGACTCCCGGCCGTCGCCGACGGGGTCCGCGGGACCGCGGCCGTCCACGATCTGGAGGTGTGCTGGGCCGATGGCAGACGGACTCACGATCGGTCAGGCGGCGGCATTCGTCGGTATCACGATCAAGACGGTGCGGCACTATCACCGGCTCGGCCTGGTCGACGAGCCGGATCGCGACGGGTCCGGCTACCGCCGTTACCGATCGAGCGAGCTGTTCCGGCTGGTCCAGGTCCGGACCCTGGCCGCATCCGGCGTGCCGCTGGCCGAGATCGGTGACCTGCTCGACGCCGATCCCAAGACGTTCGCCGCCACCCTGGACTCCATCCATCACCAGCTCACCGAACGGATCGAAGACCTGACCGCGCGCCGCGACAGGCTGCACCGTCTCGACCATGGCGACCGGGCCCTGCTGCCCGACCGGGCCTGCGCGGTCCTGGACCGGCTCGTCGAACTCGACTTCAGCCCCGACTATGTGGCAAGTCAACGCGAGGCTCTGGTGCTGGCCCGGGCGCTGGTCCCGGAGATCTTCGACAGCTTCCTGACCCGGCTTGAACACTCGCTGGACGATCCCGAGTCCGTCGATCTGGCCAAGCGCGGCTGGGACGCGAAGGCCTGGGATCCGGCCGACCCACGGATCGAGGAGCTGGCTTCCGCGCTGGCCGACAAGCTGCTGGCCGACCGCGCCCTGCTGGCGATCCCGACCGGGTTTCAGAACCAGCCGGACGCCGCCTCCCGGTACGCCATGGTCAACCACCACCGGGAAGACGAGTCACCGTCCATCGCCCGCTTGAACTCGCTGATCGAGGCGAAGCTGCGCGCCGCAGGCGTCACCGTGCCAAGTCGGTGACGGCCGCCCGGCAGAGCCGTCGCCGCACCGGTTGTCACAGCCACTGTCGTCGGGCTGCGATGACGCCGGCCTGGAAGCGGTTGGTGGCGCCCAGTTGCTGGTGCAGTCGGCTCATGCGGCGGCGCATGGTCCGTAGCGACCAGCCCAACTGCCGTGCTATCGCTTCGTCCTTGAGTCCGCTGACCAGGAGGGAGAGCAACATCCGGTCTTCTTCGGCCGGTTCGTCCGCCGCGCCGTCCTGGGCGTGCAGTGGTGTCGCTCGGTGCCAGCACTGCTGCCAGTAGTCGACGAGCGCGTCGAGCAGTGCGGAGGGGCGGATGACCGCCGCGCGTACGTCGGTCAGGTCCAGGGACAGTGGCATGAGGGCGGCGCGGCGGTCCACGAGGGCGAGTTTCACCCGTAGTCCGGGCAGTACCCGGGCTTGTTCGCCCTGGTCCACCAGGTGCTTGATGTCGTCGAGGACGCCGGGCCACTCCAGGGCCTCCGGGGCGTAGACGGCCCGGTAGACCACGCCTTTCTCCATGGCGGTCTTCTCCACCGGGTTGGCGGTGGTCAGGGCGTACGGCGGACGG
Source organism: Streptomyces sp. NPDC056128 (assembly GCF_042263835.1). Classification (NCBI taxonomy): domain Bacteria; kingdom Bacillati; phylum Actinomycetota; class Actinomycetes; order Kitasatosporales; family Streptomycetaceae; genus Streptomyces; species Streptomyces sp. NPDC056128. Next base: position 99,804 of record NZ_JBHJVQ010000021.1, on the reverse strand, counting down.
TCAAGGGTGCAGACCTCGTCGCGCGCTTCCTGTTGCAGTCGCACGAACCAGCGGCCGAGGGCCTCGCTACCCTGCACGATCTCGACCTCGTCGGCGTCGCCGTGCTGGGCGGCTTCGAACAGGCGGGCCAGGTGGTTCGCGGCACTGCGCACGCGGTCGAGTTCGGCGTTCCGGGAGCGGATCAGGGCATCCACCGCGTGGTGGGGGTCGATGGCGGCGTAGCGCAGCCGGTGCCCGGAGAGGCGGCCGACCAGTCCGCGGTCGTGGAGCCGGCCAAGCGCACGGGCCACGCGTGCTGCTGAGGTGTCCAGTTGGGCGGCGAGTTCACCGGGGGCGGCCGCCTGGCGGGACAGAAGCGCTCGGTAGACGTCTTCGTCAAAGGCGTCGACACCGACGGCGGCGAGTTCGTGGGCCATGACCGCGATGGTGGCCCAAGGGTGCCAACGGCCGCAATGGGCCACCCCCAGGCCATTGTTCCCCGTCGGTACTTACGACTACTAATTCTGCACATGCCAAACTCCCCCCGAAGATCTGTCCACATAGGACTGACGGCGGCGGTGCTGGGCGGACTGCTCACCGCGGTCCCCGGCGCCGCGGCCGACGACGCCTCCGCGTCACGCTCCCCCGGCCGCCCGCAACGCGTCATCGTCGAACTCGACGGCGCCGGCGCCCTGGAGGCGGCTCCCGGCTCCGCCAGGAGTGCCAAGCCCGCCGATGTCGCCGCGGAACGCAAGGCCGTCTCCGACCAGCAGGGCGACTTCCTCACCGACGCGAAGAACGCCGGCGTCGAGGCCAAGTCCGTCCGCAAGCACGATCTGCTGCTGAACGCCGTCTCCATGACCGTCGATCCGTCCGATGCCGCGGCGCTCGCAAAGCTGCCGGGGGTGCGGTCCGTGACACCCGCCGGAGTATTCCGCGCCCAGGACGTGGACGCCCAAGAGGTCGTCGGAGTGCCGAAGGTGTGGGAACGGAAGGACCCCACCGGTACCAAGGCGACCGGCAAGGGAGTCACCGTCGCGGTCCTCGACTCCGGCGTCGACTACACCCATCCCGATCTCGGCGGCGGTTTCGGCGAAGGCCACAAGGTCGTCGGCGGATACGACTTCGTCAACGACGACGAGGACCCCATGGACGACCACAGCCACGGGACACATGTCGCGGGGATCGTCGCCGCCAAGGCGGCGGGCGAAGGCGGCGTCACCGGCGCCGCACCGGACGCCCAACTGCTGGCGTACAAGGTGCTCGGAGCCGACGGCAGCGGTGAGGACACGGACATCATCGCGGCGCTCGAAGCCGCGGTGGACCCGGCCAATCCGCACCGTGCCGACATCATCAACATGAGCCTGGGCAATCCGCTGGGCCACGGTGACGACCCGGTGGCCCGGGCCGCCGCCAAGGCCGTCGAGGCAGGCGCGCTCGTCTTCACCTCGGCCGGCAACACCGGACCCGGCTACTACAGCGTCGGCTCCCCGGCCGCCGCCCCCGGCGTGATCGCCGTCGGCGCGTCCACCAGCGGCATCCGCCAGCCCGTGGTCAAGGTCGACGGCGGCGAGCAGCTGATCGCCTACCGCGGCGGTCGCTCCGCCAACCCGCCCACCGAGCCGGTGACCGCACCGATGGTCAACCTCGGCCTGGGGGCTCCCGAGGACTGGGAGCGCGTGGGTGATGTCAAGGGCAAGGTGGTGCTGATCGCGATCCCGCCCGCGGTCGATCCGTACGATGTGTGGGCCGAGGAGCTGGCCATCTGGCGCGAGGCGGAGAAGCAGGGCGCGGTCGCGGTCATCGGAGGCGTCTCCACCAGCGGCGGTCCGGTCGCCATGAACGGGCGCACGCGCACCAACCCGCTCGACGAACAGCCGGAGGCGGAAGGCCGCCAGAGCGGCGAGCGCCGGGGCGAGTTCCTGGCCGGGGCGAACGCCGCAGCACCCACCGTGGCGCCCGCCGAGTCCGGCGACTCGCTTCGTATGGACAAGCTGCCGATCATCGGCGTCGGCATGGAGCAGGGCCGCCAGCTCGCCCAGCTCGCCGAGACCGGGGCCGAGCTCGTGGTCGGCAGCACCGACGCCACCGACCAGATGGCCTCGTTCTCCTCCCGCGGCCCCGACCGGGAACTCGACCTCAAGCCGGAGATCGTCGCACCCGGCGTGGAGATCCGCTCCACTGTGCCCGAGAGCATCGTGCCCGGTGGCGTGCTGCGTCAGTCCGGCACCTCCATGGCGTCCCCGCTGGCCGCGGGTTCCGCCGCCCTGCTGCACCAGCTCTACCCCCGGCGCACCCCGGCCCAGATCGGCGCGCAGCTCATCGGCTCGGTGGACCCGTTGAGCGGCCCCGACACGCAGGCTCAGGGCAGCGGCCGGCTGGACACCGCCGCGGCGGCCGCCACCGACCTGTCCGCCTCCCCGCCCACGGTGTCCTTCCGGCTGCCGCACATGGACGGCGAGAAGGTCGAGGGCACCCGTACGGTCACCGTGCACAACGCCGGCAACAAGGCGGTCACCGGCAAGGTGAGCGTCAGCGGTCCGGCCACCGTCTCGCCGAAGAAGGTCACCCTCCCGGCAGGCGGCACGGCGGAGATCCGGCTCACGGTCGAGCGGGAGCGGCCCGACATCACGGACGCGTCGTCGTCGTACCTGAGCGGCCGGGTCACCGTGACGCCCGACAAGGGCGGGAAGATCACCGTTCCGTATCTGATGGCGGCGCTCCCGCTGCGCGTGGACGCGGCCGTCGACCCGACCACGGACGGCGACACCACGGTCTACGTCTACTCGCCCACCAGCCTGAACACCGCGCCGAAGCTCAAGGTCGACCCGCCGCGCGGCCGGGACTTCACCGTCGCCACGCGGGCCACCAGCAACCCGTACTACTACCAGGCCGACCTGACCGGCCTGCGGGACGGCGTCCACACCATGACGGTGGACACCACCACCGCCGCGGGCATCCGCCAGCACGGTAGCGGCGCGTTCGAGGTCACCTCGAAGCAGGCGGGCGGCAAGAAGAAGTGGCAGCCCATCGGCCCCAACAGCACGGCAGGCACCACTCAGCTCGTGCCGGGCAAGCCCGGGCAGGCCGTCATGACGCAGGGCACCCGCGGCGGCGGCGCCTGGCTGACCACGGACAGCGGCAAGACCTGGCAGCCGATGCACAACACCCCGGTCAGCAACCTCAAGCGCGAACCGTCCCTGGTCATCGACCCGGACGACCCCGAGCACTGGTGGCAGGCCGTGCGCAGCGACCACCCGTCCGCGTTCCCGGCCGGCGGCGCACTCCTGGAGACCAAGGACCGCGGCAAGACCTGGCAGCGGATGAACGCCCCGCAACTGCCCTGGACCGAGCTGAGCGCCGATCCCGAGGCGAAGACACTGCTCGCCGAGGCGGCGACCGAGGACCGCTACGTCAGCACGGACCGCGGCACTTCATGGCAGCGGATCGACCTCGCCGAGCACGGAATCGAGGGCCGGGTCGCCGACACCCGCTTCGGGGGCGACGACCTGTACCTGTGGGCGGGCCAGGTGATCTGGGTGATCCGCGACTTCGCCACCGGGCATGACGCGCAGGCGGAGAAGGTGTTCGAGGGCAAGACCGGCGAGACCCACCTCGGCGGGTTCGACGTCGACGGCGAGCTCCTCGCGATCAAGGCCCAGGGCAAGAAGAACGGCCTGTGGATCAGCCGGGACGGCGGGCGCACGGTCGAGAAGTCCAGCCGCAGCTTCAGCGGGCTCTTCGACGTCCAGGGCGGCGGGATCTACCACGACGACCTGTCCGGCACCGGCGCAGTCAGCCGCGACGGCGGCCGCACGTGGACGGAGACCGAGCAGCCGGTACAGGGCACGGTCGTCACCGACTACGACCGCTGGAGCGACGGCTCTTACACCATCGGAGACGTCACCGGTCTCTACCGCTCCACCGACGACGGCGGCTACCGGCGCCTCGGCGTGCAGGGCGGCAGCGTGCCCGAGCTGACCGCCGCGGGCGACGTCCTGCTCGCCGGCGAATACCGCACCGACCTGCCCGTCCGCAGCCCCGAATGGGACGCGCGGGGCGAGGGCACGATCGGCGGGTCGATCACCGGTCTGGTCGCGCCGCTCAAGGACCCGAAGCAGGTGTGGCGGGTGCGCGGCGACCTCATGGGCAGCCACGTCGAGAAGTCCTCGGACGCCGGCCGCACCTGGCAGGAGATCAGTGCCCTGGAAGGCGGAGCCACCTCCTTCCTCGTCGACCCGGCCGACCCCGACCGCATGGTCGTCTCGTACGCGCGGCAGGACGGCGCTGGAGTCCACAGCACCACCGACGGCGGAAAGACCTGGAAGACGGTCCCGCACGGCCGCTCCTACCAAGAGATGGTCGTCGACCCGAACGTCAAGGGCCGTATCTGGCTCGCCGGCTACTGGGGTCTTGCCTACTCGGACGACATGGGCGTCACCGTGACCCAGGTCGCCGACTACGAGGTCGACTCCATCGTGTTCCGCGGCAAGAAGATGATCACCGGCGGTACGGCCATCCGCCACAGCACGGACGGCGGCAAGACCTTCACCAAGGCGGACACCGGTGACCTGCGCATCCAGGTCTCGGACCTCCTCGCCGTCGACGGCACCCTCTACGCGGGCACCACGACACGCTGGAGGGACTTCACGCCCCACGCGGGACGCGGCGTACTGCGCTCGACGGACGGCGGACGCTCCTGGGAGAACATCTCCCGCTCCATGCCGAACAAGGACGTCCTGAGCCTGGCCGCCACCCGGGACGGCGACGACCTGTTCGTCGGCACCGAGCAGGGAGGTGTGTACCGCCTGGAACTCGACCGCTGATCGCGGGGACGCGGACACGAACCGGGACGGCCGTCACGGCAGCCGTCCCGGTTCGCATGGTGAGCTCGCCGCGTCTCTTTCCTAGAGGCGCTCGCCCGGTTGCCCGATCAGGCTGCCGTGACTGAAGCGCCCGCGCGGGCGAGCACGGAGAGGAGCAGCTGAAGTTCGACCTCGGCAAGGTCGACGGGGTCGGCCCCCGGCCCCTCGTCCGTGTTCGTCGGCGCGAAGAAAACCGAGCGGGCCAGAGTCGATCCGATCACTACCAGCGTCAGGACGTCCACCTGTGCGGTGTCGATGGCCTCGTGCAGTTCCTCACGGTGGAGAGCCTGGGAGATGAGGGCTTCAAGCTGTTCGCGGACCGCCAGGTAGACGTCGTCGTGGAGGATCTGCCGCAGCTCCGGGTCGTGTGCAGCGTGGCCCATGAGCGAGAGAAGTGCGGGGCCGGTCGCGGATTCCAGGATCCGCCGCTTGCGCGCAAGGAGTTCGCGGACGTCGCTTTCGAGGCGGCCGGTGTCAATGCCGCTCAGTTCGGTGAGGGCGATGTGCCGTGCTACGGCTCCGGCGAGGGCCTGCTTGGAGGGCCAGCGGCGGTAGAGGGACGCGGTGGAGGCGCCGGCGCGGCGGGCGACGGCTGTGGTGGTGAACGCGGCCCATCCCGATTCGCTCAGGACCTCGATCGCCGCTTCGATCAGCGCCGTGTCGACGCGCGGGTCCTTCGGCCGCCCCTGCGGCACGGTGTCGGGCTTCGTCGTCATACCCGGGTTCTCTCCTGTCGTGGACGTGTGTGCACGTGCTCAGTCTAACCAGGGAGAAACGAAAAGGATCCGTTTCGTAATGAGGTACGGTGGCCCCATGCCCACGTCGACCTCCGAGAGCCTGTCCGGGATCCCTGCGGCCGTGTCCGACACGCGCAGCCTCTTCGATGCCGGTGCGACCCGCCCCCTGTCCGCACGCGCCGCCCGCCTCAAGGCGCTCCGCGCGATGCTCACCGAGAACCAGACCGACCTCGAGTCCGCCTTGTGGAGCGACCTGCACAAGAGCGCGGGTGAAGCGCAGTTGACTGAGATCAGCGTGGTCCTGGCGGAGATCAACCACACACTGCGCCACCTGCGCAGGTGGGCCCGGCCCAGGCGTGGTCCGGTGCCGCCCGCGCTGTGGCCCGCGCGGGCCCGGCTGGTGCCCGAGCCGCTCGGTGTGGTGCTGGTGATTGCCCCATGGAACTATCCGGTGCAGCTCCTGCTCGACCCGCTGGTCGGCGTGCTCGCTGCGGGGAACACGGCCGTCCTCAAGCCGAGCGAGCTCGCACCGGCGACCTCGGCGCTCATCGCACGACTCGTGCCCCGCTACTTCCCCGACGGCGCCGTTCGCGCCGTTGAGGGAGGCGTCCCGGAGACCACCGAACTCCTGGCCCAGCGGTTCGACCACATCGTCTTCACCGGCAGCGGAACGGTGGGCCGGATCGTGATGCGTGCCGCGGCCGAGCACCTGACGCCGGTGACGCTGGAGCTGGGCGGCAAATCGCCGGTCTGGTTCGACGACGACGCCAATCTGCACCAGGCGGCGCGGCGCCTGGCCTGGGCCAAGTACACCAACGCAGGCCAGACGTGTGTCGCCCCCGACTACGTGATGACCACCCCCGACCGCGTTCCGGCGCTCGTGGACGCGCTCAAGTCCGCGATCGCGGACATGTGGGGCACCGATCCCCGGGCCGGCCGGGACTACGGCCGCATCGTCGACGAGCGGCAGTTCGACCGCATCGTCTCCCTGCTGGATGACGTTGACGTGGTCATCGGCGGCGAGCACGACCGGGCGGAACGCTACATCGCGCCTACGGTCGTCACCGTCCCCGCAGCCGGAGGTCGTACCGCCGTCGGGCAGGAAGCGGCTCACCCGGTACTGCGGGAGGAGATCTTCGGCCCGGTCCTGCCCATCGTCGCGGTCGAGTCGGCCCGGCAGGCGGTCGAGGTCGTCAACGGCTGGGACAAGCCGCTCGCCCTGTACGTCTTCACTCCCTCCGCCCGCACCCGTCGCCTGTTCGAGCAGAACACCTCCTCCGGCGCGGTGGTCCACGACGCGGGGCTGATCCATGTCGCCGCGACCGGACTGCCGTTCGGCGGAGTCGGCGCCAGCGGTATGGGTGCCTACCACGGCGCCCACTCCTGGCGCGCCTTCTCCCACCTCAAGCCCGTCCTGCGCAAGCCGCTCAGGCCGGACACACTGCGCCTGGCGCAACCGGCCTTCACCGACCTCGGACTGCGCTTCGTCAAGCGACTGATGCGACACGGCTGAGTCAATCGTTCCTGTACGCCATCGAGAACCGACCCTCGTTGACCGACCCTCTTTCGAGCAAGGAGACAGACGCATGCCGAACCGGGAGCCGATCCAGACAGCAGGGCGTGCTGCCGCGCGGGATGCGACGGTGGTCGTGGTGGGCGCCGGGCTGTCCGGACTGACCGCCGCCCGCGATCTGCACCGTCGGGGCATCGGCGTGATCGTGCTGGAGGCCGCCGACCGAATCGGCGGACGCGCCATGGCCGAGACGACGGAGCTGGGTTCCCGGATCGATCTCGGCGGGCAGTGGATCGGCCACGATCACCATCGGGTCATGGCCCTGGCCACCGAGATGGGTGCGACCCAGTACCCGATGCACACGGGAACTCTGCCCCAGGTAATCGACCAGGGCCGCAAACTCTCGACGGCGGACCCGGCCGTGCTACCGGCAGTGCTGGCCCTGGCCGGCCTCGAGGTGCTCACCCGGACCGGAACCCCCCACCGGTGGAACGACTCGACGATCGACGCCTGGCTGCGCCACGTACCCGGACGCACCTCGCGCAGACTGCTGGAAGTGATCGCGTCGATCTCGTGGACGGCCGACCTCGACCGGTACTCCGTACACGCGATGACCCAGATGCTCCGGCAGCAGGGCGGCCTGCGGACCGTCCTGTCCACCAGGGGCGGGGCCCAGGACTCCCTCCTCGCTGAGGGCGTGGGGACGCTCACCGACCGCCTGGCCGCCGACCTCGGCCCGCGCGTGCACACCGGACACCAGGTCACCTCGATCATCCGGGACGACGCGGGCGCCACCGTGCAGACCGCGTCCGGCGCCTTCCGGGCGGCGAAGGTCATCATCACCGCACCGCCACCGGTTGCCGCGCGCATCCAGCACACCCCGACCCTGCCGGCCATCCGGACGGCACTGGAGACCAACACCTACATGGGCTCCGTGTACAAGGCCATCGCCGTCTTCGAACGACCGTTCTGGCGGGACCGCGGGCGGGCCGAGTTCATGATCCTCGACTCCCCCGGCCGGGCGGTGTTCGACACCACCGCGCCAGACGGCCCCGGTCACCTGTGCACGCTCGTGGCCGGCCCCGAGGCCCGCGCGCTGGACGACATGGATACCGACGCCCGCCGCCAAGCGCTGCTCGGCCCCTTGGCCCCGCACCTCGGACCCGACGTCGCCAAACCCGCGGGCTGGCACGAGAAGGCGTGGCACCTCGACGAACACGCGGGCGGCGGATACATCATGCTGCCGCAACCCGGCACCACCGAAGGAATCATCCCCGTGCCTCACACGCCGATCGGCAACATCCACTGGGCCGGCTCGGAAACGGCCAGTGAGCATGCGGGATACCTGGAAGGCGCCATCGAATCAGGCCGGCGTGCCGCCCGGGAGGTCGCCGACGCACTGCCACGGTCCGAGACGCCCTGACAGCGAGAGCAGGGCACAGACCTCGGACCACGGCGGGCGCCGGCTTCCTGAAAACTCCCCGCGGAGCCGTTCCATTCACGACACTGGAGCCATGTCGTGGAACAGCGGTTCCGTGGCCGACAGGGGGCGCATCATGAACGTTCTGCTGGGCTTGACGCCTGACGGCGCGGCGGACGCGGAGGAGAGCGAGCAGCTGACGATCCGACTTCGCGCCGAGTTGCGCGGGCTCGCTATCGACACGCTACATACGCTTGCTGACGGTGCCCCGCCCGAGGGCGCCAAGGCGGTCGATCCGGTTACTGCGGGCGCCGTCGTCCTGGCACTGAGCGCTCCCAGTGGGTCCTCACCTCGCTGGTCGGGTTGTTGCAGGACTGGCTCGGCCGGCAGTCTGCTCGACACCGTGTCTCGCTCACCATTGACGGTGACACGTTGGAGCTGGAACGGGCGACCCCCGAGGAACGACGGCAACTGATCGCAGCATTCGTGCACCGTCACGGAGCGGGTGGGCAGTAGTCGTGGGCCGGCGGCTAGCCCTGCTGATCGCTACGTATACGTACGAGGACCAAGAACTGCGGCAGCTGACCGCGCCTGGCCACGACGCGGAGGCACTGGCCGACGTACTACGCGCGCCAGACATCGCCGGGTTCGATGTCACCACACTGATCAACGAACCGCATGACCGGGTGGGCGCCACACTCGGCGAGTTCTTACGCGACCGCCGCCACGACGACCTCACCCTGCTGTACTTCACGGGGCACGGGCTGAAGGACAACGAGGGCCGGCTCCACTTCGCCATGGCCGACACCCGCCGCACCAACCTCATGTTCACCTCACTGTCCGCGGAGCAGATCGACCGAGCGATGAGCGAGTGCGCGTCGCGGCAACAGGTGCTGATCCTCGATTGCTGCTACAGCGGTGCCTTCCCTGCCGGCATGCTCGCCAAAGGCGACACCGACGTCCACACGCTGGAGCGGTTCAAAGGCCGCGGCCGTACCGTGCTGACCGCGTCCGACGCCGCCCAGTACTCCTTCGAGGGCGACCGACGACACGGCAGCGCGCCCCGGTCGGTCTTCACCGGACACCTGGTGCAAGGGCTGCGCGACGGCAGTGCCGATCTCGACGGCGACGGCGACATCACTCTCGACGAGCTGTACTCCTATGTCCACGACAAGGTCGTCACGGAGATGCCGCAGCAGCAGCCCAAGAAGCAGGAGAACGTAGCGGGCCGCATTGTCATCGCCAGAAACGTCAACTGGGCGCTGCCTGAACACCTTCAGCACGCCCTCCGCAGCCCGCTCGCGACGGATCGGCTCGGCGGCGTGCGGCAACTCTCTCACCTGTACCGCATGGGGCACGAGACGGTCCGAGCACACGCGGCGGAACAACTCAGGCTGCTCATGGACGACGACAGCCGCAGCGTGTCCGCCGCGGCAGCCTCCATAGAAGAAGTCGGCGACAGCCCTCCCACGAGCGGTGCCGGGCTGGCAGACATTGACAACCTGCTCGACCAAGCGGCTGAAGAGCGTGACGCAGGCGCGCTCGAACAAGCCGAAGACCACTACCGGTCGGCTCTCGACCTGGCCATACAGCACCGCGCCCGGCGCAAGGAAGGCTGGGCTTGGGACGGCCTCGGCTCATGTCGCTGGCGAGATCGTGACCCCGAGATGGCGCTGAAGTTCTTCATCCGGGCCGATCGTCTCGCCGACGAGACAGACGACGCACACCTAAAGGCGTGGAGCCTTTACAACTTTGGCGTATACCGGCATGCACGTCGTGAACTGTCGGCGGCCAAGAACTTCTTCGAACAGGCCCTGGCAGTGGCGGAGACCCATCGGTGCCCCGCGGCCGCGGGCTGGACGCACCACATGATGGCCGAGTTGGCACACGCCGAGGGAGACGTCAGCCAGGAGCGGGAGCACTACGCGGCCGCTGTGCGCTTCGGCTTGGCTTCCCACGACGACGTTCTGGCAGGCTGGAGCCTCATTCATGCCGCCAGGTGCGGGGAACGCTCCGGGGATTTCACACAGGCGGGCGAGCACTACGCGCGCGCTTTGGAGATCGGCGCCCGAATCCACCACAGTGACATGGTTCAGGACGCCGAGGTGGGACTCGCGCGGATCACCGATTCACATTGACCCCGTGAGCATCTCGCACGGAGGGCGACGGTGAGACGTGTGGCTCTCCCGCCGAAGAGGCCCGCTCTCGAACGCCTTCAGAGGCCGCTTTGTCCCGATCAAGGGAAAAGTAGCCGTGTTTCGTGCTGAAGGTCTTACGCACTCACCCGATGACCGCTAGCTTCATTGTTGCGGCCATGTCATGACTCATGGCAGCCCGCACATCGGCGCGACGGCGCGCGCCAGTACTCCCAACACATGCCACCTGACGGGCATGCATGCCTCAACCCCTCACAGCTTCGGGAGACACCTGTGCGCACGAAACGACCCCTTCTCGGCCCCGGCAGCGCCCACAGCCGGCAACGCGATCGCTTCTGGCCGTCGGCGTCCACGGATACTCCCACGTCGTGCATCTCCCATCGCGGCACCGCATGCCCGGACTTCGAGGCCTGACGATGGGAACTCACGGTCCCGTCCCGCGCCCAATCTCCGCGATGTGAGCTTCGCCGGGGCAACTCGCCCGCCCATCATCCCGTTCGGAATGCCCGGGCGACTCGCCCCAGCATGCCCGCTGAACCCCGCACTGCCCTCGTCCGCGGTGCGACGGGACCGGTGTCCGACACGCCATCCGACGGCACCTCCCGCACCTCCCGGACCTCGCAACTCCGCAATCCGTCCCCTCTCAATGAAGGAGATGACGCCGTCTTGCACAGAAAACTGATCGGTACCCTCGCCCTGATCGCGGCGGCAGCGCTGAGTGCCACGCCGTACGCCGCGGCAGCGCCCGAGAGACCGTCCCCACCGTCGGCGCCCGCCGCTCAGGCGGCACAGCCAGCCGCCGACCCCCACTACGAGGTCCTGGTCTTCTCCAAGACGGCCGGGTTCCGCCACTCGTCGATCGACGACGGACTGGCGGCCCTGCGCGAACTGGGAACGGCCAACAACTTCACCGTCGACGCCACCGAGGACGCGGGAGATTTCACGACCGCCGGGCTGGCGCCCTACGAGGCGGTGGTCTTCCTCTCGACCACGGGTGACGTGCTGAACGACGCCCAGCAGACGGCCTTCGAGCAGTACATCAGCAACGGCGGCGGCTACGTCGGCGTGCACGCGGCGGCGGACACCGAGTACGACTGGCCGTTCTACGAGGGGCTGGCGGGCGCCCTCTTCCAGTCCCATCCCGCCGTCCAGTCCGCCACCGTCCAGGTCGAGGACCGGGCCCACGACGCCACCGCCCACCTCGACCGGACCTGGCAGCGCACCGACGAGTGGTACAACTACCGCACCAACCCGCGCGCCTCCGCCCGCGTCCTGGCCTCGCTGGACGAGTCGAGCTACTCCGGCGGTTCCATGTCCGGCGACCATCCGATCGCCTGGTGCAAGGACTACGAAGGCGGCCGCGCCTTCTACACCGGTGGCGGCCACACCGACGAGTCCTACGGAGAGGCCGAGTTCCGCCGCCACCTGCTGGGCGGTGTCCGGTGGGCCGCCGGCATGACCGAGTCGGACTGCCGCCCGGAGACCGGCTACACCAGCCTCTTCGACGGCTCCGGCACCAACGGATGGAGTCAGGCGGGCCCCGGCGGTTTCACACTCGCCGACGACTCGCTGACGTCGTACGGCGGCCTCGGCATGATGTGGTACACCGCCAAGGAGTTCACCGGCGACTACTCCGTGAAGCTGGACTGGAAGATGGACGACGACTCCAACTCCGGTGTCTTCCTCGGCTTTCCCGCCTCCAACGACCCCTGGTCCGCGGTCAACAACGGCTACGAGATTCAGATCGACGCCACCGACTCCCCGGACCGCACCACGGGCTCCGTGTACGGGTTCCAGGCGGCGGACATCGCCGCGCGGGACGCCGCGCTCAACCCGCCCGGCGAGTGGAACACCTACGAACTCCGGGTCACCGGCGAACGGCTGGAGATCTTCCTCAACGGCCGCAAGATCAACGACTTCACCAACACCGACCCCGCCCGCAGCCTCCGCCAGGGACACATCGGCATCCAGAACCACGGTGACGGCGACAGGGTGTCGTTCCGCAACATCCGGGCCAAGGTACTGAACGCCGGGCCGTCCGCGGGTGAGGTGAAGGGCGTGAACGGCAAGTGCCTGGACGTCGACAACTCGCAGACCGCGGACGGCACGAAGGTCCAGTTGTGGACGTGCAACGGCACGGCCGCGCAGAAGTGGACGGTGCAGGGAGACGGCACGGTGAAGGCCCTGGGCAAGTGCCTGGACGTCTCCGGCGGTGGCAGCGCGGATGGTACGCGCGTCCAGCTCTGGACCTGCAACGGTACGGGCGCGCAGTCCTGGCAGCCGCAGGCCGACGGCACGGTCCGCAATCCGCAGTCCGGCAAGTGCCTCGACGCCTCCGGCGGAGCCTGGAACGACGGAACCCCGGTCCACCTGTGGACCTGCCACACCGGCCCCAACCAGAAATGGGCCCTGCCCTGACGGACCCGTCCCCGACGGAGACCGCACCGTCCTGAGACACCTCACCGAGCCCGACGCGGGGGCGGCTCCAGTCCCCGTCCGCACCCTGCCGAGTCCGGGACGACGGCGCGTCCCGGCCGCGGTGGATCTCCCACCCATCCGACCGAGTCCCCCCGCCCCGGGGGACCGTCAGGAGGTCACGTGTATCCACGCCTGTACCCCCGCCGCCTCGGCAGACGCCTGGCCGGCGCCTTCGTCGCCTCCCTGCTGGCCGTCGGACTGTCGTCGTCTCCCGCTCCGGCGCAGGACGCGGCCGCCGCCGATCTGCCCCCGCAGGAACCGGGCGTCACCATGCGCGTCTTCGACGTGCAGACCCCGTTGAGCGGGATCTGCACCCTCAAGGCCGGCCAGACGCCCAACATCGACAAGCTGATGCCGGTGATCGACTGGTCCTCGGTCGACGACTTCGGCCTGGACAGCGGCTTCGTCACCCACGCCCTCGGCAACCTCAACGCCCCGGGCGCGGGCAGTTACACCTTCCGCCTCACGAGCGACGACGGTTCCCGCCTCTGGATCGACAACCAACTGGTCATCGATCACGACGGCCTGCACGGTCCGGAGCCGAAGGACGGCACCGCAGAGCTGACGGCCGGGTACCACTCACTGCGCATCGAGCACTTCGAGCGTGACGGCGGCCAGCAGTTGACCCTGGCCTGGAAGCCGCCGGGCGCCTCCGGCTTCTCCGTCGTACCGAACTCGGCGCTCAGCACGGACGCCGACGTCGTCCGCGTCACCGCGCCCGGCCAGAAGGAGTGCGAAGGCGGCACGGACTCGCCGGGAGACGGCCTGCCCCTGACCGGAGTGCATCCGAACTACACCCTCACCGACCTGCGGCCCGCGGGTTTCGAGCCGCAGGTCTCCGCGATGGACTGGCTGCCGGACGGCCGCCTGGCCATCACCACCTGGGGCGGCAGCAACAACACCGCGGGAGAGGTCTACCTCCTGGACAACGTCACCGGGAGCACCGGCCCGGACAAGGTGACGGCGAAGAAGGTGGCCTCGGGCCTGAAGGAGCCGATGGGTATCAAGTACGTCGACGGAAAGCTCTACGTCTCCCAGAAACACGAGCTGACCGAACTGAACGACACCAACGGCGACGAGGTCACCGACAACTACCGCCGGGTCGCGACCTGGCCCTTCGGCGGCAACTTCCACGAGTTCGCCTTCGGCCTGCTCTACAAGGACGGCTCCTTCTACCTGAACCTCTCCGTCTCCATCAACTACGGCGGCGCGACGACCGACCCGCAGCCCGCCCAGAACCGCGGCACCACCATCAAGGTGAACAAGGAGACCGGGAAGGTCGACTACATCGCCGGCGGCCTGCGGACACCGAACGGCATCGGATGGGGCCCCGAGGGCGGCATCTTCGTCACCGACAACCAGGGCGGGTGGCTGCCCTCGTCGAAGCTGGTCCACATCAAGCAGGACCGCTTCTTCAACCACTACACCAACCCGGACGGCCCCTTCGACAACCAGCCGGTGACCAAGCCGGTGCTGTGGCTGCCGCAGAACGAGATCGGCAACTCCCCCAGCACACCACTGCAGTTGACCGAAGGACCGTTCGCCGGGCAGATGCTCTTCGGCGACGTCACCTACGGCGGCGTCCAGCGCGGCTACCTGGAGAAGGTCGGCGGTGAGTACCAGGGTGCCGTCTTCCGCCTCACCCAGGGCCTGGAGGCGGGCGTCACACGGATCAGCATCGGTCCGGACGGAGCGCTCTACGCGGGCGGCCTGGGCGCGGGCGGCAACTGGGGCCAGGAGGGCAAACTGAGCCACGGCCTCCAGAAGCTGACGCCGAACGGCACCGACGCCTTCGACATCCGCGCCATGCGCGCTGTGCCCGGCGGTTTCGAGCTGGAGTACACCCAGCCGCTCTCCCAGGAGACGGCGGCCGGCCTGGCCGGACGCTACAAGATCAAGCAGTGGCGCTACGTCCCGACCGCCGACTACGGCGGCCCCAAGGTCGACCAGGAGACCCTCACCGCGCAGTCGGCCACCCTCTCCGCCGACGGCAAGACGGTCACCCTGGCCATTCCCGGCCTCAAGGCCGACCGGGTGGTCCATGTCCGCTCACCGCGTCCCTTCAGCTCGGCGGGAGGCGACTCCCTGTGGAGCACCGAGGCGTGGTACACGCTCAACAAGATGCCGGGCGCGATCTCCGGCACGGGTGAGGTGAAGGGCGTGAACGGCAAGTGCCTGGACATCGACAACTCGCAGACCGCGGACGGTACGAAGGTCCAGTTGTGGACCTGCAACGGCACGGCCGCGCAGAAATGGACGCTGCCCGGAGACGGCACGGTGAAGGCCCTGGGCAAGTGCCTCGACGTCTCCAACGGCGGCAGCGCGGACGGCACGCGCGTCCAGCTCTGGACCTGCAACGGTTCCGGCGCCCAGTCCTGGCAGCCGCAGGCCGACGGCACGATACGCAACCCACAGTCCGGCAAGTGCCTCGACGCCTCCGGCGGAACCTGGAACGACGGAACCCCGGTCCACCTGTGGACCTGCCACACCGGCCCCAACCAGAAATGGACCCTGCCCTGACCTTGAGGTTCAACGTCCGGCGTTGAACGCGGCGACTCTCACTTGATCGGCGTTTCGTAGCTCGGCGGACGTGAAGGCGGCCTTCGCCTGATCCCGTGCTCCGCACAGAGGGATCAGCGCGAAGGCCGTGGTCGTGTCTGGATCATTGCGTGGGCCGACGCGGTGTCGATCACCGAGGGGAGTGCGGTGTGCGGATCAGCGGGCGATCGAGATCGCGAAGGGCGCGAATCCGCTGGACCGAATCACGTGCGGCACGAACAGTATCGCGGCCTCCGTGGCACGGGCGGTCTGGATTCCGCCGAGATCGGTGATCCACTCGGCGCGCCATCCGAGGTTGCTGAGCAGTTCGCGGACGGTCTGCTTGGCCTGCGAGTCTTCGCCGGAGAGGAAGACTTCGGGCGCTTGGCCGAGCGTGGCCGGCGCGGTCATCACCGGGAAGAGCATGGTGTTGAGTGTCTTGACGACGCGCGTTTCGGGGAGCGCTTCCTGGAGTTGCTCGGCGAGGCTCGAGCCGGGGTAGATCAGGTCGGCGGGCAGTCCGTCCGGTCCGTCGACGGTGGCGTTGGAGACGTCGACGAGGATCTTGCCTCGCAGTTCCTCGCGCAGGGCGGCGAGCCGGTCCAGGGAGCCGGCGCCCGGGGTGGCGTTGATGACGATCTGGGCTGTCCGTGCGGCGTCGGCGGCGGCCCCCGGCGTGCGGTCCGCCGTGGTCACCTCGTGCCCTGCCCGGGTGAGGGCTGTGGCCAGGTTGCCGCCGACGCGGCCAGTTCCGAGAACTGCGATCGTGGTCATGATGATCTGGTCCTTCCGTGCGTACGGGTTGTGGCACGCGGTCAGCGGGAGAGCGTGGCGACGGCCTCGGCGTGGACGCCGGGAGCGGCGGCCAGGAAGCTCTCGCTCTGCGGGGTCCAGGGGCGGCCCTCGGCGTCGGAGAGCTGTCCGCCGGCCTCGGTGACGAGCAGCGCCCCGGGCAGCAGGTCCGCGCGGGCGCCGGCGAACTGCCAGAAGGCGTCGATCCGGCCGGCGGCCACGTTCAGCAGGTGCAGGGTCGCGGGCACGGAGGTGCGGACGACGAGCGCGTCGAAGAGCATGGCGGTGATCGAGGAGCCGGTGCGCCGCACGACCTTCTCGTCCTCGTCCGGGCGGGCCTGGCTGGTGGCCACGATACTCAGGCCGAGATCCGCGGTCTGGGAGACGTGCAGCGGCCGGCCGTCGAGGTGGGCGCCCGCGCCGGAGAGCGCGGTGTAGGTCTCGCCGCTCAACGGCAGGTGGACCGCGGTGAGCACCGGCTGGTTCTCGCGCACGAGGGTGGCGGTCACCGCCCAATCCGGCAGGGCGTGCAAGTGGTTGATGTTGCCCTCGGCAGGATCCACGACCCACCATTCGCCGGGTGGCAGCGCCCCGCCGTCCAACTCGTCCTCCACCCAGTCGGCGTCCGGGCGCAGACGCGTGAGGCGGGGGCGCAGGATGTCGAGGGCCGTGTCGTCGTTGGCGGCGAGCACGTGCATCAGCTCTTCGCGGGACTGGTAGCGGACGACCTCGCCGAAGCGCTCGCGCAGCGCCGAACCGGCCGCGCGCACGGCGATCGCGGTCTGGCCGAGCAGGTCGGCGTCGGAGGCGGCGACGTCAGTGGCCTGAAGCGTTTCGGACATGGTGGTACTCCCGTGTGAGGAGGGGTGATGGGGCCGGTCGCGCCAACTGCGCGTACCGTCTTGCGCTCTTGTCTCGAAGGTATAGAGCACGATGATTAACTTCAAATGCATGTCAAGCACATCTAGGATTACTCACATGCAATTGGATTTGAATCTGCTCGCCGCGCTCGACGCCCTGCTGGAGGAGGGAAGCGTGGCCGGGGCGGCTGCGCGCCTGCATGTCACCGCCCCCGCGATGAGCCGGAGTCTGGGCCGGATCCGGCGCACGACAGGGGATCAGATCCTGGTGCGCACCGGCCGCACGATGACGCCGACGCCGTATGCGATCGCTGTGCGGGAACAGGTGCACGAGCTGCTGCAACAGGTCCAGGGGGTGCTGGCACCGAGCCGTGAACTCGATCTGGCCACGTTGGAGCGCACGTTCACACTCCGCTGGCACGATTCCCTGGTCGCCCTGAGCGGCCCCGCACTGCTCGCGGCCGTGCGCGCACAGGCGCCGGGCGTGCGATTGCGCTTCGTCGCGGAATCGGGCATCGACACCCCCGAGTTGCGGCGCGGCGAGGTCGACCTGGAAGCGAATGCCAACCGCCCGAGCGCACCAGACATCCGTGCCGAGAGCGTGGGCGAGACCCCTCTCGTCATCGTGGTGAGGCAGGGCCACCCCCTCACCCGCGTCAGGACCGTCACCGCGAAGCGGTACGCCGCCGCTGAGCACGTCACCGTCTCGCGACGCGGAAACCTCAGCAATGCCCTCGACGATGCCCTCGCCCGGCTCGGCCTCACCCGCCGTGTGGTGGCGGCCGCGCCCACGGAAGCGGCCGCGTTGGAGTTCGCGCGAGGCTCCGATCTCCTGATCAGCGTCCCCGAAGCCACCACGCGCTCCGCGGTCGCCGACCTCGGCCTGGTCGTGCTCCCCCTCCCACTCGAACTGCCGTCGGCACCTGTATACCTGTCATGGCATCAGCGCTACGACACCGACCACGCCCACGCCTGGCTGCGCGGGCTGGCGCGAACCGCGCTGGCCAGGTGCGGTGCGTCGTAGGGCGGCGCGGCAGACGAGGGGCTCTTCCTACGAGGCGTAAGGCGGGTCGCGGCCCACCCCTGATCACCCCCTACCGGGCCCGGCATGGCTGTCGAGACTTCGGTCGACCCAGGATTCAAGCACGCCCTCGCCGTTGAGGTGTGCCCCCTCAACGAGCAGCCACCCCTGCCCCATGGAGCGGTCGCCCATAAGGGGCTCGCGTACCCCGGGGTTGTCGAGAAGGGCAGCGTGCTGTTTCGGATCGACACGGACGAGCAGGTCGCCCTCGCGCCCAGCGGAAAGAGCCAGTCTGCCGTCGACCATGAACGCGATACCGCCGAACATGTTGACTTCGCGTACGTCGAGGCCGGACAGGAGCACACGGAGTCGGTCTGCGAGAACGTCTTGCGGACGTTGCGCCGAGGGATCGCTCCGCATGCTCAGCGGCCGCCCTTGGCGAGGTAGTCCTGGCCGTCGTAGTGAAGGTTGAGCGTGCTGATGAGGCCGTCTTGGAAACGGAAGAACTCCGCGAGGCGGACGGGACCGCCCGGCATGGTGGCGTCGTAAAGCACTGCGGACCCGGCGTGATCATGCACCTCCTGCACGATCCGGATGTGCTGCACCGTCGCGATGAAACCGGCCACTCCTACGAGGAAGGTGTCGGTGGCGTCGGGATGGTGGCCGGCCACTGACCCCGTGAAGTCGAGATGCTCAGTCAGCAGCGGGCGCAGGTCCTCTCCTCGCCCGTAGGCATCGATGCCGCCGCTGAGGACTCGGTAGTACCGCTGCAACGCAAGCGGCGCGGAGGCGGAAACGGTGACGGTCATACCAGTTCTCCAAACTCTTCAACCGCAAGGTCCCGCAGCGTATCGCTTCGATCCACCGCCCCGAAGGACATAGGGCGTACTGAGATGAGGTGGTTCGAGGGCGCCTGACCGGTCGCCTCGACTGGTGGGTGCCACGGAGCGGCAGACCCGCCGATAGGGCAAGTCCGGGATACTCGCCCGCCACTGGGCCCGTGTCAGTTCCGTTCCGGCGCGGGCACAGACTTGGGCGACAACCCGCTCGGGAGCGACGGTGTATCGCTGGAGCGGGACGTGGGCGCTGCCCGCGTAGAGGGTCGCACCGTCCGGGCTGAAGGCCACTGAGTCGATGGCCTCGCCGGACGTGGTCAACGGTCCGCCGAGGGGCCGTTGCGTGGCGGTGTCCCAGAGTTGGAGGGTGCCGGCGGCGCCGCCGACAGCCAGGGTGCGACCGTCGGGGCTGAGAGCGAGCGCCTCGACGGCTTCGGAAGTGCCGCCGTGCGGGGCGGGGAACACGTTCCGCAGTATGCCGGCGCGGTGGCGCAAGGTGCCGTGCCACAGCGCGACCCGGCCTGTCTGGTCGCCGACCGCGAGGACGGTGCCATCGGCGTTGAACGCCAGGGCGCCGACCTGGTCGCCCTGGACGAGATCGTGCTCGCCGACGCGCCCCGCAGGCGGGCGGTGCGGCTGTCGCCCACGAGCAGCCCACCGTCGGGGCGTATGGCCAGGTTGCTGCTGTCCATGCCGTGAAGGACCGCGGTTCTGCGGTGATGGTGGGTGTCCCAGACCTCGTTGCTCAGCTCGCCGATGGCCGGCGTACGGGTGGTGTACAGGGTGCCTCCGCCGGGCCCGAGGGCGATGGAGACCACCGCCGCGGCGGTCGCGGCAGTCGCCAGGTCCAGCGTGGTCCGGACGCGGTCGCGGGTCAGGTCCTGTACCGAGAGCCGCTGGGGAGCGGCGCTCCGCCCTGGCGCGGAGACGCCGTATGCGAAGGCGGTGCTGTCGGGACTGAACGCCATCAGGGACAGGGTCTCCTGCGGCACGACCGGTTCGGCGGGGTCGCGGGAGACGGGTAGAGGTACGGGTGCCAAGGTGCGCAGGACGCGGCCGTCGCGGGTGCTGCGGAGCTGGAAGACATAGCGGGTGCCGGACAGTTCGGCGGTGGCGTAGGTACGGCCGTCCGGCCCGAGTACGCACGCCCTGCGCTTCGCGAAGTGGGGCGAGCGCGCGGAAGCCTGGGGAGACGGCGGCTGGGACCACCCCGCCCTGGTCAGCTGGGACCACTTCCCGCGAAGCAACAGCGTCGTCAACCTCCAGCGCCGGCTGAACCAGTCCAGCTGGGGCAAGGCCAACCTCCCGATCCAGGATGCCAAGTTCAACGACACACTCAACAAGGCCAAGCCGAACATCCCGTTCAATCCCTGGGGCTGACGCGATGCCTGGAGGCGGCCAGGACGCCCCCCGCTGTCATGCGTAATGGCGGTAGACGGCCTGGGCGACGCAGGCCGGCTTGTCGCTGCCGTCGACCTCGACGGTGAAGGTCAGCGGCATCTGCACACCGTTGCCCTTGACCTCCTCCACGGTGCCGACGACACCGTGGAGGCGGATCCTCGCGCCGACGGGGACGGGGCTGGGGAAACGGACCTTGTCCAGGCCGTAGTTCACGCTCATCTTGACGCCGTTGATGGTGAGCAGCTCGCCGAAGAGCGGGATGATGAGGGAGAGGGTCAGGTAGCCGTGGGCGATGGGGCCGCCGAAAGGGCCGTCCTTGGCCTTCTCCGGGTCCGTGTGGATCCACTGGTGGTCGTCGGTGGCGTCGGCGAAGGTGTTCACCCGGTCCTGGGCCATCTCGGTCCATTCGGTGCGGCCGAGGTCGGCTCCGGTGAGGGCCTTGAGTCCGTCGAGGCCGTTGGCGATCGAGGGCATGGAGGATCCTTTCGATAGCACGGGCAGCAGTGGGCGCTGCCGGTGAGAGGGCGTTGCTCGGAGGTCTGCTACGGGCGGGGGCGCCCGGTGCGACCGTTCGCGTAGAGGTCGCGCACGGCGGACTTGATGATCTTCCCGGAGGCCGTACGGGGCAGGGCTTCCGTTACGACGAGGGACTTGGGGATCTTGTACTTGGCCAGCCGGCCCTGCAGATGGCCGAGGACGTCGTCCGCGCCGGCGCGGGCGTCGGGGTGGAGGACGACGACGGCGCGGCCGACCTCGCCCCAGACCGGGTCGGGCACGCCGACGACCGCGCACTCGGCGACGGCGGGGTGGGTCAGGAGCACGTCCTCGACCTCGGCCGGGTAGACGTTCTCGCCGCCCGAGACGAACATGTCCTTGACCCGGTCGACGATGTAGGCGTAGCCGTCGGCGTCGGTGCGGGCGACGTCCCCGGTGCGCAGCCAGCGGCCGTCGCCGAAGGCGGCCTCGGTGTCCTCGGGCCGGCCCCAGTAACCGGTCATCACATTGGGCCCCTGGACGAGGATCTCCCCGCGCTCGCCGGGGCCGGCGTCGCGGCCGTCGGGCAGGACCACGCGGGTGTCGGTGAAGAAGTGCGGCACGCCGGCGGAGCCCGCCTTGGCGGTGGTCTGCTCCTTGTCCAGGTAGAGGACTCCGGGTGATGCCTCGGTCATGCCGTACCCCTGGCTGAAGGCCAGACCGCGGGCGAGGTAGGTGGCGATGGTGCGCGAGGGGACGGGAGCACCGCCGCAGTTGAGGGTGCGCAGACTGGACAGGTCCGTGGTCTCCCAGCGGGACCGCGCGGCCATGGCGTCGTACATCGTGGGCACGCCGAACATGTGCGTCACCCGCCGAGCTGCGATGACCTCCAGGACGTGTTCGGCGTCGAAGGCACCCAGCAGCACCACCCGGCCACCCTTGAGCAGGGTCGGCAGGCAGGTCATGTTGAGCCCGGCGGTGTGGAACAGCGGTGCCACGACGAGGGTCACCTCGTCGCTGCGGAGGTCGGTGTCGACGAGGACGTTGACGCTGTTCCAGGTGATGTTGGCGTGGGAGAGGACGGCGCCCTTGGGGCGGCCGGTGGTCCCGGAGGTGTACATGATCATGCACGGGTCGTCCGGGGCCACGGGTTCGTCCAGGGGTCCGGTTCCGGCGTCGGAGAGGAGTTCCTCGTAGCCGAGACCACCGTCGTCGGGCCCGGCGAGCGAGATCCGGTGCCGCACCCCGGCCTCGGCCGCCGCGGCGCGGGCCGGTTCGGCATGCTCGGGCGCGTGGACGAGCACGGTGGTGCCCGAGTCGGACAGGTTGTACGCCAGTTCCGGCGTCGTGAGACGGGTGTTGAGGGGGACGAAGACCGCCCCCAGCGTCCCGGCGGCGAACAGCGTCTCCAGGAAGGCCGGATGGTTGGGGCCCAGGTAGGCGACACGGTCACCGCGTCCCGCGCCCAGGGCGCGCAGGGCATGGGCGAGGCGCAGGACGCGCTCGTTCAGGTCGCGGTAGGTCCAGGTGCGTTCCCCGTGGACGACGGCGATCCGGTCGGGGGTCTTACGGGCCCGGCGCGACGGCCAGGAGCCGATGCCTTGGTTCAGCACGACGCCTCCTTCAATCCGTGAGCAGACCGAGCAGGCGGGCCGCGTTCTCCTTGAGGATCTTCGGCCGGACCTCGGGCTTGATGTCGAGTTTCTCGAAGTCGGCGAGCCACCGGTCGGGGGTGATGACGGGGTAGTCGGAGCCGAAGAGCACCTTGTCCTTGAGCAGCGTGTTCGCGTAGCGCACGAGCTGCGGCGGGAAGTACTTCGGGGACCATCCGGACAGGTCGATGTACACGTACGGCTTGTGGGTGGCCACCGCCAGCGCCTCGTCCTGCCAGGGGAAGGACGGGTGGGCGAGGATGACGCGCAGTTGCGGGAAGTCCACGGCGACGTCGTCCACCAGCATGGGGTTGGAGTACTTCAGCCGGATGCCGCCGCCGCCCGGGACGCCGGCGCCGATACCCGTCTGGCCGGTGTGGAACAGGGCGGGCACGCCGAGTTCCTCGATGGCCTCGTACAGCGGGTAGGCGAGCGGGTCGTTCGGGGAGAACGCCTGGATGCTGGGGTGGAACTTGAAGCCGCGGACGCCGTGCTCCTCCACCAGCCGCCGTGCCTCCCGCACGCCCGCGCGGCCTCTGTGCGGGTCGACGCTGGCGAACGGGATCAGCACATCGGCGTGGGCGGCACAACTCTCCGCGATCTCCTCGTTCGAGATCCGCGGGTGCCCCGTGGCGTGCTCGGCGTCCACGGTGAACACCACTGCCGCCATGCGGCGCTCGCGGTAGTGGTCCGCCATCTCCTCGATGGTCGGCTTGCGGTGGCCATGGGCCTTGAAGTACTCCTCGGAGGCGCCGAACAGCTCCGGACTCAGGGCTCCGTGGCCGTCCTTGGAGACCTCCGCGTGCGTGTGCATGTCGATGGCGGTCAGCCGGTCGAGGTCGAGCGCGAGGTCGCCCATGTCACGCCTCCGGGGCTTGGGGCGCCGGAATGCCGTAGGTCTCGAGCTCGGCCCCGACGCCGCCCGTCCACTGCGCGGCGATCTCACCGGCGCTCCAGCCGCCGTCGGCGAGGGCGACGGCCTTCTCCTTGGGGTGGGCCCACAGGGCCAGACGGTCCCCGCCGATGCCGATGGCCTGCCCGGTGACGTCCTTGGAGGCGTCCGAGGCCAGGAAGGTGATCAGCGCGGCGACGTCCTCGACGGTGCCGAGGCCCTCGTCCTTGCGCAGCCAGTCCGGCAGCGGCTTGCCGGTGCGCTCGGACTCCTCGATGACGGGCGCGAACGCCGGGATGGTCTTGGTCATCTCGGTGGCGGCGACGGGCACCACGGCGTTGACGGTGATGCCGGCGCGGCCCAGTTCCATGGCCCAGGTCCGGGCCATGGCGACGATGCCCGCCTTGGCGGCGGCGTAGTTGGTCTGGCCGAAGTTGCCGCGCTGTCCGGCCGGCGAGGAGATCAGGACCAGCCGGCCGCCGGTGCCCTGCTCCCGCATGCGGACGGCCGCCGCCCGGGCGCAGGTGAAGGTGCCCCGGAGGTGGACGCGGACGACGGCGTCGAAGTCCTCGTCGGTCATCTTCCACAGCACGCGGTCGCGCAGGATTCCCGCGTTGGTGACGAGCACGTCCAGCCGCCCGAACTCCTCCACCGCCGCGTCCACCAGATGCTGGGCCGCCGCGCTGTCGCCGACCGCGGCCACGACACCGCCCGCGCTGCCGCCCTCGGCCTTGATGGCGGCGACAGCGGCGTCGACGACGGCCCGGTCGACGTCGTTGACGACGACAGCGGCGCCCGCCGCGGCGAGGGCCTGGGCGTACCCGAGGCCGAGACCGCGTCCGCTACCGGTGACGACGGCGACTTTCCCGTGCAGATCCATAGAGGGGTGCCTCTCGTGAGCAGTTTGTGGGGTGCCGAGAACGCCGGCAACACGTCGAGGGATCGACAGGATTCCTGATGAACGGCAGTCTGCTCAATCAACAGGATTCCTGTCAATGACTTAGGGTGATGCGAGCCGCCGCCCCGGCGGCATCCAGGGGAGGAACGACATGGCCCGACCCACGCGAACCGTCAACACAGGAGGACGAACGTGAGGCCCTCACTGCTCTACCTGGTCAAGAGGACGGAGCTGGCGGTGCGCGCCCGCCTGGAGGAGGTGCTCAAGCCCGCCGGCATCACAGCACTGCAGTACACCGCCCTCACCGTGCTGGAGCGGCACGACGGCATCTCCGCCGCCCAGCTCGCCCGCGACTCCTTCGTCACCGCCCAGTCGATGGCCGACATGATCCGCGCGCTGGAGAGCCGCGCCCTCATCCGCCGTGAGCCCAACCCCGCCAATCGCCGCGAGCGGCTCATCCTGCTCACCGACTCAGGGCGCCGGCTGCTGGCCGAGTTCGCCGAGCCGGCCCGGGCCCTCGAGGAGCGCATGGTCGCCGACCTCGACACCGACGAGGTCGACCGGTTCCGGGAGGCCCTGAATCACGCGTGGCGGTCCCTTTCCTGAGCCCGGAGCGTCATCGGTGACCCGCCTGTCGCGCACGCCGGTCACCGATGACGCGGCTTCTACCTGAGCGCGTACATGCGAATGACGACCACGTCCTCACCCTCCGGCCGGGCGAGGCCGACGAAGACCGTCTCCGCGAGCCAGCGGTGAGCGGGAGCGTCCGTACGGAAGACGGGCGATGTGCGGTAGTAGTGGCCGGCCTCACTGACCTGCAGATCTCCGTCGAACTGGTCCGGGCTGTCGGCCTTCGGCACATAGAAGCCGCGGTTGACGATATCGATCACGGCGCCGTCGTCCGCCTGGATCAGGTAGCGCGCCTCGAGTTCGCAGACCTCACCCCTGGTGCTGCTCCAGTCACCTCCGCCGGAGAGGACCTTTCCGCGCAGGCGGGGGCCGTCGACGCCGCCGCCGACGATGGGGGTGAACTCGGCGACTTCTCCGTCGCCATGGCCGATGTGCAGGGTCTCGGTCACCTTGGCACGGATCTCGAACGCGAAGTCGAGAGCGGGAGTGAAGGACATGGCGATTCTCCGGTTCTGTGGAGCGGGCTGACGGTCCACGCGCCGAGCGTGGGGTGCATGAAGTGCGGTCCAGGAGACCCCGCGCTGCCGGATTGGCCTCGACAGGCGAAGTCCGGGGCCCGACGAGAAGGTCACGCGGTGCCCTTGACTCGTTAGCTCACCAGATGCAAGCGTGACATGCAACAGCGTTATATGACGTTCGTTTACGACGGCTCGTCGGCATGCCCCGCTCCCCCCATCGCGAGCGTCCTCCTTCCTCCTCACTGCTCTCGGCAAGGAGCTTCAGCTATGGCTGCGAAGAAAACGGTGCTGGCGGTGCTCACGAGCCTGGGCCTGCTGACCGGCACGGCCTGCACCACCACGTCGGACACAGGCGCCGAAACGCCCGAACCCAAGGGGCTCACCACCACCACGACGCCCGGGACCTCCGAGGTGGAGAACGTGACCTGGGCGCTTCCCTACGGCGAGCCGACGACCCTGGACCCTGCGAAGGTCGGCGACTACTCTCCCCAGACGGTCGAGGCGAATCTCTGCGACACGCTGACGCGGATGAACGCCGATTTCTCCCTGAGCCCCGGACTGGCCCGGAAGACCACCTGGACCGACGACCGCACGCTCGTGCTCGACCTGCGCTCCGACGTCGAGTTCTGGGACGGCTCACCCATGACGCCGCAGGACGTGATCTACAGCCTGGAGCGGCAGCGGGACCCGAAGACGCAGGCGCTGTACGGGAACTTCCTGGCCGCCGTGACGTCGATCAAGGCCACCGGTCCGCACCAGGTGACCCTGCGCACCAAGACCTACGACCAGACCCTGCCCAAGGCGCTGTCCACATCGTTCGGCGCGGTCAACCAGAAGGAGTACGCCGAGAAGGCCGGCCCCGCCTATGGCACCGCCAAGGGCGGCCTGATGTGTACGGGACCGTTCAAGCTGGGTTCCTGGAAATCCGGCGGCAGCATCACCCTCGAACGCAACGACGCCTACTGGGACGCGAAGCTGAAGCCGAAGGCCGGCCGGATCACCTTCGAGTTCATCACCAACAGCAACACGCTGACCAGCGCACTTCTGTCCGGCGAGGTGGACGGCACCTACGAGCTGCCGCCCAGCAGCGCCGCCGCGCTAGCCAAGTCCGCCAACGGCGCGATCCATCTCGGCCCGTCCACCCAGAACGTGCTGCTGATCCCCGCGAACGCGGAATCCCCCGCCGCCGACCGCAGGCTGCTGGACGCGCTGTCGCAGGTCATCGACCGCGACGCACTGATCAAGAACGTCTTCGGTGGCGACGCCACCACACTGAAGTCGCTCGTCCCGCCGCTCACCTGGCGAGGCGACAAGGCCGCCGCCCGGTTCGACACCGCCTACAAGGCGCTGCCGGCCGTTGCGAAGCCGGACGTGGCGCGGGCGAAGAAGCTCGCCGAACAGGCCGGCCCGCCCTCCCGCCCGCTGGTGGCCGCCATTCCCGCTGGTGACCAGCGCGGACTGCAGGCGCTGACGTTCATCCAGGCCGCCGCGAAGAAGATCGGCGTAGAGATCGAGATCAAGCAGCTCCAGCCCACCGAGATGTCCTCCCTCTTCTACGACCCGTCGGTCCGCAAGGGCCTCGACCTCGTCCTGACCTTCGGCTACGTCTCCATGCCGGACCCCGTGTCCTACGTGGCCGAGAGCGTCACACCTCGTGGCATCTTCAACTGGACGGGCTACGACAACCCCGACGTCACCCGGCTGCTGGATCAGGCCCGCACCTCCTCCGACCCGGCCGCGTCGGCCAAGGCGTACGCGGAAGCACAGGCCCTGTTCACGCCCACCGCCCCGGTGGTCTACCTGGCCACCACGCACGAACGAATGTTCATGAACGAGCGCGTCAGCGGCGCGCCCACATCCTTCGCCTACATGGGCATGCCGTGGGCCGCCCACCTCGGCGGCACCGGCAAGTGACCCACCACGCCCTCATCACAGGAGACACGATGACCGACACCACGGGCGACAAGCCGCTGTGGGACCGTTCGGCCGCCGAACTGGCCGCCGGAATCCGCGACAAGTCCTTCTCGGCGACCGAGGTCGCCCAGGCGTTCCTCGCGCGCATCGACGAGACCAACCCGGCCCTCAACGCCCTTGTGGTCCTCCGGCCCCAGGAAGCGCTCGCCCGGGCCGCCGCCGCCGACGCGGCGGTCGCCGCCGGAGGGGAGCTGCCCCCGCTGCTCGGCGTCCCGGTCTCCACCAAGATCAACACCTCGCAGCGCGGATACGCCAGCTCGCACGGCGTACCTGCCTGGGCGGCCGCCGTCGCCGAGGAGGACGCCGTCTGCGTCGCCGCCCTGCGCGAGGCCGGCGCCACCCTGATGGGCCGCAGCAACAGCCCCGCCTTCGCCGTCCGCTGGTTCACCGGCAACGACCTGCACGGCAGGACGCTCAACCCGTGGCACAGCGGCCACACCCCCGGCGGCTCCTCCGGAGGCGCCGCCGCTTCGGTCGCCGCCGGAATGACTCCGATCGCCCAGGGCAACGACATCGGCGGCTCGGTCCGATTCCCCGCCTACTGCTGCGGCGCGGTCGGCCTGCGCCCCACCATGGGCCTCATCTCCAGCTCTGAACCGCGCGGGGCGGAAGAGTTCGACAGCCCCATGTCCTTCCAGACCATGGCCGTCCACGGCCCCCTCGGCTGGACCGTCGACGACGTCCGCCGCGGACTGCACGCCATGGTGACACCGGACCTCAGCGACCCCGTCGGTCTGCCGGTGCGCCCGCCCCTCGGCGAGCCCAGCCGGATCAAGGTCGGCATCGTCCGCGACACGGGACTCGCCGAGCCTCACCCCACGGTGAACGCCGCCCTCGACGACGCGGCGCGCTGGCTCAGCGAGGCCGGACACGACGTGGAGGAGGTCGAACTGCCCCTGCTCGGCGAGGCGGCCCGGCTGTGGTCGCTGCTGCTCTATCAGGAGCTGCGCACGATGATGTCCGAAATCGAACGCTTCGGTGATGACGCGGTCCGCGTCTCGCTGGCCTCCTCCTTCGCTGCCGCCGCGGAGATCTGGGGCGACCAACCCACCCTCGACACCTACATCAAGGGCTACGCCCGTCGCGGCACCCTCATCAGCCGCCTCCAGCGGTATCTGGGCAGCGACCGGATCCTCATGACACCGGTCGCGGCCGAGCCGCCGTTCGAGCAGGACGCGGACCTCGCCGGCGACAGCCGAGTGCGCGAGCTGCTGGCCGCCCAGTGGCCGATGCAGGCGGTTCCCGTACTCGGATTCCCGGCCATGTCCGTGCCGACCGGCATCCGCGACGGGCTGCCCTCCGGTGTGCAGCTGATCGGCGGCCGCTTCCAGGAAGACCTGCTGCTCCACGTCGCCACAGCGATCGAGACCCGGACCACGCGCACCCGCCCGTCCCTGTCCTGGGCCCAGACCGGCTGACCCACACTCCCGAGCCCATGAACAACATGCCCCCGGCAGTCCCGAAGACCGCCGGGGGCACGCCCTTGCACGCCCACTCCCCCAGCGGACTTCAGGAGTCGCCGCCATGTCCCTGTTCGACCCCGGATCGGACGGCTCCCGAAGAGTCGTCGTCGCCGAGCACCCTTCCTACGCGCCGTTGCGCGTCGCCTCGGCGCGCCTGAGACGCCGCCTGCTGACGGTCAACGCCTCCGTTGCCCTCCTCGTCTTCCTGCTCGCCTACACACCGGGCGGCCGTGCGACGGGGGCGGTACTTGGCGAGTACACACTCGGCATGCTCCTGCTGAGCGTCCAGGCGACCACACTGCTGCTCTCCGCCCTGTGGTACGACCGCGCATGCGCCGCGCTCTGCGACCCCCACGTCAACGCATTGCGAGCGGCCACACACAGTGCCGGCCCCGGCCGGGAGCAGCTGTGAACGAGCACCGCCTGCTCGCCGTTGACCTCGGGCTCGTCACTCCGCTGACCTCGTTCCTCGCCGTCGTCTGCCTCTGCTTCCTGCTCTGTCTCCTCACGAGCATGGACAGCGACCAGACGTCCGCCTTCTACACGTCCGATCGGTCCCTGCCCGCCCTGCGCAACGGCCTCGCCCTGTGCGGCGACTACATTCACGCCACCGCCCTGATCGGCCCCATCGGCACGATCGCCCTGGGCGGGTACGACGGCATGGTGGTGGCCGTGAGCGCGAGTGCCGCGCTGGGCATCCTGCTCGTGCTGGCGCAGCCGCTGCGCAACACCGGACGGTTCACCCTCGGGTCGATCCTGGAGACCCGTATGGCGGGCAACGCGACCCGGATCGCGGGCACGGTGCTGACGCTGGTCGTGTGCGTGCCCCTCACCGTCGTCCAGTTGACCGTCGCGGGCGAAGCCACGGCCTACGTTCTCGGCCTGGAGGCTTCGGGGGCCGATCTGGCCTGCACGGTGCTGATCGGCCTGCTGATGATCTCCTTCGCGGCCTTCGGTGGCATGCGAGGCACCAGCATGATCCAGACCGGCAAGGCGTTGCTCGTCTTCGGTGTGGTCCTCGCTCTGACGGCTGCCGCCGTCGGCCGCTTCGGCTGGGACTTCGGCGCGATGCTGGACGCCGCCGCGCTCGGCGGGGACCGAGCGGGTGCCCTGTACGCCCCCGGGCTGCTGTTCGGGAGCACGTCGACCGGCACGCTCGAGCTCTTCTCGCTGTGCCTCACCGTGTCCCTCGGATCCGCTGTCGTGCCTCCCATCCTCATGCGTATCAGCGCCTCCGTGGATGGCCGGTCCGCTCGGCGTGCCTCGCGCCATGCGGTCATCATGGTCACGCTGTTCTACGGCGCCATGGTCCTGCTCGGCCTGGCCGCGGCCGCGGTCACGGGCCCTGCGGCGATCGTCGCCGACGACCCGCGGGGCAGTTCCGCGCTGTTCCTGCTCACCGACGACCTCGCGCAGGGGGACGGCGGAAGGACGTTGTTCACGATGGTCGCCTGCGCCGTCTTCGTGGCCGCCCTCGCCACGGTCGCCGGACTCACCCTCGCCGCCGCGGCGTCGGTGTCGCACGACGTCTACGCCTGGACCCTGCGGCGCGGTGCCGTGACGGACAAGCAGGAGGTGACGGTGGCGCGATGGGCGGTGGTGGCGATCGGAGTGGGGAGCGTGTTCCTGGCGGTCCTGCTGCACGCATGGAGCTTTCTCTTCCTGGCGTCGTTCGCCGCCGCGGTGGCCGCGTCGGTGATCCTGCCCGCCCTGGTCTACACGCTCTTCTGGAAAGGCTTCACCCGGCTCGGACTGCTGTGGACGCTCTACGGCTCCCTGGCCTGCTGCCTCCTGCTCCAGGTCTTCGGCCCGACCGTGTCCGGGCACAGCCATTCGCTCCTGCCGACGCACGACTTCCACTGGTTCCCGCTGCAGAACATCGCTCTGGCATCCGTTCCTGTGGGCTTCCTCCTGGGCTGGCTGGGCAGCCGCGTCAGACCGCGGACATCGACAGAGCGCTCCCGAGACGCGCAGGCGGAGGCCAGGATGCTCGCGGGCCTCGACTGAACTCGACGCCCTTCACAGTCCGAAGTCGAACTCGACGGTCTCGGTCAGGAGTTGTTCGGTCCACAACGTCTTGCCCCGCTCCGTGTAACGACTTCCCCAGCGGTGCGAGAGCTGCGCGACGAGGAACAGTCCCCGGCCGCCCTCGTCAGTCGGGCGAGCCCGGCGCAGGCGCGGCTGTGTCTCATTGGTGTCGGACACCTCGCACGTCAGCACCGTGTCCAGGATCAGCCGCAGCCGAAACGGCCCTTCCCCGCCGTAGCGAATGGCGTTGGTGACGAGCTCGCTGATGATCAGTTCGACACTGAACGTCAGATGGCTCAGGTTCCATGCCTCAAGGCGACGGTCCACGAACTTCCGCGCCTGGGCGACGACCGCGGGATCGGCGCCGAACTCGAAGGAGGCGACCCTGTCCGAGGCCAGGCGACGGGTCCGGGCGACGAGGAGGGACACGTCCTCGTCCGGGGGGACGGGCAGGACTTCTTCGGCCACCCGGTGTACGGCTTCGGAGGCCGTGTCCTGCTGCTCGACCGCCGTCCGCAGCATCCTGGTGAACCCCTGCCGACGCAGGCCGTCCTCGTCGCCGGCAAGGAGGGAGTCGGTGAAGAACGCGAGCATGCTGTCTCTCGGCAGCGAGACGGTGAGCGACTCGAACGGGTTCCCCCCGACACCGAGTGCCGGTCCGGACTTCACGTCGAGGTCCCGCACATCCCCGCCCGGCGCGACGAGCAGCGGAACAGGGTGCCCGGCACTGGCCATCTCGCACCGTCCCTCGACGGCGTCGTACACGCAGTACAGGCAGGTGGCTCCGGTCGCCAGCGGGCCGGTGGGACCCACCGGCCGTACGGGTCCGGCTTTGGGCGGCGGTTCGCCGCCGTCCGGTCCCGGCTCCGCCTCGCCGAGCCTGACCGCCAGATCATTCAGATGCGTGAGCAGCTCGCTGGGCGGCAGCTCCAGATCGGCGAGCGTCTGCACGGCCGTCCGCAGACGGCCCATCGTCGCCGACGCCTCCAGCCCGTGTCCGGCGACCTCTCCGACGACCATCGCCACCCGGGCCGAGGACAGCGGAATGACGTCGAACCACGTTCCGCCCATTCCCGCCGTCGTGGCCGCCGGCACGTACCGCCCGGCCGTCTGCACCGCGCTGCTCTCACTGGCCGCCGGCGGCAGCAGACTGCGCTGCAGCGATTCGGCGGTGCGCTGCTCCCGGGTGTAGCGGCGTGCGTTGTCCAGGCCCAGAGCGGCTCGGGAGGCGATCTCCTGGGCGAGTTCGGCGTCGGCCTGCCCAAACGGAGGCTGTCGGCCCGTTCGCCACAGGGGCACGGCACCCAGTACATGCCCCCGTGCGGTCAACGGGGCGACGAGAAAGGACGTCGCCGCGTCCGGCAACAACAACCGTGCACGGGCGGGATCGTCGGCCAGCCGGTCCCGCCACTCGCTCAGTTCCGATTCGAGCATGGGGAGTCCGAGATTCAGGTTGTCGCTCTCGCGTCGCCGTAGTCGGAAGGTCGCCTCACGGGCATACACCTCGGTCGGCCACTGCCCGTCGTGAGCCGATACCGCGACACGCCGCAGAGCGGCTCCCATTCGGAAGTCGCTGGGCTCCTCTCCCAGCAGGACGGCCTCCGTCAGGTCCACAGCCGCCAGGTCCGCGAACCCCTGACTCACCAGGCAGTCCGCCAGTTCCTCCGCGATGCGGCGCATGTCCAGGTCGCCGCTGATGCGCTCCGCCACCGACTGGAGCAGACCCATCCGCTGCCGGGCGACGTACTGGTCGGTCACCTCCGTGAAGATCGCCGCCACGCCGATCGGACGGGCGTCGGCGTCTTCGAGCCGAAAGGCCGACAGTGACACCACCCGTTCAAGCTCGGGCGCGTCGCGACGCCGGGCCCGATGCACCCAGTCCACCAGGGGTTCACCGGTGTCCGCCACGACTCGCAGCTGCTCGTTCACCGCGGCGGCGTCCGCGGGCAGTACGACCTCCTCGACCCCCTTCCCCAGGGGGTCGACTGCCGTCCCCGCAGCCGACGGCGGGCCGAGCGACTCGGGTGTGAGGTTCAGCCGCGTCGTGGAAAGGTCGAGGTCATGGATGGCGAGGCCGACCTTCGTCTGTTGGAACAACGCCCGCACCAATGCCGTGTTCTCCTCGCGGCGCGCCGCCACGGGGGCCGGAACGATCTCGACGAGACAACCCCTTCCGTCGGTCCACTGCGCAAGATGCGCCGCCCACCACACCCGCTCCTTCGAGCCGTCCTGTTGCCGCACGGTCCCCCAGCCGCTGCGGTCCTCCGGCGGAAGCGGGGCGGACGCCGTGTCCCAGCCGTCGAAATCGACAGGCAGTTCGCTCACGTGCCCACCGCACACGTCCTCGGCCCGGCGGTCGGTCACCGTCCGTAGCTGCCCCTGGCACATCGCCACGCGTCCGCCACCGTCCAGGAACAGCACGATCCGGCCCCCGGACACGCGCTCCACGTCGAACAGGTCAGTGCGCCCGCTCACCGGGACTCTCCATCCATCCGTTGGACAGCCTGAGGCAGCAGCCTTATGTGTCAACGATAGCCACGATGCGGAGAGGCCGCTGCTCAGGCCGCCGGGTCGGGGCTCCGCGGGGTCGTGCGGTGACGTCCCTGTACGTAGGCTGATGCGCCGACCGGACGTCAGACGGCAGCTCCCCGCGTCCTTCTCCGCGGTCGCCAGCCCGGCTTCGGGACGGACTCGATGAGGCGCTGCGTGTAGGGGTTCCGCGGGTGGCTGAGGACGGTCGCGACCGGGCCGTGTTCGACGACCTTTCCCGCCTGCATCACCAGCACGTCGTCGCTGATGTGCCGGATCGCTCCGAGGTCGTGTGTGATGAACAGCAGCGCGGTCCCGGTGTCCGCTCGGATGCGCGCGAGCAGGCCCAGTATCTGCGCCTGGATGGATACGTCGAGGGCCGCGATCGCCTCGTCCAGGATCAGTACCTGCGGTTCGGCGGCCAGAGCGCGGGCGATGGCGACGCGCTGGCGCTGCCCTCCCGAGAGCGCCTTCGGCAGGGACCGGGCCTGCCGGTCGTCCAGGCCCACCATGTCGAACAACTCGGTTACACGGGCCCGGAGTTGGTCTGCGGGAAGGCTCCGGTGCAGCAGAACCGCCTCGGCGACGGCGTCGCACACGCGCTGGCGCCGGTCGAGGGACGAGTACGGGTCCTGGAAGACCATCTGGATCTGCCGGCCGCGAGTTACCCGCTCGCGTGATCGGAACCGCCCCGGACGCCGCTCTTCACCGGCGACGACGATGTGCCCACTGCTGGGCGCCTCGAGTCCGGCGATCATGCGGGCGGTGGTCGTCTTACCGGATCCCGACTCGCCGACGATCGCCAGGGACCCACGTTCAGGGAGTGAGAGGCTCACCCCGTCCACCGCGACGAAGTCGCCGAACTCCTTGCGCAGGTCACGTACTTCAAGCATGCCTGCCGGCCTCCTCGGGCGAGAACGTGTGGGGGAAGTGACAGGCCGCCGTACCGTCGCCGGCCGATCGGGTCCGGGGCCGCTCGCTGCGGCACCGGTCCTGCGCGTGCGGACACCGGCCGCTGAAGGCGCACCCTCGCGGCACCTCGAATCCGGACAGGGGCCTGCCGGCGATGGAACACAGCTCCGCGTCGATGTCGTCGAGTGTCGGACGGGAGGCGAGCAGGGCACGCGTGTACGGGTGGGCGGCGCGGCTGCGCAGTTGCTCCGCGGGCAGCTCTTCCACAGTCGATCCCGCGTACATCACGGCGACCTTGTCGCACACGGCGCCCGCCAGTTCCAGGTCGTGGGTGATGAACAGCATGGCGAGCCCGCGGGCCGCGCGGGCCTCTGCGATGATGGCCATCACTTCTTCCTGGGTCGTCACGTCGAGTGCGGTGGTCGGCTCGTCGGCGAGCAGCAGCCGTGGTTCGGCGGCCAGCGCGGCGGCGATCATGACGCGTTGGAGCAAGCCGCCCGACAGTTCGTGGGGGCGTTGCCGCATACGCCGGTCGGCATCGGGGATGCCCACTTCCCGCAGGATTCCGGTGACCTTCCTGGTGGCCTCGGCGACCGGGACTCCGCGTGCGGTGGTCAAGCCCTCGACGAGGAAGTCGCCGATGCCGCGCGCGGGGTTGATGTGGGCCCGGGGGTCCTGGAACACCATGGCGACGTCGGAGGCACGGAAGGCGCGCAAGCGCTCGGGCTTCATCGCCGGGACGGATTCCCCGGCGAACATCAGGTCTCCGCTGATCCGGGCCCCGTTGGGCAGCAGGCCCAGGACGGAGCGTGCCGTCAGGGACTTGCCCGATCCCGACTCGCCGACCAGGGCGACGGCTGCTCCCTCGGGGATGCTCACGTCGGCACGGTGAACGACGGTGCGCAGTTCTCCGTCGAGAGGCAGGTCGATGCCCAGCGCGCTGATCTGGAGCAGCGGTGATGAGGTCATGCGTTCTCTCCGAGCAGACGTCGGGACAGTCCCGTCCCCAGCAGGTTGAACGCGACGACCACGATCAGGACGGCAAGGCCCGCGTACAGCGACTGCTGTGGGCTGCCGGCGAGGATCGAGGGGGCCCCGTTGGACACCATCAGGCCCCATTCCGGGTCCGGCGGCTGGCTGCCGAGGCCCAGGAAGGAGATGGCGGCCACGTCGAGCAGCGCGTATCCGAAGCCGATGGTGGCCTGGACCAGGACCAGCGGCAGCAGGTTCGGCAGCAGGTGCCGCAGCCAGATGCGGGCGGTGGGGGCGCCGAGGAGTTGGAGCGCCGACACGTAGGGCAGGTTGCGTTCCTTGGTCGCGGCCGATCGTACGACTCGGGTGATCAGGGGCAGATAGGCGATGGACAGGGCCACGATGGGTGCGGTGAGCCCCGCCCCGAAGACGGCCGCGACGAGCACGGCCATGATCAGCCCGGGGAAGCCGAACACGATGTCCAGTGCTCCGGAGACGAGCCGGTCGAGCCATCCGCCGAACCAGGCCGCTGTCAGGGCGAGGAGGGTACCGAGGGTCGTGGAGACGGCGATCACCACGGCGGGGGTGGCCAGGCTGACGCGGGTACCGCTGATCAGCCGGGACAGGAGGTCGCGTCCGGTGTCGTCCGTCCCGAGGAGGTGAGCGGCCGAGGGGCCGGCGTTGACGTTCAGTGGGTCGACGGCGTTCGGATCGTGCGGGGCGATCAGCGGCCCGAACACGGCCAGCAGGATGAACAGGGCGACCACACATGCCGCGCCGAACGTCAGGTGGTCGCGCGGGCGTCCGGTTCGC
The DNA here is from genome assembly GCF_042263835.1 of Streptomyces sp. NPDC056128. NCBI lineage: Bacteria > Bacillati > Actinomycetota > Actinomycetes > Kitasatosporales > Streptomycetaceae > Streptomyces > Streptomyces sp. NPDC056128. Next base: position 63,453 of record NZ_JBHJVQ010000021.1, on the reverse strand, counting down.
GGCTTGGCGGCGGTGCGGGTGAACAGGGCGGTGGTCATCAGGCCCCCTTCTGCGCGGTACGGGGGTCGAGGGCGGCGCTGACCAGGTCGACGGTGGTGTTCACGAGGACGAACACGACCACGAAGATCAGCGACACGGCCTGTACGACGGCCATGTCCTGCTTGGACGCGGCCTCGATCATGAGGGCTCCGAGCCCTCCGGTGCCGAACGCCTGCTCGGCGACGGCCGCGGTGGCGATGATGCCGGCGATGCCGACGCCGGAGACGGCGAAGACGGGGCCGGAGGCGTTGTGCAGCACGTGCCGCCTGATCACCGTCCCTTCGGGCACACCGCGGCTGCGGGCGGTCTCCACGTGCTCCGAGCGCAGCTCCGCGCGGACAGCGGTCCGGGTCACCTGGGCGACGTAACCGATCCAGGTCAGCGCCAGCGCGAGGGCCGGCAGTGTCAGGTGCGAGAGGGTGCCGGTGAAGCCCGCGCCGGAGCCGTAGACGGGGAACCACGGGAGCTGGACGGCGAAGAGCCAGATGAGCAGGACCGCCATGACGAAGGTCGGTACCGCCATGGCACCCGCCGTGAGCGTCGTGGCCAGCGTTTCCGTCCGGCCGCCGCGCAGCGCGGCGACCGTGCCGATCACGGTGCCGGCGATCAGGACGAGGACGGAGGCGTAGCCGACGAGCGCGAAGGTGTCGCCGGCCCGTTCGCCGATCAGGCCGGCGACGGAATCGCGGTAGACGAGGGACTTGCCGAAGTCGCCCTGCAGGCAGTTGCCGAGCCAGTGCCAGTAGCCCTGGATGAACGGGTCGTCCAGGTGGTACTCGCGGTGGATCTGCGCCAGCACGGCCGGGTCGGGGTTGCGGCTGCCGCCGACGAGCAAGGTGGCGGGGTCTCCGGGCGTGAGGAACATCGCGCCGTAGATGGCCAGACTGGACACGAGGAACGTCACGACGAGCGTGCCCAGGCGGGTGGCGACGAAGCGGAGTGTCATCTCGGGTCACCTCCTCTGCCGCGCCGTGGTTGGGCAGGGTGACGGTGGCCATCCGTACCGGTTGTCGGCGGCGAGCCGGGCAGGACGGTCAAGCACAGGCGAGAGGGGTGGGCGGTTCCCGTCAGCAGCGTCTGCAGACTCGCCTTGGGGGCCGTCGTCAGCCACGGGCTGTCCAGCGAACCGGAGTTGGGCAGATGGTTCGGGAAGTCGCTGCCGGCGATCATCAGCGCGAGACGGTGGCCGGGGCGCACCCGGTAACCGGTGTGCCCCAGGGCGATCTCCACCTCGCCGGGCCCGTCGGCCTGGACGCAGCCGCGCACGATCAGGCGTGCCGCGCCATCCGGCGCCAGGTCGAGGAGGCGGACGAACACGTCGAACGTCGGCGCTGTGCTCTCCACATGCAGCAGCGTGCGCACGGGACCGGCGAGGTCGAGCGGCGCGTTCGAGGCGGGGCCGGCGAAGACGAGGACATCGTCCCGGTCGAGTGTGGCACGCTCGTCGGCATGGTCCCGCAGCTGCATGAAGGTGTCGGCCGCGGCGGACGGCACAAGGTCGTCGGGGTCGTATCGCCACTCCGTCGATTCGGTGCCGTCGGCCGGACGGGGGGTGAGAGTGCCGCCGGGGCATGTGCCCGCCGCCGAGGCCGGCTCCGTGAGGTACAGCTCTGTGTGCGTGACCTGCGGCGGCGGCCATGTGGTGGAGGTGCGCCAGCCAACGTGGCCGAGCTTCCAGCGGACCCGGGGAAGTGACTCGGGCTGGGTGGCGCCCTTGAGGAAGGCGTCGAAGAACTCGAGAGCGGGGCCGACGTAGGAGTCGAGCATGCGGTCGAGGGCGGCGGCGTCGAGCAGATGGTCGGCGTCGGGCGGGACCGGAGCGTTCTCCAGGAAGTAGTTCTCGTGGTCGATCGCGTCGGCGATCAAGTACTGCACGGCAGCCCAACCGGGGCGCCGGGCCAGCTCGGTGTAGTCGCGCATGTGGGCGATGCCGAGGTTGTCGAACCAGCCCACACAGTGCAGGACGGGCACCGGCCGGGCGTCGTAGGGGTGGGGCCCGTTGTAGGGGGCGAGGGGGATGCCGCCGACGATGAGGTCGAAGCCGGGCGAGCGTTTGCCCATCGCGGTGAACGCCTCCTCGTACGCTGAGAGCAGGGGGCGGCGGGTGAGGTCGACGTCGAACTCGTAGGTGTCGTTGTCCGTCCAGACCTGCGCCTGATAGGTCGTCGCCTCGAGCCACGGGGGCTGAGGTCCGGAGCCGGTGTCGTAACTCGCGATGCCGGGACCGTTGTTCGTGCAGGTCACCCGGGGGACGATCGCACGGAGCGCGGGATGCTGACTGGCGACCGCCGACCACTGGGTGAATCCGTAGTACGAGTCGCCGAACATTCCCACGATCCCATTGGACCACGGCTGGCGGACGATCCACTCGAGGGTGTCGTACCCGTCGTCCACCTCTCCGGTCCAGCCCAGCGTCTGCCCCTGCGAGCGGAATTTGCCACGGACGTCCTGGACCACCACGACGTAGCCGCGTGATGTGAACCTCTCCGCGATCTTGTCGAAGAAGACGTACCGACTGTTCTTGTCATAGGGGAGGCGGGCGAGCACGGTCGGTGCCGGCTCCCCCGGGTCGGCGGCGTACACATCGGTGGCCAGCAGAACTCCGTCACGCACGCGCACCATGTGCTGCTGTGCGTGCGGAGGTACGGGCTCCGGGGTGACGCGCTGGACGGCAAGGCTCATGAAGCTCTCCACAGAAGCAAGCCTTCAGAAAACAACGTGATACAACAGCGTTGCATCTGAATCTGTTCAACGTCAACCCCCTCTGAGCTAGGTTGCTGCCATGCCGATCGACGTCGACGAAGTCCAGCGCCTCAAGGCGATCGCCGAGGCGACCCTCGCTGTCGCCACCCGCGAGGGCGCACGTTCCATCACCATCCGTGCCGTGGCCAAGGAACTCGGCGGGTCCACGGCGATGGTCACGAACTACGTTCCTACGCGGATGGCCTTGATCACCAACGCCGTGCGCGCGGCGGAGTCCCGGTGGCGGGCCGACCTCGAGGCCCACGTGGCCGACCTGACCGGCGCGGACCGACTGCGGGCCACGGTGGAATGGCACCTCAGCACGGAACCCGAAGACCTGCTGCTGCGCACACTCTGGGTCGAGATGCTCTCGTCGGCGCACGCCGACCCCGCCGGTGTCGACCGCCAGGAGCCGCGCGAATCACGCGACGAATTTCTCCAGGCGTCCGCCGCCGCAGGAGTGCCCGACGCCGGGCTCGCGGCCGACGTCCTCTCCTTGCTCACGCGTGGCTACTACGTCTCCACCATGGAGGAGCCGGACTACTGGACAACGGAGCGGGCCGGCCGCGTCGCCGAAGCGGTGGTGGAGGCCCTCATCGGCGACTGAGGGAGGACCGCGCCGGCCCGGGAGGTTCTCGCCACCGCCACCGAGTCGGAGTTCACGCGTGCAGCGGTGGCGGTGCTGTGTACGCCCATCAGGCGACCGGAGAATTGTTCATGAGGTCATGAAGGGCTCTCTCGTAGCCGAACTCGGGCGCCTGGTAGGGAACCCACCAACTGGTCAGACCCCAGATTCCCAGGGCAGCCGCAGCAGTGGCGACCATCGCCGCGAGCCATGGCCGATGGAACCGGCGCAACGTGAGCATCCAGAAGGTGAGCGGCACCAGAGCGCCCCCTGCTGTGATGAGCGGCAAGTCAATGTAGAGCACACTGAGGTTCCGGTGGATTCCGGAAAACCCGCCCTCTATGCTGACCCGCGCCATCGGCGCCCAGGCCAGCAGCGTCGTTGCGGCGCCCAGACCGGCTACAAGGAAACCGGCGAGGCCTCTGATCTCTTCCTTCACAACGAGTCGGACGCCGCGGCTCCGCTCACAGTTCCGAGTCCGCCGAACTCCTGCCACGAATAGCGCACGTTCGCCATACCGCCTCTTCACCAGTAAAACGCGCCTAGTGTCAACTGAACGCCAGCCTCAGGGCGGCAGGCAGCCCGAAGGCGCACCACAGCTGCGGGACTGGAACCAGGCCCGCGTCTGGCAACGCTTGCCTGAGGTCCTGCCTGGCCGTGGCCGCATCGGACGGTCACGCAGAAAGCTGATGCGGCTCCTCGAAAATCCCCAACCCTTGCTCGGGGTGCCTTCAGACCTGCTCGACGGATCTCCCCACCCATTCCGGGCCTGCCCTGGGACGAGACACCAATGGCCAGGCACCGCCCCATAGCCCGTCAGGGATCCGGGTGGTGTGTAGTTGCACATGCCGTAGCGGCATGTGGTGTCGTCGAGGGCACCACAGCACGAAAGGCCCTGTCTGCGATGTACCCCTCCGCCACGCCTCCCCGCGAGGTCAAGATCGGCGATGCCGCCGCCTTCGCCGGAACCACCCCGCGCGCCATTCGTCACTACCACCAGATCGGTCTGCTGCCGGAGCCCGAGCGAGGCGGAGACGGGCGCCGCCGCTACGGCTACGACGACATGATCCGCCTGCTGTGGATCCGCAAGATGTCCGAGGCCGGCATCAGCCTGGACGACATGCGAGCCGCCTTCGACGAAGCCCGGGACGTTGAGGACGTCCTGGGCCGGCTGGAGGAGACCCTGGCCGCCCAGGAGGCCGCCATCAAGCGTCAGCGCGCGGCAGTTCAGCGCCTGCGGGTCGTGGGCAGCCCACTGGGCTTGCTCTCCCCGCTGGTCACGGACCGGCTCAGCCACCTGCCTTCCGGCTCACTGCGCCCCTCCGACCTGGACGCCCTGCTGGTCACGGAACGGATCTTCGGGCCGCTGGGAGCCGCAATTCAGGCCAGCGTGTTCATCACCCTGGCGACCCATCCCGGCCTACGGGCCGAGGCAGACCGCCTCGACGCGGCCGACGCCGCCCTCGATGACACCGTCGACCCCCTCGACCCGCGGGTCGAGGAACTCGCCGCCCAGCACTGCGCCCACCACAAGGCCCTGCTCCAGGCCATTGAAGCGGCCGGACTGGACGTGGACGAGGAGAAGCTCTTCGAGATCTACGACGTCGAGGCGAGCGGCGAGGAGGACGTACAGATGAGTGCCTTCGAAGCGGTGACCAAGATGCCCTACGGCTTCTCCGCGGCCCGGACGCGGTGCATGGAACTCACGGTGGAGCTCCTCGGCGGGGACCTCTCCACAGGCAGCTGATCGCTGGTGTGGCCGTGCGACGCGATTGCCGTGCGACGCGGTTGCCGTGCGTCGCAAAATCGGTCGACAGGCCCTGCCGTGAACCACTGTGATGGCTGCGATTGCCCGTCGCACGGAGCGGGCCGGCCACGGGAGTTGCTCTTGGCAGCTGAGAGAACTGCGGACAGCCGCCCTCAGATCGATGAGGCACTGGTCAGGCACCTGGTCGACACTCAGTTCCCGCAGTGGGCAGGGCTGGCCCTGAAGCTGCTCAACCCCGCTGGATCCGATCACGTGATCTACCGGTTGGGTGAGGAGCTGTCCGTCCGGCTGCCCCGCCACCCCGGAGCCATCGGGCAGGCCAGGAAGGAATTCCAGTGGCTGCCTCAACTCGCCCCGCACCTTCCCCTGGCCATCCCGGTACCCGTGGGAGTGGGCGACCCCGACTTCGGCTATCCGTGGCCGTGGGCGGTGTCCCGCTGGCTGGACGGCGAGGTGGCGACCGTCGAAGCACTGGGCGACTCCTCCAGAGCCGCGGTTGAACTGGCCCAGTTCCTGGCCGCCCTGCAGGGGTTCGCACCCGAGGGCATCCCCGCCGGAAGCACCAGGGAAGACCTCACCGGCCGCCCGTTGTCCGACCGGGACCGCGCGACGCGGGTCGCCATCGCCAAGGTCTACGGCGTGTTCGACACAACAGCGATGACGGAACTGTGGAACGCGGCGCTGAGCGCGCCCGGGTGGGACCGCTCTCCGGTGTGGTTTCACGGCGACTTCCACACCGGCAACCTGCTGGCCTCCGACGGCCGCCTCAGCGCCGTGATCGACTTCGGCGGGCTCGGCATCGGCGACCCGGCCTGCGACCTGATGATCGCCTTCACCTTGATGTCGGCAAACAGCCGAGCCGCCTTCCGCGACGCGCTCGGCGTGGACGACGCCACCTGGATGCGGGGCCGCGGCTGGGCCCTGGCCACCGGCCTGAACGCCTACACCCACTACGCCGCCGTCAACCCCCGGATCGCCGCGCAGACGACCCGGCAGATCACCCAAGCCCTCATCGGCTGACAACGGCAACGCAATGAACGGAGCTGCCGGTGGGCGATCAGACAGCAAGCAAGTTTCGCGAAGCTCCGCTCGATCACCCAGCGGCAGGTACCCAGGCCGGTGCCGTGTCGCGTGCCGCGGGGGGCGATCGCGGGCACGAAGCCTCGATCGCGCACCTGGTCGCGGTAGATGTCGTGGTCGCAGCCGCGATCGGCGAACAGCGAGTCGGGCTTGCGGAGGGGACCGCCGACCCGGCCGCGGACCGGCGGGATCACATCGAGCAGCGGCAGAAGCAGCGTGACGTCGTTACGGTTGCCACCGGTCAGCAGGACCGCAAGCGGAGTGCCGTGTCCGGAGGAGGCTCACCCACGACCTGCGAAGTACGGGGCTAGGGTGCCTCCATGACCTCCATGACCTCCGTGCCGCCCCTCGTCGCCCGCCGCTGCCACGCCTCACTCAACCCCTTGCACTCCTTGATCTACTTCGCCCCCGAGGCTGAGGAGGAGTACACGGCCGCCGGGCTGGAGTCCGGGCGTATGCCGTACTTTGCAGGGCGCGCCGCTGCATTGGGGCCGGTCGGGGCGGGGGTGGTAGCCGCCACGTTCTACAACTTCAGCCCGGACCTCGTGGCCCGTCACATCCCACGCGCCTGGGACTTGGCCGCGCCTAAGGAGCTGCTGAGCGCCCGGCTCACGGCGGTCGACCGTGTGCTGCGGCGTTTGCTCGGCGACGGCCTCCCGGACCAGCCCGACGTGCGGGAGGCTGCCGAGCTCGCCGCGACCGCGACCGAGGTGTGCGGCTCTGCCGGGCGGCCGCTGTACGCGGCTCACGCCGACCTTCCCGTGCCAGAGCAGCCGCATCTCGCGCTGTGGCACGCCATCACCCTGTTGCGCGAATACCGCGGCGACGGCCACCTCGCGGCGTTGTCCGCGGCCGGGCTTGACGGGTTGGAGGCGTTGATCAGCCACACTGCCACGGGCAAGGGCTTCACCCCCGAATTCGCCCGGCAGAGCCGCGGCTGGACGGAGCTGGAGTGGGAGGCCGCGAAGGAGCGGCTGCGCGGGCGTGGCCTACTCGATTCCGACGGCCACCTCACCGCGCGTGGCAACGAGCTGCGCCTTGAGGTGGAGGAGACGACCGACCGGCTGGCGCTGGCGCCGTACGCGCACCTGGGCGGGCCGGGGGTTGAGCGACTCACGGAGATCGGGACGCGGCTGACCCGTACCGCCCTGGCCGCCGGGGCGTTCCCGCCGGGTGTCTTCGCACAAGCCTGAGCGGGCGGATCCGCCCTGGGAGCCGGCAGGAAGATCGACGGGGCCATGGCGTTCGTCAATGACAGGGACAAACCGCAGGCGCTCTACGCGTTCACGCAGTCCGGTGCCGCACCCGACCGCTAGTGGCGGAGACCTCCCAGGACCACGACGAGGTGGCGTTGCAGACGTCGGCGCAGTCCATGTCGGTACGGATGCACTTGGTCAGATCGCCGACCATGCCCTCAGACAGGCGGGCGTCCGCGCACGCGGTGCAGGCCCTGCGCGCAGGTGACGCACTCTCGATGCACCTGGCCATGGCCTTCCGGTCGACCCCGCCCAGGCCAGCGGGGTATGTGCGAAGCATGTTGTCGACGGTGGTGGTCATGGTGCCGCTCCTCTTCTGCTGCCGACGGGGCACCGGACAGCGCCCGTCGCCTCGATGCCGGACGGGTATCACCGCACCACCCTCCGCGAACGGCCACCGCCTGCGGCTCTCCGGCAAAGGGATCCCCGGCTTCGCGGGCGTGGGCAGAGGTCAGTGCACGTGCGGTCCACCCGTCATCCGGGGCTTGCCCTGGGGTACGAGCAGCAGGGCCGCGGCCGCGGTGGCGGCTGCAGCGACCGTGCAGAGCGTGAACGCTTCGGTGAATCCGTCGGGCGATCCGCTCTCGAAACCGGTGGCCGCGACGGTGGAGACGACTGCCACGCCGATCGAGCCGCCCACTTCGTGGAAGGTGTTGACGACGCCGGACGCCAGCCCGGCCTCGCGGTGCTCGACCATGGCGAGTGCCGTGGTGGTCGCGGTGACGAAGACCGCGCCCAGGCCGAGGGAGGCGATCACGAAGCCCGGGAGCAGCCCGGTGTACACGCTGCCCGTGTCCGAAAGCAGGGTCAGCGGCACGGTCCCGGTGGCAGCGATCGCCATGCCTCCAACGGCCGTGACACGGCTGCCGAGCCTGCCGACCAGACGGGAGCCCAGGTGCGCGCCGACGCCGGTGGCGAGAGCCATGGGCAGGAAGACAAGTCCCGTCTTCAGCGGACTGAAGCCGCGCAGGTGTTGCAGGTAGACGGAGCCGAGAAAGAAGTAGGCGATCAGCAGTGCCGTGGCCATCAGCATCAGGAACGCCCCGGCGAGGACGGGCCGCCTGGTGAACATGCGCAGGTCCATCAGCGGAGCGCGGCTGGTCCGCTCGGCAGCGGCGAACAGCACGTAGGCCATCACGGCGCCGGCCAGCGGGAGCAACGTGGACGGACTCCCCCAGCCCGAGTCCCCCGCCTCTACCAGGCCGTAGATCATCGCGCCGGTACCCGCGGTGACGAGCAGCGCTCCGGGCAGGTCGAGCCGGGCCGGTTGCGGGGCGCGAGCCGCCACGACCGCGGGGAGGGCGGCGAGCACGACGATGCCGACGGGGACGTTGACGTAGAAGACCCACTGCCAGCCGGGCCCGTCGGTGAGCGCCCCGCCGAGCAGTACACCGGCCGCGGCGCCGGAGCCGCCGATGGCCGCCCATACACCGAGGGCCTTGTTGCGTTCCGGGCCGTGGAAGGTGGTCGTGACGATGGAGAGCGCGGAGGGTGAGAGCAGGGCCGCGCCGACTCCCTGGGCGATGCGCCCGGCCAGCAGGGTCGCGGCGTCGTCCGCCAGGCCGCAGGCCAGTGACGCGGCCGTGAACAGGGCCAGTCCGGCCAGCAGGGTCCGGCGGGCGCCGAGGACGTCGGCGAGGCGTCCGCCGAGCAGCATGAGACCGCCGAAGCAGAGCGTGTACGCGGTGACGACCCAGGTCAGCGAGGCGCGGTCGAGGTGGAGATCGGCGGCCATGTCGGGCAGCGCCACGTTCACGACGGTGACGTCGAGGATGAGCATGAACTGCGCAACGCAGATGAGGGCCAGAGCGGTCCAGCGGCGTGGATGGGCAGGCGGGTGGGCTGGAGCCGGCGGGTGTGACGTGCCGACGGTCGAGTGCGTCATTTCGAGTCCTTGGGCGTGGAGAGAAAGGGACGACAGGCCGTGAGTACGACCGCAGTGACGAGCGGGCAGACCGCACCGCATAGCACTGGCCGCAACGCAGCCCCAAACTGAACTGTACTGAACAGTTCAGTTGAACTCAACCGTTCAGTACAGCTCGGTGTTAGGCTCAGCTCATGAGCACGGGAGGGACCAAGCAGCCACCGAGCGGACCGCGTGCCGCACTGAAGCGGCAGGCCATCGTGCGAGCCGCTCGCGCACTGTTCCTCCGGGACGGCTTCGGCGTCGGTATGGACGCCATCGCCACAGCGGCGGGCGTCTCCAAGGTGACGGTCTACAACCACTTCGGCAGCAAGGAAGCGCTCTTCACCGCCGTGATCGCGGGCGCACTGGACGAATCCCTGACCGGGGAACCGTCAGCCGCGCTCGCGAGACTCGCCGAGGCCGAGGATCTCCGCGCAGCTCTGCTCGACGCCGCCCGCCGATGGGTCCACTCGGTCCGCACCAACGACGACGTCACCGCGCTGCGCAACCTCGTCGCCGCCGAAGCTCACCGGTTCCCCGAGCTGGGCCGGGGCTGGCAGCATCACGGGCCGGAAGGCCATCACCCCGCCGTCGCCCAGGCCCTGGGCACTCTCACCGACCAGGGCCGCCTTGCCATTCCCGACCTCGAAACGGCCATCCTCCAGCTCTACGCGCTTCTGGTCTTCCCGCACATGGTCTTCGGCTCCTACGGCGCGCACATCGACGACGACCTCAGCGACCGACTCATCGCGAGCGGTGTCGACATGTTCTTGGGCTACTACAGCCCTCGGCCCGCATGACGGCCGCTCGGCCGACGCCCGCCTGAAGCTGGGCGTGCGGCCGGCCTGATACCTGAGGTCGAGCCCGGCATGGACACACACGTCGACATCGACGCGGCACGCACGCACCGACAACAGCAACCGAGCACCCTACGCACGCGAAGACTCCCCCGCCCTCGGTCGACAGCTCAGCTTCGCCCGCGTACACCGCTCTCCCCCGTCAACCCCTTGCGCACGCAACGCTTGCAGGCTCGCCGACATCGCGACCAGAACGACGACTCACCCCAGACTCCGGAATACCCAACGGGTGACCGACACGGATTCTCACCCGCTGACCGTCGCCCGCCAGCAACCTCCTCTTAGGCGCCCGCATTGGCGGCTTCTTCAATGAGGCCGGCGACCGGGCCGGGCTGGGAGGCCAGGGATGCGTGGCTGGCGTCCAGTTCGATGGTCTTGCGCGGGTTCATGCGCTGGGCCATGCGCCGTTCGTTGTCGGGGTGGATCATGCGGTCGTTGGTGGAGACCTGGTACCAGGTCGGTTTCGCGCGCCACGCCGGTGCGGTGACGGTGTCCCCGAAGGTCGACCCCAGCGGCGCCTTCTGTGTCACGGCCATCACCAGCGCGTCCTCTGTCGGCAGGTCCTGGGCGAAGCTCTCGTGGAACTTGTCCTGCTTGACCCACAGGTACCCGTCGGAGTCCGGAGCGAGGTTCTCGAACGCTGCCGGAGGCTTCTCCTGACTGATCTGGCCGGGGCTCTCCCCGGCGTCCGGAGCGAATGCCGCGATGTAGACCAGACCGGTGACGTTGGGCAGGTCCCCGGCCTCGGTGATGACGGCACCGCCGTACGAGTGGCCGACCAGCAGTACGGGGCCGTCGATCTGGTTCACCATCTTGCGGGTGCGTTCGGCGTCGTCGGCCAGCGAGGTCAACGGGTTCTCCACCGCGTGCAGCGAGCTGAAGCCGCGGCGGTGCAGCTCAGGGATGACCTTGCCCCAGTGGGCAGCGCCGCCCCAGAAGCCGTGGACCAGGACGATAGCGGGCTTTGCGGCCATGGGCATGGACCTTTCAACGGAACGGGCAATGTCACATCAAAAGGACCTCGCCCCCGGGGGTACCGCATCCCGCACCGAGCTATCCAGGTGACCTCTCGCTGGAGGTCCGGCCGCCCCGCACTGCGGCTCCTGGTCAATATCGGGCACTCACCTCACACTCACGTCGCGCGCAGCGTCTTGCCCCACAGCTGCGCAGCCGACGCATCGCAGTACTCACACAGTGGCGAACGGGCCTCGCGTCCGAATGTGTGGATCTGTCGTCGCTGGTCCTTCTCGAAATGTGGCGCCGCCTCGAACGAAGAATAGAGCGCTGTACGCGGTACGCCGGCTCCCTGCCCTTGTGGCGGACCCGGTCGGCCGCGGCCTCGGTGACGAGCCGGGCCTCCCGGCCGTTGTCCTGGTTCTCGCTCAGTCTTGGGTGACGCGGATGATCGTCTTCCCGGGAGTGCGCTTGTCCGGCGCGAAGGCGGAGGCAGCCTCGGCGAGCGGCTGGACGGCGCCGACGATCGGCTTGAGGTGCCCGTCCCGCAGCCGCTGGGCAAGGTCGGCCAGACGGACCCGGTCGGGTTCGACGACGAAGAAGATGGCGCGCCCGTCGCGGGGGTGGACGGTGACCGGCTCGGCGATGGTGACCAGGGTGCCGCCGGGACGGACCAGTGCGGTGGAGCGTTCGAGGATCTCGCCGCCGATCACGTCGAAGACCACGTCAACCTCGCCGATGTCCTCCAGCTTCTCCGCCTGAAGGTCGACGAACGCGTCCGCGCCCAGGTCGAGGGCGGTGTCGCGGTCACCGGACCGACCGGTGCCGATCACTTGGGCGCCGGCCTCGCGGGCCAGCTGCACGGCGATGGAGCCAACGCCGCCCGCTGCACCGTGGATGAGCACGGTCTGGCCGGTGATCAGGTGTGCGTGATCGAACAGGGCCTGATAGGAGGTGAGTCCGGAGATCGGCAGGGCGGCGGCCGTGATGTGGTCGACATCGGCCGGGAGCGGGGCGAGGTTACGGGCCTCGACCGCCGTGTACTGGGCCAGTGTGCCGTTGCGGGTCCAGTCGGTCAGACCGAACACTCGCTGCCCGACCGTCAGGCCGGTGGTGCCGTAGCCGAGTTCGGTGACCACGCCGGACAGCTCGTGGCCGGGCACGCTCGGGGTCCGGTCATGGCCGGCCCGGTCGGTCCAGGTACCGGGCCAGTCCAGCTCGCCCGGGGTGAATCCGGCGGCGTAGACCTTCACGATCACGTCGTTCTCGGCAGCATGCGGATGGGGCAGCTCGGAGCGGGTCAGGCCGCTGACACCGGCATTGCGGTCTTGGACGGTGATGGCTTGCATGAGGGGTTCCACCTCTGAGTGGGAGAGGTTCAGGAAGCGGGCATCGCGTCTCGTGGACGCGGGCATCGCACCCGCAGAAGGCCGACCGCCTCGCTGACCAGCCCTTTGGATGTCCAAGCCTACGAGCGAAGAGGCCCAGACCTCTGGGCCAATTGCACTCAGTGCTAGTGGGCCATTGACTCCGATCGGCGCGGTCTCAAGTGGCAGCCGCGTAGGTGAGGCGGACGGCGCTCAGGAGGCGCGGTGGAAGACGGCGGCGGGGCCGATGACGTCCGGTCCGCGCCTGTCGCGGACCCTGTCGACGGCCGGCTCGGTGACGAGCCAGGCCTCCCGGCTGTGGTCCAGGCTGATCTCCTGGGCGACATGATCGTCGTCGACCAGGTCGTCGCCCTTAAGCGCGAGGCCGGCAAGTCGGCCTCGCTGGAGTCCGGCGTCGATCAGCCAGTAGGCCATGGTCCGCAGGTCCTCGTCGTGAGCCGACGGTCCCGGCAGGCGGCGGCTCTACTCCCATCTGCTGCCGCCGGCGAACCGCAGCGTAAACGACATTGCACGCGGGCGGCCTGGCAGCGGCGGCGCAGCAGGCGGGCCAGTTGCACGACCAGGTCCAGGAGGGCGGCGCGGACGTCGGCGCCGTCCAGGACGTGCCGGTCGAAGCGGAGGCGGACGGTGGCGGCCGCGGACGCGCTGCGGGGGACGACGGGGCGCGCGTCGATGCCGCAAGCCCGGTCAGCGGCGGGACATCCGGTCTTCCCGCCCAGGAGGCCGCTGAACGGTCTCGGTCTCGGGAGAGACGGCGGCGAGCAGCCGGACGGTGTGGATGCCGTATTCGTGCAGCGCGGACGCCTGCTTCGGGCCGATGCCGTGCAGGGCCTCGACCGGCAGCGGTGCCAGCCATTCGGTCATCCGGTCGGGGGCGATGGTGAGGACTCCGCCGGGCGGGTCGACCTGCGCGGAGACGGTGGCCGCGACCGTGATCGAGGGGCCGATGCCGACCCGGACGTCGACGCCGCGCCGGGTCAGGGTCTGCAACCGCAGCACCTCGCCCAACCGGTGCGTCTCTGTCGCGCCCACTCTTCGTAATGAAGGAGTGGTTGGAGTCCGAGTACTACCGCACCCGCGGCCACCTGCCGCTCGCAGGAGCCCTTGGGAGGTCCGCGGGGCGGAGCCAAGCTGCGCAGAGCCCTGCTACGTGCGTGGCGCCACCTCGTGCGGCCGGATGGCGAGGGCGGCTCCGGTGACATGTACTCGCAGATCGTCGGCGCGCAGGGTGACCTCCAGGAGTGACGGGCGGCCCATGTCGTGGCCCTGGTGGAGGGTGAGCCGTGCCTCCGCCGGGACGAGGGCCAGGTCGCGGGCGTAGGCGCCGAAGGCCGCGGCTGCGGCGCCGGTTGCGGCGTCTTCCACCACGCCGCCGACGGGGAAGGGGTCGCGTACGTGGAAGACGGTCGCTGTCTCGCGCCACACCAGCTGCACGGTGGTCAGGTCGAGCCGCTGCATCAGGCGCAGCAGCCGGTCGAAGTCGTAGTCCAGATCGGCAAGTCGCTCGCGGGTGTCCGCGGCCAGTATGAGGTGGCGTACGCCTGCGAAGGCGATCTTCGGAGGCAGGGAGGCGTCGAGTTCGCCGGCCTGCCAGCCGAGTGCGGCCAGCGCTTCTGCCACATCGGCCGGGGCCACGTCGTGCACGTGGGGTGTGACGCTGGTGAGGGTGGCCTTCAGTACGCCGTTCTCTTCCTGGACGGTGACGGGCACGTGGCCCGCGGCGGTGTGGAAGTCGAAGTCGCCCGCACCGAGGCGCTCGCCGAGTGCCACCGCGGTGGCGACGGTGGCGTGGCCGCAGAAGCCGACTTCCGCCTTAGGGCTGAAGAACCGCAGGGTGAAGGACCGCTCCGCGTGCGGGTGGGGTCCGGCGGTGACGAAGGCGGACTCCGAGTAGCCGAGTCCGGCGGCGATCGCCACCATCTCGTCGTCGCCGAGGCCGGAGGCGTCGAGGACGACTCCTGCTCCGTTGCCGCCCGTCGGGCTGGTGGTGAAGGCGGTGTAGTGGAGCACCTCGGAGGTCAGGTGACCTGCTGGCCCCATTGTCGTGTTCTTCTCATCCGGCATGGTGGAGGTCCTCTCGCACGGAGTTGTCCGCGGGTTGCTTGCGCGGTGGCCGATGGGACAGCCGGGGGGAGGACGGGCCAGTTCCGCTAGTTCTGTCGGTTCCGCCAGCCCCCTTGGCAGTATGGAAGTTAACGCGACACCAGGTGCTTAGGGCGAGCAGGGCACCGCTCGCGAAGGCGGCCGCGGCGGGTTTCTTCATTCCCCGCACACTTGGCCGCGGCATCCGCACTCTGCCGTGCGGCGAAGTCTCCGGCTGCGATGATCTCGCCATGACCGCAACGGACCTCGCCGCTCTCGCCCGGCCCCCGCGAAGGCACAGGTGGTGCAGGTCACATCGGTCGCGGCGATGACCTTGCCCGTTCAGTGCGGTCAGTCAGACGGAACTGCTCAGACGGAACAGCACAGCAGCGGTCGTGAAGGAGCCACGCCATGCGAAAGATCATCCGCTTCGTCCACATCTCGCTGGACGGCAACATCGAAGGTCCGGCCGGCGAGTTCGACTGGCCGGTGATGGGGCCTGAGCTGTCCGCGTACTCCTTCAGCCTGATGGAGCGAGCCGACACCTTTCTGTACGGCCGCCCGGTCTGGGAGATGATGGCCGGCTACTGGCCCAACGTGGAGTCCATCTCCGACGACCCGCACGACCTCAAGTTCGCCCCCATCTGGCGCAGCAGTCCCAAGATCGTGTTCTCCCGCACCCTGACCGAGCCTGGTCACGGCGCACGCGTCATCGATGGTTCGAACCTGGTCGAGAATGTCACCGCCCTCAAGGCCGAGCCGGGCACGGACATGCTGCTGATGGGCGGCGCCTCCCTGGCGGCCGGGCTCACGGCGCACGGTTTGATCGACGAGCATCATGTGGTGGTGCATCCGGTCGTCCTCGGCGGCGGAAGGCCGCTCTTCGCGGAGTCCGCGGAGCGGCTCAACCTCCGGCTCATCGAATCACGGACGTTCGACTCCCGGACCGTGCTGCTGCGTTACGAGCCCGCCGCACAGTGACCTTGGTCCAGGAGGCACCACACGGTGTCGCCGGCGCGGCGGTCATGCGCCGAGGCCCTGGCCGAACCCTCCGTCCACGGGCAGTTCCACGCCGGTCGTGAAGGTCGCCTCGACGGCCAGGTACAACGCCGCGGCGGCGACCTCCTCCACGGTGCCTCCCCGGCCCATCGGTGTGGAGGCGTTGCCCTGTTCGATGAACTCGACACGCTGCTCGTCGGTCAACTCCGCGACCCCCATGGTCGGAGTGAGGATGAAGCCGGGGGCGATGGCATTGACGCGGATCTTGCGGGGCAGCAGCTCGACGGCGAGCACCTTCGCGAAGGCGGCCACGGCTTCCTTCGCACCGGAGTAGGCGCTGAGACCAGGGAAGACCTGGTCATTGGAGACCGTGGTGAACACGATCGAGCCGCCCTCGGACATGAGCGGCGCCAGCCGCTGAACGGTGAAGAAGGCGCCTTTGGCGTTCACGTTGTAGATGCGGTCCCACGATTCCTCCGTGACCTCTTCGAGCGTCTGGAACTCGGCGATGCCCTGGTTGACGAACAGGTAGTCGATGCCGCCCAGGCTGTCGGCGACCTGATCGCGGAGGGCGTCGATGGCCGTGGCGTCAGTGGCGTCCGAGCGCAGCGGGCGGGCCAGCGGGGTGTCGAGCGCTGCCTGGGCCTCGGCGAGTCGCCGGTCGCTGCGCCCGGTGTACATGACTTCGGCGCCGCGCTCGGTCAACGCTTGGACGATGGCCCGGCCCATGCCGATGGTGCCGCCGGTGACGACAGCCTTCTTACCCGCCAGGGCCTTGGGATCGATGATTGAACGCTGCTGGGTGTTCTGGGTTGTTGTCATGGCGGCGAAGCTAATCCTTGACATTGGTGACAGAGTCAAACATCTGTGGGGGGAGTCACATGTTCATCGGCGAGCTGTCCAAGCGCACCGGCGTCAGTGCCAGGAGCCTGCGGTACTACGAGCAGCAAGGGCTGCTGCGACCGCGGCGGCGAACCAGTGGCTACCGCGAGTTCGAGGAATCCGATGTGACCGCCGTGCGCCGGGTACGGATCCTGCTCGCGTCCGGGCTGAATACCGACCTGATACGGGAGATGCTGCCCTGCATGACGGAGGAGGGAGCCACCCTTGCGCCAACCTGCGAGGAAATGGCCCAGGACCTCAAGCTCGAACGCGAGCGCCTGAGCCGCTCCATCGAGCAGCTCGAAGCTGCCCGCACCATGCTCAGCGCGATCATCCACGCGGGCGAA
Organism: Streptomyces sp. NPDC056128; assembly: GCF_042263835.1. NCBI lineage: Bacteria > Bacillati > Actinomycetota > Actinomycetes > Kitasatosporales > Streptomycetaceae > Streptomyces > Streptomyces sp. NPDC056128. The sequence goes on along the minus strand of NZ_JBHJVQ010000021.1, from coordinate 46,528 downwards.
GCGATCACCTCCGGGGCCGGACGTGACGGCTAGGGACGCCAGGTCCAGTACGTCCACAACCCATTGCGGGCAGCATGCAGGGTCGCTCGGCAACGGCGCGCGGGGCACCTGCGCCTTGCAGTGATGCTCCGACACGATCATCGTCTTCAGTCGGGTTCGCATGGGGTCCCGGCCGGGACCCGGCGTCCTGACCACGGACACCGCAGGCGGCCGGCACGAGCGTCCCCGGGGAAGTCCCGCTCCGTCCGAACCGTCACCACAGGTGCACGCGCGGTGACACGATGAACGAGTGGAAGGGTGGACGGGGGGACGGCACGGATCCCCACCCGCTGACCGTCGTCCGCGGCCTCTCCCAGACGGTCTTGGGCCGCAATGGCTACCGGCCGGCCTGGACGCTGTGGTCCCGCTCGCCCAGCACAGCACCGTGCCCGCCCTGCGAGAGGCCCTGACCGCCGTGGAAGGCCGCACCCTCCTCAGTAGCTCCAGCACCGCGCCGACCGCCCTCGCCGGCTTCCTGCACCTCGCGGCGCGATTTGAGCGGATGCGGACCGACAGCCAGTCTTCCGGCACCGCTTGCAAGCCGCCTCAGGGCCAACCTGGACCGCTCACGTCGCCCGCAGTTTCGCCCTACCGCTGCGCGGCCGTCGCGTCGCAGGAGTCACGCGGGAATGCGTCCGGCTCGGTCTGAGCCGCACTCCAGCGTCACCGGCGTGGTGTCACGAGGGAGTCGATCCCCGGTCCGTCGAGCTCCTCCAGAGCCACCCGTCGCCCGCAGACAGCCAGCAGCAACGAAAGCGCAGGACCCCTGACTTCCGGACCGTCTCCAATGGACAGGTCGGCGTCTACTGCCGTGAGCCGGATACGGGCTGTCAGCTCCTTGGCTCCGCCGAAAGACGCAGGAGTGCGCGCCTGCAGGCGCAGCGATCGGACGACGGCCTCCGGCGGGTAGGAGCGGGTGATGCCCAGCGGCCTGCGGATGTCCTCACCGTGGACGATCTCCTCGACCAGCCGGCTGTCCAGCGGCGCCGGAGGGGTCGATCTCCGCGACGCCACCTGACGAAGCCGCTGCAACGTCTCCTGCGGTGAGGCACCACGCTCGCGTTCCACACCGCGTACGTTCTGACGGTCGAAGTCGAACCGCTCACGGAGGAGACCGACCACAAACCCAAGGCGTGTCGTCCGAGCCGTGTCGATCAGATGTGCGACCACGTCATGCACGGTCCACCCCTCACAAAGCGATGGCTGCCCCCACCGCTCCTCTTCAAGGTGCGCGAGGTCATCGATCAGCGCCGCACGCTCTGTATGCACCATCGGCCAAACATCGTTGCGCATGAGCTCATCCTTCACTCGACCCCGGCATTCGTGTCGTGAGACTCCCGGCACCGCGAGAACTCATCGCCCGGTGAGCGTGTCCGGGACCATTCAGAACTCGCGATCATGGGGGTTCGTGCCAGCGCGTGTACTGGAGACGGGGTGCTGTTCCGCGCCTTGAAGACCACGCTCGAACGGCACCTCCTGGACGGCGCACAGGTCCGGCAGCGCTGCTGGACCTGGTCGTGAGGCTTACTCGTCCGCTGCGGCGTCGCGGCCAGGCCGCCCGCGCGCTGTCCCTGACGCTACGGTTCGCCGGTTGCAGCAGCTGGGAAGACCCGCCGGATGCCGGAGCGGTCCGAGCAGGACGAGATCCGGGGGACCGTGGCCTACCGTCGTGAAGCCGGCCCATCGGCCTGGTCTCCTCAAGGGCGCCGATCTGGTAGAGACTGAGCAGGTCGCACAGCAGCGCTAATCTCAGGCCATGTCAGAAACACCAGTGGCGCACTTCTACGACGAGCTGGCCGACGACTATCACCTGATCTACTCGGATTGGGACGCGAGCATCCGTCGGCAAGGGGACGCCCTGGACACCCTGATGGGCCAGGAGCGCGCGACGGTGCTCGACTGTTCCTGCGGCATTGGCACGCAGGCCATCGGTCTGGCGATGCGGGGACACCGGGTCACCGGGACCGACATCAGTCCCCGCGCCGCCGCGCGCGCCGCCCGCGAGGCCGCCAGCCGGGGCCTGAGCCTGCGCACCGCCGCCGCCGACATGCGGCGCCTCCCATTCCCCGATGCCCGGTTCGACACCGTCATCTGCGCCGACAACTCGCTGCCCCACCTGCTGACAGAGCAGGATGTGAGCGCCGCCCTGGCCGAGATGCGCCGCGTGCTACGTCCCGACGGCCAGCTGCTGATCAGCACACGCCCCTACGACGACCTGCTGCGCGATCGCCCGGCTTCGACGCCTCCACAAGTCCACAGCGTTCCTGACAGGGCCGACGGCGGGGAGCGAACCGTCACCTTTCAGCTCTGGCACTGGCACGACGACGGCGAGCACTACGACTTGGAGCACTTCCAGCTGCTTCCGGAAGGCGGAGAATGGCGCGTCCAGGTCCGCCGAACCACCTACTGGGCACTCGGCCGGGTCCGGCTGGCCGACCTCGCGGCCGAGGCCGGATTTGTCGACCCTGGGTGGAGGATGCCGCAAGAGACAGGCTTCTTCCAGCCGCTACTCGTGGCCCGCACCTGCGCGTAGGCATCAATCCAGCCACCACCGCCCTCGACCACGCCTGCGCGGTGCTGCGAACCGTCCTCGTGACCGAATCGTCGACGTCTCACCCATCAGGAGCGGGAACGTGAGCTGCGGACCCTGCTGACTGCCACGCGGAATCTCGGGACGGTCACGACCGTGTAGTTGACGCTCGGTGCGGCGGGCAGGGCCGGCACGGCGGGTGCGTTTGGCTCACCCAATGCCTTCGGCCAGTCGGGGCCTGGCGGCCTCGCGCAGCAGGCGTAGGCCGTTGAGGCCGACGATGACGGTGCAGCCCTCGTGGCCGGCGACACCGAGGGGCTGGGGAAGGGCGCCGACTAGGTCCCGGCGACCAGGACGGCGATGCAGGCCCCGGGGTTACCCCGAGTGTGCGGCAGCCAGCGCGGGGGCGTCGTTGACGCCGTCGCCCACGACAAGCACCTGCGTCCCTGTGCCTTCCACTCCTTGACGGCGGCGGCCTTATCCTGGGGCAGCAGCCCGCGCGGACCTCGGTGATGCCGACCTCGGCGGCCAAGTGCTTCGGGGCGCGTTCGTCGTCGCCGGTCAGCAGGATGGGGGTACGCCCCAGCACGCCCACCGCAACGCCGTCGCGCAGGACGACGCCACAGTCCGGCGGGCCTCCTCCCGGTCGGCCCGGCTACTTGGCCACGACGGCGTTCGTCGGCTCATATCCGGTGGGCTACGCTGTGCGGCTATGAATACCGGGACGGCCCTGCGCCACACACGGATCGGTGACCCGGGGCTCTTCTGAGCGCCGTACGGGCCGGTTTGGGCCCGCTGTTTGATCGAGGCTCTTGCACTGCTGCGCGGGCTCCGCCTCCGTCGTGTTGATCACAGGCTCTGCACATCAACACGACAGGAGGATTCATGCCCATCAAGTCTCTGCGGATTCCCACCGCGGACGGCCAGGCCGACGCGTTCGCGGCCTTCCCCGACCACGGTGAGCGGCACCCAGGGGTGCTGATGTACGCGGACGGCTTCGGCATCCGGCCCGTGCTGCGGGAGATGGCCCGCGAACTGGCCGGGCACGGCTACTACGTGCTCGTCCCCAACTCCTTCTACCGGCACGGCCCGGCACCGTTGGTCGAGCTTTCCGAGTACATCGGAGAAGAGGTCCGGCCCGCGGTCTTCGCCCAGCTGATGCCCCTGATCGAGGCGCACACCGCCGAACGTGTCCTGAGCGACGCCGACGCCTACCTCAGGTTCCTCACCACTCAGCCCGAGGTCGTCGCCGGACCGGTCGCGGTGACCGGCTACTGCATAGGCGGCCTCTACGCGATGCGCACCGCCGCGGCCCACCCCGACCAAGTGGCGGCTGTGGCCGCATTCCACAGCCCCGTGGGGGTCGATGGAGCCAATCTCTTCTCCGAGCTCACCGCCCAGGTCCACCTCGGCCACGCCGAGGGCGACGTGACGCCTGAAGCCCTCGGTGAGCTCAACCAGGCCCTGGATGCGGCAGGTGTCGGCTACAAAAGCTGGTGCTGGGCGAAGGCTGGCCGCGTCGGTGGTCGCCCACATGGCGGTTCGCGGGCGGTGACGTGGTCTGGCCGGTGCGTGATCTGGCAGCCGTTCCGGTGCTGGTTTCGGAGCCGGTTCGGCGTTTCAGCTGGAGGGCTCGTCAGCGTCACCGCCCGGGGCTGCAGTTCATGGTGTCCACGGGGAGTCTTCACGGGTTCGAGTGGCTGGAGGAACATCGGCTGCTGCTCGTGCTGGACTTCTTACAGGTGGCGCAGGTGCTGTCACAGCCGTTCCGGCTGGATTTCGAGCACAGCGGAGGACGTGCTGCGCACACGCCTGACCTCCCGGCGATCTGGCCGGACGGCGGCCGCTGAACCAACGCCATGGTCAAGAATCTGTCGCCGCAGATCCTGACCAGCCTCTGACTCGCCCGGCACCGCGACCAGCCCGCGGCTTACCGGTCCCATTGATGCCAGGCACCTGCGGGCCGCGGAGCGCAGGACGTCGCTGATGTGGAATGACGCCGGTCGGGCGGATCGGGTTCCCCCCTCCCGGCGTGGTCTTGACCATCTTGTTCAGGGGGTAGACCTCAGCGACGGTGCCTGCCACGTCACCCCCGGCGGCTGGAGTAGGGGCGAGGGCTCGGGGCCAGGGTCATCGGAGTCGACGACTCCGGCAACCGTGTAATCGAAGTCGGCAGGCCAGCGGGTGTGCTCACTGGCCAGCGCGCCGGTCAGGCGTGCCTCGACAAGGTTGGCAGTACTCAAGTCGGTGCCGCGCAAGTCGGCCATGCGCAGGTCGGCGCGGTGGAAGACCGCACCGTGGGCGTTGGCCTTGCGCAAGTTCGCCTCGCGCAGGTCGGTCTCGGTGAAGTCGGCGTCACGCAAATCGGTTTCGACCAGCTTCGCGGCCCGCAGGTCGGCCAGGACGCAGCGAGCCCGGCGGAGAATCGCAGTCGTGAGGTCGGCGTGCCGCAGGTTGACCGAGACCAGGGATGCCTGTGTCAGATTGACGCGGTACAGACTCGCCGCCTCCATGCAAGCGCGGTCGAAGTTGACCTCGGGAAACCACAGTCCGTCGCAGTCGGCTCGGCGCAAGTCAGTGATGCTGAGATTGACCCAGGACTGCTCCCGTCGCTGGCAGAGCACACCGAGCGCTGTCAGCGCCACCTGGGCGTCGGCGGCGCGGGTTTCCAGTGGTGCGATGTCGTTGATGGGCAGGTCCGGCGCCGGTGATTCCGGTCCCCCAGGTGGCCAGGGCAAGTGTGTACGCAGATAGGCGGCCTGGATGGAGATGATGGCCTCCCGGTCACGGGTGGACTGCTCCGCGATCCGCCACAGCGCGTGCAACCCGCCGATGCGCACATCCAGCTTGTCGCTGCCCAGCTGGTCGACTGCGCGGCTGAATCGATCGGTGACGTAGCCTTCCTGGGTGGCACGCAATCCGTCCTGACTCACCCGCAGTTGCCGCCAGGTGGCGTAGGCGCCGAAAAGCAAGACCAGGCCACCGACCACCTGCAGAAGCGTTGTACGGACATCGTTCACCGCCTTCAGCCGATCCTGCGCGGCGACGCTCGCCCCGGCGAGGTCGTGGTCGACCACCTCCCCCGGCAGTACGACGAACACCACGCCCAGAACGACCAGCCCCGCCCCGGCCAGCAGACCTGCGGCTATACGACGCCTGATCAGCCTGTCGTACCATGGCCGCGGCCCACGGTCTGGCTCCCCCATCTCCATGGGCATGGGAGCCTAGGCGCCGCTCAGAAGACGATCAAGAGTGACGCCACAAACCCGCGACATGAGAACGGCCCGACGGGTTGCACGAGTTGTGAGGCCTGCCCGAGCCAGGGCAGCCCGTTCCCGTCCTGCCCTGTCCGGCGTCTGGCGCACATTTCGGCGAGATGCTCGAAGACTCGCGCCCTATGGTCCGCAAGGGCGGACCATAGGGCCTGCCACTCGAGGACCGGCTGCTGCTCGTTACCGCGTACTGGCGCACGAATCTCACCCTGCACCAGCTGTTCGGGGTATCGACCAGAGGCCAAGGGACTCCCCACCTCCCCTGCTCGAAGAAGGTTCAGTCGACACAGAACTCGTTGCCCTCGATGTCCAGCATCGGGATGCACGACTCGTTTTCCTCATCGGCGTACAGCGTTTGCACGTGGGTCGCACCGAGCGCGACCAGTCGTGCGCACTCTGCTTCGAGTGCGGCGAGGCGCTCGTCCCCCACGAGCCCGGTGCCGACCCGGATGTCGAGATGCACCCGATTCTTAGCAATCTTGCCTTCGGGGACGCGCTGAAAGTACAGGCGCGGGCCCACGTCTGAGGGATCACTGCAGGCGGACCATGATCCCTGCTTCTCAGGCGGAAGGGTGCGGTTGAAATCGTCCCACGTACTGAACCCCTCCGGTGGCGGCGGCATGACGTACCCCAACACTTCACACCAGAAGCGAGCGAGGCGCTCAGGCTCTGCACAGTCAAAGGTGACTTGGAACTTCTTGATCGCTGACATCGGCGCACCGTACCTCGTACCGGGGGCACCCCGCCGCTCATTTCCCGAGGCGGATCCGTCCGTCACGCGTCGCATCCTGGGCCGCCATGACACGAAGTGATCAAACCGGACGGTCCACAAGAACGACGCCCCCGCGCCGGCAGAGCACCTCAGCGCCCGATCCTGACCTACTACCTTCAGGCCAAGATCAGTTGGGGACAACCCTCAGGTGCGTGGGTCGCGAGACTAGGTTCGGAGAGCGCTCGCCTTGATGGCGTCGATCGTTTCGACCACCGAGCGCAGCGAGCCGCGGGACATGCCGCCGCCTCCGACGACCACGTGGGTGGTGGTGATCTCTTCGACCGATTCCAGGTGGTCGGCCAGCGGCGTACCTCCTGGACAGATCCGCGCCGCATCCGCTCCTCAACGACCTGCCCGAGGTCATCCACCTACCGACGCGGGTGTGGCGCCACAGGGAACTCAGCGCCGCGGTCGAACTCCTCGGCATGGAAATGGACAGAGACGCCCGCCCAGGCTCCGACACCATCCTGCTCACCCTGCTGGATCTTCTCCTGCTCTACATCCTGCGCGCGTGGTTCGAAGAACAACGCGTCTCCGGCCACTCCGCCACCGGCTGGGCCGCAGCTCTGCACGACCCCGCCGTCGCCGTAGCCCTCCGCGCCATCCACGGAGACCCCGGCCGGCAATGGACCGTCGAGGAGTTGGGCGCGCAGGCACGCCTGTCACGCGCCGCTTTCGCCCGGCGGTTCACACATCTGGTCGGCCAGCCACCGCTCACCTACCTGACATGGTGGAGGATGACCACCGCCGCCCGGCTCCTGCGCGCCTCCGACGCCCCCGTCAACACGATCGCCCAGCAGGTCGGCTACAGCTCGCAGTACACCTTCACCCATGCCTTCAAACGCCAGTACAGGTCACCGCCCGGCAGTTACCGGCACCACGCCGGCTGAAGCACAACACCCGCGTCAGAGTCTTCGAGGTTTGGCGGGCCTCTGACACGTTGGGCAACGGCACCCTCGAGGTGGTGCCTCCGTCCTCTTCGACGAGCTTCACCAGCGGGTACAGGTTGTTCCGCGCCGTGGTCGCGCTGACCGGGTGCGGAAGTCCGTCCACCTCGGCGGCGGAGACCGCGGAGCCGACCGTCTCGGCGTCAAGGGACTCGGCGAAGGCGTCCACATCGGGGCCGCCCAGTTGCCGGAGTCCCGACCACCGGACACCCGTGAGCTCCCCGTCCGCCCTGGCGAAGTGTGAAAATGGCGACTATGACACCTCAGCAGCGTGGAGGATCGGAACTGGGCCGCTTCCTGCATGCCCGGCGCGACCAGACCACCCCGGGTGACGTCGGGCTGACCGCCGGCGCGGGAACGCGGCGTACGCCCGGTCTGCGCCGTGAGGAGCTGGCCACGCTCGCCGGAGTCAGCGTCGACTACTACACGCGCCTCGAACGCGGCAAGGAGACCCGGCCCAGCCCCGCCGTGGTCGACGCCCTCGCCCGCGCGTTGAAGCTGACCGAGGACGAACACCATCACTTGCGCAGTCTCGCTGCCGGTGCGGCTGACTTCGGCCCGATGCCCACCGCTCCCCAACGAACGGTGCAGCCGCAGACGCGGCTTCTGCTGGATGCCCTGCGCCCATACCCGGCCTATGTGATCAGCCGGACCCTCGATCTGCTCGCGGTGAATCCCAGCACGCTGGCCCTGGTCGCGGGTATCTCCGACTGGCCTGCGGAGCAGCGCAACATCGCCCGGTACCTCTTTCTGCACCCTGCCGCCCGGAAGGTCTTCGCCGACTGGGACAACCAGGCCATCAGCGCGGTCGCGCGGCTGCGTGCCGTCACCGCCACGGAACCCGATGCCCGCGACCTCTCGGCCCTGATCGGCGAACTCAAGGCGGAAAGCTCTTACTTCGCCGAGCTGTGGGAACGTTACGAGGTGAAGGGCCGCCGCCAGGACGGGCAGAAGATCTTCCGCCACCCGGATGCGGGGACGATCACGCTGAGCTACCAGTCGTTGCTGATCGAAGGGTCTCCCGGTCAGCGGCTCGGTGTCTTCACGGCCGAGCCGGGTACCGCTGACCATGCGGCGATCGTCCAGCTGGACGGTGTGGCAGATCCGCGTGCCGGGCAGCCGACCGTGGAGTCCGCGAACTGACCAGGCCGAGCACCGTCGTGGCCCGTCGTGGGTCGCTCTGCGGCTACCGGGTGTGGCGGCGGGCGCTCGGTTCCCCGGATGGGGCGGTGGCTGCCGGCTCGGTGGTCATGTCCAGCAGGAGCATGGCGTCGTGGTCGGCGCCGCCGGGTTCGGTGGTGTAGGCACCGATGCGCTGACCGGCGGATCCTTCGATCTGCAAGGACTGGTAGCTCAGTGTGAGGGTGCCGACGTTCGGGTGGCGGAAGGTCTTGTCGGGCTTCCTCCGGCCGACGACCTCATAGCGTTCCCAGAGGCCGGCGAAGTGAGGGCTCTTGAGAAGGAGCTCGCCGACGAGATTGGTGAAGTCGGGTGCGTCGGGGTTGGTGCCGGCCTCGGCGCGCAGCCGGGCGACGCAGGAGCGGACCAGGTTCTCCCAGGCGGGGAACAGTTCCTCCGCGGCGGGGTGGAGGAAGAGGTAGCGAGCGAGGTTGCGCTGCTTCACCGGCCAGTCGGCGAGGCCCGCGTACAGGGCCAGGCCGCCGGGGTTCCAGGCGAGCAGGTCCATGCTGCGGCTGATGACGTAGGCCGGGTTCGGCCGCATGGTCTCCAGGAGCAGCTTCAGGTGGGGGCGGACCGTGCGGCTGGGAGGCGGAGGTGGTTCGGGGGCGTAGCGGGCGGCTCGGGCGGCGAGGTCGCGCAGGTGGTGGTGTTCGTCGTCGTCGAGCCGCAGGGCACGGGCGAGGGCGTCGACCATGGACGGGCTGGGCCGGGTCTCCTTGCCGCGTTCGAGGCGCGTGTAGTAGTCGATGCTGACGCCGGCGAGCGTGGCCAGCTCCTCACGGCGCAGGCCGGGCGTACGGCGGGTGCCGGGTCCAGGTGTGAGGCCGGCGCTCTCGGGGCTGGTCTGGGTGCGCCGCGCGTGCAGGAAGCGCGCCAGTTCGTCTCCGCCGGTGTGCTGCTCGGGTGCCATGGGTGCATTTTCTCCCCGCTGTGTCCTGGGCGGGAGCTCCCAGAGGGGCCCTGTCGCACCCCCGCAGCTCCCTCCCCTGATCGTCTCGGCCTGCCTGCGCGGCGCACACACCGGCACGGTGGAGTCCGGGCAGTCATGCGCCGCTCTCGCGGCCCTGGCGTGGCCCTGTCCCCCACCACCGCAGCTCTGTCAGGTTGCGGTCGCGCCGACGGAGCGGGGCAATGGCCAGGGGGGAGGCGGCTGTAAGAAAGGAACGCTGTGCGGCACATTCTCCTGCGTGACCTGGAGGTATCCCGGATCGGGCTCGGTGCGATGGGCATGTCCCACGGCTACGCCGGTTCCGGGACCGACGAGGGGGAGTCGATCCGCACCCTGCACCGAGCCCTGGAACTGGGTTTCACGCTGATCGACACCGCCGAGATCTACGGTCCCTACACCAACGAGGAACTGCTCGGCCGGGCGCTGAAGGGCCGCCGGGACCAAGTCGTCCTGGCGACGAAGTTCGGCATGGTCTCGCACGCCGGTGCGGGCACCGGGCACCTGGACAGCAGCCCGGACAACATCCGCACGGCCGTCGAAGGCTCACTCCACCGGCTGGGCACCGACCACATCGACCTCTGCTACCAGCACCGGGTCGACCCGGACATCCCGATCGAGGAGACGGCCGGTGCCGTGGGCGAGCTGGTCGGAGCGGGCAAGGTCCGCGCGTTCGGGCTGTCCGAGGCCGGTCCGGACACGATCCGCCGCGCGCATGCCGTGCATCCGGTGACGGCAGTGCAGTCGGAGTACTCGCTGTGGACCCGCGGTGTGGAGGAGCGGGTGCTGCCCGTGCTGCGTGAGCTGGGGATCGGCCTGGTGCCGTTCGCGCCGCTGGGGCACGGCTTCCTCACCGGCACGATCCGCTCCGCGGACGGCTTCGCCGAAGGCGACTTCCGACGCGGCAACCCGCGCTTCACCGGTGCGAACCTCCAGCGCAACCTGAAGATCGCCGACGAGGTGCAGGCGGTCGCCGCCGAGGCGGGCGCCACCCCGGCACAGATCGCGCTCGCCTGGCTGCTCGCCCAGGGCGACGACATCGCGCCCATCCCCGGCACCAGGCGCGTACACCGCGTCGAGGAGAACGCCGCCGCCGACGCTATCCGGCTGACCGCCGCGCAGCTCGACACGCTCCGCAGCCTGCCCCCGGCGGCCGGGGAAACCCATGCGGAGCCCCAGCGGAACCTGCTGGAACGCTGACCGAAGGCCCCTCTCACCACGACATTCCGAACCTCGTTCGACAATTCGAGAATTCGACCAAGGAGAACATTCATGCAGACCGTCACCCTGAACAATGGCGTCACCATGCCGATCCTCGGCTTCGGCGTGTACCAGATCCCCGCCGAGGACACCGAGCGCGCCGTCTCCGAGGCGCTGGCGGCCGGCTACCGGCTTCTGGACACGGCTGCCGCGTACGGCAACGAGGAAGCCGTCGGCCGCGCCATCAAGAGCAGCGGCGTCCCGCGTGAGGAGCTGTTCGTCACCACCAAGCTGTGGGTGCAGGATGCCCCTGCGGAGGACAACACCAACCGCGCGTTCGAGGCGTCCCTGAACAAGCTCGGCCTCGACTACCTCGACCTGTATCTCATGCACCAGCCCTTCGGTGACGTATACGGACAGTGGCGCGCCATGGAAGCCCAGAACCGCGCGGGCCGGGCCAAGGCCATCGGCGTCGCCAACTTCTACCCCGACCGCCTCCTCGACCTGATCATCAACAACGAGATCACTCCGCAGGTCAACCAGATCGAGACCCACCCCTTCTTCCAGCGCGCCGACTACCAGCACCTCATGCGCGAGCACGACGTGCAGATCCAGTCCTGGGGCGGCTTTGCCGAGGGCAGGAACGACCTGTTCGCCAACCCGCTCCTGGGCGAGATCGGCAAGGAGTACGGCAAGTCCGTCGCCCAGGTCGTACTGCGGTGGCTGACGCAGCGGGGTGTCGTCGCGATCCCCAAGTCGGTCAACCCCCAGCGGATGGCCGAGAACTTCGACGTCTTCGACTTCGAGCTCACCGACGAGCAGATGGCCCGGATCGCCACCCTGGAGGCCGGATCGTCCCTGTTCTTCGACCACCACGACCCCGAGATCGTCGCCGGGCTCGCCAAGCGCCGCCTGGACGCCTGACCCGCACTCCGGACACCTGCCAACACTCCCCGCACGCGAGTACGGCACCTCACCTGCCGGCGGATCGTTCGCCGCGCAGGCCCACTCTGGCAGCGCCGTGCTGATCCCGGATCCCGGCCGTTGCGAGAGGAGCCGTGTCACACCCCCGCTGGGCATTCCCCCGCACAGTACGGCCTGTTGCCCGACCGCGTGAGCGCCCAGGGTGGAGACAAGCGGCGTCGCCCGCGCGATCCGTGGCTGCCTCAACCGACGAGAGAGACCTCCATCTTCCCCGCGTTCGAGAGAGCGAGCATGTCCACCACCGAGCCTTCCGGCACACTCGGCCCGCACGCCGGCACAGCCGAGTCCTCTCCCGCCTCCGCACCGTCGCGTCGTGCGTTCATCGCGACGACGTCGGCCGTCGGCGGTGTCATCGCGGCGGGCGGCCTCGCCGCGGGCCCACCGCTGCTCGGAGAGGCCGTGGCCGCCGCCCCGCAGGCGCCGCGCAGCGATGTCGTCCTGACCGTCAACGGCCGCAGATACACGGTGACGATCGACAACCGGACTTCGCTCCTGGATCTGCTGCGCGAACACCTGGAGCTGACCGGTTCCAAGAAGGGCTGCAACGCCGGTGCCTGCGGGGCCTGCACGGTCCTGGTCGACGGACAGCGGGTCAACTCCTGTCTGACGCTGGCCGTCCGCCTCGACGGCGCCGAGGTCACCACCGTCGAGGGCCTGTCCGACGGGGAGCGGCTGCACCCGCTGCAGCAGGCGTTCATCGATGAGGACGCCTTCCAGTGCGGCTACTGCACACCTGGCCAGATCATGTCCGGCGTCGGTTGCATCGACGAAGGCCACACCGGGTCGCAGGACGAGATCCGCGAGTGGATGAGCGGCAACATCTGCCGCTGCGGCTGCTACCCGAAGATCGTGCGCGCGGTCGAGCAGACCGCCCGCCGGAAGTGAGGCACGGCCACCATGCACCCCTTCACCTACACCCGGGCCGACAGCACAGGTGATGCGCTGGCCGCGGGCCGCCGCGGCGGCCGGTACGTCGCCGGCGGCACCACCCTGGTCGACCTGATGCGCGAGACCGTGGAACGCCCCGACGAGCTGGTCGACATCAGCGCACTGCCGCTGCGCGAGGTCGCCGTCACCCGAGGCGGTGGCCTGCTGATCGGCGCCCTGGTGACGATGAGCCACGCCGCGGCCCATCCCAAGGTCCGCGGGCTCTTCCCGGTCGTGTCCCAGGCACTGGAGCTGAGCGCGTCGGCCCAATTGCGCAACATGGCCACCATCGGCGGGAACATCATGCAGCGCACCCGCTGCACCTACTTCCGCGACGTGACCGCCGCCTGCAACAAGCGCGAACCCGGCTCGGGCTGCGCCGCCCGCGAGGGCTACAACCGTACCCACGCGATCCTGGGCACCTCCGAGAGCTGCGTGGCCACGCACCCCTCCGATGTCGCCGTCGCCTTCGCCGCCCTGGACGCGCAGATCCACCTGCTCGGCCCCGAGGGGGGACGTACCCTGGCGTTCTCCGACTTCCTGCTCCGCCCCGGCAGAACCCCGCACCGCGAACAGACGCTGCGGCAGGGCGAGCTGATCACCGCTATGGAGATTCCGGCGCTGCCGCGTCCGCTGCGGTCGGGATATCTCAAGGTGCGCGACCGGCAGTCCTACGAGTTCGCTCTGACCTCGGCCGCCGTCGCCCTGCACGTACGACGCGGCGTGATCCGCCAGGCCAAGGTGGCTGCGGGCGGCGTGGGCACCGTGCCGTGGAAGCTGTCCGCCGTCGAGCGTGCTCTGGTCGGTCAGCGCCCCTCGGACCGCCTCTGGGCCAAGGCCGCCTCCGTCGCCGGTGAGGGCGCTCGCACGCTCAAGCACAACCGCTTCAAGGTCGACCTGCTGGAGCGGACCGTCGAACGCCAACTGCGCATCGTAGGAGAGAGCTCATGAGCCCCCAGCCGCAGGCCGCTGTCGGCGCACCGCTCTCCCGGGTCGACGGGCGCCTGAAGGTGACCGGCCGGGCGATGTACGCCGCCGATCAGCACGTCAGGGGCATGGTGCACGCCGTCGTGGTCGACAGCAGCGTCGGGCGCGGCCGGATCACCTCCATCGACACCCGCGTCGCCCTGGCCCAGGACGGCGTCCTGACGGTGATCCACCACCACAACGCCCCCAGGCTCCCGTACAACGCCAACCCCGGCTCGCTCAACCTTCCCGGTGAACGGCTTCGCGTCTTCCAGGACGACCAAGTGCACTTCCGTGGGCAGCCCGTCGCCGTCGTCGTGGCCACTTCCCTGGAAGCGGCGCAGCATGCGGCGAGCCTGGTGAAGGTCGGCTACGACAGCGAACGGCCCGCAACCGACCTCGCCGACGCCCCGGCGGCGGACAACCCCCGCACTTACGCGCGCGGCGACGCGGACCAGGCCCTGCAATCGGCCCCGGTGCGACTGGACATGACGTACCGGATGGCCCGCAACCACCACAACGCGATGGAGCTCCACGCCACCGTCGCCCGGTGGAAGGGCGGCACGCTCACGCTCTGGGACAAGACCCAGTGGGTGCAGAGCCCCCGGGCCCAGCTCGCCGCCGACTTCGGCATTCCCCCGGAGTCCATCCGAGTGCTCTCGCCGTTCGTCGGCGGCGCGTTCGGCAACGCCGCACGGGCCTGGCCGCACATCACCATCGCCGCCCTCGCCGCCCGTGAAGTGCGCCGGCCGGTCAAACTCGTCCTGACACGCGCACAGCTCTACTCCGCGGTCGGGTACCGGCCCGCCTACGAGTACGCGGTGCGGCTCGGCAGCGACCGCGGCGGGCGGCTGCGCGCGATGACCCACGTCCTACGCTCCGAGACCTCCCGCTACGAGACGTTCGTCGACCGCGGGGTCGTCTCCCCCGGGCAGATGCTCTACACCACCCCTCACGTCAGCCAGAGGGCGAGCACGGTACCGCTGGACGTGAACACCCCGACCCCGATGCGCGGCCCCGGCTACGCCACCGCCGCCTTCGCGATCGAGAGCGCCATGGACGAGCTGGCCAACGAACTCGGCATGGACCCGGTCGAGTTGCGGGAGCGCAACGAACCGGACAGCGACCAGTCCAACGACAAGCCGTTCTCCACCCGCCGCCTGCGCGAGTGCTATCGCATCGGTGCCCGCGAGTTCGGCTGGGACCGCCGCAACCCCAAGCCGCGCGCCACCCGCGACGGCGACTGGCTCATCGGCACCGGCATGGCCAACGCCCTCTACGACACACTGCGCCAGCCCGCCCAGGCCCATGTGCGCCTGAACGCCGACGGCACCGCCCGCGTCGAGACCGCGACCAGCGACATGGGCCCCGGCACCTACACCTCGATGACACAGGTCGCCGCCGACGCCCTCGGCCTCAACGTCCGCAACGTCGACTTCCGCCTCGGCGACACCGACATGCCTCCGGCCCCGATCCACGGCGGGTCGCTGACCATGGCGAGTGTCGGCTCCACCGTCCAGGACGGCTGCGACAAGCTGCGCCGGCAGGCGATCGGGCTGGCCGTCGAGGACCGGGAATCGCCGCTGTACCGGGCGGACGCCGACGACGTCGTCGTGCGGGGAGGACGCCTGCACGTGGCAGCCGATCCCGCGCGCGGCGAAACGTACCGCCGGCTGTTGGTCCGCAACCGCCGCACCCACCTGGAATCCACCGGCGCATACACGCCGCCCTCGGGCGAGGCGCGCGCGTCCATGTACGCCTACGGGGCCGTGTTCGCCGAAGTCGCCGTCGACGCGCGCCTCGGCCTGGTGCGGGTCCGCCGGATGCTCGGCGTGTTCGACGCAGGCCGCATCATCAGCCCCAAACTGGCCGACAGCCAGGCGCTCGGCGCGATGGTCGGCGGCATCGGCGCGGCTCTCCTGGAGCACACGGTGACCGATCACCGCGACGGCCGCATCGTCAACGCCAACCTGGCCGACTATCTGGTGCCCGTGAACGCGGATGTGCCCGACCTCAAGGCGATCTACGTCGATGGGCGGGACAACGAGGTGGACCCGCTCGGTGTGAAGGGCCTGGGTGAAGTGGTCCTCGTGGGCGTGGCCCCTGCCATCGCCAATGCCGTCCACCACGCGACCGGCCGACGGGTGCGGGAACTCCCGATCACCGCGGAGTCGTTGCTCGGCATCTGAGCCCGACTGCCCGGTCGGCCCCTGCCCTACCCGCCTGGAGAGCCGCCATGCTGAACATCGCGGACACCCTGCACACCTGGTGTCTCGAATCCCACCCCTTCGCCCTCGCGACCGTCGTCCAGGTCACCGGCAGCACGCCCCTGCCCGTCGGCACCTCCCTCGCGGTGAACGCCGACGGCCACGCGGCCGGAAGCGTGTCCGGCGGCTGCGTGGAGGGGGCCGCGTACGCGCTGTGCCGTCAGGTCCTCGACGAAGGAAGCGGCCCGGTCCGTACCCGATTCGGCTACTCCGACGACGACGCCTTCGCCGATGCGCGCACCTCGCGGCGGGCCGCACCGGGCTCGTCGACATCGGCGGAGACTCCGCCACGTGTCCTGAACACCTCTCGCTCCTCATTCACGTGAACGCGCCGCGTCCCCGCATGCTGATCTTCGGCGCTGTCGACTTCGCCGCCGCGCTGAGCCAGGCCGGGGCATTTCTCGGCTACCGCGTCACGGTCTGCGATGCCCGCCCGGGCTTCGCCACGGCGGCCCGCTTCCCGCACGCCGACGAGGTCGTAGCGGACTGGCCGCACCGCTACCTGGACATGGCATCCGTCGACGCCCGCACCGCCATCTGTGTCCTCATCCACGACGCCAAGTTCGACATTCCGCTGCTCCACACCCCGCCCGGCGAGTGGCACTGGCACGGCGCGGCCCGCGAGCACTACATGATCCACCTGGCGATGGTCGAAACGAACGGCGACGGCGGCGACGCGACCGAATGGGGCCGGCTGGTCACGGACGAGGAGTACGAGGGCCGGTAGGTTCTGCCGACGACGGCGCGGCGCTCCTCCGCAGGACGTACGGGAGGGGCCGCCGCTGGACGCCCCGGCGCGCATCGCGCTGATGACCGCGATCGCGTTCGTCCGCCCAAGCTGGTTCGACTACAACGACCCAGACCAGCAACGGCTCGTCATTAGGTCTCGATGTGCTGCGCGCCCTCCATGAGCGTACGGTCGTCACCGCCCGGCCAGGTCCTTGATCTCTTCGAGCGCGTCGTTGAACCCCTGGGGCGTATTGCTGTTGCCCGCCACGCGGTCCAGGCGCACGTCGTCGATGTCCCGGCCGATCACCAGCTGCGGCACCGCCTCGGCGAACCGGGTCTGCAACTCGCGGGAGGTGTCATCCGTGGCGTGCGGGGTGACCTCAACAGCGGTGATCTCACCGTCCGCAAGGGTGAGCTGGACGCCGATGCTCGAATCGCGAGTGCCGTACTCGCCGTCGACGATGTACTCGCCGTCCGAGTACGGGGCACTGCGCGATGCGGAGCTGGAGGGGCTGGAATCGCCAGAAGGGGCAGAACTCGCGGGCTGTGAGGCTTCGGATGGGTTCGTAGTGCGCGGTGAACTCGCACTGGTTTGACGTGCGTCGGGGCTGTCGGTGTCGGAGGACGAGCAGCCGGCGATGGCTGCGGTTGCGGAGAGACCCACCAACGCGGTCGTGAACGTCCTTCTGAGGGCTGGCATGTCGCGTGTGCTTCCCATTTCTTCCGTGACGTGTCTAAGGAGCTGTTCGTCGGCCGAAGAGCTCGCCCGGGAAGTCCGGTGAGATCTCGGCGCGTCCGTCGGACCGCACCCGTACGCAGGTGAAGTCGAAGGACCGTGCGAGCCGGTCCGCCCCGGTGAAGAAGAGCGCGGTCGCCAGGCCGTCGGCGAGTGCCGCCTGCTCGGCCACGACCCAGGTGGCGACCACCCGCTCGACGGGCACGGCGGTGCGCGCGTCCAGCACATGGTGCAGTCCGTCGCCCCAGGAACGGCGGTTGACGCCGGACGCGCACAGGGCCCCATCGCGGACCTCGGCCACGCCGATCACCTGACGCGCATCGAAAGGGTTCTCCAACCCGACCCGGGTGGCGCGCGGACCCCGGTGGAGCAGGTCGCCGCTCGCGTCGACCACGAAGCCGGTGTGACCGGCCTCGTCGAGCACGGCCGACACGAGATCGACCAAGTAGCCCTTGCCGACCGCTCCCACGTCGATCACCACGGGGCGCCGGGTGAGGACACACGGCCCGTCCCGCTCGACGTCGGCCGCCCAGTCCGGCCGATCGCGGGCGTGCTCGGCGCGCACTGGCCCGGGCGCGGGACGCAGCGTGTACGCGGCGTCGTAGCCGAGCAGCTCCAGATCCCTGCCCACCAGCGGGTCCATCGCGCCGTCGGTGGCGTCGTACAGACGGTCGTAGAAGTCGAACAGGGCGAGCGAGTCGTCCGGGAACGCGAACCGGCCGCCTGCGGGTGCCGAAGCGATCCGGGACACGAGGGAGTCGGGCCGGAAGCGGGAGTAGGTGGCGTCGAACCGTTCGGTCCGGTCGAGGATGTGCTGCCGCAGTTCCTGGTCCAGCGGTGCCCCGGTCTCGATCTGCCACTGTGTGCCGATCGCGTCGAAGTCGAACCTGCTGGTGGTCTCTGCCGGGCTCATCGTTCCTCCTCCCGCCTGGGTTGCCGCAGGCCCTCACCCGTTGTGCGTCCAAGGCCCGGCACAGCTGCGCCGGTGAACCGGGCGAGGGTCGGCTGATGGGCTCCTAGCTGCACGTTTGCACGCACGTGACCCGCCTACCAGGCAAGAAGGGGGCCCTGTCACACCCCCGATCGGCGTGCCCTGGACCAAGGCGTCATCACGTAGGTCGAGGTCGCTCCGCACGCGACCCCGGACGGTTTCAACGACGCCCTGGCCAAGATCAAGGCCGAGGCTTCCCGCTAGCTGAGACCCAGCAAGGTCACCTCGCGCGCGGTGACAGGGCCCGGTGCCGTCCTCAGAATCGGATGAGGGCCTTGAGGACCCGGCGGTCCGCCATGTCCCGGTAGGAGCCGGGCACGTCGTCGAGGGTGACGGTGTGATCGAAGACGCGGCCGGGCTCGATGGCGCCGGACAGGACGTCGGGCAGCAGTTCCTCGATGTAGGCGCGGGCCGGGGAGACGCCGCCGGTCAGGGTGATGTTCCGCATGATCATGCTGCCGCCCACCGGGCCTTCCTCGTACTGGGGCATGCCGAGGCGGCTGATCGTGCCGCCGTCGCATACCGCCCCGAAGGCGGTGTCGAGGGTCTGGCGGGCGCCGACCGCCTCGATGACGCGGTCGACGCCGTCTCCCGCAGTCAGGTCGCGGACGCGGGCGGCGCCTTCGTCCCCGCGTTCGGCGACGACGTCGGTAGCCCCGAACTCCCTGCCCAGGTCGGTACGGTCGGTGTGCCGGCCCATGAGCACGATCTGCTCGGCGCCCAGCCGCTTCGCGGCGATCACGGCACAGAGGCCGACCGCACCGTCACCGATGACCAGGACGCGGTCGCCGCGACGGACTCCTGCGGTGACGGCGCCGTGGTGCCCGGTGCCCATGACGTCGGACAGTGCCAGCAGCGAGGTCAGCAGCTCGGAGTCGGCGGCCACGGGCAGCTTCACAAGGGTGCCGTCGGCCTGCGGGACGCGTACGGCCTCGCCCTGTCCGCCGTCCACTCCGTCCATGCCGTACCGCCCGCCGTTGCGGCACGAGGAGTGCAGGCCCATCCGGCAGTAGTCGCAGGTGTTGTCGCAATAGGTGAACGGCGTGACCACCAGTTCGCCTGGCTTGAGGTGGGAGACGTCGGAGCCGGTCTCCTCGACCACGCCGAGAAACTCGTGGCCCATAGGGCGGCCGGTGTCGGAGGCGGGCATGGACGCGTACGGCCACAGGTCGCTTCCGCAGACACAGGACAGGACGGTGCGTACGACAGCGTCGGTGGGCTGGTGGATCTTAGGGTCGGGCCGGTCGTCGATGCGGACGTCGCCGGCTCCGTACATGACTGCTGCGCGCATGTGTGCTCCTGAAATTCATGGGGTGGGAAGGAGAACGGGAAGCGGGCCGGATGTGGCCCACAGTTCACTCAGGCACGGGTGCCGACGGTGCCCACGTCGAGCGCGGCGGTGTGCGGGGCAGAGGGCCTGAGCAGGAAGCTCGCCGCGGTGGTGATCAGCACCGCGAGTGCGGCGATGGCGAGGCTGATGTGCAGTCCTTCGGTGAACTGCGCGCGGTCGGCGACCAGAGCGCCGAAGACGGCGACGGCGAGAGCGCCGCCGACCTGCCGCGATGTGTTGAGCACGCCGCTGGCGGTGCCGGCCCGTTCGGCGGGGACCTGGTCGAGCAGCAGTGAGGTCAGCGCGGGTACGGCCAGTGAGCCACCGGCTCCGACCGGCATCATCAGCACGACCATCAGCCCCGTGGGGGCCGACGACGGGACGAGGGCGAGCAGGACGAGGCCCACGACCATCGCCGCCTGTCCGGTGATGACGGGCATCCGAGGGCCGAAGCGGGCGGCGAACCAGGCGGCGGTCGGGCTGACGAACGCGGTGAACACCGTCATCGGTACGAACGCGAGGCCGGTGGCCAGGGCCGTCATGCCCTTCGCCTGCTGGAGGTACAGACTGAGCAGGAAAATCATCCCGTAGAAGCCGACGTTCAGCGTGAAGCCGATCCCGGACGCCAGCGCCATGGTGCGCGAGCGCAGCAGGGCCAGCGGCACCATGGGGTGTTTGCCGCGGGCCTGCGCCAGAACGAACACCACGGCCGCGAGCACCGCGAGCACGTAGGAGAACAGCACGTGGGGGGCGGTGAAGCCGGCCGCGCCGGTCTCGATCGCGGCGAAGGTCACCGAGCCCATGGCGATGACGGCGGACAGCTGCCCGGTCCAGTCGAACCCGGCCTGCTTGCGCCACTGAGAGGGTCGGGTGTGGGCGAGCAGGAGGAGGGCGATCACGCCGACGGGCAGGTTGATGAAGAAGATCAGCCGCCAGTCGATCTGGCTGAGGAACCCGCCGGCGACCGGGCCCGCGGCCGAGCCGGCGGAACCGCCGAGCGCCCAGAGCGAGATCGCCTTGGCCGGCGTCCCGCGTCGGGGAACGCCTCGCGGATCAGGGCGAGGGAGGACGGCACGATCACCGCGGCCCCGGCGCCCTGTACGAGGCGGGCGCCGATGAGCAGGCCCAGGTTCGGTGCGAGAGCACAGGCGGCGGACGCGACGGCGAACACCGCCATCCCGACGCCGAAGGTGCGCCTCGCGCCGAGCCGGTCGGTCAAGGATCCGGCCGAGAGGAGCAGCGCGGCGAACATCAGCGTGTAGCCGTCCACGACCCACTGCAGTCCGGTGATGCCGCCGCCCAGGCTGTCCCGGATCGAGGGCAGAGCGACGTTGACGACGAGCGCGTCCAGGGTGATGACGAAGAACCCGAGCAGCGCGGCTCCGAGGGCCGCGGCGCCGGGGCGACGACGCGGCGCTGTGTTCTGGCCCGCGCCGAGCGGCGTGATGGCGGTGGTGGGCACGAGGTGATGCTCCTGCTCGGCGAGCGGTCGGGGATGATGACGCCATCCACCTTCGCGCTTCACGCCCGCGGCAGGCAGGCCGAGTGCCGCCGGGGAGCCGTCAGCAGGGGTGTGACAGGGCCCCCTTCGTTCCCGGCCTCCGCATCCGGCTGCGGGAGACGCCTCAGCTGATGCTCTCCAGCCACTCGCGGACCTCACCCGGGGCGTCATCCATGTCGTCACGCGAGACCGTGAATCCGTTGCTGATCACCGTGGCCTCGGGGAGCTTCTCGGTGACGGTCTCCACGGTTCCCGACAGCCCGTTCCCTCCGTGCGTGGTGAACAGGATGACGGTCTTGCCCGTGAAGTCGTTCTCTTCCAGGAACGTGTGGATCGGCATCGGCATCTCGTACCACCAGATCGGGTATCCGACGAACACGGTGTCATAGCCCTGCAAGTTGTCGATCCTTGACTTCAACTTCGGCCGCTCTTCGGCCTCCTGCCAAGCGAGAGCGATGTCTTCGAGCTCATCGTGATTGCGGGGAAGGGGCTTCGCGGTCTCGATACGGAACAGCTCCGATCCGGTGCGCTGCGCGATGAGTTGTGCGACGTACTGCGTATTCCCGAGAACCTTGCCGTCGACCACGTGCGTACTGTTCGCCTCGTCCTCCGACATGCCGTCCGGGTCGTCCGTCTCGGGCATCGAGAAATACGTGACGAGGGTGCGGGACTTGTCGATCGGCTTCGGTGCCTTGGCCGGCCCCGAAGCGGTCGAGGAATCACCGATGCCCAGAGTCGAGCAGCCCGCAGCACCTGCCCCGGCGAGGAGGGCGGCACCGAGTCCGAGGAAACTGCGGCGCGTGCGTGTCGTGTTCGTCATGTCAGGTACTCCGTGTCGTGTGGATGTATTTTCCCGGGGCAGCACAAAGGGACGTCCCGGGCGATCGTCAGGGGTTGAGCGACGGGTATGCCGGAGGCCGGAGGGAACACCGGCGGAACAATGGCGGCTACATGGTCAGGCGCTCGTCGTGGATGCGGCGCGTGCCGACGCCGATACGCCGCAGGAGACGCCGGCTCGCGATCACGGCGGGATTCGGGCCCACGATGAAGAACTGCCCCTTCGCGACCTCCTCGGCGCCAAGGACGCCGGTCAGATCCTCACGCCGGAAACGCCCGACCTTCGCGGTGACTTGCAATCGGCCGCCGGAAGCCGCCTGGTACTTCTCAAGCTCGTCCAGGTAGTACGCGTCCTGCGGCTTGCGCACCGCCCACAGCAGGTGGATGTCGCGCGTGGTGTGATGCGCCGCCGTGAGGCTGAGCAGCGGCGCGACGCCCGCGCCCATGCCCAGCAGGACGAGCGGAGCACCCGGATCCCGGGTCTGGACGATCGACTCGAACCGGCCGAAGGGCCCTTCCAGACGCACCAGGGTTCCCGGCTCGACCCGTCCGAGGCGTCGGGTGAAGTCGCCGTGCTGGCTGATCGTGAAGGTCACGTTCTCCTGGTTGTCGTTGGTCACGGAGAAGGGGTGCCACTCCCGGCTCACCTCCGTGGTCCCCTCGAAGCGGAGGAACAGGGAATCGCCCGGCTGCAGCCTGGCCGCCGTGCCGGCCAGGGCCACGGACACCTTGCGCGTGGAATCGCCACGCGCCTCATTGCCCGTGACGGTGCCCGTCAGACAGGTGTCCGGCGCGATCCACTTCTTCCAGACGTACAGGCCCAGGACCGCCACGGTGTACAGGTCGAAGAGCGCCATGAACCACAGGTGCTGGTTCACCCGGAGAAGAAGGTGGGTGTGCACGCAGATCATGACCACGATCAGCAGGTTGAGGCGATGGATCCACACGGAGAGCTGATGCCGGAAGACCGTCTCCAGAATCCGCTTCACCGACAGCAGCAGCTTCGACCGGTCGGTCAGCCACCCACTCATGAAGAACACCGAGTAACAGAGCACGGTCAGCGCCCCGTAGAAACTCCAGTCCCCAAGATCCCGCGCCAACCGGCTCGGCGCATACGAGTTCCCGCTGTGGAGATACGCGGCGTAGATCGCCAGAACGCCGAGCATCCCGTGCAGCCCGTAAATGGACGGCAGCCCGACCAGACGGTCCAGCCACGGCGGCCGCACGCTGAGCGCAATGGCCAGCAGCCACCAGCTGTAGGCGACCAGACCGAGGAAAATGTAGAACCGCAGCTGTTCCGGTTCCGTGGCCACGGAGTCGTAGGTGAACACCAGCGGCAGCGGAAAGACGACCGCGACGCTCCAGAACAAGACCTTACGCAGCATCGCTGTAACTCCACCTCGGTACACCGTACCGACCCGATGGGAACGGACCGCCTCCCACCGCTTGGACCTCGCCGGACGCGACGGCTCGGCGGGGACCCGTGTCCCGGACGTGCTGCAGGTTCACGTAGAAGAGAACCGCCATGGCCAGCACGGCCACGACGATCAGGACGATCAGCTTGTGTTTCGGCTTCACGCGCCGTCCCACTTCGGCACCGCTGACCTGTGGTTGCGACGGCTGATCGCGCCGGTGGGGTCTTCACCATGGGCCGGCTGCGAAATCTGTGTCATCGAGGTTCTTCCCGGGTTTCGTGAGGCGGAATGCGTGGAGGGTGCAGAGGTTCGTAACCACGCCGGCCATTCCCTGCGGTGGCCGCCACGGGCGGATACCGGCTGGACGGCGCGGATCAGCAACGTGATGCGGAGCGGGGCTACGCCACCGGTCCCGAGCTTCAAGGCCGAGAAGGCTGTGCGGGCCGACCTCGCACAGCAGGCGCGTCGGGCCGAGCCACGGGCACAAGCACCGTGGAAAGCCGGTGTTTCAGAGGATGGACGGCGTACCGACCACCACAGCCGTGGCGGTGCTCAGCAGCGGAACACTTGAAGTGACGCCGATGGGGCGGCTGATGCCGCTCTCGGTATGAGGTACGGCGCAGGAAGGTCGACTGCCGACAGCGCGGTGTGCGTGTTCCCTCGGATGCTGCCCGCACATGCCGTCTTGTCCGGTGCCGCGACGGGGCGAAGACGGTCACGGCCCGTCGGCCAAGCGTCCGGGGCGACGCCCCTCTCAGCCTCGCCGCAGTTCGCGACCGCGTCGGCACCGTCTTCGGCGAGCAGCACGGTGGACGACGCCGAGGCGGATGGCGACGCAACTGCGGGCCCGGGAGTGAGCGCACCGATGAACGGCAACGCCACCAGAAGGACGGCCAGGACCAGCACGAGCAACTGCTTACGGTCGCGCGCCATGCCGCCTCCTCCCGCCTGTTCCTCGATCACTCGCCGTGCATGTGCGGCCCAGTCTGCGGGGAAACTTCGGGTCGCGGCAGGCCGCGCTGTGCGGGGGTACGTGCAACAGGGCTGCGACAGGGCCCCCCGGAACGAGTCCAGGGCCTGTCTTTGTCTGCTAGTGAGGGGCTGCCCCCGTGGCAGTGCGCAGCGGGTGGGAATCTGCAGGGGGCCGTAGGTCCTGGACCAACGCCGGCCGTATCTCATTCCTGTACGTCAGGGACCAGGACGACCTTGCCTGTTGTTGCCCTCGCCTCCAGAGCGGCGTGCGCCGCAGCCGCCTGCGACAGGGGGAAGGTCTGGAAGGCGGGCACCAGGCTTGCCTCGGCGGCCGCCGCCAGCGCGCGGGCCTCGTCGGCCGCCGCGTCCTGGCCCTCCAGCAACAGGGCCAGTGCGTCGGTGAAGTGCACGCCGCGCTCCTTCAACTCAGCCTCATCGGGACGGAACTCCTCCCGCGAGGCAGCTCCGATGGTGATGTACCGGCCCCCTTCGGCCAGCAGCCCGAAGGCGGCCCGTCCCTTGTCGCCCTCGACACCGTCCACAACGACCGTGACGCCGCGCCCACCCAAGGCATCGCGGACGGTACCCGCCCAGTCCGGCAGGTTGTAGTCGACAGCGATGTCCGCTCCCAGCTCGCGCACGGCCGCGATCTTGGCCGCTCCCCCGGCCGCTCCGATGACCGTGGCGCCGAGACGGCCGGCGAACTGGACGACCAGACGGCCGATGCCACCGGCCGCGGAGGTGACCAGGACCACGTCGCCGGAGGTGAGTTCTGCGATGTCGAGCAGGCCTATGGTCGTTGCGCCTGTGACGACCATCGTGACCGCGGCCTCGTGCCCCAGTCCGGCGGGAATCCGGTGTAGGGACGACACGTCGGCGACGGCGAGCTCGGCGTAGCCCCCGGGCCTGCCGTGCGCGGTCACCACGTCGGCGCCGATCCAGGACTCGTCCACCGCCGACCCGACCGCCTTGACGACGCCGGCCACCTCTCCCCCGAAAATCGCCGGAAGGCCGGGGAGCGGCGGACCGATCTCCAGCCCTTCCCGCATAGCCGTCTCGATCTGATGGACCCCCGCGGCCTTCACAAGCAGGAGAACCTCACCCGGGCCCGGCACGGGATCGGGCACGCTCTCATAGCGGAGGTTCTCAGCGGGTCCGAACTCGTGCAGTACAACGGCGCGCATAGCCGTTCCTCCCGGTAGATCTGCAGTAGTACACCCACCGTGCAACGTCAACTTAACTTGAGGTCAAGCTGACTGCGGCGTTTCGCCGAGGACCAGGAGCTGGCTGGGACCGCCAACCGGGCACAACGGAGACATGCGCGCATCGAGTGGGACTCGGTGTACGGCAACAGCGTCCCGCCTGTCGCGTTGACGATCTCGGTTGTGATGTACGACGCGTGCTGCGAGGCAAGGAAGACATACGTCGGGCCATCTCGGCGGGCTGCGCGGGCGTTCGATGGGGGCCTGCTTGCCGAACGTCTGCGTGCCCGGCAGGGTCGCCGGGATCAGCGGCGTCCACATCGGGCCCGGCGCCACCGCGTTATCAAAGGCGCAGGCCGGCAGTCCTTCGCGAGTAGAGACGGTCCTGGCACCGACCGCACAGCGCTAGCTCCGTGAGCAACGTAGGCCGTCGGCCCACCGTTGATGTCCCCCCGACAGACTCGGCGACGGTCAGCACGTCCTCGCGCTGCCGATCCGGAGACGACGTGGCGACCTTCATCCGCACAGCCGTCGCACGCCGAGCAGACTACGGAGAATCGGCGCCAGCGCGTCGACGAGGACGGCACCCTGCGCGAGTCCACCCGACTGCATACCGAGCGCTTCACCACTGCCATCTCCCAGCTCGGCGAGGATTCAGCCGCGGTCCGTCTGGGTGGCGTACACGGCCTGGCTGGCCTCGCCGACGACGCCCCACCCGCGATCTTCGCCAAGCCTGCATCGACGTGCTGTGCGCGTATCTCCGCCTGCCCCACAGCACCGAGATTGATCTCCCGGCTGGTGACACCGAGGCCTGGCACAACCACCTGGCCCTGCGGGAAGTTCGGCATACCGTCATCCGTCTCATCGGCAAGCACCTCCGCCTACCGGCCAAGCACCCGCACTCCTGGCATGGCCACGACTTCGACTTCACTGCCGTCACCTTCGACGGAGGAGACCCTCACCAGCGCGGTGTTCTCCGAAGGCACGGTCGACTTCATTCGAGTCACCGGCCCTGCGCCAACTGGCCTGTTCGCGCCGAGCGGACCGTCCTTGCCAATCGGACTCAGCCTGCTCTCAGCCTGGCACCCGGCTGGTTCCTGAGCCCGGCTCTGCTCGTAGTGCAGTTCGGTCCCAGCGGCGGGGATCACTCTCCAGTGTGGCGCGGTCCCAGTTGCCGTGCTCGGCAGCAGCCTCGTAGGTGCTGTGCAAGAACTCCGTCAGTGCGTGATCGGGATCGCGCGCGGTGCGCACGGTCTCGTACGGCAGCAGGAACTGTCCGTTCTCGGTGCTGTAGTAGGCGCCGTCGGGGCGCACCGGGTGTGCGGCGAAACCGTCCGGCTCGGGGTATGCGTAGGCGTAGAAGGCGCCCTCGTCGCCGCCGCCGGGCCAGAATCCGCAGCTGGAGAGTTCGCGTGAGTAGCCCTCCACCATCACCCAGTCGCCGCAGTTCGGGGCGCCGCCCGGATGAGAGGGAGCCGAGCGGCCGGAGAAGCGGGTGCATGCCAGGTCCATGGCGCCCCAGAAGAAGTGAACGGGGCTGACCTTGCCCACGAACTCCGCGCGGAAGCGGCCCAGGACGCGGTTGGCCTGTAGCAGTTGGCGCCAGAAGAGGTGTGCTGCCGTCGCGTCGTAGGAGCAGTGCTGCTCGTCCTCGGCGAACGGGATGGAGGGTTCCACCTCGTTGGGCCGCCGCTGGAAGGCAGCTTCGATGCCCAGCGCGTTCAGGGCTTGCATGGTCTCGGTGTAGAAGGCCGCGACCGACTTGGGCTTCAGAGCAACTTCGCGGCTCGCGCCGTTGCTGCTGCGGATGACGAGCCGGTGCTCCACGAAGTCGAACTCCGCATCGAAGGCGCCGTCGCCGTAGGGCACTGAGCTGGTCGTCAGGCCCCTCGGGGTGACGTAGAGGGTCACCTGCCACCAGTGGTTGACCATTGGGGCGTGGGCCAGCCGCAGCTTGCCTACGATCTGTGTCCACATGTGCAGGGTGTCACGGGTTTTGGTCCAGTCGGCCACCCGTAGTGAGAGCCACGCTGCGCGGTGCGGGGACTCGGATGCGGTGGGTGAGTGCTGGAGACTCACGGCGTCCACCTCCGCTTCGGCTATCGGTGTTCCGGGTTGCTGGAGTCGGGGCGGCAGCCGGCGTCCCATGCGGTGCGCTGGTTGCCATAGGGCGGGATGCCTCCGGCTGCGCGCAGCATCGCCGCCAGGTGGAGCAGGTTGTATGTCATGAATGTGGTGTTGCGGTTGGTGAATTCATTGTCCGGCCCGCCGGAGCCGACGTCCAGATAGGACGGTCCAGGACCGGCCTCTCCGACCCAGGCCGCGTCGGCCTGCGGCGGGATGGTGTAGCCCAGGTGCTGCAGGCTGTAGAGGACGTTCATGGCACAGTGCTTGGCGCCGTCTTCGTTGCCGGTGATCAGGCAGCCGGCGACCCGGCCGTAGTAGGCATACTGACCTGCGTCGTTGAGCATGCTGGAACAGGCGTACAGGCGCTCGATGACCTGCTTCATGACGGAGCTGTTGTCACCGAGCCAGACGGGGCCGCACAGGACCAGGATGTCCGCGTCCATCACGCGACGGTAGAGCTGGGGCCACTCGTCCCGTGCGGCGCCGTGCTCGGTCATGTCCGGCCAGACGCCGGTGGCAATGTCGTGGTCGGCGGCCCGGACGATGTCGGCCTGCGCTCCGTGGTGCCGCATGATCCCCACGCTGCGGTCGATGAGGCCGCCGGTGTTGCTGACCTCAGGTGACCGTTTGAGGGTGGCGTTGATGAACAGTGCCCGCAGCCCGTCGAAACGGGGCCCGTTCCCGTCGGTGGACCTCGCGCCTGCTTCCGTTCCGGGTCCTGCCATGATCGGTTCCCCTTGGGTGCGTGGTGGGCAGTTCGAGAGCGCCGCGACCAGCACCGTAGGTCGGCACAGGGGGTTTGCCGCCTCCGCCACGCCCACCAGGGCGAAGCGATCAGGGTGCGGGGATGCCTGGGCGCGGCCGGAGGCGGGCACTCGGCTCATGTCCGTCCGATCCCCACACTCCGTTCAGGAGGTATGGACGATGACGCACAAAGACCTCCCGGCCCCGGTTCAGGGGCTGGTCCTCACTCACTTCCTGACCGTCCGCGACGTGGCGGTCTCCCGGCGCTTCTACGCCGACGTCCTCGGCGGTGACATCGTGCTGGAGGAGAACCCGGCCATCGTGAAGATCGCCAACAGCTGGATCATCATGAACCCCGGGGGCGGCCCCACCCCCGACAAGCCCGGCATCTCGCTGGAGCCGCCGGGCGACCCGGCGAGGGTGTCCAGCTTCCTCAACGTCCGGGTGGCCGACATCGCCGCCTTCTATGCGGACGCGAGCGCGAAGGGAGCGCGGTTCCTGACCGAGCCGATCGATCGTAAGGCGGAGGTGCGTTGCTACATGCGGGACCCGGACGGCTACCTGATCGAGGTGGGGCAGGCCACCGGGATGCTGGAAGGTGTCTACGCCGACCCGCCCGCAGGTGCTGACCGGTAACGACGTCCTGCTCCATCACCCGCCTGTGGCTCTCAAGTCGGCGGGACCTGCCGCGGCACGCGCACGGCCCGTCGGCTCGGCGCGGGACGTCTGCACCTTTCACGTACCCCGTAAAAGGTGCGGACCCGTCCGATGTGTGTATCGGATGTGTGTACCGATGGATGGAGGGGCGGGTGCGTGTCTGCGCAGGTGGCTCTGGGGAAGGTCCGCCCGCCCCCCGGACATTCCGGCCTCGCCGCACGCGCCGGGGGTAGCGGCGTATACGGCCATCTGAGGGCCCGCTCCGGCGCTTGTGGAGGCTGCCCGAGGCGGCCGGAAGCGTACAGAGGGCCAGCGCACCGAATGGGAACGCATCCATGACACCGTGCAGATCGCCGTGAAGGCCGAAGAGGTGGGATCGACAAAGACCCTCAGCTTCGCGAATACGTCGGGGACTACCAGCGCCAGTTGCTCCTGATGGACCACGCCGGGCTACCCCTGAAGACCGTCCTGGAACAACTCGATCTCCTCGGCGTAGACGTCATGCCCGTCCCGCGCAAGGAATTCGCGGCCAAACGGCTCGCCGGCGTCCCCGGCGCCCCCACCCATCAGTCGCTGCTCAGGGCGGCTCAAGACCATTCCGGGCGTCGACTTCTCGCTCTTGGCCGGCCGCGGCCTCGCACCACCTCCATGGCAGTGGCCTCGGCAGGACCTCTTCTTCGAAGCCCCGCACAGAGCGTGCTGGCCACCGCCACGCACTTGATCTACCGCAGACTGGACTCCTGAGGCAGCGGCCGTCACGGTGGCCGACTGCCAGGTGGCAGCACGACCCGGCAGTCCCACCGGGCCTGTCCACCCGCCTGAGCGCGGTAGGCGCGACGAGGACGCCGAAACCAGAACGATCAGTCCCGCGAGGATGGCTGCATATTCGGCAAAGCAGCCGGATCAGCCCTCGTGCCCCCAGCAGCACACATCGGCAGCCTGCCCGCCCGTGCTGCGTCCGGCCACCGGGGATGCACAGGGTGCCGCTGCACATATCCGTAGGACGAGCTGATTCGCGGTGCAATGCTTGGCGGCCATGTCGCGGCACCCACGCCGCAGGCGGATCAGGTGGCGCCACCCGCTGACTACAGGGCTGGCAGTCCAGCGGCCGTGCTCCGCTGGACGGAACCTGAGGCCGACCAAGTGTCGCAGCCCTTCCCGGCCAGCGGCGGTCAAGTGCCCGGACGTGCCCGTCTCACGCCCTGTTCCCTCAGGTCTGCCGGGAGGTTGGAGCGCGATTCGAGGGGCTTCTCCGGGCGGCTACTCGGCCCGTGGGTTGGGAGGAATTACCGCCGTGCATTCTGTCAGCCAGAGTTGCGGACGGGGTTCGGTCCCGCGGCGGGCTCGTGTGCGCTGGCAGGGTTAGTGGGGGTCGGCGCGCTGCTGCCGGTGTAGGAGGGGAGGTCGGCTACCAGCTTGGTGAGGGCCGGGTCGCCGGCGTAGCGTCGCGCGTGCAGGTCGGCAATCTTCTGGGCGATGTCGGGGTCGTCGCTGTCGGTGGTGTCGTAGGAGACGAAGGACTCCAGCAGCGGCAGACCGATCCGGTCGGTGTGGGCGTGTGAGGGCGCCATCAGGTACTCCCAGTAGCCGTCGAGGTCCTCGAGGACGAAGACGGCGCCGTACTCGAACTCGCCGCCGATGTCTCTGCCGACGACGTACCATGCGACCGCATCGATCGACTCGCCCTGGTTGCGCAGGCTGGCAAGAGCCTCTTCGCGCTGTTCGGCGGTGACGGTCGTTTTGAAGGTGAAGCGGTTGTGGTGGTAGATCATTTCTCTCCCTTGGAGGTCTGCGGGTGGCCTTCGGGGTTCGCGGTCGAGGATGACCAGTAGTTGAGCAGTGCCGTCACCGCCTGGTCGGCCAGGCGCAGGGCGCGGTCGAAGCCGACGTCCTCGATCGACCCGATGCACGCGAGGCCGTGCAGCGTGCCCCACAGCAGATCGCAGGCGTCCTCGACACTGGCAGGATCGGCCGCGGTCTCGGCCGACCACGCTCCTATGAGCTGCCTGGTGAAGGTGATCACGTCGCCCGCGGCGGCGCGGCGGGTGGAGGCATCGACGTCCGTTCCCGGTGCGCCCGACATGAGCTGGTACAGGCCGGGCCGTGACCGCGCGAACTCCAGGTACGCGACCGCCGCCAAGTACGGTCCCTGGGAAGCCGGTTCACCGGCAACCGCGGCCCGCATCCGCTGCACCAACTCACCGTTGACCCGCTCCAGCAGCGTGTGCAGTACGGCCTCTTTGCTCGGAAAGTGCTGGTAGATCACAGGCGCGCTGTAGCCGATCTCGGCAGCGATCCGCCGGATGGTCACCGCCCGCCAGCCCTCGGCCTCGGCCATCCGGCCCGCTGCCTCCAGGATCTCGGCGAACGTCCGCTGACGTACCTCTTCGCGCTTCCCCAACACGAACTCCTAACGGCGTTAGAAAATCTAACGTTGTTAGCTTCCTGGGTGTTCCCGAACCTGTCAAGGGCCAGAGGCGTCAGCGGGACTTGAAGCGCCGGTCGATCTCATTGAGGTAGTGACTTCCCAGACGGCCCCGTACTCGGCTGGCGACGGCGAGGCACGGCCTGCGCACACGGCGTGAGGCCACCTCAACGACAACGCCGCGCCCCAGAGAGTCTTGGCCAAGGCCGGCTTCGTCCCGGTCGACCCTGCCACTCCGGCCGATCTCGGCGGTAAGGCGGAGCTCCTGCAAATCCGCAGATCACGCCACCGTGGGACGTTCCGCGCCAGCGCGTTGACCGACACGGAATACAGTCAGGGAAACTGCTGGGCAGCGAATCCACCGATTGGTTGGTGCGCGTGGGACCGCGTCACCTCGTCTGCCGCCGCGCCCTAGACCACTGTGGTTGCGGCGAGCTCGAGCGCTGTCCCAGCTTGGGTGATTGGATCTAGAAGACGTCGCTCAGGGTCTCCAGGAGGCGGGCGATGTTTGCCTCGTCGCGACGGTAGTAGGTCCACTTGCCCCGCCGGGTGGCGACCACCAGCCCTGCTTGCCGCAGCATCGCGAGGTACTGCGAGGTGGTTGACTGCCCCAGACCCGTACGCCGCTGGATGTCGGTCACGCAGACACCGATCTCGACGTCTTCGGGCTTCTGGCCGGGAAAACTCATCGGCTCCTTGAGCCACACCAGCATCTGGCGGCGGGCCGGGTTGGACAGGGCCCGGAACACAGCCAGCAACTCCGCCTCCGAGAACATGCGATGATCGTAACGCACGCACATATTGACGATTCGCGATATTACGATCTAATGTCATCGCATGCCGACTTTGATGCGTGTGATGGAACTCGTCCGCTTCGGTGACGCGGACACCGCGTTCGCCACCCGAGAGCTGCCAAGACCCACTCCCGGACCCGGCCAGTTGCTGGTGCGCGTGGAGGCCACGTCCGTGAACCCTCTCGACCTGCAGACCCGGCGCGGTGACTACCGTGAACAGGTAGCGCTGCCCGCGGTGATCGGCAACGACGTGTCCGGCGTGGTGGTCGAGAGCGGCCCTGGGGCAGGCGACTTCCAGCCGGGCGACGAGGTCTGGTACCTGGCACCGATGTTCGCCGGGCAGGGAACCTACGCCGAGTTCCACGTGGTCGACCAGGCCCTGGTCGCCCGCAAGCCCGCACGGTTGTCGCACGTCGAGGCCGCCGGTCTCGCGCTCGTAGGCGTCACGGTGTGGGAGGCGCTGGTCGAACGCGCCGGGGTGCGGGTCGGGGAACGGGTCTTGGTGCACGGCGGAGCGGGCGGGGTCGGCTCGGCCGCGATCCAGGTCGCCAGCGCGCTGGGAGCCGAGGTGGTAACCACCGCGCGGGCAAGGGATCACGAGTTCGTCACCGGACTGGGAGCCGACACCGTGATCGACTTCTCGGCCGGTGACTACGTGCCGCAGGTCCGCGCGCTGGGTGGGGTGGACGTCGTGCTGGACACCGTGGGTGGGGACACCCTCGCCCGCAGCCCGGAGGTCCTCGCCGACCGAGGCCGCGTGGTGTCCATCGTGGACATCCCCGAACCTCAGAATCTGCTCGCCGCGTGGGGCGTGAACGCGACCTACCACTTCCTCTTCGTCAGCCCCGGCCGGACGAAGCTCACGGCACTCGGCCGGCTGGTCGACCAGGGCAAACTCCGGCCGGTGATTGGCGCCGTGCTACCGCTGGCCGACGTCGCACAGGCGCACACACTGTTGGAGGGCGGCTCTGCCGGCGAGGGCCGCAGACGCCCACGTGGCAAAATCGCCGTCGCTGTGCGCCAGTAAGTGTGCGAGGTGGTTGGCGCTGCGATCGCACCGACGGCCGCGGAGAGCGTGCCCCGGGCCGCCGGAAGCCGTGGTCCCTTCGCCGTCGTACTCCACGCGGCGCGAGTACCCAAGCCCTGTCCAGGTTCACCCTGTAGTCATGCATGCAAGTGCACAGCGGTGCCGGCGCATTCCGCATTGGCGCCGGAGGCTTGCTTCGAGAACGCGCAGCTGGTCGCAGTCGTAGCTCTCTGCAGGTACCCCGGGAATAGGCTGGAGCATGGCGGAACGGCGCGTACCCCCTGAGGAAACCCCTCCTGTCGAAGGGCCCACCGCCGAGGCCCACGAAGAACGCCCCCGACGGCGGCATCTGGGAGCAGCGCGGCCCACGAACGCCGTCATGTGCCGTGCCCCGCCGCGTGGTGTAGGCCATGAGCATCTCCGCGGGAGATCCGGTACAGCACACAGCGGTGAGGGGGTCCCTCGGACACGCTCGGATCCTCGAAGTCGTCGGCCGGATCCCGGGTCATGCCGATCCGGCGCATCACTGCCTGGGAACGCAGGTTGTGGACGGTCGTCGACGCCACCACTTCCGGCAGCCCGAGGACCTCGAAGCCGAAAGCCAGGCAGCCCAGGCCGGCCTCAGCGGCGTAACCATGGCCCCACGCCGAACGCATCAACCGCCAACCGATATCCACCCCCGCGAACGGCATGTCCTCGCCCACCTCGTCCAAGTCGGCACGGCCGATGAACTGACCAGTCTCCCGTGCTTCGAGCGCCCACCACCCAAAACCTCGCTCGCTAAACTCGGCCTGCATGAGTGCCACGGCGGCATCGCATTGCTCCCGCGTCAGCAGTTCCCCAGGTGTTCTCGGACTTCAGGATCAGCGTTCATAGCCGCCCACGGTCCGAGGTCGGACTCCCGCCACGCTGGGCGGCGTCAGCCGTGAGCAAGATCGTAGGCCGGAAAGCCGTCGGTGGACTCATGGCGCCCGGCACCGCCAGACAGCAGATGAACTTCCAGGCAGATGCTTGGCGGATCCTGGGCGGACCACTCCCGGGCGGTTGTGGGTCATCGGGGCATCACTCCACCCACTGCGCGTCAATTCTCCCCTTGAGGTACACAACCAGTTCATCGCGCGCGGCCGTAACGTCCTCAAGCGCCCGCTCCGTCTCCCGGCGTGAATCCTCAGGTATCGGGCGGCCTCCCTTGATGCTCGATTTGATCGAATCGATGGCGGAGATCAGGCTGTGGCCCAGGGCGGTGGCGTCGATCCTTTGGGCTTGCGGTGTGCCAGCACCTCCCGT
This sequence comes from Streptomyces sp. NPDC056128, assembly GCF_042263835.1. NCBI lineage: Bacteria > Bacillati > Actinomycetota > Actinomycetes > Kitasatosporales > Streptomycetaceae > Streptomyces > Streptomyces sp. NPDC056128. The sequence continues at coordinate 11,722 of NZ_JBHJVQ010000021.1, read as the reverse complement.
AGCGGCCAGCATGGAGCCTCGCGGGTTGAGAAAGCTGGCAGCTCCTGCGTGAGCAAACCAGATTCCATCCAGGAGCACCTCGTCGAAGGCCGAGTTCATTGATGTGTGAACGGCGGCGAGCTCGGCTTCAAAGTCTTCGAGGCCAACCTGGCCGCCTTCGCTGAGTGTCCGATGGATCTTCGTCAGGAACTCCGAATAATTCCGCGTCGATGCTCTGACATTGATCAGCCTTCGGACCAGCGCTTCGTGATCAGCTTTGCGCTCGCGATTGACTTCTTGCTGAAACTGGCGCTGCCGCCACTCCTCCTCACGCTCCGCCAGCTCCCGCTCACGTTGCTCGATTCGGACAGCCTGCGCTGCCCGCTCGCTAGCTTGCCGACGATGAAGGACTAGTGGTCCGATCACAGCCGCTCCCCCGCCCAAGGTCGCACCAGCGATCGCACCAATCAGTCCGTAGAGAGCAGCTTGATCCGACATGCTGTCAGCATGTCGGGCACGTCATCCCGAAGCAACTGCGCTATGTCGTCTACCTGTTGATGGGTGTGGCTCTTCGGGGACGGGGTCTGACCATCACCGGCCTGCCGATCCGCAAGTGGGTAGGTCCCAATCTCGCTCACGTCGCACGCCGCTACCTGCGGTGACCGCCAGGCCTGCAACTACGCTGTTTGCGCCGCAACTGGCGAGCCCTCAGCCCAACCCTGTCCCGCCGCAGCCACCAACCCGTCGTACGGGCCCCTCTCATCGCGAAGCCAGGGGCCCAGTTTGGGCCGGGTCATCGGGTTGGTGGCCCCCGAGACTTCCCAGTCGTCGGCCCAGCCGATGATGTGGCCCCCGACAGACGCGGCGACGGTCAGCACGTCCTCGCGCTGCCGTTCGATCATGTTCAGGTCCACACCGCGCACACTTCCCCACGGTACGGAGAACCGGCGGCCACACCCAGGACGATCCCGCTCAGCCCAGGAAGCTCAGCCGGACCCGGCGGTCGGGGTTGTCCCTGTTGGTGTCCACCAAACTCCGTTAAGACACCCCCAGCCTATCCGGATGGCAACGCACGCCTGCCCAGCCGTGGTCATCACCTCGCGAGGTGATACTCACCCATCTCAAGCCTTCACCTGCCTTCAGCCATGCCCTCCCTCAACCGTTGATCACTCTGGAACAGGCATCGGACCGAGTCGACGACCTGATCCAGCAATGCGTCCCGTAGCTTCATCGAAGAGCACGCCGCTGATTCCGGGGACCTCTCCACCCGTGCGGTAGCGGACCCGCACCACATCGGCGAGATACTGGTCCGCGCCTACACTCAAGCTGGCATCGCATCACGTCGTTCAGACACCTCAACCTCCTGGATGATTTGCTCCTCAACGGGGCACAGGGGTTGCGCGGAGCAGTCGTCGGTCGCCCATGAGTGGGACTAACGGCTCAACCCCCACCCGAGACCTACCCATTGCGAGCACGTCAGAAATTGTGACGGGCCGCGCTGCCTCGCGCTGCCCGATGCCGTTTTGCCTGATCAGAGCAGAACTGGCGGTCCGGTGGGTGTCGGGCCGTGCTGCACCGTCCACGGCGTCCGCGCTCCCCTTGCGCCCCATTGTTGGCAACCGCTGACCGGCTATGGCCGGTCAGCGACCGCTCCGTGGAGCCAGGGCGGCCTTTGCCGCCATCCCGCGGTCACATCTCCAGGAGGGTCACAGGCGCCTGGGGACGGAGACGTGGCAGTCGAGGATCTGGCGGGCTTCCCTCCGGCGAGAGCGGCAGGGGTGCAGCAGGGCGACGCCGACGATGACGACGTAGACGGTGATCCGGATGTACAGGACGGCGATCAGGGCCCAGAGCAGGGGCCCGATGGTCGGGAGCAGTGCGGTCAGTGCGGTAAGCACGGTTCCTCCTGATGTGCTGCCGGGCCGTGCGCTCCGGCGGTTCCCCCAGGTCACCAGGCCCGGTGCGCCCGGCCCGGGTAAAGGTGGGGGGTCTCTATTTCCTGAAGGCGCGTCCTCTTCCAACGGAACTGGGTAGGTTCGCGGCATGTCTTCTCCTGGTGGTCCGGTCTCCGCTGATCAGCAGCTCGTCGAGCACGCGCGTCGGCACGGTTGCGTAGTGTCGGCGAAGCAGCTTGCATCGTGGCGGCGGGCGGGGCTGTTGCCGGAACACACGAAGCGGGCGCTGGGCCGAGGTCGCGGGAGCGCGTCGGTTCCGGACGACGAGGCATTCGGTCTGGTCGTGGCGCTCGCCCGGCTGGCGCGGAGGGGGGCTCGGCCCTCTCACCTGGCGCTGGCTCTGTTCGACGAAGGGCACCCGGTGCCAGAGGAGACCGTGCGGGACGCCTTCGGCAAGGCGGTCCGATGCCTGGGCGCCGGGCTCGGCGAGGAAGGTCCGGAAGAGGGGGAGGACGGGGAGGAGTGGGCGGAGCGCGTCGCCGACGAGGTGGTCGTCTCGGGGCGGCGGGTGAGGCTCGTTCCCGCGCGGGTGCGTCGGATCGATGAGGGCATCGCCCGGTACATGCGTGAGCGGGGGGTGGCGTGGCCCCCTCCCGAGCTGGCCGACCTGGACGCGAACCCGGAACCTCCGAGCCTGTCCGGCGGGGAGGTCACGGCTGCCGCGGTGACCACGGTGCTGCGTGGAGGTGCCGCCGTCACGCCGCAGGGCATCGGTGACGTGCTGCGGGCCGTGCAGCCGACGGGGTGGGGAAACCCGGGGGCGTCGCTCGCCGAGTACACGGTCGATGACGTCCCTGATGCCGCCCAGGAGGTGTTCCTCCCGGACGGCGGGATGAGCACCGTTCCCGAGGGTGACGTCCGCGGCACCCTGCTGGGTCTGGCGGAGACGGCCACCCTGGAGGACCTGCGGGACGCCTGGGAGGTGAGCGGGGCGACCCGCGAGTGGGCGCTGGACCTGTGCGCACAGGTCGAGGCGGAGCTCGAGGCCGGCGAGCTGGGCGACGCAGCCCTCGCCTGGCTGATGGGCAGGGTCTTCGTGTCAGGGCTGGTGCTGATGGCCCAGGTGGGAGACCGCCATTGGTCCCCCACGGACCGGGCGTCGGACACCCTGATCCTGTTGATGATCCAGCGGTCGTTGCGGGACCTCGACGGCAAAGTGCCGGACTGCCAGTGGGAGCTGCTCGGATCCCCCGCCGTGATGCCGGCCCCGCTGATCCCGTTCCTCCAGCCGCGGCACGCCTCCGAGATCCAGCAGGGGAATCATGAACCAGAGCCCTCGTGAGACCGTGGCGGCGGCCATGGCCGAAATGGCGGTGCTGCGCGCTCTCCAAGTGGTCGGTCGGCGCTTGCTCGCGCGGCGGAGCCGGGCGGTACGGGGCGCTCTGCGGACCGTCCCTTCTTGGGAGCTGCATGTCCATCTGCCGGTTGGCGATACCGATCTGGCGCTGCTCCTGCGGGATGCGTGGGTCATCCCGGAGGCCGTCGGCCTGCCCTCGACCATGATCGAGGAACTGGATCAGCACGTGCGGATTCTGCTTGCCGCGGGGCTCGGGTACCGCCGGGACGACTTGTTCAAGACCTTGTCCCGTCTGCCGCTGGAACAGCTGGTACTCCCTTGGGACGCGCCTGCCGGGACGGACAAGGCTCATGGCCCGAGCAAGTGATCCGGTGGAGCTGAGGGCGGCAGGCGTCCTGCGGTACTGCACGGGTGAGACCGTCGAACCGTATGACCGGTGCCCCCGGTGCGGTGATTTCATGAGGTGCGCCCGGACCTCAACGGGCGCTTCGACTTCATGTGCGGCGGCGATCGGGCGGTTGAGGTCACACAGGTGACCAGCAGCGTGGCTGAGCAGAACCGGCGCTCCTGGGAGCCGTACCTCAAGGAGCGTGCGGTGCCCGAATTGAATCTGGGCTGGCACGTGGTGTTCGAGAGCACGGCGAAGGCAACCTACGGGGGTCGCAAGGGGAACCCTCGTTTCAGGGATGCCCTGACCGTCATCAGCCCGGCCCTGGCCGAGCTGGAAGCGCGTGGTGTGCATCGCTTTACCCCCGGCACGGCCTGTATCGAGCATCCGTTCCACGAGGAGGCGTGCACGTACGGCGTCCTGCGCAGTGCTGGGGTGGCCTTCGGCTGTTCCGTGCCCAGCGACGCAACTACCGGCTACATCAGCGCCGGCCTGCTGACGGGGTCCGACCAGATGCTGGCTTTCAACCCGGACCACTGGGCCGGGAAGGCCGAGAAGAACCGCCGCCAGGGAAAGCCCTCACCGCCCTCTCCGCTCCCGGGACCACTCCGGATGGGCCCGGTGCTGTGGTCGTTCGATCCGGGCTTCCTAGCTTCACTGGAGAAGCGCCGGGCCGAGGACGAACGGCAGTCGGCCGAGACGACGCGAGCCCTTTTCCCCGGTCGCCACACCGATGCTGAACTCGCCGAACTGGCCCGCCGGGACGTGAGCGAACGGATTACCCTCGCACGATCCCTGACCTGGCGGACCGCGCTCCCGGCGAGCCCGGCGCCCATCGCTGACGCCGACGGCGGAACGGAACTGGTGGACTTGCTGGAAGTCGAGTTCGGGCTGCACGAAGACCTGGCCCTGAAGCTCAACGCGGCTTCCGACCGACCGCGCCGCGAGGTGTTCTTCTGGCTCACCTGGATGCGTTCCTCGGCATGGCACCGCCTCGCCGCCCCGGGCCTGCTGCCCCCACCGTCTCCGAAAGTACCGGCCGGCATCACCGGCCTCTGGGTCGGCTGCCTGCTGGACGAGACCCACGTCCTGCACTGGGACCACGACACCGGCTGGACGTGCCACCCGCTCCCGAACCCGCTGCCTGTACCTCGATTCCCCGGCTGCCTCTGACCAACGACAGGACAGCACAGCGGCATTTCGGCCCTCTCATGGGCGAGGTCGGACTGTGAGGAGGGACCCGCTTTCCGGCATAGGCATAATCCACAGTTGTCTAAGTTGCTCACCATCGACTCCACCAAACTCCGTTGAGGCAAACCCAGGCTATCGGGGCGCCCAACGTGTCTACGGCCCAGAGCTATGCTCTCCTGAGTTGACCAGTTGTTGCGCCTCAGGCAACTCAGACCACCTTGGCATGCCGTTGCGTAAGCGCCTCAGTCAGCTCTGTCCCTTACACCTTCTGTTTGTCCGGCCGCGGAATGTTGATCACCATGGGGCGAACGTGAACTCCACCCGCTTGCGAGAGGGTCGCCGCTTGGTCCAGCAGATGGTCGAGGAGTGTGTCCAGCTGGAGCCTCTTCGCCTGGGTCTTACGGTTGTCACCCGTCGCATCCCAAAGTTCGATCGGATACCAGCCGACGATGTAGATGCCTACATCCGTTCCCGCTTCCGGCAGATATCGGCCTGCCAGCTGTTCCGCTTGAGACGTCGGAACTTCGTCGTTCCAGGAGCCCTTGACCTCAATAACCAGTTTGACTGACCCGCTCGTAGTGATGTTGGGGTCGTCACCCGGTGAGGGCATCGCCTCGACGAGGAGGTCAGTGCGGTCGCCCGCGCCGTATGGATCGGTGGGGTGGATCAGCACCTCCCGGTTGACCGCGACACGGCGGCCAGCCAGCCGAATTAGCAGCTCGTGTGCGAGGTAAGCGCAGAGAGCCGCTTCGGGCTTGGGACGCCAAACGTCCGGGATGGGTGGGTTTTCTACGGACAGCCTTCGGGGCCTCTTGCCCGGTGTACGGTCCCAGAGCAACTCGCAGTGCGAGGGAAGCGCCCGGCCCACATCCTCAAGGACCTCGTGCACCACATCCAAGAGATCTGTGCTGGAGCGAATGATGCGCAGCGCTGGATCCTGCAGGAGCCGCACTACGTCTTCTGTACGCACCTGGCTCCAACTCGCAACGACATGTTGCTTGGTCGCCTCGACGAGTGCCGCGGCAATGGCCAGCCGGGAGGGGTAAAGAGTCGCAATTTGGCGCAGTTGACGAATCGCCTCAGCGGTGCCTCGTCGGCTTAGCTCAGCTAGTAGCCGGTCTCTCCATCTGCGGACTTGTTGCTCATCCGTGACCCAGCCGACCCCGCGAAGAGGCTCGTCCTCCTCAGGGTCGTACAACCCACTGAGCCACGAATACAAGTCGGAAACGTGAGACTCGCTGAGGGAGACTTGGATGCGCTCCGCCTCTGTCCTGGCACATGTTTCTGCCAACTTGCGGCCGAGCTCGGGGTCGGTTGCCGCGAAAGCCTTGGCTCGTGGCCAGTGCGCCTCGGCATCCGTTGTCAATAGGGCATGGGCAGCGAGGACGGCAGCTCGTACAGCAAGCGGGGTTTCTCTCGGTCCGTCGATAGTGGCATCAATGATCTCGTGCACGACTCGGCTGTCGGTGGTGAGCAGAGCGGCCAGGGCGCTGTGCCAGGTCCGCAGGGTGGCCTCACGCGCCTCATCACTATTGGGCAAGCGTGTCAGGTGGTCTGTGTTTCCTGGGGAGCCAGCCAGGGTTCTTTCGGCCGCCTCGGACCCGAGTCCGAGACAGGTGGAAAGTTCAATGGCGAGGTCTTCCAAGCACGTACGGAGTTCAGGAGCCCAGCGCGGATCAATCGCATTGAGCTCGATGGGCTGTCGGCCTGCCGTGAGCGCTGCTCGGGCAACCTGGCTAACGCGCAGGGCAACCGACTCAGGTGCGTGACGGGCTGCCAAGCGAAGCAAGTTCACCCGCACGGGTTCCATGTAGCTCGTCGACATGCCCGTGTACTCGGTGAGAATCGCGGCTGCCCACGAGCTCCAGACCCCTGCAGGAAATTCGAGCAGGGGGTTCATTCTGTGCAGCTCTGTAAGGAGGGCGTATCCCGCCCAGGAGCACTTGTTGCGACGGGCGTGCGGGAGCCAGGAATCCGCACGGTCATGCTCGGTGGTGAGGTAGCGCCGAGCAAGCTCAGCCAAATCCGACAGATCGTCACCGAGAGCTACGGCGGCTGGCCACTTTGAGAGGGCGCCCAGTGCGTTCTGTGCAAAATCCCCCGTCTGCGGGTCAAAGCGCAGACCCCACAGGAACTGCCACAGGCTGTCGTTGTCGCCCGTCCTGGCTTCAGCGAGGAGCCGCGTTTGCTGGGCCATGAACGCTGCGGATTCCGGCCAATGCACGCTGCGAGCGCTGTAATTGTGGCGCAACGACTGAGCTAGCGGACTATCGACACGGATGGCAGCGTAGAAGGAGCGCAGATATGGCCAGGCCGGGTGCATTTCATCATAGGCCAGTTCGAACACATGGGGATCGTCCGTAGGGAACGTCCAGGAGGCGAGCTCGCCATACACCTGGGTGGCCGCGCCATCGCCGTCCCCCGCCGCCTCGACGGTCTGCTCCAAGACCCAGGGGAAGTCCTCCCGATCGACAAGCTGATGACGCGTTGCCGGCTCGGGCTCCGAGGCTGCGTCGAGCCGTAGCGACGGGCGTCGTTCCCAGTCGTACACGATCTGGTAGGCCGCTGTGCGCGGGTCGCAGTTTGCTCGGACAGCCTCTCTGACAAGGGCTTGGGTCAGAAGCCTGCGTCGTGAGCGAGTCTCCTGCGTCTCGTCCCCGTGCTCATCGGGTTGCAGACAATCCGGCAGCTGGACCTTGTGGTGGTTTTGGAGGAGACTGAAAATGATCTTCGCCAAAGTGTCCGCGTGCTGAGTCGTTTCCGGCATCTTCATCGCGCGGTCGATCACCCCATTGATCAGTGAGATCTCAAAGCGATCGCGTGAGAAGACATATCCACTGTCCGGCCGGCAAACTGCGTCGGATGCCCAAGCCAGAAGACTTGGCAGATCCTCGTCCCTGCACTCACCTGGCATGGTCCTCAGGAAGTGGGCGTAGTTGCCGTACAGGTCCGGAGATGGAGGCCGAAGGGCACCGAGCATCGTCGCTGCGTCCAAATGGTGCGGCCACAGCAGGCTCAGTAGAGTGCCCCGGAGCTCATGGTCGGGGTCCACCCGCTTGGCGTCAGGCGGGTCGGACAGCGTGGCGAGCACCTCGGCGAAGACTGGCACGGCACGGCCTGGGTCGCAGGCGAACGCGGCACGCGCCGCCAAACGACGCTCCGTTTGATGCCATGTGTCGTTCTGCACCAACCTCAGTAGGGCATCGGCCAACCTGGGGTGATTGGTGCCAGCTTCCTGAGCCAGCTGGATCGCGAGGCGGATTCGCGCTGTGGACTCCCAGCTGGACGCACCTTCGGCAGGGGAAAGCTCCAAGTTGTCGGCGAGCTGGTGAGCGAGTGAGGGATGGCGCAGGTCCCAGCGGGAGAGCTGCCATCTCGTGTCTCCCAGTTCGATCTGCGCCGCACGTTCCAGCAGCCTGCTTACCGTGAGCCGACGGACCTCGTCGGAACGCACGAGCGCACTGTGCACCGCGAGGCTCTCGGGATCGGCGCTAGCCAGCCAGTCGCCGCCAGAGGGGTTCATGGCCACCAGCCAAGCTGCTGTCTCCCGCAGCGGTGCTGGAATGGTCGCCGTCTCTCCGTCTGGTGCGCAGATCAGGAAGAGATTCTCCAGCTGCCGTTGCGTGATCTTTCGATTGGTCAGGTATCGGGCTGCGAGGTAGGCCGCGACGGAGGAATGGCGGAATGCCACCCTGTCGTCATCCGGCGCTGTGAACAGGGCGGTTGCCAAGCATTCTTCGACCACTTGGGGCGAAATCTCGAACGGTCCAGCGTCGGTCCGCTCCGTTCCCCCCGCCAGTACGTCGCCCTGCAGATCGTAGGTGCCGGCCTCAAACGAGGCACCACGCCATACCGTCCGGTGGCCGGACAACAGCATCCACGCAGCGATGCGTCCCGCCACCGTCAAGCGCTGATGAGCCGTGGTGATCAGCGGTTTCTTAAGTCGGCGAGGGTCGGGGTCTTCAACAAGCCGCGCTACTCCGCGAGCGAACAACTCTTCTGGCCGCCCGTGCAGCTGGCCATCAGCCTGATACGTCAGTACCAGCAATTCCAAGGTAAGTGGTACTCCAGCAAGAACCGCGGCGCCAGCCGACTCGGCCGCCACCACCAGATCCTCTCCCGGGACGCCGGCGCTGTCAGCCAATGCCACAGCCTCCGCGCGACTCAACGGCGCCAGATCGACGCATCGGCACGCACCGAAAGCCTCGGCCAACGCAGACGTCAGCGCCGCCCGATAGTCGGCTGTGCGGCAGGCCATCAGAAACCGAACCCTGTTAGTGTCCCGGCCGCTCAGGGACCTTCTCAGCGACCTGGACAGACGTGGCAAAAGTGGACTCTCGTCGGCCTGATCCAGGACTACCGTCAGCACCCCGGCACCTCCGGCAGTGTCTCCATCCGAAGGCAAGGAGAGAAGATGAGACCCTAGCTCCTCCTGATAGGAGTGCTCGGTGAGATCCCCACCTGTCACCCAAAGACACGCGTCGGAGTCTCGGCTCCAAGTGTCGAGGACATGGGGCAATCCATTGGTGAGCTGCTTCAGGACGGAAGTCTTACCCGCTCCGGGCTCTCCCAGCACGACCATGGCCCCTGCCGCTGCGACGACAGCGGGAAGCGCCAAGGCCCCCTGACGAAGATGCTCTGCATCCACGACCACGTTCATCGTCCACTCGGAACGCATCGGCGGCCTGCACAATCAGATCTTCAGCGGCAAGCTGCTCACCCCGCACCCTGCACACCCGAGGTGCATGAAAGCCAAACACAGAATCTGTCACACCTCCATTCTCCCAACACCCACTGACAGACGACGGCATAACCCCTCGCCGAGCAAGCGCGAACCAAGTTCAGGGGCAGCAAACTCACCCTGCACGCCGACCGGACGAGACATCGAGGGTGACCTGCTCGGCCAGCGAGGACTGCACGGCGCCCACGCCGCCTCGACGGCTGCGGCCGGCGCGTATGGGGGGGCGGGCTGACCCGGACGGCTTGGTCGTCACACTCGCCGAGATCGTCTTGTGACTCGTGACGAGCACCCAGCGGCTCACGCACCCGGGAAGTCCTGACCGAAGAGTCACCTATGTCGAAGGGCTCGACCACCCCCGCCTCCGCCAGATGATCGAGAGCGATGGCATCCACGTCGGCCCCCAGCGCGTACGACGAGCTGACCGCTCGTCTCGTGGAGGAGAGCGGCAACCATCGTGGCCGCCGCCCTGCGCGGTCACCCGGAATCCGCCAAGCACTTCAGCCACGTGGCCGACGACCGCTCCTGCCGACCCATGCATACGCCAAGCCGTACGCACGAGCGTGTCTACCTGAAGCGGTGTGAGGTGCATCCGTGCGTCATGCAGGACCGGCAGCTGGCTCAGATTCGGGCTCAGGTCCGATGCCTCTGCGGACAGTTCCTCGCCGGGCGGCTGGTCGACGACGAACCTCGTTATTTTTCGCGGCTGAAAAGCTCGGCGCAGCTGGCACGCGCAGGATCGCGGTTGCTTCTGGTGGTACCGCCGGTCGCGCCACCAGGCCAGCCGGCGCCAAATGCTTTGCCTGGTGGTGCATCCCTAACCCCACGGCGCACGGGGTCATCGAGACGGGCAGGGGATCGTCGCTAGGAGGTGACTCTGTCGTACTGGTCTGCCAGACAGCCGATGCCTCCACGGTGCCCATACGAAAGTCTGCAGATAGGTGGCCTGTTCTGGGCACAGTGCGTTTGAATGCACAGGTCGGGATTAGTCAGAGTCGAGGGGGCTCGGTGGGCTTTGTCGCCGGTGACCGTGTTGAGTGGATCCGTTGGTGGGGGCCGGAGAAGGTGGAGAACACGCTGTTCAGTGGTGTGCTCCCGGACCCGCAGGGCGAGTACACGAGGTTCCTCAACCGGCATGTTCGGCAGCTGAAGGATTATGCAGCGTGCCGCGCCCTGGTGCTGATGGGGGATCCGGGGATGGGTAAGTCCTCGGAACTAGAGGCGGAGGTTGATCGGCGTCGGCATGCCGGTGAGCACGTTGAGCATCTTTTGCTGCGGAACTTCCATACACCCGGCGAGGTGCGTGATGGAGTGCGGGAGGCGGACGCCGGGTGGCGGTCTGACGGATCACCGGGTGATCTGGTCTTGGCCCTCGACGGATTCGACGAGCCATTGTTCGCCGCCTCCTCCTTGGCCTCGGCGCTGAAAGATGCCCTGGGTCGGCTCGACAGGAGCCGTCTCCGGGTACTGATCACAAGTAGAGGGTCTGTCTGGCAGGAGCCACTCACGAAGGCGTTTGCCCAGTGGTGGCCTGATGAGAATGCGACTGGCAAGCTGATTCTGGCTCCGTTGACGGAGCGCGACATCCGGCAGGCAGCTGCGACGGAACTCGACGATGCAGATGGATTTGTCGCCTCTCTGAGAGCATCGGGTGTTCTGCTGATGGCAGCCGCTCCCATCACCCTGCGCTTTTTGCTGGCCGCGCGTCGGCGGCAAAGCATGCCGCCGGAACGTCATCACATCTACGCGCTGGGGGTGCAGGGTCTGGTCACCGAGTTCAATGCAGGCCGGGTGGAGCGCGGCCAGGGTGACCCGCCGCTGGACAAACGGCTCAAGGCAGCTCGACGGCTGGCAGCGGTCAGCTTGCTGTCAGGGCGACCAGAGGTGGTCCGCCGCTTCGGCCCCCTACAGCGCGACATGCTGCTGGCGCTGGACAGGGTGAATGACAGTGAGGAGGATCTCAAAGCGCTTGATGCTGTTTTCGACAGCGCTCTCCTCACGGACGATGGAGAGGGCAGGCAGTGGATGCACCGAAGCGTCCAAGAGTTCCTCGCTGCCCAGCAGTGCGAAGAGCTGCCTCTAGCCTCGAAGTTTCGTGACGGGCCGCCGACGTAGTCGGTGGCCTGTTTCCGTGCCGTGAGTTGAGTCCGTGCAGGCGGAGGGCCCGAGTGTCG
>NZ_JBHJVQ010000020.1:87857-123364 GCF_042263835.1 Streptomyces sp. NPDC056128 | reverse complement strand
GGGGGCGCGACGCCGCCTCCGCCCGCCGCTCCGGGGATGCCCGGCGCGCAGGGCTCCTCGGGCGGCGCGGGCGGTGCCGTGCACCACGCGCAGACCGTGCTGGCCGCGCCCTCGCTCGGCGGGCCCGGTGGCGTCGGCGCGCCTCCGCCGCCGCCCGGCGCTCCGGGGGTCCCCGGGGGCGGGCAGCCGATGCCGCCGGGTGCCATGCCGCCGCCCGGGCAGCCGATGCCCGGTCAGCCGCAGGCGTACGGCTATCCGCAGCCGCCCGCCGGTCAGCCGACCGTCGGTCCGGGCTACCAGGCCGTGCTCCGCTACCGCGCCCACGACGGCTCCGAGCAGCAGCTGATCCGGCGTTCGGCGCCGGGCACGCCGCACCCGGAGTGGCAGATGTTCCACGAGCTGCGCTCCATGAACGTCCCGCCGGACCAGGTGCTGGAGCTGCACACCGAGCTGGAGTCGTGCGAACTGCCGGGCGCGTACTGCGCGCGGATGATCCGGGAGCAGTGGCCGCAGGCGCGGATCACCTCGATCGCGCCGTACGGCACGGACCACGCGAGCCGGCAGCAGGGCATGCGGCAACTGCTCGCGCACCAGGGCGAGCTGCACCAGGTGGCCGACGGGCCGGCCCGCCCGGCGCCGGTGCGCGCTCCGCTGCCGCAGGTGCAGCCGGCGCCGCCGGTTCCGCCGGAGGCGATCGGGCAGGAGCTGGGCGGCGCGTTCGGTCCGGGGGTCTTCCGGTTCGAGCAGGCCGCGGTGTCCCGGCAGGGTGTGCCGCCGGTCGTGGCGCACACGCTGGTGGCCGCGGGTCTGCCGACGGACATGGGGCCGTTCTTCTGGGCGCAGGCCCAGCCGGGGCGCCCGGTGCCCACGCTGGCGGAGCTGGCGGCCGAACGGGGAGTGCAGCCGGCCTCGGACGCGGGTTCGTACCTCGTCGTCGGCAGCGACTTCGGCCGCGCGATCTGTGTGCAGTACGGCACCGCGGCCATCGTGGCCGTGCCGGTGGAGGCGGGGCCGGGCGGTGCGCCGGTGCCGCCGCAGTTCGTGAACTCCGGGCTGCCGGAGTTCGCACGCTCGCTGGCGCTGCTGGGCCGGATGTGGCGGCTCAGGTTCGGTCTGAACCAGGAGCAGGCGGGCCGCTGGACCGTCGACTTCCAGGCGCAGCTGGCCGCGCTGGACCCGGCGGCGCTCGGCTCGCCGGAGAGCTGGTGGTCGGTGCTGCTGGAGCAGATGTGGGACGGCCTGCTTTGAATCCTCCCCTCCCTGAAGGGGAGGGGATTCCTGGCTCAGGCCGCCTCCTGGAGCATCGCTCCAGGAGGTCTTCCGCCATCGGCACCAGCCGGGTTGAAACCAGCCCGGACGAGCATGACGCGTGCGGAGTTCTTGTCCCGCAGGAACGCGGTTCCGCAGGCGGTGCAGGTGTAGGTGCGCTCACCCAGCGGCAGTGAGTGCTTGGCTCTCGCTCCGCACTGCGCGCAGTCCATCGTGGTGTACGCGGGGTGGACCAGGCGGATGTCCCGCCCGTGTTTGCGACCCATCTCGATCAGGGCGGCCTTGGTGGCGCCGACGGCGGCGTCGGCGGCCTTGCGGGCCATGGTGGACTTGGCCAGGAACTTCGGGCGGAAGTCCTCGACCGCGACGGCGTTATGGTCGAGGACGGCCTTCTTGGCCCACTTGCGACCGGTGTCCGCACGCTGCCTCGCGACCTTCTTGTGCGCCTTCGCCCGCAGTCTCATCGCCGCGCGGTAGCCCCTTGACCCGGACGTCCCCTTCTTCGGCCTGCGGCGGGCCATCATCCGGTCGTACCGGGCCAGGTTCGCCCGGCCTTCTCGCCGTGTTCGGGGTGCGGCAGGTCGTGAGCATCGGATGTGGTGGTCGCCGTCTCCTTCACACCCCAGTCGACACCGAGGACGCGGCTGGTCTTCGGCAGGGGCTGGAGCTGGGCGGGGAGGACGAACGAGCAGTACCAGTGGCCGAGGCTGTCCTGGTACACGCGTACCGAGGACGGCTCGGCCGGCAGGTCTCGCGACCAGACCACCGTCAGGACGATTCCGCCCGCCAGGTGCAATCGGCCGTCCTTCAGCTGGAAGCCGCGCTTGGTGTAGTTGAGGGTCGGCAGCGCCTCACGTTTGGTCTTCCATGTCGGCATCCCGGCCCGGCGCGCCACGGCCAGGCGCTCGGCGATGTCCTGGTGGGCCTTGGCGCGGGAGCGGGCGAAGTCGCGGATGATCTGCTGCTGGGGGACGCACGAGCCCTCCCGCAGCCACGGCGTACGGGCGCGGGCCTCGGTCAGCATCCTGTCCAGCTGGGCCGGGCCGCACGTGCTCTTCTCGCCGGTCGCCCTGTTGCGCAGGTGCACGGCCCTGGACTTGGCGACGCACTCGTTCCACAGCCAGCGACACCGGCCCCACTCCGCCGCCAGAGCGGCGCGGGCAGCCGTCGACACTCGCAACCGATACGTATACCGGGCATGCCCGACCCCCACATACGTCCCCACCCGTGCCATCTCGCCCCCTTCACGGCTGCGGCCAGGACACCGTGCTGTCCCGGGCCCTGCGCAGGACCATACGTACGGCAACCGCACACACACCCGCCGATCCAGCAGTAGCCACTCCGGCCAGTGACCATAGGTACACACGTTCGCATCACCTAGGGCCGTGCCGGCAGCAACACGGGCGCTCCGCGCCCGGAACCGAACTTCGGCGACGCTCCGCGTCGCAGTCCCTGACCGCCCTTCGCGTGCGGTGTGTCGCATTATGAGGGCTTACGTCCGATCCATAAAGTCGGTTAAGTCCATTTAGTGCGGCAGGTTCACCACAGGGGTGATCAGCATGAGCAGCGCAGCGGCGGCTCCCGACGGATTCGTGACCGTACGCGGGCGTGAGCGCGGCTACCGTCCGGAACAGGTGGAGGAGTGTGTCGCGGCGCTCTCCGACGACCGCGACGCGGCCTGGGAGCGGGCCGCCCGGCTCACCGTGCTCGCCCGGGAGATGGAGGAGGACCTGGACGACCTGCTGGACGAGGTCGCCCAGCTCACCACGCAGGACTACGAGGCGCTCGGGGAGGGCGCGCGGCACCTGTTCCGGCTCGGCGAGGAAGAGGCCGAGGCCGTACGGCAGCGGGCGCGCGACGCGGGGGACGACGGGATGCGGGAAGCGCGGGCGTACGCCGACGGCGTGCTGGAGGCGGCGCGGGCGCAGGCCGACGCGGTGCACGCCGAGGCCGACGAACGCGCCCGGCAGCGGCTGCTCGTGGCGCGTGCGGAGGCCGACGAGGTGCGGATCGAGGCGCGGCGGGAGGTGAAGGCGGGGCGCGGGGAGGTGCTGTCCGTGCTGCGCGAGGCGCGCACGCGCACCGACGACACGCTCGCGGAGCAGGGCCGGGAGCACGCCGAGCGGCTGGCCGGGGCGGAGCGGGCCGAGGAGGAGCGGGCCGAGGCGCTGGACGCGCACCACGCGGAGGCGGTGGCCCGCGCCGAGCGGGAGGTGTGCGAGGCGGAGCGGGCGCTGGCCGAGGCGGGGGAGGCGGCCGGGCGGACGCGGGAGGAGGCCCGGGCCCGGGCGGCCGAGGTGGCCGCCGAGGCCCGGGTGCGGCAGGAGGAGATCGTCCGCGAGACGGAGCGGGTGCTGCGCGAGCACGGGGAGCGGTGGGACGAACTGCAGGCCCACATGGCCTCCGTACGCAGCAATCTCAGTTCGCTGACCGGCCGGGCGGTCGAGTGAGACCACCCGGGGTCCGCCCCGCGGCCGGCGCCGTCAGTCGCCCCTGCGCACCGCCCCCGCCAGGATCCAGCCCTCCACCGCCTCGTACTGCCGGCGCTGCTCCTCGGCCTTGCGCCGGCCGGAGAGCATGGTGCCGATCCAGCCGCAGGCGAAGCCGAACGGGATGGAGACCAGGCCGGTCGTGGTGAACGGGAACCAGTTGAAGTCGGCCTCGGGGAAGGCGGAGACGGGTGAGCCCGAGACCAGGTTGGTGCCCGGCATCAGCAACAGGACGGCCAGCGAGCCGCCGATGAGGGTGCTGAGCATCCCGGTGCGGGTGTAGCGGCGCCAGAAGAGGCCGTAGACCAGGGCCGGGGCGATGGCCGAGGCGCCCAGGCAGAACGACAGCGTCACCAGCGGCTGGAGGCTGCGGTGCTGGACCAGGGTGGCCAGGATGATCGCCGGGACGCCGACGGCCAGCGCGGAGACGCGGGCGAGGGCCATCTCGCGGCGCGGTGACATCTCCTGCACGCGGGTGGCGAACACGTCGTGGGCCAGGGAGTTGGCGCAGGCGAGGATCATGCCGCCGACGGAGGCGAGCAGGGTGAGGAAGACGGCCGTGGTGACCATCGTGAACAGGAACGTTTCCGCGGTGGACACCTCCGCACCGAAGGCGGCCTGCGAGCCCAGCAGGTAGGCGGTGTTGCCCTGCGGGTCGATCGCGGCCACGACCGCCCGCCCCACCAGCGCCGTCGCGCCGAAGCCGATGACCGTGACGACCAGCACGAAGAGCGCCACGCTGGACACGGCCCAGGACATCGAGCGGCGCACCTGGCGGGCCGAGGACGCGGTGTACATGCGCATGGTGATGTGCGGGAGGCAGGCGCCGCCGAGGACGACCGTCAGGTGCGCGGTGATCATGTCCGCGTCGGGGTGGGGCCCGCCGGCGAACTGGAGCCCCGAGTGCAGGAACGCCGAGCCCACCCCGCTGCGGTCCGCCGCCGCGCCGAACAGCGCGCCGGGGTCCCAGTCGAAGCGGTTGAGGATCAGTACGGCCACCACGGCGCCCGAGCCGAGCAGCATCACGATCTTGAGGATCTGGATGAGGGCGGTGCCCTTCATTCCGCCGATCGCCGCGTAGCTGATCATCAGCACGCCCAGCCCGATGATGCACCCGGTCTCCAGCGACTCGCCGGAGAACCCGAGGACGAAGGCGAGCAGCTGGCCGGTGCCCGCGAGCTGCACCAGCATCAGCGGCAGCAGCGCGGCGAGGGTGACGGCGCAGGTGGCGACGCGGACGCTGCGGCCGGGCATCCGGCGGGCGAGCGCGTCGCCCATGGTGAACCGGCCCGCGTTGCGCAGGGGTTCGGCCAGCAGGAACATCAGCAGCATCAGGGAGAGGGCGGTGCTGAGCGCCAGCACGACACCGTCGTGGCCGAACAGGGCGATGACGCCGCTGGTGCCGAGGACGGACGCCGCCGAGATGTAGTCGCCGGCGATCGCGAGGCCGTTGCGCATCGGGGACAGGGAGCTGTACCCGGTGTAGAACTCGTCGAGGTCGTCCCGGTCGGGGCCGGTCATCACGCACAGCAGCAGCGTGATGGTGGCGACCGCGGTGAAGCCGACCAGGGACATGGTCTGCGCGTTGCCGCTGAACTCCGTCATCGTCCCGCCTCCCGCCGGGCGTCCAGTTCGGCCTCCTTGCGGATGCGGTCCGCGAGCGGGTCCACGCGGCGCCGGGCGGTCTGCTCGTAGAGCGCGATCGCCAGCCAGGTGACGGGCAGTTGGACCAGGGCGAGCAGCAGTCCGGTGGGCAGTCCGTCGACGACGGTGCCGGTCATGAAGCCGGGCGCGTAGGCGGACAGGATCAGGAACAGGGTGAAGTAGCCGAGCGCGGTGAGCGTGGCGGTGCGCCGCTGCCAGCGGTAGGCGCTGCGCAGGATGCGCAGGTCGCTGTGGTGCCCCAGCGGGTCGCGCCGCGGGGCACGCCGGGTCGGGGCGCGGTGGGACGGGGCCTGGTGGAACGGGTCTTGGTGGGTCGGGGCATGGGGCGGGTACGGCGGTGGGGGGTGGTGGGGGTACGACGGGGACGGGTCGTAGGACATCCCGGTTCTCCTTGCGCGGCTGGGGTCCGGGTGGTGGACCGCAGGGAGGTGGGGGGTGGGGAGCCACGCACGTTACTCGCCAGTCACCTGGAGCGCTGCCTTTTCGCCGAACTGGTCGGTCGGTATGCCCCGGCCGACGTGCTGGTTTGCCCCTCACGTGGCGGGAGGGTGGAGGCTTGGTGCGTCTCAGGGTGGAGAGCGACCCCGAGACCGGCTCCACCGAAGGGTGGACTGCCCCTAGGGGTACCTCCGTACTACGGCTCGGGGAGGGTTCGTACCGGCGGAGGACGAGACGGACCGGGCGTCGTCCTTAATCTGGCCTTACGCCGCTGGGGGGCGGCAAACCGGACCCGTGGGGGTGGGGTTTTCCCCAGGAAAAGAGTGCGCTGAACACCAGCGCGCCCGCCCCACGGTTCCGGACAGACTCTTCGAGACAGCAGCACGGCGCACCCGCGGCAGTCCAGCGCGGCACCGGCGGCTCACTCGATGACCGACATAGGAGACTTGACATGACATCGGCCGTAAGTATTCCCACGCACGGGGGCACCGGAGGGCGTACGGCCGTTGCCGCGCGAGCGCGGCAGGTCGTGAAGGCCTACGGATCGGGCGAGACGCGGGTGGTCGCCCTCGACCACGTGGACGTGGACATCGACCGCGGTCGGTTCACCGCCATCATGGGCCCGTCGGGCTCCGGCAAGTCCACGCTGATGCACTGCCTGGCCGGCCTGGACACGGTCACCGGCGGGCAGATCTACCTCGACGAGACCGAGATCACCGGCCTCAAGGACAAGAAGCTCACGCGGCTGCGCCGGGACCGGATCGGCTTCATATTCCAGGCGTTCAACCTGCTCCCGACGCTCAACGCGATCGAGAACATCACGCTGCCCATGGACATCGCGGGCCGTAAGTACGACAAGGCGTGGCTGGACCGGGTCGTGGAGACCGTGGGGCTGGCCGGCCGGCTCAAGCACCGGCCCACCCAGCTCTCCGGCGGCCAGCAGCAGCGGGTCGCGGTGGCGCGGGCGCTGGCCGCCCGGCCCGAGATCATCTTCGGCGACGAGCCGACCGGAAACCTCGACTCCCGTGCCGGTGCCGAGGTGCTGGGCTTCCTGCGCCGCTCGGTCACCGAACTGGGCCAGACCATCGTCATGGTCACCCACGACCCGGTCGCCGCGAGCTACGCGGACCGGGTGCTGTACCTCGCCGACGGCCGGATCGTCGACGAGATGCTGAGCCCGACCGCGGACGCCGTCCTCGACCGCATGAAGGACTTCGACGCCCGGGGGCGCACGTCATGACCGTCGTCAAGACCTCGATGCGCAACTTCCTCGCGCACAAGGGCCGGATGGCGCTCTCGGCGGTGGCGGTGCTGCTGTCGGTGGCGTTCGTGTGCGGCACCCTGGTGTTCACCGACACGATGAACACCACCTTCGACAAGCTCTTCGCGGTCACCTCGTCCGACGTGACGGTCATGCCGAAGGACGCCAAGGCCGAGGACACCCCGCAGAACGGCGTGCCCGAGGCCCTCCCGGCGTCCGCACTGGAGCGGGCCCGGGCGACCGAGGGCGTCAAGTCCGCCGAGGGCGTCGTCAGCTCGATGAACGTGACGGTCGTCAACAGCGACAACGACAACGTGGGCGCCACCAGCGGCGCCCCGACGATCGCCGGAAACTGGACGAAGAACGACCTCCGGTCCATGGAGATCACCACCGGGCACGCCCCGCGCGGGCCCACCGAGGTGATGGTCGACGCCGACACCGCCGACAAGCACGACCTGAAGCTCGGCGACGAACTGCGCACCATCGCGCAGACCGGCGACTTCAAGGCGAAGATCGTCGGCATCGCCTCCTTCACGGTGACCAACCCCGGCGCCGCCGTCATCTACTTCGACACGGCCACCGCCCAGAGCGAACTGCTCGGCGCCACCGGCAAGTTCACCCAGCTCAACGTCACCGCCGAGGCCGGTGTCTCCGACACGCAACTCAAGCAGAGCGTCGCCGCGTCCCTGGACGGCACCTACAAGGTCCAGACGGCCAAGGAGAACTCCGACGAGAACCGCGAGGGCATCGGCGAGTTCATGAACGTCATCAAGTACGCCATGCTCGGCTTCGCCGGGATCGCGTTCCTGGTCGGCATCTTCCTCATCATCAACACCTTCTCCATGCTGGTCGCCCAGCGCACCCGCGAGCTCGGCCTGATGCGGGCCATCGGCTCCTCCCGTCGGCAGGTCAACCGCTCCGTGCTGGTCGAGGCGCTGCTCCTCGGCATCGTCGGCTCCGTCCTCGGTGTCGCGGCCGGAGTCGGCATCGCCATCGGCCTGATGAAGCTGATGTCCGCCGCGGGCATGAACCTGTCCACCGACGACCTGACCATCAAGACGGCGACCCCCGTGGTCGGCCTGGTCCTCGGCGTCGTGGTCACCGTCCTGGCCGCCTACCTGCCGGCCCGCCGCGCCGGCAAGATCTCCCCGATGGCCGCCCTGCGCGACGCCGGTACGCCGGCCGACGCCAAGGCCGGCTGGATACGCGGCCTGATCGGCCTGGTGCTCACCGGCTCCGGTGCCGCGGCCCTGCTCACGGCGGCCGGCGCCGACAAGGCGAGCGAGGGTTCGCTGATGCTCGGCGCGGGCATCGTGCTCTCCCTCATCGGCTTCGTCGTCATCGGCCCGCTGCTGGCCGGCTTCGTGGTCCGGGTCATCAGCGCGGTGCTGCTGCGGGCCTTCGGCCCCGTCGGCCGCCTGGCCGAGCGCAACGCCCTGCGCAACCCGCGCCGCACCGGCGCCACCGGCGCCGCCCTGATGATCGGCCTCGCGCTGGTGGCCTGTCTCTCCGTGGTCGGCTCCTCCATGGTCGCCTCGGCCACCAGCGAGCTGGACAAGACGGTCGGCGCGGACTTCATCGTCCAGGGCAACCAGCGGATCGTGCCGAAGGCGGAGAAGGCGATGCAGGACACGCCCGGCCTGGAGCACGTCACCCGCTACAAGATGCTCGACGCCACGCTGACCTCGCCCGACGGCAAGACCGACGACGACGGCATCACCGCCGCCGACCCGACCTACGCCGAGGACGTCCGCCGCGCCACGACGGAGGGCAAGCTCTCCGCCGCCTACGGGCCGGACGCCATGTCGGTCGGCGCGGACTACGCCAAGAAGCACGGCGTCCACGTCGGCGACACCATCTCGGTCGCCTTCAAGGGCGGCGAGACCGCGAAGCTCGAGGTCGCCGCGATCACGAGCGACGACGTGGCCATCGACCAGGGCGCCCGGTACATCAGCATCGACACGATGCGGAAGTACCTGCCGGCCGAGAGCGTCCCGCCGAACACGATCATGTTCGCCAAGGCCGAGGACGGCAGGAGCGACCAGGCGTACGCGGCGCTGAAGAAGTCCATGGACGCCTACCCGCAGTACCAGGTGGCCGACCAGACCGACTACAAGCAGGAGCTGAAGGACCAGGTCGGCCAGTTGCTGAACATGGTCTACGGCCTGCTCGCCCTGGCGATCATCGTCGCGGTCCTCGGTGTGGTGAACACCCTGGCCCTCTCGGTGGTCGAGCGGACCCGCGAGATCGGCCTGATGCGGGCGATCGGACTCTCCCGCCGCCAGCTGCGCCGCATGATCCGCATGGAGTCCGTCGTCATCGCCCTCTTCGGCGCGCTGCTCGGCCTCGGACTGGGCATGGGCTGGGGCGCCACGGCGCAGAAGCTCCTCGCCCTGGAGGGACTGAACGTCCTCGACATCCCCTGGCCGACGATCATCGGCGTCTTCATCGGCTCGGCCTTCGTGGGCCTCTTCGCCGCCCTGGTCCCGGCCTTCCGCGCGGGCCGCATGAACGTCCTGAACGCCATCGCGACGGAGTAAGACCCGACAGCCACCGCACACGGGGGTTGCGGGGGAACCCGGCGCCGGAAGCCACAAGGCCTCCGGCGCCGGCTCTTTTGCGCGTCCACCTTTCAACCCACCGAGTCGGGTGGTGGGTGGGCATAGGTCCGGGGGTCCAGGGGGCGGAGCCCCCTGGTACGGGGACCGCGACGCCGCCCACCCCGTACCCGGCGTCATCCACAGCCCCCGACGCGGCCGCGCGCAGCGACGTACGCTGGAGGCACCCCGGCCCGCAGCGCGCGTCGGGCCCGTCGTGTTGTACATCCCCGCACGGAAAGCGCCCTGAATGAGCCTGCACGGTCTGCTCGACGCCGTCGTCAAGGACACCGCCCTCGCGGAAGCGATCTCGGCGGCCGCAGACGGCAACCGCATGCACGTCGACCTGGTCGGCCCACCCGCGGCCCGCCCCTTCGCCATCGCCGCCCTGGCGCGCGAGACGTCCCGTCCCGTCCTGGCGGTGACGGCGACGGGCCGCGAGGCGGAGGACCTGGCCGCGGCCCTGCGCTCCCTCCTGCCCCCCGAGGGCGTCGTCGAGTACCCCTCCTGGGAGACCCTCCCGCACGAGCGCCTCAGCCCGCGCAGCGACACCGTCGGCCGCCGCCTGGCCGTCCTGCGGCGCCTGGCCCATCCGCGCCCCGACGACCCGGAGACCGGCCCGGTCTCCGTCGTCGTGGCGCCCGTCAGGTCCGTGCTCCAGCCGCAGGTCAAGGGCCTCGGCGACCTGGAGCCGGTGGCCCTGCGCACCGGACAGACCGCCGACCTGAACGAGATCGTGGAAGCCCTCGCGGCAGCCGCGTACGCGCGCGTGGAGCTGGTGGAGAAGCGCGGCGAGTTCGCCGTCCGCGGCGGCATCCTGGACGTCTTCCCGCCGACCGAGGAGCACCCCCTCCGCGTCGAGTTCTGGGGCGACGACGTCGAGGAGATCCGCTACTTCAAGGTCGCCGACCAGCGTTCCCTGGAGGTCGCCGAACACGGCCTGTGGGCCCCGCCCTGCCGCGAGCTGCTGCTGACCCCGGACGTGCGCGAGCGCGCCGCCGCCCTCGCCGAGGCCCACCCCGAGCTGGGCGAACTGCTCGGCAAGATCGCCGAGGGCATCGCGGTCGAGGGCATGGAGTCCCTCGCCCCCGTCCTCGTGGACGACATGGAACTGCTCCTTGACGTGCTCCCCAAGGGCGCCATGGCCCTGGTCTGCGACCCCGAGCGGGTGCGGACCCGCGCCGCCGACCTGGTGGCGACGAGCCAGGAGTTCCTCCAGGCGTCCTGGGCGGCCACCGCGGGCGGCGGAGACGCGCCGATCGACGTCGACGCGGCCTCCCTGTGGTCCATCGCCGACGTCCGGGAGCGGGCCCGCGAGCTGGACATGATGTGGTGGTCGGTGTCGCCGTTCGCCGCCGACGACGCGTTCGAGGAGGCCGACACCCTCAAGCTCGGCATGCACGCCCCCGAGACCTACCGCGGCGACACCGCCAAGGCACTGGCCGACACCAAGGGCTGGCTCGCCGACGGCTGGCGCGCGGTCTACGTCACCGAGGGCCACGGCCCGGCCGCCCGCACCGTCGAGGTCCTCGGCGGCGAGGGCATCGCGGCCCGCCTCGACAACGACCTGGGCACCCTCAGCCCCTCCGTCGTGCACGTCTCCTGCGGCTCGATCGACCACGGCTTCGTCGACCGGACCCTCCGGCTCGCCGTTCTCACCGAGACCGACCTGACCGGCCAGAAGGCCGCGGGCCGCGAGGGCGCCCGGATGCCCGCCCGGCGCCGCAAGACCATCGACCCGCTCACCCTGGAGACGGGCGACTACATCGTCCACGAGCAGCACGGCGTGGGCCGCTACATCGAGATGGTGCAGCGCACCGTGCAGGGCGCCACCCGCGAGTACCTGGTCGTGGAGTACGCCCCCGCCAAGCGCGGCCAGCCCGGCGACCGGCTCTACATCCCCACCGACCAGCTGGAGCAGATCACCAAGTACGTCGGCGGCGAGGCCCCCACCCTGCACCGTCTCGGCGGCGCCGACTGGACCAAGACCAAGGCCCGCGCGAAGAAGGCGGTCAAGGAGATCGCCGCCGACCTGATCAAGCTCTACAGCGCGCGGATGGCGGCCCCGGGACACGCCTTCGGCGCGGACACGCCCTGGCAGCGCGAGCTGGAGGACGCCTTCCCCTACGCCGAGACCCCGGACCAGCTCACCACCATCGCCGAGGTCAAGGACGACATGGAGAAGACGGTCCCCATGGACCGCCTGATCTGCGGCGACGTCGGCTACGGCAAGACCGAGATCGCGGTCCGCGCCGCCTTCAAGGCGGTCCAGGACGGCAAGCAGGTCGCCGTACTCGTGCCGACGACCCTGCTGGTCCAGCAGCACTTCGGGACGTTCGGCGAGCGGTACGCCCAGTTCCCGGTGAACGTGAAGGCGCTGTCCCGCTTCCAGACCGACACCGAGTCGAAGGCCACCCTGGAGGGCCTGCGCGAGGGCTCGGTGGACATCGTCATCGGCACCCACCGCCTCTTCTCCTCCGAGACCAAGTTCAAGGACCTGGGCCTGGTCATCGTCGACGAGGAGCAGCGCTTCGGCGTCGAGCACAAGGAGCAGCTGAAGAAGCTCCGCGCCAACGTCGACGTGCTGACGATGTCCGCCACCCCCATCCCGCGCACCCTGGAGATGGCGGTCACCGGCATCCGCGAGATGTCCACGATCACCACCCCGCCGGAGGAGCGCCACCCGGTGCTGACCTTCGTCGGCCCCTACGAGCAGAAGCAGATCGGCGCCGCCATCCGCCGCGAGCTGCTCCGCGAGGGCCAGGTCTTCTACATCCACAACCGCGTCGAGTCCATCGACCGCGCGGCGGCCCGGCTGCGCGAGATCGTCCCCGAGGCGCGCATCGCCACCGCCCACGGCCAGATGTCCGAGCAGGCCCTGGAGCAGGTGGTCGTCGACTTCTGGGAGAAGAAGTTCGACGTGCTCGTCTCCACCACCATCGTCGAGTCCGGCATCGACATCTCCAACGCCAACACCCTCATCGTCGAGCGCGGCGACAACTTCGGCCTCAGCCAGCTCCACCAGCTGCGCGGCCGGGTCGGCCGAGGCCGGGAGCGCGGCTACGCGTACTTCCTCTACCCGCCGGAGAAGCCCCTGACGGAGACGGCGCACGAGCGGCTCGCCACCATCGCCCAGCACACCGAGATGGGCGCGGGCATGTACGTGGCGATGAAGGACCTGGAGATCCGCGGCGCGGGCAACCTACTCGGCGGCGAGCAGTCCGGCCACATCGCCGGCGTCGGCTTCGACCTGTACGTGCGGATGGTCGGCGAGGCGGTCGCCGACTACCGGGCCTCGCTGGAGGGCGGTGTGGAGGAGGAGCCGCCGCTGGAGGTCAAGATCGAGCTGCCGGTCGACGCGCACGTCCCGCACGACTACGCGCCCGGCGAGCGGCTGCGCCTCCAGGCGTACCGGTCCATCGCCTCCGCCAACAGCGAGGAGGACATCAAGGCCGTACGCGAGGAACTCGTCGACCGCTACGGCAAGCTGCCGGAGCCGGTGGAGAACCTGCTGCTGGTCGCGGGCCTGCGAATGCTCGCGCGGGCGTGCGCCGTCGGCGAGATCGTGCTCCAGGGCAACAACATCCGCTTCGCGCCGGTGGAGTTGCGCGAGTCCCAGGAACTGAGGCTGAAGCGGCTCTACCCCGGCAGCGTCATCAAGGCGGGCACCCGCCAGGTCCTCGTACCGCGCCCGAAGACCGCGAAGGTCGGCGGCAAGCCGCTGCTCGGGCGGGAACTGCTCGGCTGGGTGGGGGAGTTCCTGACCTCGATCCTGGGGTCGTAGACCTCGATCCTGGGGTCGTAGCGCGAAGCCCGTCCAAGGGGACATGCCCCGTGGACGGGCTTCGGCGGTTGTGGACGTGCGGAGCGGCTACTGCTGCTCCGGCCGGTCGCCGCCCCGCTCGCGCCCGAAGCCGAGCTTGCCCTCGGCCTGCTGCTGCGCGGCGTCGACCTGCTTCTCGTGCTTGCCGCCGGTCCGCTCGTTGACCTGGCGTTCGGCGGTGTCGGACATCTTCCGAGACCTGTCCTTGTCCTTGCCGGCCATGCTCTTGACCTTGTCGAGGATGCCCATGCAGCAGCTCCTTCCGAGACGTGACTCACTGTCGAAGGTACGACAGATATGTCCGACATGCCCAATAAAGCCCTCTATGGTCTGGACCTCTCCGTCGCTACGGTGATACCGGCGATCGAGTCGGGGGAGGCGCGCATGACGCGGCACAGCAGGATCCGTACCGGATGGACCGCGGGCGCGGCCCTCGCACTGGCCCTGGTCAGCGGATGCGAAGGCCTGGAGGGCGGCGCGGCCTCCCCCACGGACAGCGGCGCCGCCGCCCCGGCCGCCGGACCGGCCGTCAGCCCCCTGCGCAACCCGGACGGCACCGGCCCCGGCCTCGCCCCGGTCACCGGCGACAGCCCCGAGGCGACGGCACGCAAGCTCATCGAGGACCTGGAGACCAAGGGACGCGGCCCGAAGACGGGCTACGACCGCGACGAGTTCGGCTACGCCTGGATGGACTCCGCCGACGGCGTCCCGCTCGCCCGCAACGGCTGCGACACGCGCAACGACCTCCTCCAGCGCGACGGCCAGGAGCTCCGCTTCCGCTCCGGCTCCGACTGCGTGGTCGTCGCGATGACCCTCGACGACCCCTACACCGGTACGACCATCGAGTGGCGCAAACAGGACGCGAGCGAGGTCCAGATCGACCACGTCGTGCCGCTGTCCTACAGCTGGCAGATGGGCTCCTCGCGATGGACCGAGAGCAAGCGCGAGCAACTGGCCAACGACCCGCTCAACCTGATCCCCGTCCAGGGCCGCGCCAACTCCGCCAAGCGCGACTCCGGACCCGCCTCCTGGCTCCCGCCGGCCAAGCCGGTCCGGTGCGCGTACGCGGTCCGCTTCGCCCAGGTCGCCGCCAAGTA
This sequence comes from Streptomyces sp. NPDC056128, assembly GCF_042263835.1. Lineage (NCBI taxonomy): Bacteria > Bacillati > Actinomycetota > Actinomycetes > Kitasatosporales > Streptomycetaceae > Streptomyces > Streptomyces sp. NPDC056128. The sequence continues at coordinate 108,725 of NZ_JBHJVQ010000020.1, read as the reverse complement.
CGAACTGGCGGTGACCGCGCCCGACCGGGAGGCGATGCTCCGCCAGTGCGGCGGCTGACACCGCCCTCGGCCGGCCGGAGTGATCAGGTCGACAACGGTTCGGTACAACCCGGGGCCGCCTGTCGGTGTCGGCCTATACGCTCGACGCGACATCCGCCCGTTCCAGGTACCAGGAGCAGCCATGCACGGCCACGGCTACACGCAGCCGGTGAAGCAGCCACCCTCACCCGGGTATCTGGTCTCCATGCGCGTGCTGTTCGTGTCCCTGTCGGTCCTCACCTGCGGCTTCCTGACCTGGGTGATGCTGCTGCGGCTGGCGGTCGTCACCCGCAGGTCCGTGGACTGGGGCCTGTTCGTGGCGGTCCTGGCCGTCGACATCCTCAGCATCGTGCTGATCGGGACCGAGCCCGGCGACGAGATCCACACCCCCGGCGGCTACACCGGACTCGCGCTGCTGCTCACCACACTCGTGGCCGTGATCGCCTACTACATCGCGGCCGACGTCCGCCACTTCCAGCAGCAGCGGTACGGCGGCTACGCCCCGACCCCGACCCCCGGCTACGGCTACCCGCAGCAGCCCTCCTCGCCGTTCACGGCCACCACCGTGCCGCAGAGCGCCCCGCCGCCCCCGCGGCAGGCGCCGCCCCCGCCAGCCCGCATCGACCAGGTCCGCGCCGAACTCGACGAACTCAGCGACTACCTGCGCCGCCACGACGGCAACGGCGGCGCCGGCCACCAGGGCGGAACGTGAGCGGGCGGAAGGCGACCGGGACGACCGGACGCGTCGTCGCCGACCGCTACGAACTGTCCAAGCTCATCGGACAGGGCGGCATGGGCCAGGTCTGGACGGCGTACGACAGCCGGCTCGACCGGCGCGTGGCCGTCAAGCTGCTGCGCCCCGACAAGGTCGCAGGGCAGGAGGCCGACGAGCTGCGCCGCCGGTTCGTCCGCGAGTGCCGGGTCACCGCACAGGTCGACCACCCCGGCCTGGTCACGGTGCACGACGCGGGCAGCGAGGGCGAGGAGCTGTTCCTCGTCATGCAGTACGTCGACGGCGCCGACCTCGCCGACCACCTCGCCGAACACGACCCCTACCCGTGGCAGTGGGCCGTCGCGGTCGCCGCGCAGCTGTGCGCCGTACTGAGCGCCGTGCACGCCGTGCCGATCGTCCACCGCGACCTCAAACCGCGCAACGTGATGGTGAAGCAGGACGGCACCGTCACCGTCCTCGACCTCGGCGTCGCCTCCGTCATGGACGCCGACACCACCCGCCTCACCCACACCGGCACCCCCATCGGCTCGCCCGCCTACATGTCGCCCGAGCAGGCCATGGGCGGCGCCGTCGGCCCGTACACCGACCTGTACGCGCTCGGCGTCGTCCTGCACGAACTGCTCAGCGGCGACGTGCCGTTCGCCGGTTCCACCGCGCTCGGCGTGCTCCACCGCCACCTGTACGAACCGCCGCTGCCCGTGCGCCGCGTCCGCCCCGAGGTCCCCGAGGCGCTCGAAGCCCTCGTCCTGCGGCTGCTCGCCAAGGACCCGCAGCACCGCCCCGACTCCGCCCAGGAGGTCTACGAACACCTGGCGCTGCTGCTCCCCGCGCGTGGCATGCCCACCGGCCGCGCCCTGGACCCCACCCGCCCCTTCGTCCGCCCGCACGCCCCCTGGCCCGACCGCGCCCGCACCCCCGCCCCGCAACCGGCTCCCGTGCCGCCCACCGCCGAGGCCGCCAAGCCGGACGTCGCCCGCGCCGTCGACGAGGTCAAACGCCTCCTCGGCGAGGGCCGCATCACCCAGGCCGTCGACATCCTCGGCGCCATCCTGCCCACCGCCGCCGAACAGCACGGCGAACGCTCCCCGGTCGTCCGCACCCTGCGCAAGCAGTACGCGGCCACCCTCATGGACGACGGCCAGTACCGGCGCGCCCTGCCCGAACTGCGCCGCCTCGCCGACGAACGCGCCGCCGAGGCCGGCCAGGCCGACCCGCAGTCCCTGCGCCACCGCTACGACGCCGCCCAGTGCCTGGAACAGCTCGGCGAACCGGCCGCCGCCCTGGCCGAGTACCGCGCGCTGCTCCCGTACTACGAGAACCAGTACGTCGCCGGCGACCCCGACCTCGCCCACGACGTCCGCCGCCGCGTCGGCCACCTGCTGCTCGCCCTCGGCGACCGCCCCGCCGCCCACGACACACTGGCCCGGCTGCTGCACGACGTGGAGCGCGTCCACGGCCCGGGCCACCCGCTCGCCTCCGACGTCCGGCGGACGCTCCACTGGCTGGGCCGGATGCGCGGCTGACGACCGCCGTTCCGCGCGGGGGCGAGGCGGTGCCCGAAGTCCTGGTGAATCGTTGGTCCAATGGGTTGGCCAGAGCCGGGCCACTGCCTAACATCGATCATCGCAAGACTTTGTGCACCGTCGCACAATCTCCAACGGGAGGTTCCCTTGCACCGCCGCCGTCGCCCCGCGCTCCTCCTCACCGCCGCGATCGCCGCCGCGGCACCTCTGCTCGCCGCCTGCGGCAACGACGCGCATCCGGGCGCGGCGGCCGTCGTCGGCGACCAGCGCATCACCGTCTCCCAGCTGGAGAACCGCGTCGACGAGGTACGCGCGGCGCAGCGGGCCGCCGTCCCGGACGACACCCAGTACCAGCAGGTCGTCGCCCAGACCGGCACCCTCACCCGCGACACCCTGCACGGCATGGTCCTGGACCAGGTGCTGCACCGCGCCGCCCGGGACGCCGGTGTGACCGTCACCCGCAGGGAAGTGCAGGCGATGCGCGCGGGCCTGGAGGAGCAGGCCGGCGGCCCGAAGCAGCTGGAGACGGCCTGGCTCCAGCAGTACGGCGTCGCCCCCGAGCGCCTCGACGACAACCTCCGCCTCCAGCTGGAGGCCCAGAAGCTGGCCGAGAGCCTCGGCACCGACACCAGCCGCCCCGAGTTCTGGCAGGCCCTGTCCAAGGCCTCCGCCAAGCTCGACGTCGACCTCAACCCGCGCTACGGCGCCTGGGACGTCCAGAAGAGCAGCCGCGTCAACGCCGAGACGCCGTGGGTGCGGGAGATCACCGCAGCGGGGAGCCAGGAGACGGCGTAACGGTCCTGCGCAGGCCCCCTGTGGACAACTCGGGGGGCCGTCCGGGGCATGCGTTACGTTCGGGGAGTGAACGCAACCACCGCCGATGCGGCCCCCGCCGACCCGGGCCGCATCGTCCTCCTCACCACCAGCCACCGCGTCGCCCCCGGCCTGCTCTCCTGGCCCGCCTGGCAGGCCCTGCGCACCGCCGACCGCGTGCTGTGCGCCGACGGAGCCCACCCCCAGCTGCCCTACCTGCGCGAGGCGGGGATACGGGTCGACGAGGCGGCCCCGACCGCCGAGGAACTGGTCGACGCCTGCGCCGGCGGCCGCACCGCGGTGATCGTGGCGACCGGCGAGGGCGACCCCGCGCTCACCGACGGACTGGCCCGCCTCGCCGGCTCCGGCCAGGTCCACATGCCCGAGCTGGAGCTGCTCCCCGCCTCCTACGACCTCCCCGGCGCCCGCCTCCTCGACCTGGTCCAGGTCATGGACCGCATCCGCGTGGAGTGCCCGTGGTCGTCGCAGCGCACCCACGAGGGCCTCGCCAAGTACGCCATCGAGGAGGCCTACGAACTCGTCGAGGCGATCGAGGACGGCGACCGCGACGAACTGCGCGAGGAACTGGGCGACGTCCTCCTCCAGGTCGTCTTCCACGCCCGCATCGCCGAGGAGGACCCGGACGCGCCGTTCTCCGTCGACGACGTGGCCGGCACCATCGTCACCAAGCTGATCCACCGGCACCCCCACGTCTTCGGCGACGAGACGGCCGCCACCCCGGAGGACGTCCGGGAGCACTGGCTGCGCACCAAGGCCGCAGAGAAGCAGCGCACCTCGGTCACCGAGGGCGTCCCCCTCGGCCAGCCCGGCCTCGCCCTCGCCGCCAAGCTCGCCTCCCGCGTCCGCCAGGCCGGCCTCCAGGTCCCCCTCCCCTCCGGCGAGGGCATCGGCTACGACCTCCTCGCCCTGGCCGCCCGCGCCGAGTCCGAGGGCACGGACCCGGAGGCCGCGCTGAGAGCGGCGGCCCGTGCGTACCGGGACGCGATCCGGGAGGTCGAGGGGTGACCCCGCACCCGCCGCCCGCCGGACCCGCCCCCGAGCTGTTCACCTGGGAGTTCGCGAGCGACCCCTACCCCGCCTACGCCTGGCTGCGCGCACACGCCCCCGTGCACCGCACGCGGCTGCCCAGCGGGGTGGAGGCCTGGCTGGTCACCCGGTACGCCGACGCCAAGCAGGCCCTCGCCGACCCCCGGCTGTCCAAGAACCCGGCCCACCACGACGAGCCCGCGCACGCCAAGGGCAAGACCGGCATTCCGGGGGAGCGGAAGGCCGAGCTGATGACCCATCTGCTGAACATCGACCCGCCGGACCACACCCGGCTGCGCCGACTGGTCAGCAAGGCGTTCACGCCTCGCCGGGTCGCCGAGTTCGCCCCCCGGGTGCAGGAGCTGGCCGACGACCTCATCGACCGGTTCGCGGCCGACGGCTCCGCCGACCTGATCCACGACTTCGCCTTCCCGCTGCCCATCTACGCCATCTGCGACCTGCTCGGGGTACCCCGCGAGGACCAGGACGACTTCCGGGACTGGGCGGGCATGATGATCCGTCACGGAGGAGGCCCGCGCGGCGGTGTGGCGCGGTCGGTCAAGAAGATGCGGGGCTACCTCGCCGACCTCATCCACCGCAAGCGCGCCGCGCTGCCGCCCGAGCCGGGCCCCGGTGAGGACCTCATCTCGGGTCTCATCCGCGCCTCCGACCACGGCGAGCACCTCACGGAGAACGAGGCCGCGGCGATGGCCTTCATCCTGCTGTTCGCGGGCTTCGAGACCACGGTCAACCTCATCGGCAACGGCACCTACGCCCTGCTCACCCACCCCGAGCAGCGGGCCCGGCTGCAGTCCTCCCTCGCCGCCGGGGAGCGCGGCCTGCTGGAGACCGGCGTGGAGGAACTGCTCCGCTACGACGGCCCGGTGGAGCTGGCCACCTGGCGCTTCGCGACCGAGCCGCTCACCTTCGGCGGTCAGGAGATCGCGGCGGGCGATCCCGTCCTCGTCGTCCTGGCCGCCGCCGACCGGGACCCGGAGCGCTTCGCCGACCCGGACACCCTGGACCTGTCCCGCCGCGACAGCCAGCACCTCGGGTACGGCCACGGCATCCACTACTGCCTCGGCGCCCCGCTCGCCCGCCTCGAGGGGCAGACCGCGCTCGCCACGCTCCTCACCCGCCTCCCCGACCTGCGCCTCGCCGCAGACCCGGCCGAACTGCGCTGGCGCGGCGGGCTCATCATGCGCGGTCTGCGTACTTTGCCCGTCTCGTTCACGCCGACTGCGTCAGGACACGGCAACGGTGCGTCGTCAAGGTAAACATGACACGCCCTCAACTCTGTGATCTTCACGTGATCTGCGCGGCATGAACTTGTGACAAGCGATCATCTGCCTATACGTTCACGAATCAGTGTGGCGACGAGCATCACCCGCCGCACGGTCCCCGTCGTCTGTGAAAGGTCGTCGCATGCTCTCCGGGAACGGTCGTCACCGCCGCCCCCGCCAGGCTCCCGCACTGGTCGTCGCCGCCGGAGTGACCGGCTCCGCCATCGCGATCCCGCTGCTCGGCGCCACCGGTGCCCACGCGGCCGGGGCGAACTGGGACCAGGTCGCCGAGTGCGAGACCGGCGGCGCCTGGAGCCAGAACGTCGGCAACGGCTACTACGGCGGCCTCCAGCTCCCCCAGGAGGCGTGGGAGCGGTACGGCGGTCTGGAGTACGCGGCCAGCGCCGACCAGGCCAGTCGCTCCCAGCAGATAAGAATCGCCGAGAAGCTGTACGCGGACCAGGGCATCGCGGCCTGGCCGACCTGCGGGCTGCTCGCGGGGCTGGGCAACCCCCCTGGGGCCACCGGCGCCACGGGCGCGACCGGTGACGGCTCGTCGGAGGAGTCGCGGTCCCCGGAGAAGTCGGAGACCCCGGATTCGGCCGAATCCTCCGCCGGTTCCAAGACACCCGAGTCGACCGCTTCCCCGAAGACGTCGGATTCGCCCGAGTCATCCGCTTCGCCGTCTCCGTCGGATTCGACCGAGGGGTCGGAGTCGTCCCCCGAGGCGTCCGGTTCGTCCTCCTCGCCGTCCTCCTCGCCCCCGTCGGAATCTTCTGACGCCTCGTCCGATGGCAAGGATCAATCCACCAAGCCGGACACATCGCCCGAAAGCGACTCCGGTGCCACCGCCGAACCGGACGCCACCGAGGGCTCGTCCGGCTCTGGCCGGCACCGCGGCGACAGCGCGGACGAGGGCGGGCCCGTGAAGGGTCTGACGGACAGCACCGCGGGGCGGCACGCCTCGCGTGACGGCGGGCCGCGAGAGGCCGACGACGGCTCCTACATCGTCCGCTCCGACGACAGTCTCTGGGCCATCGCCGACTCCCTTGGCGTCGACGGCGGATGGCGTGCGCTCTACTCCGACAACGAGCGGGTCGTCGGCCACGACCCGGACCGCATCCTGCCCGGTCAGACGCTCACGGTCACGGGCGAATCGGGCGAAAAGTAGGGGGAGTTCGCGTCACGGTTAGAGACTCTATGTCCGTTTTGGATCTCGTGAGAGATAGGTCTCAGAAGCCGTGATCGTCTTTGAAAATCCGCGGAGCGCGTGTCTACGGTCATGACCGCTCGCCACCGCGGGCCCCGACAGCCGCAACGCCGAATCCTGCCAGCGGCCGTACGGGAACAGTCGTCGCGTAAAGCGCCGAAGGCAGGAGCGGGGGACCCAAGGTAAGTGCCGCACCGGGCAGTTCTGCCGGAGCGGCTAGGGGTGGAGCCGAGTTCCGCGAGGAACCCGGCCGGGCAACTCAACCGGCCCGAACCCGACAGCTCACCTCGCAGGCGTCGGTGAGGGGATCAACCATGCTGTTTTCCGGCAAGGGCAAGCACCGTCGTCCGTCCAAGGCCACTCGCGTCATCGCCGTCGCCGGCGTGACCGGTGCCGCCGTCGCCGCCCCGCTGATGGCGGCCGGCAACGCCTCCGCCGCCACCGCGTCCGAGTGGGACGCCGTCGCCCAGTGCGAGTCCGGTGGCAACTGGTCCATCAACACCGGCAACGGCTACTACGGCGGCCTCCAGTTCTCCGCCTCCACCTGGGCCGGCTACGGCGGTACGCAGTACGCCGCCACCGCCGACCAGGCCAGCAAGGCGCAGCAGATCGAGATCGCCGAGAAGGTGCTCGCGGGCCAGGGCAAGGGTGCCTGGCCGGTCTGCGGCACCGGCCTGTCGAACGCCGCGAACACCGGCTCCGGCTCCGGCGAGAGCCAGGACGGCGGCTCCACCGCCGACCGCTCCACCGAGCAGAAGGCGTCCCGCTCCGACGAGCGCCCGGCCGCCGAGCCGAAGGCCGAGAAGAAGGCCGAGAAGAAGACCGTCACCACCCCCACCGGCCAGAAGGTCGAGAAGGGTGACGGCGAGTACAAGGTCGTCAAGGGCGACACCCTCAGCTCCATCGCCGAGGAGCACGAGGTCAAGGGCGGCTGGGAGAAGCTGTTCAAGCTGAACGACGACATCGTCGACGAGGCCGACCTGATCTTCCCGGGTCAGCAGCTGCACCTGAAGTAAGCGGCGCCTGCCGCGACTCCCGCCCCGGTGCGTGTTCCCCGTACGCGCCGGGGCGGGATTCTGTCTTTGTTCCCTTCGGAAACAATTTACTCTCGGTTCTGTCCAGCGGGTGGGCGATCGGCTGGCCGATCGCCCGGAGCCGGTTAGGCTCGGTCCCGCAGAGCCGACGCGGTCCTGCGGACCCGCGCGTCACACCGAAGCGTCACATTGAAGAAGGAGATGCTCGTGCCGTCCATCGACGTCGTCGTAGCCCGGGAAATCCTGGACTCCCGAGGCAACCCCACGGTCGAGGTCGAGGTCGGCCTCGACGACGGCAGCACGGGTCGTGCCGCCGTTCCGTCCGGCGCCTCCACCGGTGCCTTCGAGGCCATCGAACTCCGTGACGGCGACCCGGGCCGTTACCTCGGCAAGGGCGTCGAGAAGGCCGTCCTCGCCGTCATCGAGCAGATCGGCCCGGAGCTGGTCGGGTACGACGCCACCGAGCAGCGCCTGATCGACCAGGCCATGTTCGACCTGGACGCCACCGACAACAAGGGCTCGCTCGGCGCCAACGCCATCCTCGGCGTCTCCCTCGCCGTCGCCCACGCCGCCTCCGAGGCCAGCGACCTGCCGCTCTTCCGCTACCTGGGCGGCCCCAACGCGCACCTGCTGCCGGTGCCGATGATGAACATCCTGAACGGCGGCTCGCACGCCGACTCCAACGTGGACATCCAGGAGTTCATGATCGCCCCGATCGGCGCGGAGTCCTTCTCCGAGGCGCTGCGCTGGGGCGCGGAGATCTACCACACCCTGAAGAAGGTCCTGAAGAGCAAGGGCCTGGCCACCGGCCTCGGCGACGAGGGCGGCTTCGCCCCGAACCTCGGCTCCAACCGCGAGGCCCTCGACCTCATCCTGGAGGCGATCAAGGAGGCCGGCTACACCCCCGGCGAGCAGATCGCCCTCGCGCTCGACGTCGCCGCGTCCGAGTTCTACAAGGACGGCTCCTACACCTTCGAGGGCAAGGAGCGCACCGCCGCCGAGATGACCGAGTACTACGCCGAGCTGGTCGAGGCGTACCCGCTGGTCTCCATCGAGGACCCGCTGTTCGAGGACGACTGGGCGGGCTGGAAGACCATCACCGACAAGCTCGGTGACAAGGTCCAGCTCGTCGGCGACGACCTGTTCGTCACCAACCCGGAGCGCCTGGCCCGCGGCATCGAGGACGGCGCCGCCAACGCGCTGCTCGTCAAGGTCAACCAGATCGGTTCGCTGACCGAGACCCTGGACGCCGTCGAGCTGGCCCAGCGCAACGGCTTCAAGTGCATGATGTCCCACCGCTCCGGCGAGACCGAGGACGTCACCATCGCCGACCTGGCCGTCGCCACCAACTGCGGCCAGATCAAGACCGGCGCCCCGGCCCGCTCCGAGCGCGTCGCCAAGTACAACCAGCTGCTGCGCATCGAGGAGATCCTCGACGACGCCGCGGTGTACGCCGGCCGCAGCGCCTTCCCGCGCTTCAAGGGCTGAGCACCGCCCTCGTAGGCAGCGTCGTACGTACGTCCCCGTACTCGGTCCCGTACCGTGTGCGGGGACGTACGCACGTGTGGACGGGAAGCGGGGACAGACATGGCGGTGAAGGACCGGGACCGTTTCTCCACCGCGACCAGGATCCGGATCATCGGGGAACAGACCGCGGCCCGGGTCTACCGCTCGCAGACCAAGCGCCAGGCCCGTCGCTCCCGGCTGACCGGCCGGGCCGCGCTGCTCGCGATGGTGCTCTGCTCGCTCGTCGTGGCGCTCGCCTATCCGATACGGCAGTACGTCGCCCAGCGCGCCGAGATCGCCGATCTGCGGCGGGAGCAGCAGGAGACCCGCGACCGGGTCGAGGAGCTGCGCGACCTCAAGGCGCGCTGGCAGGACGACGCCTACGCCGAGCAGCAGGTCCGGCTGCGGCTGCACTACGTGATGCCGGGGGAGACGGGGTTCGTCGTCGTCGACCCGGACGCCGCCAGGAAGGCCCGCGCCGAGTCCGGCGGGGCCGACCGCCCCTGGTACCGGAACGTCTGGGACGGTGTCGACAAGGCCGACGCCGCCGCCCGCCGGCCGTGAACCGACCGCGCCGGCACTGACTCAACAGGAAGACCAGCAGAAGACAGTCATGCAGACTCCCCCGCCGACCACGCCGCGCACCGAGCCCACCGACGCGGACGTGCTGGCCTTCAAGCAGCAGCTCGGCCGTCCTCCGCGCGGCCTGCGCGCCATCGCGCACCGCTGCCCCTGCGGACAGCCGGACGTCGTGGAGACGGCACCGCGGCTGCCCGACGGCACCCCCTTCCCGACGCTGTACTACCTGACGTGCCCGAAGGCGGCCTCCGCCATCGGCACGCTGGAGGCGAACGGCGTGATGAAGGAGATGACCGAGCGCCTCGCCACCGACCCGGAGCTGGCCGCCGCCTACCGCGCGGCGCACGTGGACTACATCCGGCGCCGCGACGAGATCGAGGAGCTGACCGGATTCCCGAGCGCGGGCGGCATGCCGGACCGGGTCAAGTGCCTGCACGTGCTGGTCGCCCACTCGCTGGCGGCCGGGCCCGGCGTCAATCCGTTGGGCGACGAGGCGATCGCGCTGCTGCCCGAGTGGTGGCGCAAGGGGCCGTGCGTGACGCCCACCGGCCCCACCGGCCCCACGGACCAGGAGGACGCCCAGTGACCCGGGTCGCCGCCGTCGACTGCGGTACGAACTCCATCCGGCTGCTCGTCGCGGACGCCGACCTTGCCACCGGTGAGCTGACCGACCTGGACCGCCGCATGACCATCGTGCGGCTCGGCCAGGGCGTCGACCGCACCGGGCGGCTGGCGCCGGAGGCGCTGGAGCGGACCTTCGCCGCCTGCCGCGAGTACGCCGAGGTGATCAAGGAGCACGGCGCCGAGCGGCTGCGCTTCGTGGCGACCTCCGCCTCCCGGGACGCGGAGAACCGCGACGACTTCGTGCGCGGGGTGCTGGACATCCTCGGTGTGGAGCCGGAGGTCATCTCGGGCGACCAGGAGGCGGAGTTCTCCTTCACCGGGGCGACCAGGGAGCTGGCGGGGCGCGACCACCTGGACCGGCCCTACCTGGTCGTCGACATCGGCGGCGGCTCCACCGAGTTCGTGGTGGGCGACGACCACGTGCGCGCCGCCCGTTCGGTGGACGTCGGCTGCGTGCGGATGACCGAGCGGCACCTGGTGCGCGAGGGCGCGGTGACCGACCCGCCCACCGAGGCGCAGGTCGCGGCGATGCGGGCCGACATCGAGGCGGCCCTCGACCTCGCCGAGGAGACGGTGCCGCTGCGCGAGGCGCGCACGCTGGTCGGGCTGGCCGGGTCGGTGACGACGGTGTCCGCCATCGCGCAGGAGCTGCCCGCGTACGACTCGGCCGCCATCCACCACTCCCGGGTCTCCCGGGACCGGGTCCGGGAGATCACCGACTGGCTGCTGCGCTCCACGCACGCCGAGCGGGCGGCCGTCCCCTCCATGCACCCGGGCCGCGTCGACGTGATCGGGGCGGGCGCGCTGGTACTGCTCTCGATCATGGAACGGACGGGCGCGGAAGAGGTCGTCGTGAGCGAGCACGACATCCTCGACGGCATCGCGTGGTCGGTCGCGTAGCCCTCCGCGGCGCCGGTCTGAGCAGGACGGACGACGATTGAGCGGCTGCCGGGGGGCCTCACGGGCCTCCCGGTGACGTCCCGTCCGGAAAGTTCGTGAAGTTCTTCACAAGGAATTGGGCCCTGTCGGACGACGAAAGTGCGGTCGTTGACCCTTTTGGGGCTTCAACTGCCCTTTGAACGTGTTCAGGACGGTGCTCGGAGGGTGCCTCGAAGGGGGGTCGCGAGCGGGTGGTCCACCCTCCCCGGCGGGACGGAGGAGCAGCTCACGCGGCATTGACAACGGGGTGTGAGGGGGGCCGGTTCCTCTCCTCACCATGATCTCCGTCACGTGAGTGGCGGATGGTAACACAGACCTAACATGAGCTTGTGAAGGGGCGCACGAACGACCCCCCTGGGGCGGGTGGATACTCGATGGCATGAGCACCACGGAGCGTCCCAGGATCCTCGTAGTAGGCGGTGGGTACGTAGGCCTGTACGCAGCTCGACGCATCCAGAAGAAGATGCGTTACGGCGAGGCGACCGTCACCGTCGTCGACCCGCGGTCGTACATGACCTACCAGCCCTTCCTCCCCGAAGCCGCCGCCGGCAGCATCTCCCCCCGACACGTCGTCGTTCCCCTCAGGCGCGTGCTCCCCAAGGCGGAGGTCCTCACCGGCCGGGTCACCACCATCGACCAGGACCGCAAGGTCGCCACGATCGCCCCGCTGGTGGGCGAGGCGTACGAGCTGCCCTTCGACTACCTGGTCATCGCGATGGGCGCGGTCTCCCGCACCTTCCCGATCCCCGGCCTCGCCGAGCAGGGCATCGGCATGAAGGGCATCGAGGAGTCCATCGGCCTGCGCAACCACGTCCTGGAGCAGCTCGACAAGGCCGACTCCACCACCGACGAGGAGATCCGCCGCAAGGCGCTCACCTTCGTCTTCATCGGCGGCGGATTCGCCGGCGCGGAGACCATCGGTGAGGTCGAGGACATGGCCCGCGACGCGGCCAAGTACTACACCAACGTCTCCCGCGAGGACATGCGCTTCGTCCTCGTCGACGCCGCCGACAAGATCCTCCCCGAGGTCGGCCCCAAGCTCGGCCAGTACGGCAAGGAGCACCTCGAGGGCCGCGGCGTCGAGGTCTACCTGTCCACCTCCATGGACTCCTGCGTCGACGGCCACGTGGTGCTGAAGAACGGGCTGGAGGTCGACTCCAACACCATCGTGTGGACGGCCGGCGTCAAGCCCAACCCGGCGCTGACCCGCTTCGGCCTGCCGCTGGGTCCCCGCGGTCACGTCGACTGCGAGCCGACCCTCCAGGTCAAGGGCACCGACTACATCTGGGCCGCGGGCGACAACGCCCAGGTGCCGGACCTCGTCGGCCGCAAGGCGGGCAACGAGAACGCCTGGTGCCCGCCGAACGCCCAGCACGCGCTGCGCCAGGCCAAGGTCCTCGGCGACAACGTGATCTCCGGCATGCGGGGCTTCCCGCAGAAGGACTACAGCCACGCCAACAAGGGCGCGGTGGCGGGCCTCGGCCTGCACAAGGGCGTGGCGATGATCGTCATGGGCAAGATGAAGATCAAGCTCAAGGGACGTCTCGCCTGGTACATGCACCGTGGCTACCACGGCATGGCGATGCCGACGTTCAACCGGAAGATCCGCGTCTTCGCGGACTGGACCCTCGGCATGTTCCTCAAGCGCGAGGTCGTCTCCCTCGGTGCGATGGAGACCCCGCGCGAGGAGTTCTACGAGGCCGCCAAGCCGGCCCCGGTCGCGCCGCCGAAGGCCGCCGGCCAGGGCGAGAAGGCCGCGTCGTCGGAGAAGACCGAGGAGAAGGCCAAGGCCTCCTGACCCCGGCTCCCGAGCGTCGGTAGTACCCGCGGTACCCCCGAAGGGGCCGCCCGCCATCCGTGGTGCGGGCGGCCCCTTCGCGTTGCTCCGGCGGAGCGACGATTCCGATGGCGTGTACAAGTATTTTGCCGAGTCGTAACGCGTGCCGGGGACTGTACGGCGGGCTCCCAGGTGTTTACGTGGAGTTGGACATTCCGGGATCGCACGTCACGGAGGTACGCCATGGCTGACGCCGCGCTGCGGCTGCAGAACCTCTTCGAACAGTTGCTGGGAGCACCGTTGAGGGTGCGCATCCGCGCCTGGGACGGTTCCGAGGCGGGCCCGCCGGGTGCGCCGACCCTCGTCGTCCGCAACCGCAGGGCCCTGCGCCGCCTGCTGTTCAAGCCGGGCGAACTCGGCCTGGCCCGCGCCTGGGTGGCTGGCGACGTCGACGTCGACGGCGACCTCTACACCGTCCTCGCGTCGATTGCCGGACTCGTCTGGGAGCGCGGCGAGGACGCCCGCGGCCTGGCCGAGGCGCTGCGCGACCCCGAGGTCCGGGCCGCCGTGCGCGGACTGGTGCGGCTCGCCGGCCCGCCGCTGCCGCCCGCACCGCCGCCGGAGGAGATCCGCCGGGCCCGCGGCCACCTGCACACCAAGCGCAGCGACAGACGCGCCATCAGCCACCACTACGACGTGGGCAACGACTTCTACGAACTCGTCCTCGGCCCGTCCATGGTGTACTCCTGCGCCTACTGGCCGGCCCTCCCGGCCGAGGGCGGAACCCTGGAGGACGCCCAGCGCGACAAGCTCGAACTCGTCAGCCGCAAGCTCGGCCTGAGCCCCGGTCAGCGCCTCCTCGACGTCGGCTGCGGCTGGGGCTCCATGGCGATCCACGCGGCCCGCGAGCACGGGGTGAGCGTCGTCGGGGTGACGCTCTCCCAGGAGCAGGCGGTCTACGCCCGCAAGCGCGTCGCCGACGAGGGCCTCACCGACCGGGTGGAGATCCGCGTCCAGGACTACCGGGACGTGTCCGACGGGCCGTACGACGCCATCTCGTCCATCGGCATGGCCGAACATGTCGGCGCCGAGCGCTATCTGGAGTACGCCACCGACCTGCACCGGCTCCTCAAGCCCGGCGGACGGCTGCTGAACCACCAGATCGCCCGCCGCCCCCAGCGGGACGAGTCCGCCTACCACGTCGACGAGTTCATCGACGCCTACGTCTTCCCGGACGGCGAACTCGCCCCCGTCGGCACCACCGTCACGCAACTGGAGCGGGCCGGGTTCGAGGTGCGCGACGTGGAGGCGATCCGCGAGCACTACGCGCTCACCCTGCGCCGCTGGGTCGCCAACCTGGAGGCCGAGTGGACGGCGGCCCTGAAGCTGGTCAGCCCCGGCCGCGCCCGCGTCTGGCGGCTGTACATGGCCGCCTCCGCGCTCGCCTTCGAGCGCAACCGCATCGGCGTCAACCAGGTCCTCGCCGTGAAGCCGCCCGCCTCGGGCGCGTCCGGCCTGCCGCTGCGCGCCCGCACCTGGAACTGACCCGCCGGGCACGCGTGAGGGCCCCGCTCCCACCCGGGAACGGGGCCCTCACGCGTGTGTCGCGGCTACTCCGCCTTGATGGCCTGGAGCGTGTTCAGCCGGGCCGCCCGCCGGGCCGGCCACAGCGCCGCGAGGACACCCACCGCCGCGGCCAGCAGCAGGAAGACGCCCATCCGGCCCCAGGGCAGGACCAGTTCGTACGTCGGCATGGAGGTGCCCATCAGCTCACCGGCCGCCCAGCCGAAGAACACGCCGAGCCCGATGCCGAGCACCCCGCCGAAGAGGGAGATCACCAGGGACTCCAGGCGGACCATCCGCTTGATGCCCCGGCGGTCGAGGCCGATCGCCCGCAGCATGCCGATCTCCTGGGAGCGTTCGAAGACCGACATGGCCAGGGTGTTGATGACACCGAGGACCGCCACGATCACCGCCATGGCCAGCAGGCCGTAGAGCATGTTCAGCATCAGCGTGAACATCTTCGCGATCTCGTTGGAGATGTCCTTCTTGTCCTGGATCTTGATCGCCGGGTTGGTGTCCAGCGCCTGCTCCAGGCTGTCCTTCGAGGCCGCCGAGGTCCCGTCGGACATCTTCACCATGACCTGCATGTCGACCGGGTCGGACTGGTGCGGGGAGACATTGGCCAGGTCGACCATGATGCCGCGGATCATGTCGTTGCCCTCGTACACCCCGGCGACCGTGAGCTTCTGCTTCGCGCCGTCCTCGTAGGCGGCGGTGAAGGTGGAGCCGGCCTTCCAGCCGTGGTCCTTCGCGGTGTCGGCGTCGACGGCGACCTTGTCGCCGCCCACCTCGAAGGTGCCCTGCTCGACCTTGAGGTCGGTCAGCTCGCCGATCGTGGACCCGGTGACGCCGGTGAGGTACTCGGTCTCGCCGCCGATTCGGGACTCCGCGTTGCGCAGCGGGCTGATGGCGCTGACCCCGTCCGCGGCGGCCAGTGTCTTGGCGACGTCCGGGGAGAGGCTGTTGCCGTTGGCCATGGAGACCACGTAGTCGGCCTTGATCGACGCCGACGCCATCTTGTCGATCGACTTCTGCAGGCTGCCCGCCATCACCGTCATGCCGGTGATCAGGGTCAGGCCGATCATCAGCGCGGAGGCGGTCGCGGCGGTGCGGCGCGGGTTGCGCACCGAGTTCTGCCGGGCCAGCTTGCCGGAGATGCCGAACACCCGCAGCACCGGTGCTGCGGCGGCGATCAGCGGACGCGACAGCAGCGGCGTCAGGATGAACACGCCGATGATCAGCAGCACCGCGCCCATGGCCATCGGGGCCTGCCCGTCCGAGCCGCTCATCGACGTCGCCCAGAGGACGACCGCGACGCCGGCGGCGGAGACCAGCGCGCCCAGCGTGTTGCGCAGCACCAGCGACTTGGTCGTGGCCTTGGCGTGCACACTGCTCATGGCCGCGACCGGCGGGATCTTCGCCGCCCGGCGGCCCGGCAGCCACGCCGCCAGCATGGTGACCAGGACGCCGACCACCAGGGCCGCGACGATCGTGCCGGGCGAGATCACCAGCGGCCCCTCGGGCACGACCGCGCCCAGCGAGCCCATCATGGCGCGCAGTCCGGCGCCGATGCCGATGCCCGCGAGCAGACCGGTCACCGCGGCGACGACGCCCACCACGAACGCCTCGATCAGCACCGACCGCGTGACCTGCCGGCGGGAGGCGCCGACCGCGCGCATCAGGGCCAGCTCCTTGGTGCGCTGGGCGACCAGCATGGTGAAGGTGTTGGCGATGATGAACGTGCCGACGAACAGCGCGATGGCGGCGAACACCAGCAGCCCCTGCTTCATGCCGCTCATCGACGAGGCGATCGTCTCCGCCTGGTCGTCGGCCAGCTCCTTGCCGGTGGTGGTCTCGACGAGGTCCTTCGGCAGCGCCTGGTCCAGCTGCGCCTTCAGCGCGGCCTGGGTGACACCGGCCTTCGCCCGGACGTCGATCTCGTCGAAGGTGCCGGCCTTGCCGAAGAGCTTCTGCGCGGTCGCCGTGTCGAACAGGGTGAGGCTGCCGCCTGCCGCGACGTTGCCGTCGTCGGTGGTGAAGACGCCGACGACCTTCGGGTTGAGCACCGGGCCGTCGACGGACATCCGCACGGTGTCACCGACGCCGTAGCCGGTGCGCTTCGCGGTCTCGGAGTCGATGAGGATCTCGCCCGCGCCCTTCGGGGCGTGCCCCGCGGTCAGCGGGTAGCGGGGGTCCTTCTCGCCCCAGTAGTTGCCGCCCTTGGTGCTCCAGCCGTCGCCGATCAGGTCGCCGTCCTTGTCGGCGACGGCGGTGAAGCCGGAGACCACGCCCACGGCGGAGGCCGCGCCGGGTACCTTCGCGCTCTCGTCCAGGTGGGCCCGGGTCAGCTCGGGGACCTCGCCGACCTTGTCGCCCTCGGAGTCCTGGTACTCGGCGGTCACGGCGACGTCGACGTGGTCGAAGCCCTTGGCGGAGCTGTTCTGCAGGGCGTCGGAGATGGTGTTGGTGAAGACCAGGGTGCCCGACACGAACGCCACGCCGAGCATCACGGCGAGCACGGTCATCAACAACCTGGCCTTGTGCGCGAAGACATTGCGCAAGGCGGTACGGAACATGGGTCTTCTCTGTCCAGACGTACGTACGAGTCGGTACGGGGGTGGGCGGGCGGACGTCAGCTGGTGCGGCCCTTGGCGTCGAACCGCTTCATGCGGTCCAGCACCGCGTCGGCCGTCGGCCCGTACAGCTCGTCGACGATGCGTCCGTCGGCGAGGAAGACCACCCGGTCCGCGTAGGCCGCGGCGACCGGGTCGTGGGTCACCATCACGACGGTCTGGCCCAGCTCCCGCACCGAGTTGCGCAGGAAGCCCAGCACCTCGGCGCCGGAACGGGAGTCGAGGTTTCCGGTCGGCTCGTCACCGAAGATGATCTCCGGCCGGGAGGCCAGCGCCCGGGCCACGGCGACCCGCTGCTGCTGGCCGCCGGAGAGCTGGGAGGGGCGGTGCCCGAGCCGGCCGGAGAGGCCGACCATCTGGATCACGGAGTCCACCCACTGCTTGTCCGGCTTGCGGCCCGCGATGTCCATCGGGAGGGTGATGTTCTCCAGCGCGGTCAGCGTCGGCAGCAGGTTGAACGCCTGGAAGATGAAGCCGATCTTGTCCCGGCGCAACTTGGTCAGCTGCTTGTCCTTCAGCGAGCCCAGTTCGGTCTCACCGATGCGCACCGAGCCGGAGGAGAAGGTGTCGAGGCCGGCCACGCAGTGCATCAGCGTGGACTTGCCGGAGCCGGAGGGGCCCATGATGGCGGTCAGCTCGGCCTGCCGGAAGTCGATGGAGACCCGGTCCAGAGCGACCACCTGGGTCTCACCCTGGCCGTAGATCTTGGACAGCTCCGTGGCGCGTGCGGCCACGACGGTGGACCGGTCGGCGATGGGTGCGGTGGTCACGGGAAGGGCGCTCCTGTCGGTACGGCGTGTGCTCGGGGACGTCTCCCATCGTTCCGGCCGTACGGCGCCGTGTAGTCAGCCGCTGTTCTGGTTTCGGGGGGCGACTCCGGTCGGACGGGCCGCGGCGGTGTCATACCTGCGGATGACGGCCGACCCCGACGGCGGAACGGGGCGGGCGCCCTCACCGGACGGTGAAATCCCGTCATTCCACGTGCGCCGCGGGTCACCGCCCGCGAGGCTGTTGGCGAGTACTGATGGCCTGAACCAGGAACTGATGGACCCTCAGGCGCCAATAAAATAAGACAACATCGCACCTCCCGCCCACGGTTCGGGAGGTGCGTCCCGATAGGCTCAAGGCACTCGACGCGGAGCCCATGGCCTGCCCGGATGGTGGAATGCAGACACGGCGAGCTTAAACCTCGCTGCCCCTTCGAGGGCGTGCCGGTTCAAGTCCGGCTCCGGGCACTTCCTCGGCCAATGACCTTGATCAGGTGACATGGCCGATCCAGGTCGTCCTTCGGTCAGGAGGCGGATGTGCGTGATGTCCTGCGGGTGCGCCAGATGCCTGCGCCGGCGAGGGCCGCGAGGAAGAGGGCGGATCCGGCGGCTACGCCGGCGGTGCTGATGTTCGGGCCGCCGTTGCTTGCCGTGGTGCCGACACCGGCCTCCATGGCGCCTTGCGGGTGGCGGGCCTGTGCCAGGTTCAGGGCGAGGTCGGTGACCTGGAGCTTGGCGGGGAACGCCCCCTTGCTGGTCGCCGCTCCGGTGAGGACGTCGACGCGGTAGAGGCCGGCGGCGCCGTCGACGTGGAGGGTGGCGTAGCCGTGGTTGGCGCCGGTGTTCGGGTCGTAGTGGATGTCGAAGCCGGCGGACGATCCTGCCTTGACGCCGAGGCCGCCGGTGGGGGCGAGGCTGCCGGCGTTGGCGGGGGACTGCAGGGAGACGCGGTCGTTGGTGGTGTCGACGTCGAACAGCGTGGTGGCCGTTCCGGTGGCGAGGTCGTTGTTCGTGTACGCCGCTCCCGTGACGCCCTTCGCGGTCGGCCTCTCGGTGGAGGGCGGTGTGGCCGGGTTGGTCAGCGTGCCGTCGACGGTCGTGGTCGTCGGGGCGGCCTTGTCGTCGATGTTGTGGCGCAGATTCTGGCCGGTGTCGCTGATCACCCTCAGCCGGTCCGCGGCCGGGTTGAAGTCCACGCCGAAGTACTCGCCCTCCAGCTCCACGGTGAGCCGCGACACCTTCTTCGCCTGCGCGCTGTGGGTGTCGAGCGTGTAGATGCCGCCCTGGTCACCGACGCCGTACAGCTTGCCGTTCTGGACGCGGAAGTCGATCCCCACGAGCTTGGTGTCCTTCTCCAGCCCGTCGACGCGGCCCAGGGAGCGCGCGGCCGCCGGTGCGCCCGTGTGGAAGGTGACCAGCCGCTGGTCGTGGGTGAGGCCGATCGCTGACAGCCCGCCCTCTTTGTGCTCGTCACCTGCCGCGGCGCCGGTGCGCGCGGGAGTCTCGGTGGGGGCCGCCGCGGCCGCGGGCGCCATGGGCCACAGGGTCGCGACCGCCAGGACGGGGGCGAGGGTAGATATCCGCACGAGCTTCTCCTTGGGCGCTGTGGATGTGGAGGCCGGATTGATACCGGTCTGTGCCGACACAAACACGCGTGGCAAGGAACTGCTGCTCACAGCGGGCCAAACGAGCGAGCTGTCGCCGGACCGCACCCGTCGGGCGGATGTCGCGGCACTAGGGCAGGGCGGGCTGGGGTTCTTGCTCCATTTGCTGCGACACGGTTGCGCACGGGACCCGTCACCCCATTCGTGCATCTTTGTCTGGTTTTCTGCTTGTTACTGAGGCCGCCTGCCGGGCGGCCCTGGACCTGTTCGGAGACGCATGATGCGCAAGACAGTCGTCGCTGTCGCCATGGCCGCCACCGCGGCGTCCGCCATCCCGGCCGCCACCGCCGCCCAGACCCAGGGCGGCTGGACCAGTGCCGGCAAGGGCCTGTCCAGCGTGGGCCTGACCACGGACCAGCGCCTGGTCGGCTTCGACGTCCGCACCCCCGGCGACACGTGGGACCTGGGGCGGGTCAGCGGCCTGTCCGGTGACCGCAAGCTGGTCGGGATCGACTTCCGCGTGCAGAACGGCAAGCTCTACGGCGTGGGCAACGCCGGCGGCATCTACACCATCAACAGCAGCGCCAAGGCGACGAAGGTCTCCCGGCTCACCGAGGAGCTGGACGGCAAGAACTTCGGAGTGGACTTCAACCCGGCCGCGGACCGCCTGCGGGTGATCAGCGACACCGGACAGAACCTGCGCCACAACATCGACGACCGCGCCGCACCGCGCACCACCACCGTGGACGGCACGCTGACCAACCCGGCCACGCCGCCCGCCACCGAGAGGCCGACCGCGCTGGGCGTGACCGGAGCCGCCTACACGAACAACGACCTCAACGCGGCGACCGCGACCACCCTGTTCGACATCGACACCGTCAACGACCGCGTCTCCCTGCAGTCCCCGGCCAACGCCGGCACCCTCGCCCCCACCGGCAACCTCGGCGTCAAGGCAGGACCGTCCGCCGGCTTCGACATCTACTACAACCGCGAAACCGGGGACAACAAGGGCTTCGCCGCCCTGAAGACGTCGGGCAAGTACCGCTTCTACAGCGTCAACATCCTCAACGGCCGAGCCGACAACCTCGGCGCCTTCCCCGCCAAGCGGCAGGTCTTCGACATCGCCCTGCCCCTCGACCAGAACTGAACCTGCCCCGCGCGGCCGGGGCCCCCGACGGCCGGGTCCCGGCTCTC
>NZ_JBHJVQ010000020.1:50309-87847 GCF_042263835.1 Streptomyces sp. NPDC056128 | reverse complement strand
GGGCCTGTTCTCCTACCCCCCCCCCCCCCCCACCATCACCCCCCCCCCCCCGGGGCGGCCGCCCCCCCGCGGGGCGGCCCCCCCCCGCTGCCCATTGCCGACCTGGATCGACGAGGGGATGGGCGCATACCGTTGACAGCGGTGCGCGTGTGGTCGGAAACTCACCCCGACGAAGAGTGAAGGAAATTTCACCACGCGAACGTGACGAAGGGACGACCGATGCGCACCACCGTCGGCATCATCGGGGCCGGCCCCGCCGGACTCCTGCTGGCCCGGCTGCTCCACAACGCCGGGATCGACTCGGTCGTCCTGGAGAGCCGCGACCGCGCCTACGTCGAGCGCAGGCAGCGCGCCGGGATCCTGGAGCAGGGCACGGTGGACGTGCTGCGCGCGGCCGGGGCGGGGGAGCGGATGGACCGCGAGGGGCTGCGCCACGACGGGATCGAGCTGCGCTTCGACCGGCGGCGCCACCGCGTGGACTTCCCCGCGCTCACCGGCGGCAGGTCCGTCATGGTCTACGCCCAGACCGAGGTCTGCAAGGACCTCATCGCCCTCCAGCTGGAGGACGGCGGGCCCCTGCTGTTCGAGGCCGAGGCGCTGGCCGTGGAGGGCGCCGAGACCGACCGCCCGCGCGTCCGCTTCCGGCACGGGGGCGCCGACGGCGCCGGGGGGACGGAGGACGTCCTGGAGTGCGACTACGTCGTCGGCTGCGACGGCTTCTGGGGCGTCGCCCGGACGGCGGTCCCGGACGGCCGCACCTTCGAACGGACGTACCCCTTCGGCTGGCTCGGCATCCTCGCCGACGTCGCCCCCTCCCACGACGAGCTGGTCTACGCCCGCCACGACCGCGGCTTCGCCCTGCTGTCCATGCGCTCCCCGTCCGTCTCCCGCCTCTACCTCCAGGTCCCCGCGGACACGGACGCCGACAGCTGGAGCGACGACGAGATCTGGGCCGAGCTGGAGCGCCGCTTCGAGACCGACGACGACTGGACCCTCCAGAGGGGGCCGATCACCCAGAAGTCCGTCACCCCCATGCGCTCCTACGTCCACGAGCCCATGCGGCACGGCCGCCTCTTCCTGGCCGGGGACGCCGCGCACATCGTGCCGCCCACCGGCGCCAAGGGCCTCAACCTCGCCGTCGGCGACGTCGTCACCCTCGCGCGGGCGCTGGCCCACCGCGCCGCGACCGGCTCCGACGCGCTGCTCGACGCCTACTCCGCCACCTGCCTGCGCCGCGTCTGGCAGGCCGAGCGGTTCTCGTACGACATGACGACCCTGCTGCACCGCGACCCGGCCGCCACGCCCTTCGAGGACCGCCTCCAGGTGGCCCGCCTGGACCGGATCGCCTCCTCCCGCGCCGCCGAGACCGACCTCGCCGAGGCCTACACCGGGTTCCCGATCGGGTGAGCGGTCCCGCGCGTCCCGACTGGCCCCGGCCGTGAGGGGAATCACTGATCGGCGTAGCGTGTTGTGCGCCAGAGCGAGGGAAAGATCCTCCCCAAGCAGTAGGGTCATTCCTTTGCCGTTCTATTACTCTTGAGCCAAGGCTGCGCCGTGTGGCCATGGAGGAGTGAAATGAGGAGCAGAAACCCGGTCTTCTCGCGACGGGGGTTCAGCCGCGACAACGGCTACGCGGGCTTCAACGCCGCGCCGCAGGCCGGGGGACCCGCCGTAGCCACGCAGGGCAACCCGTACGCGCAGGGCACGCAGGGCAACCCGTACGCCCAGCCCGCCGACAACCCGTACGCGCAGAACCCGTACGCCCAGCAGGACCTTCAGTACGGCGCGCCGCCGCAGGCGCCGGCCACCACCGGCCGGATGACGATGGACGACGTCGTCATCCGCACCGGCAGCACGCTCGGCGTGCTCGTGGTGACCGCCGCGCTCGCGTGGGCGCTGCTGCCCGTGGACGACGCCAACATCGGCCGTTCCATCGGCATCGGCATCGGTGCCGCGCTGGTCGGCATGGTCCTGGCGCTCGTGCAGTCCTTCAAGCGCAAGGCCTCGCCCGCGCTGATCCTGACGTACGCGGCGTTCGAGGGTGTCTTCCTCGGCGTCATCTCCAGCGTCGTCGACAACCGCATCGCGGACGGCGCGGCCATGCAGGCCGTGATCGGCACGATGGCGGTCTTCGCCGGTGTGCTGATCGCCTACAAGGCCGGCTGGATCCGCGTCAACCGCCGCTTCTACGGCTTCGTGATGGCGGCGGCGCTCGGCTTCGTCTTCCTGATGATGGTGAACCTGCTGTTCGCCGTCTTCGGCGGCGGCGACGGCCTCGGCTTCCGCAGCGGTGCGCTCGGTGTCGTCTTCGGCGTCATCGGTGTCATCCTCGGCGCCTGCTTCCTCGCCCTGGACTTCAAGCAGGTCGAGGACGGACTCGCCTACGGTGCCCCGCGCGAGGAGGCCTGGCTCGCGGCCTTCGGCCTCACGCTGACGCTGGTCTGGATCTACCTCGAGTTCCTGCGACTCATCGCGATCTTGAACAGCAACGACTAGCGGAAACCGCTGGCGGTGTGACAAGTGAAGGGCCCCGGGCTTCCAGCCCGGGGCCCTTCGTCGTCGCGATGCCGGCGCGCCCGCTCAGAGCAGGTTGCGCGCGGCCCTTCTCAGGTCGTACTCGTGGACGATGGCCTTCGCGTGACCGTACGCGAGGTTGTGTTCGTGGCGGAGCCAGCTGACCTTCTCCTCGAAGCGGAAGAGGGCGGGGCCGTCCTCGACGGCACGCAGCCAGTCGGAGATCTCACGACCGGTGCACTGGGGAATGCGGGCGAGCAGATTGCGATGGGTCTCCTCGGAGAAGACTTGGGACATCGGCGCCTCCGGGCGAAAGGGGATGTAAGCCGGTCCTTCAGGTCACCGTGCCTGAGTGTTCGCCCGTTGGCAACAGTCCCGGACGGCCGCGTACGCTCACGCCGTGGTTGATACGACGCCTTTGACCCGTGCCGTGGACGACTTCGCCGACCGGCTGCGGGCCGCCCCGCAGAGCAGACTCCAACGCGGTGCCGCCGCCGAGGCGCTGGAGCTGGCCAGGGAGCTGGCCCGGCGCGCCCAGCTGATCGAGGAACCGGGGGCCGAGCCCCGTCTGATGCCCGACGCGGGGATGTTCGCGGCCGCCGACCAGATCGCCGTCGCCGCACACGACTTGGCCCTCGTACTGACGGACGAGGGCCAGGTGGAGGAAGCGGCGGCGCTGGTGGAGGAGGCCCGCAAGCGGGCCGGGGTCTAGGGTCCCGGTGCGGGAGGGTCCTGTGTGCCGGGACTGCCAGGACTGCCAGGACTACAGGGACGCGATGACCCGGTCCGCCAGGATGTACACGTTCTCCTCGCCGCACGCGAAGGTCAGCGTGTAGGCGCCGGAGATCCCCGAGCCGCCGAGGAGGTACGGCGTCTGGCCGGCGCCCAGCGCGGCCGCCAGGCGCTCCGCGGTCTCGCGGTGGCCCGGGGTCATGCACAGGGTGGTGCCGTCGGAGAAGACGTACACGTCGAGGGTGCCCAGCGGCCCCGGACGGACGTCCGCGAGCGTGACGCCCGACTCGGCCAGCCCCTCCAGGGTGGCGACGGTCCGCTCGTGGTCGTTCACGGCCGGTGCCGGGTTCGGCACGAAGTCCGGGTGCGAGGGGTGCCGGCGGCGGGCGGCGGCCAGCTCGGCGGAGTCCCTCGGGCCGGCGACGTCCTGCGCGGACGGCTCGTCGCTGTCCGCGACCGGCTCGATCACGGGCTCCAGGCCCACGAGGTCGGCCTGGCGGGGCAGGAACAGCTCACTGTCGGTCAGCCCGAGCAGCAGCGGCGCGTCGGACGCGTCCCTCGACTCCTGGGCGGCCCAGAAGGCCCTCGCCTCGGCGAGTTCCCGCTCGCGCTCCTCGGCGAGCGCCTCCGCGACGGCGGCGCGTATCTCCTCGGCGTCGGCGGTGGTGCGGGCGGCGGGCACGCGGCCCCGCGTGGCGGTGGCCCGGCTCTCGGCCAGCTCGGCGCGCAGGGCCGTCACCTGCCGGCGCAGCACCAGAATGCTGCGCAGGACGGCGACGCCCACGGCGCCGGTGGCGGCCGTGGTGAGCAGCAGGGCGATCGGCATGGCGCTCACTGACGTACTCCCGGTTCAAAGTCGACCCCCGACTTCCTACATCAGCTTGAAGGGAGGACTAACCGTCTGTCAGTGCGTAACGTCACGAAACGGACAGGACTTTGGGCCCGGAAGGGAGGGGTGTGGTTGGTCTGACCTGCGTAAATCAAGGGGGCGGGAGAGGTAGGTCACATCCTGGGGGAGATTGGGTCACAAAACGGCCCAGAACCCTGTGGTCACAGGGTCCCGGGCCGTGGTGTCACGCAGGGTCCCCCGGGCGCTACTGACAGTCTTTCAGTCACCCGCCCGGTACGGCCCTCAGCTGAGGCGCTCGATGACCATCGCCATGCCCTGGCCGCCGCCGACGCACATCGTCTCCAGGCCGAACTGCTTGTCGTGCCACTGGAGGGAGTTGATGAGCGTGCCGGTGATGCGGGCGCCGGTCATGCCGAAGGGGTGGCCGACGGCGATGGCGCCGCCGTTGACGTTCAGCTTCTCCAGCGGGATGCCGAGGTCGCGGTAGGAGGGGATGACCTGCGCGGCGAACGCCTCGTTGATCTCGGCCAGGTCGATGTCGTCGATGGTCAGCCCGGCGCGGGACAGCGCCTGCTTGCTGGCCTCGACCGGGCCCAGGCCCATGATCTCGGGGGAGAGGCCGGAGACGCCGGTGGAGACGATGCGGGCGAGCGGGGTCAGGCCCAGCTCGCGGGCCTTGGTGTCGCTCATGATCACGAGGGCGGCGGCGCCGTCGTTGAGCGGGCAGCAGTTGCCGGCGGTGACCAGCCCGTCGGGGCGGAACACCGGCTTCAGGCCCTGGACGCCCTCCAGGGTGACGCCGGCGCGGGGGCCGTCGTCCTTGGCGACGACGGTGCCGTCGGGGAGGGTCACCGGGGTGATCTCGCGCTCCCAGAAGCCGTTCTTGATGGCTTCCTCGGCGAGGTTCTGGGAGCGGACGCCGAACTCGTCCATGTCCTGCCGGGTGACGCCCTTGGAGCGGGCGAGGTTCTCGGCGGTCTGGCCCATCGCGATGTACGGGTCCGGGACCAGGCCGTCCTCGCGCGGGTCGTGCCAGGTGGTGCCCTCCTGCTCGGCGACGGCGGCGGTACGGGCCTCCGCCTCGGCGAACAGCGGGTTGCGGGTGTCCGGCAGGCTGTCGGAGTTGCCCTTGGCGAACCGGGAGACCATCTCGACGCCGGCCGAGATGAAGACGTCGCCCTCGCCGGCCTTGATGGCGTGCAGGGCCATGCGGGAGGTCTGCAGGGACGAGGAGCAGTACCGGGTGACGGTGCAGCCCGGCAGGTGGTCCATGCCCATCTCGACGGCGACGATCCGGCCGAGGTTGTTGCCCTGCTCGCCGCCGGGCAGGCCGCAGCCGAGCATCAGGTCGTCGATGTCCCGGGGGTCCAGTTCCGGAACCTTGGCGAGCGCGGCCTGGATGATCGTGGCGGCCAGGTCGTCGGGGCGCAGGTCCTTCAGGGAGCCCTTGAAAGCGCGGCCGATGGGGGAGCGGGCGGCAGAAACGATCACGGCTTCGGGCATCACGGCTCCAGTGGAGAGGCGGTGGGCGGCTGCTGGGGAAGTTACCCGGACGTATGGCCTGGGTCACGGGTGTGGGGGTGTGACATGGACCGCAACTTTCTAAGCGCTTGCTTTTGCCTCCGGCGGTTGGGCGGGATTCTTCGTGCGGGGCGTTGTGGCGGGCGTCGCTGGGGGCTGCCGCCCCCAGACCCCCGCTTCGGCCTGAACGGCCTCGTCCTCAAACGCCGGACGGGCTGAAAGGGGCCGACCGCCCCAGCTGCGGGCAGACGGGCTGAAAGCGACCGACCGCCCCAGCTGCGGGCAGTCGTGCCGCTGGGGCGGCACGGGTGGGCGCAGCGGTACCCGGCCAGTGCCGGTGAGCGCCCCCCCGCCCTACCTCGGCTGGGCCGACGGTGTCGGCTCCGTCTCCGACACCCTGCGGCGCCGGCGGCGCTTGAGCAGTGCCCACGGCCCCCGGGGTCCCGTAGGCATCGCGGCGGCGACCTCCGTGCCGGCCTCCGACGCGGCCTCCGCCGCCGCCCGGGCCACCGGCAGGAAGCCCTCGCGGCGCAGGGCGTCGGGGTGCTCCTCCTCGGCCGGCCACAGGCCGAGCGCGGCGCACACCGACGGCAGGACGGCCATCGCGGCCGTGGCGTACCCCTCCGCGGAGGGGTGGTAGTTGTCGGGGCCGAACAGCTCCCGCGGGTTCTGCGCGAACTCCGGGCCCAGCAGATCGCCCAGCGACACCGTCCGCCCGCCCTGCTCCACGACGCCGATCGTCTGCGCCGCCGCCAGCTGCCGCGAGGTGCGCCGGGCCACCCAGCGCAGCGGCTGCCGCACCCGCTCGATCGTGCCCAGGTCCGGGCAGGTGCCGACGACGACCTCCGCACCGGCCGTGCGCAGCCGCCGTACCGCCCCCGACAGGTGCCGGACCGACTGGGTCGCCGGCATCCGGTGGGTGACGTCATTGGCGCCGATCATGATCACGCAGATGTCGGGCACCCGGCCGTGATCCGCGAGCACCAGCGCCACCTGCCGGTCCAGGTCGTCCGAACACGCCCCGGGCGCCGCGACCGAACCCAGGTCCACCGGCCGCTCGGCCACCGCCGCCAGCCCCGAGGCCAGCAGCGCGCCCGGTGTCTGACCGGCCCGGTGCACACCCTGCCCGGCGGCCGTGGAGTCGCCCAGCATCATCAGCCGCAGCGGCGGCTCACCGGCCGCCGGCAGGCCGTTCCCGTACAGACCCCGCGCGTTCGGCACCCGGTCGGGCGTGCCGATGCCCACCCGGCGCCTGGCCAGCTGCACCTCCGCCAGCAGCAGACCGACCGCGGCCGCACCGGCCAGCCCGATGCCACCGCCTCCGTAAGCCGCTCCCGCCGCGATCCGGCGCGCCACCCTCGCTCTGGACATGCTCGTCATACGTCGCCGCCACCTCCTTCAAGCCGTACACCCACTCCTTGCCCCGTACGGACGGTCGCCCAATCTCAACGGGGAGTGAACGACCGTCACGTGGCACGGGCGGGTGCACGGGCCGGGCAGGCCATAGGCTGGCCGGACCGATAAACGACCCATCCTTTGCGGCATCCGGAGACCACGGTGCATTTCCACGACTCGATGATCAGCCTCGTCGGCAACACCCCGCTGGTGCGGCTCAACAGCGTGACCAAGGGCCTGAGGGCTACCGTCCTGGCCAAGGTGGAGTACTTCAATCCGGGCGGCTCGGTGAAGGACCGCATCGCCCTGCGCATGATCGAGGCCGCCGAGAAGAGCGGAGAGCTGCAGCCCGGCGGCACGATCGTCGAGCCCACCAGCGGCAACACGGGCGTGGGCCTCGCGATCGTGGCCCAGCAGAAGGGCTACAAGTGCATCTTCGTCTGCCCTGACAAGGTGTCCACCGACAAGATCAACGTCCTGCGCGCGTACGGCGCCGAGGTCGTCGTCTGCCCGACCGCGGTCGACCCCGAGCACCCGGACTCCTACTACAACGTCTCCGACCGGCTGGTCCGCGAGACGCCGGGCGCCTGGAAGCCGGACCAGTACTCCAACCCGCACAACCCGCTCTCCCACTACCACTCCACGGGCCCCGAGTTGTGGGAGCAGACCGCGGGGAAGCTCACCCACTTCGTGGCCGGCGTCGGCACCGGCGGGACCATCTCCGGCACCGGCCGGTACCTGAAGGAGATCAGCGACGGCGCCGTGCAGGTGATCGGCGCCGACCCCGAGGGCTCGGTCTACTCCGGCGGTTCCGGACGGCCGTACCTGGTCGAGGGCGTCGGCGAGGACTTCTGGCCGACCGCGTACGACCGGAACGTCGCCGACGAGATCGTCCCCGTCTCCGACAAGGACTCCTTCCAGATGACCCGCCGCCTCGCCAAGGAGGAGGGCCTGCTGGTGGGCGGCTCCTGCGGCATGGCGGTCGTCGCGGCGCTGGAGGTGGCGGCGCGGCTCGGCGAGGACGACGTGGTGGTCGTACTGCTGCCGGACAGCGGGCGCGGCTACCTCAGCAAGATCTTCAACGACGAGTGGATGGCCGACTACGGCTTCCTGGAGGACGCCGGCCCCAGTGCCCGCGTCGCCGACGTCCTGAACCACAAGGAGGGCGACTCCATCCCCTCCCTCGTCCACATGCACCCGGACGAGACGGTCGGTCAGGCCATCGACGTGCTGCGCGAGTACGGCGTCTCGCAGATGCCCATCGTCAAGCCCGGCGCCGGCCACCCGGACGTGATGGCCGCCGAGGTCGTCGGCTCGGTCGTGGAACGCGAGCTGCTGGACGCCCTGTTCACCAAGCGCGCCTCGCTGGACGACCCGCTGGAGAAGCACATGTCCGCCCCGCTGCCGCAGGTCGGCTCCGGTGAGCCGGTCGAGGACCTGATGTCGGTGCTCGGTAGCGCCGACGCGGCGATCGTCCTCGTCGAGGGCAAGCCGACCGGCGTGGTGAGCCGTCAGGACCTGCTGTCCTTCCTGGCCCGGGGGAAGTAGAACCGGCGGTGTCCGCCGGGTGAACCCCCGGTGCCCACCGCCGACTTGGCCCGCTCCGCGATCTTCGTGGACTTCGCGGAAGTGGTACGCGCACGTCACGTGCGCGCAGCAGTCGCTTAACACGCGACCGGCAGAGTATGCGGTGTCGGCGGGATTGGTGGGGGTCCCTCCCAGGCGTTAAGCACTGGGGGGAGGCTCCCCGGTCCGGCCGGCGCCGAACGGCGTCACGGACCTTCCGGAGCGGCTCCCGGACCTCCAAGGACGCCACGGACGCGCCGCCCCGGCCGTGAGGCCCGGCACCGCGCGTCCCCCGCGGGGACCGCCGTCGTCCCGCCCCCCAGTGATGGGGGTGCCGGCGGTCCCCGCGCAGTCTTCTGCGGTTCCCTCTGTCAGTCCTCCCAGGCGTCGTCCCGCCGGGCGCGGCGGCGTCCGAACAGGCCCGGGTTGGTGCGGGCGGCCTGCACGACGTTCACCCCGACGATGCCCGCCCAGGCGACCAGCAGTCCGGGGAGGTCGGCGACTCCGCCGCCGATCGCGGACAGCGGGACCGCCAGCACCAGCGAGACGATGCCGAAGCCGAAGCGCTCGCCGAAGGAGTCCGTGGACCTCGGCGTCCGGCTCTCCCGGGCCGTGGTCATCTGCTGCTCGGCGAGCTGCCGGCGCACCCGGCGCTCGACCGCGCCGTCGATACGCTGGTCGACCTTCTCCAGGAACGAGTCGACCAGCGCGGACTCGTACTCCTCACCCAGCTCCCTGCGGGTCTGCAGGGTGGCGTCGAGTTCCTTCTTGAGGTCGGCGTCCCGCGCGTCCATTCCCGTCATGCCCCTCAAGGTAGGCGGCCGGGAAGGCGGCGGCACTGGGGATAGCCCCCGTTTTCGACGGGGGACGACCCGTAAGGGGCCGGGGAGGGTGCGGTCTCGTTAGCGCTCGGCATCGTGCGGTCCGGCGCCTCGCTGTATAACGGTATGCAGTGACCGGGCGACGTGAATAGACCAAGGGGGAGCACGCCATGAGCGGGACCAGCGGGACCGGAGCGGCCGGCGGCGCCAACGGGGCCGACAGCCCGGCCGCGCGCCTGCAGGCGCTCTTCGAGGGGCACCGGCTGACGCCGACCCAGCGGCGCATCGCGCACAGCATGGTGCGCCGCGCACCCGAGGTGCCCTTCCTGTCGAGCGTGGAACTGGCCGAACTGGCGGGCGTCAGCCAGCCGTCCGTGACCCGCTTCGCCGTCGCGCTCGGCTTCGACGGCTACCCGGCGCTCCGCCGCCATCTGCGCGAGGTCGCCCCGGCGGAACCGGTCGCCGGCACCGGCTCCCGCAACGAGTACCAGCAGGCGGTGGCCGCCGAGATCGAGAACCTGCGGCATCTGGCGGAGGTGCTGGCCGACCCGGGGCCGGTGGGGGAGGCGGGCCGCCTGCTCGCCGGGAGCCGGCCGCTGCCGGTGCTCGGGCTGCGGGCCGCCGCGGCCCAGGCGCACGGCTTCGCCTACTTCGCCGCGAAGGTCCACCCGGACGTCCGGCTGCTCAACGAGGGCGGCACGATGCTCCACGACCGCGTCGACGCCGCCGTCCGGGCCGGCGCCACCGCCCTGCTCTGCTTCGCCCTGCCCCGGCATCCGCGCGAGGTCGTCGACGCGCTCACCCACGCCAAGGAGGCCGGGCTCATGGTGGTGACGGTCGCCGACTCCGCCTTCGCGCCGGTCGCCAAGGTGTCCGACCTGCTGCTGCCCGCCGCCGTCGGCACCGGTCTCGCGTTCGACACCGCCTGCGC
Source organism: Streptomyces sp. NPDC056128 (assembly GCF_042263835.1). Taxonomy (NCBI): domain Bacteria; kingdom Bacillati; phylum Actinomycetota; class Actinomycetes; order Kitasatosporales; family Streptomycetaceae; genus Streptomyces; species Streptomyces sp. NPDC056128. The sequence continues at coordinate 77,517 of NZ_JBHJVQ010000020.1, read as the reverse complement.
GCCCATGCTCCTCGGCCGGGTGCTGCTCGAGGCGATGTGCGACGACCTGCCGGACGCGCAGGCCCGGCTGGAGGAGTTCGACACCAAGGCCGCGGCGCGAGGGCTGTTCGTGGAGTGACCCGGACGGCGGACGCGTTCTCAGACTCGTCTCAGCTTGCGCCGTTACAGTGCGGCGCCTGACACACCCTTCAGACGTATCGCATGGGCAGAAACGGGACGGGAGGCAGGACGTGGCGCGCGGAGGACAGGTGGGGCTGGCTCGGGTCGCCGTCGTCGTACGGGCGGGAGCCGCACCGCTGTGGTGGCTGGGCGTTCTCGCGGCGGGCGTCGGCGTGCTGGTGCCGGGGCTGACCGGGCGCCGGATCGGCGTACTGGCCGGTGCCGCGCTGTTCATCGTCGCGGCGGCCGTCGTGGCGTGGACGCGGCGCAGGCGCTACACGGCCCTGGCCGGCTCGGCCGCCCGCGCGGGCAAGCACGACGTACTCCAGGACCGCGCGGTGACCCTGCGCAACTGGCGCCGGGGCCACCGCTGGTGGCTGCTCCTCGCCTTCCTCGCCGCCCTGGGCAGCGCCTTCGCCGTGCCCGCCGCGGGCGGACTGGTGATGGCCGGCTGCGGCGCGGGCCTGTGGCTCAAGTCCGCCTGGCTCGGCCGCCGCGAACAGTCCGGCGACGCCCTCCTGTGGGTCCGCGTGGACTGGCTCGCCGACAACACCGGCCGCCCGGCGGGCAAAACGGTCAGGGCCTACCGCAGCACGGGCATCGCGGCAGGCGACGCGGCCCCGGGCGGCGCGAGGCGCAAGTCCCCGACGTTGGTCTGAAGGGGCGGGGCGCGCAGCGCGCCCGCCAGGGGCGCGGGGCGGTGACATCATGCGGCTCCGCCGCGTGGGCGCGCTCAGCCACGACGAACGGCCGGCCTACGAACCACCGGCACCCCCACGGCGACCGGCGACGGTCAGCGCATCGGCGTAACCCCCACCCGCCTCGGCCACGATCTCCTCAACACGCTGCTCCTCCCGCACGGTGGCGAAGGCAATGTCCCCGTCCCCGCCCCCGTCGGAGACGAACCCGTACACCCCAGGCCGCGCCAGCGAGTTGTACGCGTAGTGATGCGCGAAGTAGTACGCCCCCGTGTCCAGCGCCGCCGCGTAGTCCCCCTGCTCCAGCAACGGCATCGCCCGCCCCACGGCCAGCAGGTCCCCCGCGAAGCACGCCGGCCCCGCCACGTCCTGGACCACCGCGGGCCCCTCCTTCGGCGACCCCTTGCCGTCGTACGCGGCGATCCGCAGCGGCCACGCCCCCGGCGCGTACACCGTCCGCGTCGCGACCTGCACGCCCGCGTGCGTCACCGCGACCGGCCGCCCGCCCGCGCTCTTGGCGTACTCCACGCGCGCCACGACCGTGCCGTGCTTGGCCAGCAGGGACCGCCCGAACTCGGTGACCAGCCCGTACCGCCCGTCGAACAGCCCCGGCACCGCCTCGCGCAGTACGCGCGCGTACTCGGCGTACGTCGGTGACTCCTCGTCCGACGCGAAGTTCACCGGCAGCCCGCCGCCGATGTCCAGGGTGTCGACCTGCTGCCGCCCGGCCCGCTCGTTGATCTCCTCGGCGAGGGCGTACGACGCGGCCACGCCCTCGGCCATCAGGGTGAGCGGGATGCCCTGGGACCCGGTGTGGGTGTGCAGCCGGGTCAGCCACGGCCGGTCCAGGTAGGCCCGCACCACCCACTCCCGCGCCCCCTCGTCCCGCAGCGCCACGCCGAACTTCGAGGTCGCGGTCGCCGTCGAGAGCGCCTCGATGGAACCCCCGCCGACCTGCGGGTTCACCCGGATTCCGAGGGGCGAGGCGGTGTCGGGCAGGGACTTCACCAGGGCGTCGAGGCGCTCCAGCTCCTGGGGGTTGTCCGCGTTGACCGCGATCCCCAGCTCCAGCGCCTCCCGCAGCTCGGCCGGCGTCTTCGCGGGCGAGTCCAGCACCGTTCGCTCCGCCGGCACCCCCGCGGCCCGGGCCAGCGCCAGCTCGCCGGGGCTGGCCACCTCCACGCCGATGCCCTCCTCGTGCAGCAGCCGCAGCACCGGGACCAGTGGGGTCGCCTTGACCGCGAAGGCGTGCAGCACGGGCGTACCGGGCGCCGTCACCGCGTCGAACGCCGCCCGCAGGGCCGCCGCCGACTCCCGGATCCCGGCGACGTCGAGGAGCCCGACGATCGGAACGTCGGGTCCGAGCAGCCCCCGCTCCACGGCCGCCCGCACCGCACCGTCCCGCCGCGCGGCCCGCTCCGTCCCCGTGCCGTCGAGGTCACCGCTCATGCCCGTGCCGTCGCTCACGCGATCCTCCCTGTCGTCGCCGCCTGCCTACGCATCCAGCCAAACACTCGCACGCGCCCGGCGCGGGACACGAACGTATTGACTAGTTCTATTCACGAAGCGAGTATGTGAATATCCGTAGTAACAATCCGCCGGGAGCAAGCCACCAGGAGGCAGACCATGTCCGGACCCCGCCCTGTCCGAGCGCCACGCGGTACGACGCCGAGTGCCCTGGGCTGGCAGCAGGAGGCCGCCCTGCGGATGCTGCAGAACAACCTCGACCCCGAGGTCGCCGAGCACCCCGACAAGCTCGTCGTCTACGGCGGCACGGGCAAGGCGGCCCGCGACTGGCGCTCCTTCGACGCCATGGTCCGCACCCTGGAGGGGCTCAAGCAGGACGAGACGATGCTCGTCCAGTCCGGCCGCCCGGTCGGCGTCATGCAGACCCACGAGTGGGCCCCGCGCGTCCTCATCGCCAACTCCAACCTCGTCGGCGACTGGGCGAACTGGGAGGAGTTCCGCCGCCTGGAGGCCCTCGGGCTGACCATGTACGGGCAGATGACGGCCGGCTCCTGGATCTACATCGGCACCCAGGGCATCCTCCAGGGCACCTACGAGACCTTCGCCGCCGTCGCCGCGAAGAAGTTCGGCGGCACCCTGGCCGGGACCATCACCCTCACCGCCGGCCTCGGCGGCATGGGCGGCGCCCAGCCCCTCGCCGTCACCATGAACGACGGCGTGGTGATCTGCGTCGACTGCGACCCGCGCGCCATCGACCGCCGTATCGAGCACCGCTACCTCGACGTGAAGGCCGACTCCCTCGACCACGCCCTCCAGCTCGCCACCGAGGCCCGGGACCGGCGCGAGCCGCTCTCCATCGGCGTCCTCGGCAACGCCGCCGAGCTGGTCCCGCAGCTGCTCGCCATGGGCGCCCCCATCGACATCGTCACCGACCAGACCTCGGCCCACGACCCGCTGGCCTACCTGCCCACCGGGATCGCCTTCGAGGACATGGCCGACGCCGCCCTCAAGGACCCGGCGGGCTTCACCACCCGCGCCCGCGAGTCCATGGCCCGGCACGTCGAGGCCATGGTCGGCTTCCAGGACGCCGGCGCCGAGGTCTTCGACTACGGCAACTCCATCCGCGGCGAGGCCCAGCTCGCCGGATACGACCGGGCCTTCGCCTTCCCGGGCTTCGTACCGGCGTACATCCGCCCGCTCTTCTGCGAGGGCAAGGGACCCTTCCGCTGGGCCGCCCTGTCCGGCGACCCCGCCGACATCGCCAAGACCGACAAGGCGATCCTCGACCTCTTCCCGGAGAACGAGTCGCTGGCCCGCTGGATCAAGATGGCGGGGGAGCGCGTCCACTTCCAGGGCCTGCCCGCCCGGATCTGCTGGCTCGGCTACGGCGAGCGCGACAAGGCCGGCGAGCGGTTCAACGACATGGTCGCGAGCGGTGAGCTGGCCGCGCCGATCGTCATCGGCCGCGACCACCTCGACTGCGGCTCCGTCGCCTCCCCGTACCGCGAGACCGAGTCGATGCTCGACGGCTCCGACGCCATCGCCGACTGGCCGCTGCTCAACGCCATGGTCAACGTGGCCTCCGGCGCCTCCTGGGTCTCCCTCCACCACGGCGGCGGCGTCGGCATGGGCCGCTCCATCCACGCCGGACAGGTGACGGTCGCCGACGGCACCGCGCTCGCCGGGGAGAAGATCCGCCGCGTCCTCACCAACGACCCCGGCATGGGCGTCATCCGGCACGTCGACGCCGGGTACGACATCGCCGAGTCGGTCGCCGGGGAGCGGGGCGTGCGGGTGCCGATGCGCGAGGGCCGCGAGGGTGGCGTCGCGTGAGCTTCCACAGCATGTGGGCGGAGCTGCTGCCGATGGGCCGCAGCTCCGCCTCCGGCGGCTACCGCCGCTACGCCTGGACGGGCGCCGACGCCGACTGCCGTACCTGGTTCCAGGAGCAGGCCGAGGCACGCGGTCTGGCCTACGAGACCGACCGCAACGGCAACCAGTGGGCCTGGCTCGGTGACCCGGCCGCCGGGGACGCCGTCGTCACCGGGTCCCACCTGGACTCCGTGCCCGACGGCGGCGCCTTCGACGGGCCCCTCGGTGTCGTCTCCGCCTTCGCCGCCCTGGACGAACTGCGCGGGAGGGGAGCGCGGTTCACCAGGCCGCTCGGCATCGTCAACTTCGGCGACGAGGAGGGCGCCCGCTTCGGCCTGGCCTGCGTCGGCTCCCGGCTCACCGCGGGGGCGCTCACCGTGGAGCAGGCCCACCGGCTGACCGACGGGGACGGCATCACCCTCCCGCGGGCCATGGAGGACGCCGGCTACGACCCGGACGCCCTCGGCCCCGACCCCGAGCGGCTCGCCCGCATCGGCGCCTTCGTCGAACTCCACGTCGAGCAGGGCCGCGCCCTCGACCTGTCCGGCGACCGGATCGGCATCGCCTCCGCCATCTGGCCGCACGGACGCTGGCGGTTCGACTTCCGGGGCGAGGCCAACCACGCCGGCACCACCCGCCTCGCCGACCGCCGCGACCCGATGCTGTCCTACGCCGAGACCGTCCTCGCCGCCCGCCGCGAGGCCGAACTCGCGGGGGCCGTCGCCACCTTCGGCAAGATCAGTGTGGAGCCCAACGGCGTCAACGCCATCCCGTCCCTGGTCCGCGGCTGGCTCGACTCCCGCGCCGCCGACCAGCAGAGCCTGGACGCCGTGGTCACCGGAGTGGAGCGGGCGGCCCGCGAGTACGCCGCGGCCCACGGAGCCGACCTCGACGTCGTCCGCGAGTCCTTCACGCCCGTCGTCGAGTTCGACCACGCCCTGCGCGACGAACTCGCCCGCATCCTGGGCGGCGCGGCGGAACTGAAGGTCCCCGTGCTCGGCACCGGCGCCGGACACGACGCCGGAATCCTCTCCGACCGCATCCCGACCGCCATGCTGTTCGTACGCAACCCCACCGGCGTCTCGCACTCCCCGGCCGAGTACGCGGCCGAGGACGACTGCGTGGCCGGGGTGAACGCACTCGCCGACGCACTGGAAGGGCTGGCCTGCACGTGACCCCCACCGAGCGGACCCGGACCTACTGGCTGGAGCACGCCTGGCTCGGCACGCACGTCGAGCCGGGCGTCGCCGTAGAGGTGGTGGACGGCCGCATCACCGCCGTCCACCAGGACACCCCCACCCCGCCCCCCGGCGCCGAGATCCTGCGCGGACTGACGCTGCCCGGCCTGGCCAACGCCCACAGCCACGCCTTCCACCGGGCCCTGCGCGGCACCGTCCAGGTCGGCTCCGGCACCTTCTGGACCTGGCGCGAGGTCATGTACTCCGTCGCCGACCGGCTGAGCCCGGACACCTACCGCGACCTCGCCCGCGCGGTGTACGCCGAGATGGCGCTGGCCGGCATCACCACCGTCGGCGAGTTCCACTACGTCCACCACGCGCCCGGCGGCACCCCCTACGCCGACCCCAACGCGATGGGCGAGGCGCTGATCGAGGCCGCCGCAGAGGCCGGAATCCGCATCACCCTCCTGGACACCTGCTATCTGTCGGCCGGGTTCGGCGAGCCCCCGAACACCCACCAGCGCCGCTTCTCCGACGGGACGGCGGACACCTGGGCGCAACGCTGTTCACTTCTCAAGGAACGGGATCACGCACGGATCGGGGCCGCGATCCACTCCGTACGGGCCGTGCCCGCGGACCAGCTGGCGACCGTGGCGCGCTGGGCCGGGGAGCGGCGGGCGCCGCTGCACGTGCACCTGTCCGAGCAGACCGCCGAGAACGACGCCTGCCACCGGGCCCACGGCCGCACCCCCACCCGCCTGCTGGCCGACCACGGCGTCCTGGGAGAGCGCACCACCGGCGTCCACAGCACGCACCTCACGGACGAGGACGTCGCCCTGCTCGGCGGCAGCCGCACCGGCACCTGCATGTGTCCTACTACGGAACGGGACCTCGCCGACGGCATCGGCCCCGCGGCCGCCCTCCAGCGGGCGGGCTCGCCTCTCTCCCTCGGCTCCGACAGCCACGCCGTCGTCGACCTGCTGGAAGAGGCGCGCGCCATGGAGCTGAACGAGCGCCTGCGCACCCGCACCCGCGGCCACTGGACCGCCGCCGCCCTGCTGCGCGCCGCCACCGCCGACGGCCACGCCGCCCTCGGCTGGGACGACACCGGCCGGATCGAGACCGGCGCCCGCGCCGACCTCGCGACGGTCGCCCTCGACTCGGTCAGAACGGCGGGGCCGCTGCCCAGGCTCGGCGCCGAGACGGCCGTATTCGCCGCGACCGCGGCGGACGTACGGCACACGATCGTGGGCGGACGGCACGTCGTACGCGACGGCGTCCACACCCTCGTACCCGAGGTGCCGCAGGCCCTCGCGCGGGCCGTGGAAGCCCTGCGCGCCTAGCAAAGACCACCGACCGCCCCCGCTCCCACGAGGACGCCACGGACGCCATGAGTACCAGCACCGTCATCACCAACATCGCCGCACTCGTCACCAACGACCCCTCCCTCGGTGACAACTCCCCGCTCGGACTGGTCCGGGACGCGGCCGTCGTCATCGACGGCGACCGCGTCGCGTGGACCGGTGAATCAAGCAAAGCACCCGCCACTGACAACCGGGTCGACGCCGGCGGCCGGGCGGTCCTGCCCGGTTTCGTCGACTCGCACTCGCACCTCCTCTTCGGCGGCGACCGCACCGAGGAGTTCAACGCCCGCATGTCCGGCCGCCCCTACAGCGCCGGCGGCATCCGCACCACCGTCGCCGCCACCCGCGCCGCCGGCGACGCGGAGCTGGAGGCGGGCCTCACCCGCTACCTCGCGGAGGCCCTGCGCCAGGGCACGACGACCTTCGAGACCAAGTCCGGCTACGGCCTGACCACCGCCGACGAGTCCCGCGCCCTGCGCGTCGCGGCCCGCCACACCGACGAGGTCACCTTCCTCGGCGCCCACATCGTCGCCCCCGAACTCGCCGACGACCCCGCCGCCTACGTCGCCCTCGTCACCGGCGAGATGCTCGACGCCTGCGCCCCGCACGCCCGCTGGATCGACGTGTTCTGCGAGAAGGGCGCCTTCGACGGCGACCAGGCCCGCGCGATCCTCACCGCGGGCAAGGCCAAGGGTCTGCACCCCCGCGTCCACGCCAACCAGCTCTCCTACGGCCCAGGCGTCCAGCTCGCGGTCGAACTCGACGCCGCCAGCGCCGACCACTGCACCCACCTCACCGACGCCGACGTGGACGCGCTGGCGGGCAGCAGGACGGTCGCCACGCTCCTTCCGGGCGCCGAGTTCTCCACCCGCGCCGAGTGGCCGGACGCCCGGCGCCTGGTCGACGCGGGGGTGACGGTCGCGCTGTCCACCGACTGCAACCCCGGCTCGTCCTTCACGTCCTCCGTGCCGTTCTGCGTCGCGCTCGCGGTGCGGGACATGGGGATGACGCCGGACGAGGCGGTCTGGTCGGCCACCGCGGGCGGCGCCGCCGCGCTGCGCCGGGACGACGTCGGCCGCCTCACACCGGGCGCGTACGCCGACCTGACGCTCCTCGACGCCCCGAGCCACGTGCACCTCGCCTACCGGCCGGGCGTGCCGCTGGTCAGCGGGGTCTGGCGGCACGGCGTACGCGTGGTCTGAGCAGCCCGAAGGGGGGCGGCCCGGCCTCGGACCACCCCCCTGGAGGGCAAGCGTCACCCGGTGAGGATCACTCCTCGACCGTGAGCCCCTTGCGCAGCCGTACGAGAGTGCGCGACAGCAGCCGCGACACGTGCATCTGGGAGATGCCCAGCTCCTCGCCGATCTCCGACTGGGTCATGCCCGCGACGAAGCGGAGGGAGAGGATCTTCCGGTCCCGGGCGGGCAGCTCGGCGATCAGCGGCTTCAGCGACTCGACGTACTCGATGCCCTCGAGCCCGTGGTCCTCGTAGCCGATGCGGTCGGCGAGCGCGCCCTCGGCGTCGTCCTCCTCCGGCTGGGCGTCCAGCGAGGAGGCGGTGTAGGCGTTCGACGCCGCCATGCCCTCGACGACCTCGTCCTTGGACAGGCCGAGGTGCTCGGCCAGCTCGGTCACCGTGGGGGCGCGGTCGAGCCGCTGGGCCAGCTCGTCGCCGGCCTTGGCCAGGTCGAGCCGCAGCTCCTGGAGGCGGCGCGGGACGCGCACGGACCACGAGGTGTCGCGGAAGAAGCGCTTGATCTCGCCGATGATGGTCGGCATCGCGAACGTGGGGAACTCCACACCGCGCGACAGCTCGAAGCGGTCGATCGCCTTGATCAGGCCGATCGTGCCGACCTGGATGATGTCCTCCATCGGCTCGCTGCGCGAGCGGAAGCGGGAGGCGGCGAACTTGACCAGGGCCAGGTTCAGCTCGACGAGCGTGTTGCGTACGTACGCGTACTCGTGGGTGCCTTCCTCCAGCGACTCGAGTCGCCCGAAGAGGGTCTTGGACAGGGCCCTGGCGTCCGCCGGAGCCACCTCGTCGTACGCGGGGATGTCCGGAAGCCCGGCGAGTGCGCCGTCGTGGTCGACGACGGCGTCGGGGTGCTCGATGGGATCCAGATGTTCCGGAGGGAGTGTCGACGTCGCTTCTTGGGTACGCGATCCGTCGAGCCGGGGTGACATGGTGTCCTCCATCGTTCTCGGCATACGGCTGCCGAAGCCAATTGCGTGCACTGCGGTGTGCGGCGCCTCCAAAGCCGGCCGTGTCGTTTTACGTGTCCTCCTAGGCCTACCGGGTTTACCGAGGCGATCGCAAGTGTGTTCTGTACACTTATGTCCGTTTGTGTGCGGTTGTTCGGGTGTCGGAGTGCGTTGGGAAGGCGTAGTGTTCGAGGTCGTCAGCAAGCAGTCATGACCTCGGGAGAGAGAAACGGCATGGACCGCGGGACGGTCGGCAGTGCCCAGTCGGGCCGGCTTCTGGTCGAGGTACGGGAAGAGGGCCCCAGTGCCGTCGTGACCCCGGCGGGTGAGTTGGATCACCACACCGCCGATCTGTTGCGCGAGCCGCTGGAGGAGTGCCTCGCCAAGGGATTCAACCGGCTTGTCGTCGACTGCTCGCGCCTGGAGTTCTGCGACTCCACGGGACTCAACGTCCTGCTCGGCGCGCGGCTGAAGGCGGAGGCCGCAGGGGGCGGTGTGCATCTGGTGGCCATGCAGCCGGTGGTGGCCCGTGTGTTCGAGATCACGGGGGCCGAAGCGGTCTTCACCCTGCACGACACGCTTGCGGCCGCCCTGGCCGACGAGTCCGACTGAGCTGGTTCTTGTCCGGCCGTCGGCGGGTTTCGTGCGCCTCACGGGACGGGCGTTTTCGCCTCGTCCCGTGTTTCGTGCCGAATACAGGGGTGTTCGGACGGCCCGGTCGGGCAGGAGAGACCCTGAGTCGGCTGTACGACTTTCCTGTCCAAGACTTTGAAATGTGAACTGGTGGATCGGTGAGGTGAAGCGCTGATGAGCACCACCCGGCCCTACTCGCCGGGCGACCGCGGTCCGGAGTCCGGTGGCGCTTCCGGGGCGCCCGAGGGGGGCGTGCCCGGGACCGGGGAGTCCGAGGGGGGCGTGCCCGCCGGGCAGGCCGCCGTGATGGGCGTTCCCGTGCCCGTGCCCGCGGGCACGGCCCCGACAGCTTCCGGGACCGCGGCTGCGGCCGCGCCCGGACCCGCCTCCGGGGGCGGGCGGCAGGTCCGCCTGCTGAACTTCGAGGACGCGAGCGGGGTCGTCCCGCTCGCCCGTGACTTCACCCGCGAGGCGCTGTACGCGTGGGGCTGGCTGCCCTCCGCCACCGCGGACCAGCGGGCCGCCGCCGAGGACGTACTGCTCGTGGTCTCCGAGCTGGTCACCAACGCCTGTCTGCACGCCGAGGGACCGGACGAGCTGCGGATCACCTGCGAGAAGAAGGTGATCCGGCTGGAGGTCTCCGACCGCGGTACCGGCCAGCCGGCCCCGCGCACACCGCACCGGGCCGGACGCCCCGGCGGACACGGCATGTTCATCGTGCAGCGGCTCTGCCTGGACTGGGGCGTCGTCCGGACACCGGGAGTGGCCGGCAAGCGGGTGTGGGCGGAGCTGGGAGCACCGGCCTAGTCCGGGTTCGCCTTCCCCCCGCCCGCGTTCGCGCCGTCCCGGTCCGGGATCGCGACTCCCGCCGGGGCGTCGCTGCGGCCGTAGTGGTGGGTCGTGAACATGTACAGGAGGCCCACCGCCAGCACGATGCCGCCGCTGAGCAGCACGATCCAGTTGTCGTACCAGGGGACGTCCGGCGTGCGCGGCCAGGAGATGTTGATGATGGCGAAGAGGCCGTAGGCGAGCGCCCCGGCGTTCACCAGCAGGCCCCAGCGGCCCAGCCGGAACTCGCCGCTCGGCCGCCAGCCCTTGAGGCGGGCCCGCAGCGCGGCGAGGACGACCATCTGGAACGCCGCGTAGATGCCGAGGATCGCGAACGAGACGATCTTGGTGAGGGCGTCCTCGGAGATCAGCGAGCCCACCGCGATCAGGGCCGGGATGACGGCGGCCAGCAGCAGCGCGTACTCGGGCACCGCGCGCTTCGGTGAGAACTTCCGCAGCAGCTTGTGGCCGATGATCATCTCGTCCCGGGCGTACGAGTAGATCAGCCGCCCCGCCGCGGCCTGCAGGCTGATCGTGCAGGACAGGAACGAGATCAGCACCACGGCCATCACCAGCCGCGCACCGGCCTCCCCGAGGGCGTCGAACAGCACCCGGACCACCGGGTCGGAGTCCTCGCCCGAGATCACCGCGCGGTAGTCCACGACCGCCAGCAGCAGCGTCAGACAGGTGAACGTCGCCGCCGCCCCGCCGACGTAGATGGTGCGCCGCATCGCCTTGGGGATGACCTTGCCGGGATGCGCCACCTCCTCGGCGACGTCCCCGCACGCCTCGAAACCGTAGTACTGGTAGAAGCCGATGATCGCCGCCCCGAGGAAGACGGGCAGGTAGGAGCTGTCGCCGGCGGCGCCGTAGTCGTCGAAGAGGACGCCGAGGCCGTGGAAGCGGTGCGTGGTGAGCAGGATGATGCCGACGGCGAGCGCGCCGATCAGCTCCGCGCTGAAGCCGATCAGCGCGGCCCACGACAGGGCCTTGGTGCCCGCGTAGTTGATGAGCACGGCGATGACGATCAGGGCGATCGTGCACAGCACCGTGGTGTGCACGGTGGCGTCGTAACCGAGCAGGATGGCGATGTAGGGCCCGGCACCGTAGGCGACCGAGGTGATCGTGACGAGCAGCGCCCAGAGGTACACCCACCCGGTCATCCACGCCCAGCGCTTGCCCCACAGCCGCCGCGCCCACGGGTAGACCCCGCCCGCGATCGGGTACTGCGCGACGACCTCGCCGAAGACCAGGGCGACGAGGAACTGACCGCAGCCCGCCAGCACGAACGCCCAGATCATCGGCGGGCCGCCGTCGGCGAGGGCCGTGCCGAACAGCGTGTACGTGCTCACGACCGGGGACAGATAGGTGAAGCCGAGGGCGAAGTTCGCCCACGGGCCCATCTCCTTGCGGAACTCCGACTCGCCCTCCTGGGGGCCGGAGTCCGCGGCGCCGCCCGGCATCGCTGGGTTGGTCACCGTTCCTGTCCTTCCGTCGTCAGCGGACGCGGGGCGGGCCGCGCGGTGATGAGGTCCGCCGCGCGCTCGGCGGCCAGCAGCACCGTGACCATCGGGTTGATCGTCGGCATCGTCGGGAAGACGGACGCGTCCACGACACGCAGCCCGTCGTGCCCGCGCAGCCTGAGCTGCGGATCGAGCACCGCGAGCGGATCGTCGTCGGCTCCCATCCGGCAGGTGCCCGCCGGGTGGTACACGGTGTGCGCGGCGCGGCGCCCGTACTCGGACAGGTCCGCGTCCGACGTCACGTCCGGACCGGGGGCCACCTCGCGCAGCAGCCAGTCGCTGAGCGGGGCGGTGGCCGCCACCTCGCGTGCGATCCGCAGACCGTCGACGACGGTGCGCTCGTCGTGTCCGTCCGGGTCGGTGAAGTAGCGGAAGTCCAGCGCCGGTTTGACCTCCGGGTCGGCGCTGGTCAGCCACATGCGGCCGACGGAACGGGCGCGCGGCACGTTCGGGGTCATGCAGACGCCGTGCTGCGGGGCCGGGTAGCCCAGCCGTTCGGTGTTGACCGTGAACGGCACCTGGTAGAAGTGGAACATCAGGTCCGGGCGGGGACCGCCCGCCGGGTCGCGGCGGACGAAGAGGCCGGCGTCGGAGTCCATGGCCGAGTTGGGCGGCAGCGGTCCGCGGGTCTCCCACACGATCACCGACTCGGGGTGGTCCAGCAGGTTCTCGCCCACCCCGGGCAGGTCCGCGCGGACCTCGATGCCCAGGTCGCGCAGGTGGTCGGCGGGGCCGATGCCGGAGAGCATGAGCAGCCGCGGCGTGTCGATGGCCCCGGCGCACAGCAGGACCTCCGCCTCGGCCTCCAGCGTCGACAGGGAGCCGTCGGGGTTGCGGACCTGGACGCGGGTGAAGCGGCCCTCGCTGTCGGGCAGCAGCCGGTACGCCCAGGTCTCCAGACGCAGCGTCAGGTTCGGCCGGTCCAGGACGGGGTGCAGGTAGGCGACCGAGGCCGAGGAGCGGATGTTGGTCTCCGGGTCGTACGCCAGGGAGAAGAAGCCGGTGCCGTCGGTGAAGGGGCGGGCGTTGAAGTCCTCCACGACCGGGACGCCGAGCCGGCCGGCGGCGGCGGTGACGAAGTCCTGGGCGATCGGATTGCGGTCGGCGGCGCCGACGGGAACGATCGTGTTCTGCAGCCGCTGCCGGTACGGCAGGATCGTCTCGGGCCCCCAGCCGTCGCAGCCGCGGGCCGCCCACTCGTCGAGGTCCTCGGGGAAGGGCAGGAAGCTGATCAGCGTGTTGTGCGAGGAGCAGCCGCCGAGCACGCGGGCGCGGGAGTGCAGGATGTGCGAGTTGCCGCGCGGCTGCTCCACGGTGGTGTAGCCGTAGTCGAACTCGGAGCCGAGCAGGTTGATCCAGTTGCGCAGCCGCAGGATGCGCTCGTCGCCGACGTCGCTGGGACCTCCTTCCACCACGCACACCCGGCAGGCCGGGTCCTCGCTCAGTCGCGCGGCCAGCACCGAGCCCGCCGTGCCGCCGCCGATGATCAGGTAGTCGTAGGTCGTCGTCTCGTCGTCCATGCGTCGCCCTCTCTCGCCCTGTCCGGTCAGCCCTTGAACCAGCCGGAAGGGGCCGGCCGCAGGTTCTGGTAGATGTGCTTGGCCTCCTGGTACTCGCGCAGCCCGGTGGGCCCGAGCTCACGGCCGATCCCGGAGCGGCCGAAGCCGCCCCACTCCGCCTGGGGCAGGTAGGGGTGGAAGTCGTTGATCCAGACGGTGCCGTGCCGCAGCCGTCCGGCGACCCGCTGGGCGCGGGACGCGTCGCTCGTCCAGACGCCGCCGGCCAGGCCGTACCGCGTGTCGTTGGCGAGCTGAACGGCCTCGTCCTCGGTGCGGAAGCGTTCCACCGTGACGACGGGCCCGAAGACCTCCTCCTGCACGATGCGCATGGAGCGGTCGCAGTCGGCGTAGATCGTGGGCAGCAGGAAGAAGCCGCGGGAGAGCTCCGGGTCGTCCGGCCGGGTACCGCCGCAGACCAGGCGGGCGCCCTCGGCGCGGGCGATCTCCAGGTAGCTCTCGACCTTCGCGCGGTGCTCCGCCGAGCTGAGCGGCCCGCTCTCGGTCGCCGGGTCGAGGCCGCTGCCCAGCCGGATGGTCCGCGCGCGGGCGGCCAGCCGCTCCACGAACCGGTCGTGCAGCTCGTCCTGCACGATCAACCGCGAACCGGCCGAGCAGACCTGCCCCGAGTGCAGGAACGAGGCGTCGAGCGCGTAGTCGAGGGCGGCGTCGAAGTCGCAGTCGGCGAAGACCACGTTGGGGTTCTTGCCGCCCAGCTCCAGCGCGAGGTTCTTCACGTCCGGCGCGCACGCCTCCATGATCCGGCGCCCGGTGGCCAGGCCGCCGGTGAAGGAGACCAGGTCCACGTCCTCGTGGGCGGACATCGCCGCGCCCACGGTGGAGCCGGGGCCGAGCACCAGGTTGGCGACGCCGGGCGGGGCCCCCGCCTCGGCGATCAGGCGGATCATGTGGATCGTGGACAGCGGGGTCGTCTCGCTGGGCTTGAGCACGAAGGTGTTGCCCGCGGCCAGGGCCGGGGCGACCTTCCAGGACGCCTGGAGCATCGGGTAGTTCCACGGCGCGATCAGCGCGCAGACCCCGATGGGCTGGTAGACGACCCGGCTGAGCACGTCGGGGCCCACGTCCACGACCCGGCCGCCGTCCTTGTCGGCGATCTCGGCGAAGTAGCGGAACGCGTTGGAGACGTCCTCCACGTCGATCCGCGCCTCTTTGAGGGTCTTGCCGGTGTCCAGCGACTCGACGTGGGCGATCTCCTCCTGGTCGCGCAGCAGGAAGCTCGCCACCCTGAGCAGCACGTCGGCCCGCTCGCGGGTGGGCGCCGACGACCAGTCGCCCCGGTCGAAGGCACGCCGGGCGGCCCGTACGGCGAGGTCGACGTCGGCCTCGTCCGCCTCGTCGACCTGCTGCACGACGGACGCGTCGAACGGGTTGACCACGTCCCGTCGCGCCCCGCCCACGGCGCCGGTCCACTCTCCGTCGACGAACAGTTCCGACATCGCGGCTCCCTCGCTCTCGTACCCGTCCGGTGCCGCATCGCCTCACCGGCGCGGCACACGCCGCCCACCAACATCGTCCGTACGGCTCGCATCGGCCACGTGGACGCACCGGGGGAGGGAGGGGCGGGCGGGGATCAGACCTGGTTGGGCTAGAGAGAGGGGGCCGGGGCGGCCTCCGGAAAGCCGAAAGGGCCACCGCGTCCACCCGGGACGCGGTGACCCTTCCGAGGAGAGGCTCGGCCGGCGGGCCTCAGCGCACGTCGCCCATGAGCTCCTTGACGCGCTTGCGGTACATCCAGATCGCGAGGCCGGCGACGACCGCGAGGGTCGCCTCCGCGGCCACGATGCCCGTCTTGTTCAGGTCCACGCCGGCGATGGACAGCAGGCCGGTCGTGGCGTCACCGGCGGTGACGGCCAGGAACCAGACGCCCATCATCTGCGAGGCGTACTTCACGGGCGCCATCTTCGTGGTGACCGACAGACCGACCGGGGAGAGCAGCAGCTCACCGCAGGTCTGGACGAAGTAGATCGCCACCAGCCACAGGGCCGCCGCCTTGTGTCCGCCGTCCGCGATGGCCAGCGGGGCCAGGAAGAGGAAGAAGGACGCGCCGACCAGGACCAGGCCGAACGAGAACTTCACGATCGTGCTCGGCTCCTTGCCGCGGCGGGCGAGCGCCAGCCACGTCATCGCGAAGACCGGCGCCAGGGCCATGATGATGACCGGGTTGACCGACTGGAACCAGGAGACCGGGAAGTCCCAGCCGAGGACGCTGGTGTTCGTGGAGGAGTCGGCGAAGATCGCGAGGGTCGAGCCGCCCTGGTCGTAGATCATCCAGAACACGGCCGCGGCGACGAAGAACCAGATGTACGCCGACATCTTGGACTGCTCGGCGCGGTCCAGGGACTTGTCGCGCTTGATGTTGGTCAGCACCAGCACCGGGATGATCACGCCGAGCAGGGTCAGCGGGACCAGGATCCAGTTCAGGGTGTAGTTCCCCGAGAAGCCGACGATCGCGTAGAAGACGACGGCGAGCGCGGCCCAGAAGGCGGCCTTGCGCAGCGTCGAGGTCCGCTCCTCGGCCGACAGCGGCTTCGGGACCGTGCTGGAGTGGGGCGCCAGGTGGCGGCTGCCGAGCAGGAACTGGATCACGCCCAGGCCCATGCCGACCGCGGCGAGCGCGAAGCCCAGGTGCCAGTTGACGTTCTCGCCGATGGTGCCGATGATCAGCGGCGCCGCGAAGGCACCGAGGTTGATGCCCATGTAGAAGACGGTGAAGCCACCGTCGCGGCGCGGGTCGTCGGGGCCGTCGTAGAGCTGGCCGACCATCGTGGAGATGTTGGCCTTGAGCAGGCCCGAGCCTATGGCGACCAGGCCGAGGCCCGCGTAGAACGTGCCGGAGGACGGCAGCGCCAGGGTGAGGTGGCCGAGCATGATCACGCCGCCGGCGACGGCGACGGTCTTGCGGGGACCCCAGACGCGGTCGCCGAACCAGCCGCCCGGCATGGTCAGCAGGTACACCAGCGAGAGGTACACCGAGTAGATCGCGGTCGCGGTGCCGGCGCCGAGGCCGAGGCCACCCGGGGCGACAAGGTACAGCGGGAGCAGAGCCCTCATGCCGTAGTAGGAGAAACGCTCCCACATCTCGGTCATGAAGAGTGTGGCCAGTCCGCGGGGGTGGCCGAAGAAGGTCTTCTCGGAGCCGGGGGTGCCCGGTGAGACCGAGTCCTTCGTCAGGCTGGACGCCATGGTCGATCCTTGCTGGTCGGGACGCGCTCATGAGGCGATGCGCGCCCGGTGGGGGGCGGCCGGCACCGGCGGCCGTCACCCGCCCACCCCACGCCTGAGGGATTCCGCTCCGGATCACGGAGCGGTGGACGGCGGCCACCGGGATCCACGCCTCCCCGCGCGTCACCGCACGCTTCGAGGCCCGGCCACAGGTCATTCCTTTCGAGGCCGGCCCTGGGCCGGCCCGCACACAAAAGAGACCTTCAGCGTCGAACTGTCGCCAAAGGTCCCCTGGGTGCTACAGGCGCTGATTCACCATACGGCAGGACACCGCCCGGTATGGAAGGACTTGAGACACGGATCACAGGTGATTCCGGAACCGCGAACGATCATTCGAAGGTCCATTCCAGGATGGCATCCCACAGCCGCAGGGCCGAGCCGGGGGTCGGCGTCCCGTCGGCGTCCGGTCGGCGTCCGGAAGGGGATCACGCCCCGGGCGTTGCTCCGAGCGGTCTACCATCAGCTCATGACCCGTGTACTGCTCGCCGAGGACGACGCGTCCATCTCGGAGCCGCTGGCCCGCGCCCTGCGCCGGGAAGGGTACGAGGTCGAGGTGCGTGAGGACGGACCCGCGGCACTCGACGCCGGGCTCCAGGGCGGCATCGACCTGGTCGTGCTGGACCTGGGTCTGCCGGGCATGGACGGTCTGGAGGTCGCCCGGCGGCTGCGCTCCGAGGGCCACGCCGTACCGATCCTGATCCTGACCGCGCGCGCCGACGAGGTGGACACCGTGGTCGGCCTGGACGCGGGCGCCGACGACTACGTCACCAAGCCCTTCCGCCTCGCCGAGCTGCTCGCCCGGGTCCGCGCCCTGCTGCGGCGCGGTGCCGTCGAGCCCCCGCAGCCGCCCGCCACGCACGGCGTGCGGATCGACGTGGAGTCGCACCGGGCCTGGATGGGCGAGGAGGAGCTGCAGCTCACCGCCAAGGAGTTCGACCTGCTGCGGGTGCTGGTGCGCGACGCCGGCCGGGTCGTCACGCGCGACCAGCTGATGCGCGAGGTCTGGGACACCACCTGGTGGTCGTCGACCAAGACCCTGGACATGCACATCTCCTGGCTGCGCAAGAAGCTGGGCGACGACGCGGCGAACCCCCGCTACATCGCCACCGTGCGCGGCGTGGGTTTCCGTTTCGAGAAGAACTGAGCGAGCCCCGAGGGGCCTTACGGGTAGTTCGGGTATGAGGACATGCGCCGCCGACTGATCCAGTCCACGCTCGCCGTGGTGCTCGTCGTGATCGCCGTCTTCGGCGTCTCCCTCGTGATCGTGGAGACCCGGACGATCAGCAGCACCGCCCAGGAACGGGTCGACCTGGAGGCGGTGCGGCTGGCCAGCATCGTGGACAGCAGGCTGATCGGCACCGGTTCCGTCGACGCGAAGTTCCTGCGCGAGCAGATCCGGGACGCCCGGTACGCCGTGATCCGCATCCCCGGCGAGCCGGTCATCGAGGTCGGCAGCAAGCCGACGGGTGAGGTGCTGCGGGGCACGGCCACCGGTGAGGAGGGCGAGACCGTCCTCGTCGAGGAGCCGAGTTCTTCGGTGACCCGGGAGGTCGGCCGCACCCTGCTGATCATCGGCCTGGTGGCGCTGCTCGCCGTGGTCGCCGCCGTCCTGCTGGCGATCCGGCAGGCCAACCGCCTCGCCTCCCCGCTCACCGACCTCGCCGAGACCGCCGAGCGCCTCGGCTCCGGCGATCCGCGCCCGCGGCACAAGCGGTACGGCGTCCCCGAGCTGGACCGGGTCGCGGACGTGCTGGACTCCTCCGCCGAGCGCATCGCCCGGATGCTCACCGCCGAGCGCCGCCTGGCCGCCGACGCCTCCCACCAGCTGCGTACGCCGCTGACCGCGCTGTCCATGCGGCTGGAGGAGATCACCCTCACCGACGAGCCGGAGACGGTGAAGGAGGAGGCGACGATCGCGCTGTCGCAGGTGGAGCGGCTGACGGACGTCGTGGACCGGCTGCTGACCAACTCGCGCGACCCGCGCAGCGGCTCCGCCGTCACCTTCGAGCTGGACGACGTCATCCAGCAGCAGATCGCCGAGTGGCGTCCCGCCTACCGCAGCGAGGGCCGGGCCATCGTCAGCTCCGGCAAGCGGCATCTGACGGCCGTGGGCACGCCGGGCGCCGTGGCGCAGGTGCTGGCCGCGCTGATCGAGAACTCCCTGATGCACGGCGGCGGCACGGTGGCCCTGCGGACCCGGGTGACCGGTAACCAGGCGGTCGTGGAGGTCACCGACGAGGGCCCCGGCGTCCCGGGCGACCTGGGGGCGCGGATCTTCGAGCGCGCGATCAGCGGCCGGAACTCGACGGGCATCGGTCTCGCCGTCGCCCGCGACCTGGCCGAGGCGGACGGCGGCCGCCTGGAACTGCTCCAGGGCCGCCCCCCGGTCTTCGGACTGTTCCTGTCCCGCACCCCGCCCCCGAAGAAGTCGTCCGGGGACTCGGGCGGCACGGTGCGCTAGGGGGCGCCGCGGGGCGCCGCGGGGCGTGCTCAGCGGTGGGCCGCGGGGGTGCCGTCGGAGGTGGGCACCGGGGTCGGGTGCTCGCGCTCCCGGAAGGACTCCGCGCGGGTCACCGGCGGACGGGCGGGCAGCGTGCGGAAGACCCAGGTGCGGTACGACCAGAAGCGGAAGAGCGTGCCGAGCCCGATGCCGAGGAACTTGAAGATGTTGCTCTGCAGCGGGCTGTCCCAGCCGAAGCCGTACGTCGCCGTGTAGAGCACACCGTTCTCGATCACCAGTCCGACCGCGCTGAACAGCAGGAACAGCGACATCTCACGGGTCCGGCGGCTCTTGTCGCGGTCGCGGTAGGTGAAGTAGCGGAAGCCCACGTAGTTGAAGATGATCGCGACGATCGTCGCCACGATGCTGGCCCGCACCACCTGGAGGTCGGTCACGTGCCGCACGAAGTTGAAGACGAGGAGGTTGACCAGCACTCCCGCGCCGCCCACCGCGCCGAACTTCACGACCTCACGCGTCAGCCGGTCTATCCGCTCCCGCAGCGCGCCGCGGGGCGCGGGGGGAGCGGGGGGAGCCATATGAGCACCCGAGGAACCACGTTCCATGGTCGTGCAGGCCCCCGTCCATCGGTTGGCGTCAATCTGTTCATGCTAACCACCCGGACGCGCGATCTTCCTGCCGAGAGACCTGAGGGGGTCCGGAACGGGCGGCCGGAGGGGCGGGAAACGGCCGGTAAACAGGTGGGCTCCGCGCGGCCGATACGCTAGGGGTGTGACGTTCCCCGTAGTCGGTATGGTCGGCGGTGGCCAGCTCGCTCGTATGACACACGAGGCGGGCATCCCGTTGGGCATCAGGTTCAAGCTTCTCAGTGACACACCCCAGGACTCTGCGGCGCAGGTCGTGAACGAAGTCGTCATCGGCGACTATCGCGATCTGGACACGCTGCGCGAGTTCGCGCGCGGCTGTGACGTGATCACCTTCGATCACGAGCACGTGCCGACCGAGCACCTCAAGGCCCTGGAGGCGGACGGCATCCCCGTCCGTCCGGGCCCCGAGGCGCTCGTGCACGCCCAGGACAAGGGCGTGATGCGCGCGAAACTCGACGCGATCGGCGTGCCCTGCCCACGGCACCGGATCGTGCGCGATCCGGCCGACGTGGCCGCCTTCGCGGCGGAGGGCGACGGTTTCCCCGTGGTCCTCAAGACAGTGCGCGGCGGCTATGACGGCAAGGGCGTGTGGGTCGTGGACTCCGTCGAGGAGGCCGCCGACCCCTTCCGCGCCGGCGTGCCCGTGCTGGCGGAGGAGAAGGTCGACTTCGTCCGCGAGCTGGCCGCCAACGTGGTGCGCTCCCCGCACGGCCAGGCGGTGGCCTACCCGGTCGTCGAGTCCCAGCAGGTCAAGGGCGTCTGCGACACGGTGATCGCGCCCGCCCCCGACCTCGACGAGGCGCTGGCCCTGCACGCCGAGGAGATGGCGCTCAGCATCGCCAAGGAACTCGGCGTCGTCGGCCACCTCGCCGTCGAGCTGTTCCAGACCCGCGACGGCCGCGTCCTCGTCAACGAACTGGCGATGCGCCCGCACAACTCCGGCCACTGGACGATGGACGGCGCGATCACCTCGCAGTTCGCCAACCACGTCCGCGCCGTTCTCGACCTCCCCCTCGGCGACCCGCGCCCGCGCGCCAAGTGGACGGTCATGGTCAACGTCCTCGGCGGCGACTACCCGGACATGTACTCCGCGTACCTGCACTGCATGGCGCGCGACCCCCAGCTGAAGATCCACATGTACGGCAAGGACGTGAAGCCCGGCCGCAAGGTCGGCCACGTGAACACCTACGGCGACGACCTGGACGACGTGCTGGAGCGCGCCCGTCACGCTGCCGGCTACCTGAGAGGGACGATCACCGAATGAGCCCAGTTGTCGGCATCGTCATGGGGTCGGACTCCGACTGGCCCGTCATGGAGGCCGCCGCGAAGGCCCTCGACGAGTTCGAGATCGCCTACGAGGTCGACGTCGTCTCGGCGCACCGCATGCCGCACGAGATGATCGCGTACGGCGAGCAGGCCGCCGGACGCGGACTCAAGGCGATCATCGCCGGAGCCGGGGGCGCCGCCCACCTGCCCGGCATGCTCGCCTCGGTCACCCCGCTGCCGGTCATCGGCGTGCCGGTGCCGCTGAAGTACCTGGACGGCATGGACAGCCTCCTGTCCATCGTGCAGATGCCGGCGGGCGTTCCCGTCGCCACCGTCTCCGTGGGCGGAGCCCGCAACGCCGGTCTGCTGGCCGCCCGCATCCTCGCCGCGCACGACGAGGAACTGCAGGGCCGCATGCGCGAGTTCCAGCAGGAGCTGAACGACCAGGCCACCGAGAAGGGCAAGCGGCTGCGCAACAAGGTCGAGGGCTCCGCGGCCGGCTTCGGATTCGGAAAGTGACGGACGGACAGTGACCGAAGGGACGCGGATGACCTCGCTGGACCAGGCCCGGGAACTGCTGCGCGAGTTCCCCGTCGTCGACGGGCACAACGACCTGCCCTGGGCGCTGCGCGAGCAGGTCCGCTACGACCTCGACGCCCGCGACATCGCCTCCGACCAGTCCGCCCACCTGCACACCGACCTGGCCCGGCTGCGGGCCGGCGGCGTCGGCGCGCAGTACTGGTCGGTGTACGTCCGCTCCGACCTGCCGGGCGCGGTGACGGCGACCCTGGAGCAGATCGACTGCGTACGGCGGCTGATCGACCGCCACCCCGGGGACCTGCGGGCCGCGCTCACCGCCGCCGACATGGAGGCCGCGCGGGCCGACGGCCGCATCGCGTCGCTGATGGGCGCCGAGGGCGGCCACTCCATCGACAACTCGCTGGCCACCCTGCGCGCCCTGTACGCGCTCGGCGTGCGCTACATGACGCTCACCCACAACGACAACGTCGCGTGGGCGGACTCTGCGACCGACGAGCCCGGCGTCGGCGGCCTGTCGGCCTTCGGCCGCGAGGTCGTGCGGGAGATGAACCGCGAGGGCATGCTGGTCGACCTCTCGCACGTGGCGGCGACGACGATGCGCGACGCGCTGGACGCCTCGACGGCGCCGGTGATCTTCTCGCACTCCTCGTCCCGGGCCGTCTGCGACCACCCGCGCAACATCCCGGACGACGTCTTGGAGCGGTTGCCCGCAAACGGCGGCGTCGCGATGGTGACGTTCGTGCCGAAGTTCGTGCTCCAGGCGGCCGTGGACTGGACGGCCGCCGCCGACGACAACATGCGGGCGCACGGCTTCCACCACCTGGACAGCAGCCCCGAGGCGATGAAGGTCCACCGCGCCTTCGAGGAGACCACCCCGCGCCCGGTGGCCACGGTGGCCGTGGTCGCCGACCACCTCGACCACATGCGCGAGGTCGCGGGCGTCGACCACCTCGGCATCGGCGGCGACTACGACGGCACGCCCTTCACCCCGGACGGCCTCGGCGACGTCGCGGGCTACCCGAACCTCATCGCCGAACTGCTCGACCGCGGCTGGTCCAAGGCCGACCTGTCCAAGGTGACCTGGAAGAACGCGGTCCGGGTGCTGGGCGACGCCGAGGACGTGGCCCGGGGCCTTCAGGCCACGCGCGGCCCGTCCAACGCGACGCTCGACGAACTGGACGGCTGAGCGGAGGCCGGCCGCACGGGTCCGAGGGCGGGGTAGTCGGTGTAACCGGTGGCCCCGCCCACGTACATCAGGTAGCGCTCGCGCACCGGGTTCAGCGGGGCGCCGGTCCGCAGCCGCGCCACCAGGTCGGGGTTGGCGAGGAATGGCCTGCCCAGGGCGATCAGGTCGGCGCCTGCCCGCAGCAGCCGCTCGGAGGCGTGCCGCACGGTGTCCGTGCCGAACCCCTCGCCCAGGACCGGGTTGGCGATCAGCACCCCGGGCCATCCGGCGCGGAGCCGCCCGAACACGGGGGCGTCCGGGTCGGCGTGCACGAGGTGCAGATACGCGAGCCCGAGTCCGCCGAGCCGCTCGGCGAGCGCCGGGTAGATCTCCTCGGTCTCGCCCTCCGCGATGCCGTTGACCGTGTTGCCGGGCGAGACCCGCAGGCCCGTCCGCTCGGCGCCGATCTCGGCGGCCACGGCCTCCACCACCTCGGCCGTGAACCGGATCCGCGCGGCGGCCGGACCGCCGTAGCCGTCGGTGCGGCGGTTGGTGTTGGCGGCCAGGAACTGGTGCAGCAGGTGGCCGTTGGCGGAATGCACCTCCACGCCCTCGAACCCGGCGTCCAGCGCGTTGCGGGCGGCGCGGGCGAAGTCGGCGACGGTGGTGCGGATGTCCTCGGCGGTCATCTCCCTCGGGACGACAGCCGGGCGGTGCCCTTCTGGCGTGAAGATCGTCTCGGGCAGCGGCACCGGCGAGGGCGCGACGGGCGTCAGTCCGCTGGTCGCGGGGTGCCCGACCCGGCCGCCGTGCTGGAGTTGGAGGAACATCCGCCCGCCCGCGTCCCGCACGGCCTCGGTGACCTGGCGCCAGCCGGCCACGTGCCGCGCGCTGTGGACGGCGGTGATGTTCGGGTATGTCTGCCCGACCGCGTTGGGCGTCGCGGCCTCCGCGATGATCAGACCGGCGGTGGCGCGCTGGGCGTAGTAAGTCGTCATGAGGGAGGTGGGGGTGCCGTCGGCCTCGGCGCGGTTGCGGGTCAGCGGGGCCATCAGGAGCCGGTTGGGGAGGGTGAGCGGGCCGAGCCGGGCGGGTGCGAAGAGTTCTGTTGCGTGCGACATGCCCGTACGCTAGAACCTGACACTGATGTCAGATTCAAGTCCGGAGCAGGTCCGGAGCAGGTCCGGAACGGGGAGGCGTGGGGATGCGGATCGGTGAACTGGCCCGGCGCACGGGCGTCAGCGAACGCTCGCTGCGCTACTACGAGCAGCAGGGGCTGCTCGCGGCCGACCGTACGCCCGGCGGGCACCGCGACTACGCGGAGGCGGCCGTCGACCGGGTCATCCGCATCCAGGAGCTGTACGCGGCCGGACTGTGCAGCAGCAAGATCGCGCGGCTGCTCCCCTGCATGCGCGACGGCGACGGCGGCCCCTCGGCCGTGGCCACCCCGAAGCTGGTCGCCGACCTCACCGCCGAACGCGCCCGCATCGACCGGACCATCGCCGAACTGCTCCGCTCCCGCGACACCCTGGACGAGGTGATCGAGGCGGCCCGCGACTGAGCGGAGTACCCCCGAACGCCCCACCCACCAGGAAGCCCTTTCCGCTCCGTGCGACGGTGGCCGTACCTCACGAACGAGCGTACGGAGCGCGCCATGGCAGACCTCCAGGACGACCTGCACACCGGTACCGAGGCCGGCGGGCTCGGCGACCTGTCCGAGCCGCTCGCCGCGCAGGCCTTCCCGCCGGAGCCCTACACGCCCGTGTCCGACCCCGACGACGAGCCGCTGACCCGGGCGCAGGCCGTCCTGGCCGCCCATCCCGTCGCCGACGGCTACAGCGGCCTGCCCTGGGCGCTCAAGCACCTGCCCTGGTACGACCTGGAGCTGGGCGAGAGCGCCGTCGACACCGATGTGCCGCGGCTGCGCGAGGGCCACGTGGGCGCGCTGCTGTGGTCGCTGCACCTGCCCGAGGCCATCGACGGGGACCGCGCGGTCGGCGCCACGCTGGAGCAGCTGGACCTGGTCAAGATGGTCGTGCGGGCCCACCCGGAGGGGCTGCGCCTGGCCTACGACGCCGGGCAGGCCATCGACGCCCGCAACTGCGGCCGGGTCGCCGTACTGCCGGGTCCCGCGGGCGCCCCCGCCCTCGGCGACTGCCTCGGCATCCTGCGTTCGCTGCACGCCCTCGGCCTGCGCGTGCTGACGCTGTCCGGGGTGACCTGGGCGAGCGAGGCGGGGCTGACCCGGTTCGGCGAGGAGGTCGTCCGGGAGATGAACCGGCTCGGCGTGCTCGCCGACCTCTCCGGCGCCTCGGCCGAGACCATCCGCCGCACCTTCGCCGTCTCCAAGGCGCCGGCCGTGTGCACCCGCTCCGCCGCCCGCGCCCTGCGCCCGCACCCCGCCAACCTGCCCGACGACCTGCTCGTCGAGCTGGGCGCGGCCGGCGGGCTGTGCATGGTGCCGCTGACCGCCGAGCAGACCGGCCCGACCGTCCGCGACGTCGCCGACCACCTCGACCACGTCCGCACGGTGGCCGGGCCGGAGAGCGTCGGTCTGTCCGGCACCTACGACTCGGGCGCCGCCCACCCACTGGAGCTGGGCGACGCCTCCTGCTACCCCCGGCTCATCGCCGAGCTGCTGCGCCGTGGCTGGGACGAGGCGGATGTGGCCCTGCTGACCTGGGGCAACGTCCAGCGCGTGCTGCGCGGCGCGGCCTTCACCGCCCGCGCGGTGCAGCAGCGCCGGGAGCCGTCGACGGCGACGATCGCCGAACTGGACGGCTGAGCGCCGGTCCGGTCAGGGGTGCTCGATCCGGCACAGGCAGAACGGGTGCCCGGCCGGGTCGGCGTACACCATGAAGTCCTTCGTCTCCCGGTCCTCGAGGTCCAGCGGCCGGGCGCCCAGCGCGAGCACCCGCTCGTGCGCCGCGTCCATCTCGGCCCAGGTCGCCCCGCCGTCGAAGTCGAGGTGGAACTGCTGGGCGTTGCGGTCGGAGCGCGGCCACTCCGGAGGGGTGAGGTCCGGGGCCCGCTGGAAGGCCAGCCGCGGCCCGCCGGGCACCTGGAGCACCACCCAGTCCGGATCCTCCCCGTCGGGCGTCCCGCCGCCGACCCCTGCGTAGAACCGGGCCAGCTCACGCGGCTCGGGGCAGTCGACGACGACGGAGCGGAAACGGGCCACGGGTGCCGTGGGTGCCGTGGGTGCCATGGGTAGTCCTCCCGGTGTCTCGCGGTGTGCGGGGGCGACGGCGGGCGCTCAGCAGGCGCAGAGGCAGAACGGGTGCCCGGCAGGGTCGGCGTAGACCCGGAAGGTGCGGGCGCGGTCCTCCGCGTCCAGCGGGCGCGCGCCCAGCTCCAGCACGGCCTTCTCGGCCGCGTCGAGGTCCTTCACGTCGAGGTCGAGGTGGAACTGCTGGGCACCGTCGTCCCCGGGCCACTTCGGCGGTACGTAGCCGGGGGAGCCCTGGAAGGCCAGCGTCTGCCCGCCGGGCAGGTTCAGGTCGACCCACTCGTCGGTGTCGTCGCTCTTGTCCTCGACGGTTCCGCCGAGCACGCCGGCGTAGAAGCGGGCCAGTGCGTGCGGGTCGGGACAGTCCAGGACGACGACGCCCAGTTCGGCGACAGCCATGACTTCCTCCTTGAAGTCCGCGGTGGTTACCTACATGGGCCGGGTAACCGGTAACGGTTACCTCATGCTCCCGCATTGGCGGTAACGTCGCAAGCATGAGTGTGAGATCGCCCGCGCCGGGAGGTCTGGAGCTGGTCCGGGCCCTGGTGAACACGCTGGACGTCGAGACGGGCGCCGACTCGCTGGACACGCCGGAGAACCGGGCGCGGTTCGGCCTGGCGGAGGACGCCGTACCGGACGCCCGCGAGCTGCGCGAGTCCCTGCGCGTGACGCTGCTCGCCCACGCCGGCCATCCGCCGCACCGCGCGGTGACCCCGCTCGGCGAGCTGCTGGCCGCGGCTCCGCTGGTGGTGACGGTCGACGCCGCCGACGGCTCCGCCGCCCTCGCCCCGGCCCGGGAGGGCCTCCTGGCCGCCCGCGTCGCCGCCGCCGTCGCCGAGGCGCTGGTCGCGGGCACCTGGAGCCGGCTGAAGGCCTGCGAGGCCGTCGACTGCCTCTGGGCGTACTACGACCGCAGCCCGGCCGGACGCGGCCGCTGGTGCTCGATGCAGGTGTGCGGGGCGCGCGCCAAGATGCGCAGGTACCGGGCCAAGGAGGCGTGAACCACACGGGGTTCACCGGTCCCGGGGCCGCCCGATGGGGCAGAATGCGGACGGCGCCGGTTCGGCCGACTGAGCCTCGGCCGAACCCCCGCCCCCCCACACCCCCCGAGGGGCCATGCCGGGGGGGGGGGCCCCCCCCCCGGGGGGCCCCCCCGCCAGGGGCCCGGGGGCCGGGGCAG
>NZ_JBHJVQ010000020.1:0-50299 GCF_042263835.1 Streptomyces sp. NPDC056128 | reverse complement strand
GGCCGCCGTTTGGTGTTTTTTGGGGGTGGGGGTGGGTGGGGTGGCGGTTCCGGGGCCCAACGGGGCGCCACCCTTCACCGGCTGAGGGCCTAGGCCGTGGGGCGGCCCATCGCCCGGTAGGTCCAGCCGGCCTTGCGCCAGGTCTCCGGGTCCAGGGCGTTGCGCCCGTCCAGGATCACCCGGGCCGCCGCGGCCTCGCCCAGCGTCTCGGGGTCCAGCTCGCGGAACTCCCGCCACTCCGTCAGGTGCAGCACCACGTCGGCACCCCGCACCGCCTCCAGCGCGGAGTCGGCGTACCCGAGGGTCGGGAAGAGCCGCCGCGCGTTCGCCATGCCCTTGGGGTCGTACACCGTCACCTGGGCGCCCTGGAGGTGGACCTGCCCGGCGACGTTCAGCGCGGGGGAGTCCCGTACGTCGTCCGAGTCGGGCTTGAAGGTGGCGCCGAGCACCGCGATCCGCTTGCCGAGGAACGGGCCGCCGCCCAGCGCCTGCCGGGTCAGCTCCACCATCTGGCCACGCTGGCGCATGTTGATCGAGTCGATCTCGCGCAGGAAGGTGAGCGCCTGGTCGGCGCCCAGCTCACCGGCGCGGGCCATGAACGCCCGGATGTCCTTGGGCAGACAGCCGCCGCCGAAGCCGATCCCGGCCCGCAGGAACTTCCGGCCGATCCGGTCGTCGTAGCCGATCGCCTCGGCCAGCTTGGCGACGTCGCCGTCGGCCGCCTCGCACACCTCCGCCATCGCGTTGATGAAGGAGATCTTGGTGGCCAGGAAGGAGTTCGCGGAGGTCTTCACCAGCTCGGCGGTCGGGAAGTCCGTGACGACGAAGGGCGATCCCTCCGCGATCGGTGTGGCGTACACCTCGCGCAGCAGCTTCTCCGCCCGCTCGCTGCGGACACCGACCACGAGCCGGTCGGGGCGCAGCGTGTCCTGGACGGCGAAGCCCTCGCGCAGGAACTCCGGGTTCCAGGCCAGTTCGGCGTCCGCGCCGGCCGGCGCGTGCTCGGCGAGGTAGGCGGCCAGCCGGTCGGCGGAGCCCACGGGCACCGTCGACTTCCCGACGACCAGCGCCGGGCCCGTCAGATGGGGCGCGAGCGAGGCGATCGCCGCGTCGACGTACGACATGTCGCAGGCGTACTCGCCGTGCTTCTGCGGCGTGTTCACGCACAGGAAGTGCACGTCGCCGAAGGCCGCGACCTCCGCGAAGTCGGTGGTGAAGCGCAGCCGCCCGCTGGACCCCTCGATCCCGGCGACGTGCTTGGCCAGCAACTCCTCCAGACCGGGCTCGTACATGGGCACCTGGCCCCGCTTGAGCATCTCGATCTTCTCGGGCACCACGTCCAGGCCCAGCACCTCGAAACCGAGCTCGGCCATCGCCGCCGCGTGGGTCGCGCCGAGATAGCCGGTACCGATCACGGTGATCTTGAGGGCCATGGGTGCTCCAGAGGTGTACGGCGTGGGGTGCGCGCCCGAGCATAACGGGGGTGCGGGGCGGCCCCGTCGGTCGGCTGTCGCCAAGCTCACCTATCCATGACCCCGGCCAGGGCTCTAAAATTTTGGTTACTTAACGGTAGTTAGCGTGCCCAGCATCACAGCGTTTTGGAGCGTGAGACACCTTGGCCGGATCGGCTGACTTCGACCTGTACCGCCCGTCCGAGGAGCACGACATGCTCCGCGACGCCGTCCGTGCGCTGGCCGAGGCGAAGATCGCGCCGCACGCCGCGGCGGTGGACGAGGAGGCCCGCTTCCCGCGCGAGGCCCTCACCGCCCTGACCGCGAACGACCTGCACGCGGTGCACGTCCCCGAGGAGTACGGCGGCGCGGGCGCCGACGCGCTCGCCACGGTGATCGTGATCGAGGAGGTCGCCCGCGTCTGCGCCAGCTCCTCCCTCATCCCGGCGGTGAACAAGCTCGGCTCCCTGCCGGTCATCCTCTCCGGCTCCGAGGACCTGAAGAAGAAGTACATGACCCCGCTCGCCCAGGGCGAGGGCATGTTCTCCTACTGCCTCTCCGAGCCCGACGCGGGCTCCGACGCGGCCGGCATGAAGACCAAGGCCGTCCGCGACGGCGACCACTGGATCCTCAACGGCGTCAAGCGCTGGATCACCAACGCCGGCGAGTCCGAGTACTACACGGTGATGGCCGTCACCGACCCCGCCAAGCGCTCCAAGGGCATCTCCGCCTTCGTGGTCGAGAAGTCCGACGAGGGCGTCTCCTTCGGCGCCCCGGAGAAGAAGCTCGGCATCAAGGGCTCGCCCACGCGCGAGGTGTACCTGGACAACGTCCGCATCCCCGCCGACCGCATGATCGGCGAGGAGGGCACCGGCTTCGCCACCGCGATGAAGACGCTGGACCACACCCGCATCACCATCGCCGCCCAGGCCCTCGGCATCGCCCAGGGCGCCCTCGACTACGCCAAGGGCTACGTCAAGGAGCGCAAGCAGTTCGGCAAGCCGATCGCCGACTTCCAGGGCATCCAGTTCATGCTCGCCGACATGGCCATGAAGATCGAGGCCGCCCGGCAGCTGACGTACGCGGCCGCCGCCAAGTCCCAGCGCGGCGACAGCGACCTGACCTTCCAGGGCGCCGCCGCCAAGTGCTTCGCCTCCGACGTCGCGATGGAGGTCACCACCGACGCCGTCCAGCTCCTCGGCGGCTACGGCTACACCCGTGACTACCCGGTGGAGCGCATGATGCGCGACGCCAAGATCACGCAGATTTATGAGGGCACGAACCAGGTCCAGCGGATCGTCATGGCGAGGAATCTTCCCTAGCGGGGTTTTCACAGGTCAGAGGCGGTTTCGAAGGTCTGCACAAACAACACAGCCCCGGCGCGAAGCCGGGGCTGTAGTGGTAGCGCTCCCTCAGCACGTCTGGGCTCCTAGCCGGAATCGCTCGGTGACGTACCTCACGGGACAGGCCAGTTCAGGCATTGAACGGTTCGGGGAGCACGTCACCACAGCCAGGGACAGATACGAGGGACGCTCAAGGTAGAAGCCGGACGACACATCACCGCCCGTGTGCAGTCGTTCGGCAGAAGCGGTTACCAGTTGTGCCAGGCGGGTGGTGTCCCGGTCACGCTCGGAGGCGAACCGGGACGCGTACTCGGCCAGCCGTTCACCGATCCATGCTGCCGCTTCCTTGGCCTCATCCCAGGTGCCACGAACCAAAGAACGGGGCTTGATGAGCCAGTACGCCGTTTCGATCGGTGGCAGTTCGCATGTCGGGAACTCGGCCACTACCTCCCGGTAGCGCTTGAGTAGCTGCTCTGCCTTCACGTCCTCATTAGACACTGGCGCCGGTGGAGGCGCAGGGTGCGGGGGACGCCGTAGGGCCTCGTTGTCGAAGCGCTCTTTCGGTCCGATCCATAGATAGCCGTGGTGGTGCACCAGTCGTTCCCGTTCGAGAGGGAGGTGCCAGCCGGGCCGGACCCAGGGACGGGGGATGGACCCGGCCCGACTGGCGGCAGGGGAGGATCAGACGTTCAGGCCGAAGCGCGCCGGGTCGATACCGGCCGCGTCCAACTCCTCCGTGGTGAACCGCAGCGGCTGCGCGGCCGGCCGCTTGCTGTCACCGAGCGCCCAGAGGGCGTCACCGATCTGGGCCAGGGTCACGCACCCCTCCGTACAGGGGCCGCCGCACGCCTTCACGAACGAGGCCCCGCTGATGTCGAGCGCGTACAGGTCGGTTCCGTTCTGCATCACTGCACCTTCCTGCTAACTAATCGCGGTCATGGCTGACCGCCGCCGCCCACTTGGGCGGGAGTTCAAAGGGGGAGATAGAACCGCGCTTCAGCGGTTGGATCGCTTGCCGGAGTCGGCGCACCGCGCGCACTCGCACGGAGGCCACGCTGAAGTCATCAGAGGTGCCAGCTCATCGCTCGCGGACACAGCCTGCTCGGGCTCCCACGAGCGCCCGGAGTCCCGGGAAACGCGCATCGTCATCAGCGGCCGGTCAGCGAAGAGCCGCTGCGCCGCTCCCCTGCGCGTCACGCGTGTACCTCAGCTTGGTGGCGACGGAGTCTCACGTTGCCGTCTGAAACCCCGCTGTAGTCCCCTGCGGATCGCGCGTTCTCGCGAGCGACCGACAGCGAGAGGCACGTACGGCAACCAGGCTTAGGGGACGGCTCACTTGTCCCCTCCATCAGACTGATTTCCGATGCGGTCGACTCTGGATCGGAAGTTCTCTCTTCGCTCCCCATGACGCCATCTTCGGCTGGCCGGGGGTGCGCCTCTAGGCTGTTTCCTGTTCCCGCAAAAAGTCGTTGCGGATGTCTTCGAGCAGGCCCCGCATTCTGTCACCCGACAGAGCTACGGCTGTGAACCCATCGAACTTATCTACGTACAGTCCAACGTCCCTGGGGTCCGTAACGACCACTTCAGCGTGCACGGTCTCTATCGTCACCATGTGGTCATCGCGAATGACGAACGCGTGATTGGCGATGTCGTGCTGCTGAATCGCCAGCGGTACCAACCGAATATCCACGTGAGGCAGGCGCGATATCGAGGCAATGCGGTCGAGTTGCGCTGCCATCATCTGCGGCGGGACGATTCTCCACCTCAGCACGGGTTCCGTGATGACGAACTGAAGTGATTTCGTGCTGTCGTAGAGAACCGCTTGCCGTTCAAGTCTTCCGTTGATCGTGCGTGTGAGGGCGTCTTCGCTCAGGTTATGCCGTTTCAGAACGGCACGGATGTACTCGGGGGTTTGAAGCAGACCGGGGACCAGTGCCGGTTGAAAGAGCCGCAGCTTCGACATCTGGGCTTCCAGGGCCTTGGCGGCTTGCTGCCCCTTGTGGACGCCGATGCGCTTCAGTAGCCGCCACGCTGTCGCTTCGGTCGCCGATGCTCGGGCGGCCTCCGTGTACTCGGCCTTGACCTCATCTGAGACGCCGATGGCGGTCAGGATGCGTTCAACATCCGTGGCGCTCGGTGCGAGCTTGGCATTCTCGATCTTGGACAGCTTGGACGGAGACATGAGGGCGCTGCGGGCCACTGCCTTGGCTTCCTTTCCGGATGCCATTCGCAGCGCCCGCAGCGCGGCCCCAAGCTGTGATCTATTCACGCCCCGTACTTGGCCCACCAATCGGGGAATGGTTCCGCGTCGGCGAGTGCCGCGTCGCGGTACCTAGTGAACTCAGGCACCCGCTCCGGCTCCAGCACTTCCGAGCCCAGGTACTTTCCCGCCCCGTCATAGTTCATCACGGCCACGGACTCCGAATCGAAGCACCAGAAGTCCGGCACGCCGGCCAGGGGATTTGGTTTGTCGGTGACGTCGAGGATAAAGAACTCTTCGCCCCCGGTCATGTTCTTCCGGTAACCCCACCCGAGTTCGAAGCAAAGATAGTCCGTGAGTGGGCGCGTCAGAATGTGTACTCGATAGACCCGCTTCCCGTTTTCGGTGTGCGAGCGGAGTTCCTCCACCCACCCGGTATTGTAGTCGTCTGGCTGCGGCTCTCCGGCCAGGTAGGTGTGATACGCGTCGACGTTCCCGGACTTGCTGTAGTCGGCCAGGGTCTCCAGACGGAAAGCCTCACGCTGGAATGAGTCGAAGAGGTCGCCGAGGGTATTAGATGAGCTTGTCACGGATGGCCTTCTGGAGCAGTTCCATCGGGATCTCGACGAGGGTTTCGTGAGCGGGAATCTGAAGCCCGTGGTCCGTTGGCGTCTCGCCTTGCACCAAGAAGGTGCCGCGATCCGTCGCGTAGATCGTCGGGCAGTCCTTGACGTCGCACGTGCTGACCAGCTTGGTGACCTTCATGGTCTGGGTTCCCCTCCCATGCCGCTGTCAGTGCCTCGCGTCTGGGTTGATGCTCCCGAGGGCCGGGTGTGCTGGTCAAGCGATCACGGTTGACGGAACGGGAAACCCCGTGACCTCTTCCAAGCCTGCTCGTCTGGCGCGCTCCCAGTCGTGGCTCCGGTCCAGCTAGGCCGACCTGCGCAGACTGTTGACGATCATGGGGAAATGCTGGGGAGGTCCCCTCTGGGAGGGCTGTTCATGCAGGTCGGAGCCGTATGGCCTGTAAAGCACGCAGCCGTGATGGCCAGGAACCTTCCTTAGCACGCAGCCCCCGGCGTGACGCCGGGGGCTGTCGTCGTACGGGTCGATTGTCAGTGGTGGGTGAGACGGTAGGGGCATCGAGTCGGAAAGAGGGGGAGCCGCCTTGTCCGGAAGCCAGAACTACATCAATCACGTCGCTCTCGTGCTGGACGCCAGTTCGTCCATGTCCCGCCTGAGCCACAAGGTGGTCGAAGTCGCCGACGAGCAGATCGCGTATCTGGCCCGCCGATCGCAGGAACTGGACCAGGAGACCCGCGTCACGGTGTACGTCTTCGCCGACAGGGTGGAGTGCGTCATCTACGACAAGGACGTGCTGCGGATGCCGTCGCTGAAGCAGATGTACCGGGTCGGTGGAATGACGGCGCTGCTGGCGGCCACGCTCAAGTCGCAGCGGGAGCTGGCGCAGACAGCTCAACTGTACGGCGACCACAGCTTCCTGACGTTCGTACTCACCGACGGGCAGGAGAACGTGAGCCATCGCTGCCCGGACGCCCCGGCCAAGGATCCGCGTGCACTGGTCGACGCCGTGGCCGGGATGATCGAGACACAGGAGGACAACTGGACGCTGGCTGTCCTCGTGCCGGATCAGATGGGCAAGCGCGAGGCCATGCAGTACGGGTTCCCGAAGGACAACATCGCCATCTGGGACGCCACGAGCACGCAGGGTCTGCAGGAGGCCGGGCAGGTCATCCAGGAGGCCACCGAGAAGTTCATGGTGGGCCGCGCTCAGGGCATCCGGGGGTCGCGGGCGGTGTTCTCCACGGGCGCGGACGCGGTCAACAAGGACACCATCAAGGCGGCCGGCCTCACCCCGGTGGACTCGTCGAAGTACCAGCTGGTCCCCGTGACGCGTGACGCGGCGATTCGGGACTGGGTCGTCGAAAGCGGGTACACCTACCGTACGGGCGGTGCGTTCTACCAGCTGAGCAAGTCGGAGAAGGTCCAGCCGAAGAAGCAGATATCGGTGCTGGAGAAGAAGACGGACCGGGTGTACACGGGGCCTGAAGCCCGAGCGCTGCTCGGTCTGCCGGACGTGGAGGTCCGCGTCAGGCCGGACCACAACGACGACTTCACGATCTTCGTGCAGAGCACCAGCGTGAACCGGAAGCTCGTGCCGAACACACGGCTGCTGCTGATGCTTTGACACACCGTTCTTGAGAGCGCGCGCCCGGCTGCGCCCTCAAGTGCCGGAGGGGCCGTCCGCCGCGTGGGAGAGGAAGTCCGCCCACGCGGCGGAGGGGAAGCTGAGGCGTGACCCTGCGGGGGCCTTGGAGTCCCGGACCAGGACTGTGGTCGAGGTGGTGGCTATCTCGACGCAGTTCGAGCCGTCGGGGCTGTAGGTGGACTTCCGCCAGGTGAGGGGATGCACGTTGTTCCCTTTCAAAGACTCTGGGCGAGGCGTTCGATGAACTTGCGTGACGCTGCGGGGCCGAGTGCGCAGGTCTCCATGCGGTCCAGGAGTGTCCGGTACTTCGTCAGTTGGGCCTCAGCGTCCAGGAACTCGCAACCACCGTGGTGGGTGTCCAACTGGACCGTGTCGAGTTGCGGGACCGGGCCGGCCGCGTAGTCGAAGGACTGGCCGTTTCCGGGGAAGTGCGGCGATGAGTAGGGGATCACCTGGACTGTGATGTTCTCCTGTTCGCCCAGTTCGAGGATGTGCACCAGTTGTGTACGGGTGACGTCCAGTCCTCCGTACTGCATGCGCAGTGCCGCTTCGTGCACCAGGGCGGTATAGGGAAGACCCCCGGCGCGATGGAGGACCTCCTGTCGCTTGATGCGATACGAGAGTCGGTGTTCGAGCTCATAGGGCCGAAAGGATGGCACGGCTTCCCTGAGCATTGCCCGGGCGTGATCGGCGGTCTGCAACAGCGCGGGGATGTGGAGTGCCAGGGCTACGCGGAGCGCGGCCGCGTGATGTTCCAGTTCGGCGAGGTCGATCAGACCGACCGGAAGGTAGTCCCGGTACTCGTCCCACCAGCCACGGATGCGGCCGCCCGTCATGGCGGCCAGCGCCTCTACCAGCGCTTCGTCGGGGCAGCTGTACGCGCGGGCGAGGGTACGAACCCGGTCCGCGCCGACGGCGTAGCGGCCCGATTCGATGCTGCTGATCTGTGCCTGCTTGAGTCCGAGGAGCGCTGCTGCGGCGGTTGACGTCAGGCCCGACTGCTCGCGGAGCTTGCGGAGTTCGGCGCCGAGACGTTGCTGGCGCAGGGTGGGCGGTGTGCTGGGCGGCACGGTCCTTCTCTCGTCGCGGCGCGCTCCCTCGCGTCACTCACACGAGGAAAATGTGAATCCTATGCTCTGTTCGATGTTAAGTATCACATCGAACCCTCTATGGTGAGTCTCGTTCCACCGCCCAACTCCCCGCCCCCATAAGCCGGAAGCGCACCCCCACAGGCACAGCCACCGCTCGGTGCGGTCGTCGGGCAAGCCGATCCCCTCTCTCCAGGAGGCCCCTTCATGGGCACCGTATCCCTGCACGACACCTGGGCGTACGCCCTCCGCCTGCCGCACGACCCCAGAGCCGCACGCGTCGCACGTGTGACCGTACGGGCCGCTCTCGGCGGGCACGGGCGGCATGAAGTGCTGGACACCGTCGAGCTGTTGACGTCCGAGCTGGTCACCAACGCCTACCGGCACACCCGCGGCCCGTGCTCGCTGCGGCTCACCGCGCTCGGCGACGGGCGGCTGCGGGTCGGGGTGTGGGACAGCCACCCGTACATCCCCGCGCCCTTCGCGGAACCGCCCGGAGGGCGACGCACGGATCCCGCCCCGGCGGAAAACGCGGGCGGCGGACGAGGGCTGCACCTGCTGCGGGCTTGCGCCGAATCGTGGGGTGGCTGGTCGCTGGGCGACGATCTGCTCGGACGGGGGGGGCCGGGAAGCTGCTCTGGTTCGAGGTGCGGTGTCCTGCCCCTGACCTCGAGGGCCGGCCCCGGCCGGTCAGTCCTGGTACCCCTCCGCCACCCGCCGCTCGCGCAGCTCCATGATGGCGCGGCGGCGGGCCAGGCGGTGGGTGCGGCGGATCTGGGCCTCCTGGTAGCGGCGCTTGTCCTTCTCCGTCTCCGGCAGCACCGGCGGGACCGTGCGCGGCTTGCCGTCCGCGTCGACCGCGGCGAAGACCAGGTACGCCGAGCCGACCTGGGTGGCCGGGGTGGACTCGTTCCAGCGTTCCGCCATGACCCGGACGCCGACCTCCATGGAGCTGCGGCCGGTCCAGTTGACCTGGGCCTTCACATGGACGAGGTCGCCCACGCGGACCGGTTCGAGGAACGCCATCTCGTCCATGGACGCGGTGACCGCCGGCCCGCCGGAGTGCCGTCCCGCCACGGCGCCGGCCGCGTCATCGACCAGTTTCATGATCACGCCGCCGTGCACGGTGCCCAGAAGGTTGGTGTCGCCGTGCGTCATGATGTGGCTGAGGGTGGTGCGGGAGGCCGAGGTCGGCTTGCCCGGGATCTCCGGTGGCGCCGACCGCGCGGCCGAGGCCTGTTCTGCCTGGTCTGTCATGGCCTCCACCTTATGCCGGGGCGACACCGGCGTAATTTTGTGTCAGCTTCGCAACAGCGCTGACCCTATTTTCCGACGACCCTTGTATGGCCCACAGCGCGTACCTGCACACTGGTGCGCATGAATGATTGGCCCGAGGGATGGTCCGGTGACAACCGCGGCCGGTACGGACGTGGCAGCGGGAGCGCACAGCCCGAGAGCGCACGCGTGATGCGCCAGGTCCGCCGCGGCGCGGCTCCGCCGCCCGGCCCGGGCCCGTCGGCCCCGCCGTACGGCGGCGGGGTGCCGCAGCAGCCGTCCTACGTCGACGGCCAGGGGCACGGCGGCGACGGCTACGACAGCGGTTACAACACCGGCCAGGTCTACGGCAGCCCCGGCGGCCACGGACCCGGTCAGGGCCCCGGCCGCCCCGGCCGGCCCGCGCCGGACTGGCGCCGCCGGATCAAGTGGACCGCGATCACGGTCGTGACCGCGCTGGTCGTCACCACCGTCGGCACCTACTTCTGGGCCGACTCCAAGCTCAACCGCGAGGTCGACCTGTCCAAGGTCATCGAGCGGCCCGAGGCCGGCGAGGGCACGAACTACCTGATCGTCGGCTCCGACAGCCGCGAGGGCATGACCGACGACCAGAAGAAGAACCTGCACACCGGTGACGCCGAGGGCAAGCGCACCGACTCGATGATGATCCTGCACACCGGGGACAACGGGTCGACGCTGATCTCGCTGCCCCGCGACTCGGACGTGGAGATCCCGTCCTTCGTCGGCTCCGACTCCGGCAAGACGTACCCCGGCACCGGCCGCCACACCAAGCTGAACGCCGCGTACGCCGAGGACGGCCCCGAGCTGCTGGTGCGCACCGTCGAGCACAACACCGGGCTGCGCCTAGACCACTACGTGGAGATCGGCTTCGCCGGCTTCGCGAACATCGTGGACGCGGTCGGCGGCGTGGAGATGGACATCCCGCAGGACATCAAGGACAAGAAGTCCGGCGCCGACCTCAAGAAGGGCAAGCAGACCCTGAACGGCGAGGAGGCCCTCGCCTTCGTCCGCACCCGGTACGCGCTGGCCGGCTCCGACCTGGACCGCACGAAGAACCAGCAGAAGTTCCTGTCGGCGCTGGCGAGCCAGGTGGCCACCCCCTCGACGATCCTCAACCCGTTCAAGCTGTACCCGACGATGGGCGCCGGCCTGGACTCCCTCATCGTCGACAAGGACATGGGCCTGTTCGACCTGGCGAGCATGTTCTGGGCGATGAAGAGCGTCAGCGGCGGCGACGGCACCTCGATGAACATGCCGGTCTCCGGCAGCGTGGGCGGAAACCTCAAGTGGGACGACGCCAAGGTGAAGCAGCTCGTCAAGGAGCTGAAGAACGACGAGAAGGTCACCGTCTCCGGCAACTGAGCCGGGACCGGGAAACCGGGCCCCTCACTCCTTGCCGCAGACCACCTCGTCGCCCCGCACCACCGTGCCCGACTCCTGCGGCGGGTCGGCCGGGCGGACCTTCACGGCCTGCCTGAAGTCGGCGCCCGCGATCACCTTCAGCGTCGCCCCCAGACCCTTGACCGGCCGCAGCTCACTGCCGGGCAGGGCGGCGGCCAGCGACTTCGCCGACTGGTCCCAGCGGGGGTCGTAGGCGACCAGGGTGCGCTCGACGGCGCGGTCGGTGGCGTTCCGCGGCGCCCGCGTGGTGCGGAACCCGGTCGCGGCCAGCGCGTCGTCCACCCGCTTGCCCAGGCCCGGGGTGCGGGTGCCGTTCTCCACCTGGACCCGGATCTGCTTGGGGTCCACCGGGACCCGCACCGGCGCCGGACCCGTGGGCTTCGGCCGGGGCGCCGACAGCGGCTTGTCCTCGCGCAGGGCGTCGAAGATCCGCTCGGACTTCACCGGGTCCCACTTCAGCGTGGAGCCGACGCCCTTCACGGCGTACCCCATCTTCCCGATGGGCACGGTGGTGAACTCGGAGGAGGACGGCGAGAAGTTCCGCATCGCCCGCCCCAGCGCCAGCAGCTCGTCGGTGCCGAAGCCCTTGTCGGCCCGCACCGAGCCCAGCACGGCGCGGGTGACGTCACGGAACTTGAGCGGGTTCAGCAGGATGCCCGAGGAGGTCGCCCGGTCGATCAGGGCGGCCAGGAAGCGCTGCTGGCGCTTCATCCGGCTCAGGTCGGAGGCCCCGTCGAGGTGGCGGGCCCGGACGTACTGGAGCGCCTGCCCGCCCATCAGGGTGTGGTCGCCGGGCGCGAGGTCGAGCCCGGTGTGGCTGTCCTTGAGCGGCTGGACGGTGCAGATTTTCACACCGCCGAGGACGTCCACGGTCTTCATGAAGCTGGTGAAATCGACCTCCAGATAGTGGTCGATCTTCACGTGGGTCATGTTCTCCACGGTGCGGATGGTCAGCTGCGGGCCACCCTCGGCGTAGGCCGCGTTCAGCTTCACCGGGTGCCCCTTGTGCCGCTCCCCGGTGGTGCGGTCGGTGTGGCCGGGCGTCTCGGCGTACGAGTCGCGCGGCAGGCTCACCACGCTCGCCCGCTCCCGGTCCTCCGAGATGTGCACGATCATGATCGTGTCGGTGCAGTGGCAGGGTGCGCCGCCCAGCTTGTACTTGCGCCGCTCCGCCTCGCTGATCCGGTCCCGGCCGTCGGTCCCGACCATCAGGACGTTCATGCCGTCGCCCGCGCGGGGCCGGTTCTTCATGTCCTTGAAGGGGTCGACCCGCGAGATGTCCGCGTCCAGGCCGGAGAGCACCGCGTGCCCGATGCCGGCGGAGGCCAGCACCACCACCGACAGCGCGGTCACCGCCCGCATGGCCCAGCGCGGCTTCTTCCGCCGTACGGGGGGCCTCGGCGGACGCCCGGCGGGCCGGGGGCCGCGGCGCTGCGGCGGGGGACCGCCCCGGGGGGACGAGGCCGGGACCCGGGGGGAGCGGGGCGGCGTGGGCAAGGTGACACCTCCGCGAGGACGGGCCCTTGGCTGCGGACCGTGAGGCCGGACGTGGGATCCGTGAGCACCGTAGGCCCATACGATCTGCTGCCCGGGGCTGTGACCCCCGCGGCGCGCACCCGTGTCCCCCGTTCGCGGTAACGTGAGCACCGATGAACGCCAAGTCCGACGTGCGGCCGCCCGCCGTTTCCGTGATCATGCCCGTCCTCAACGAGGAGCGGCACCTGCGCGGCGCCGTCCGCGCCATCCTCGCCCAGGAGTACTCCGGCGAGATGGAGGTCGTGATCGCCCTCGGTCCCTCGACGGACCGCACGGACGAGATCGCCGCCGCACTCGTCGCCGAGGATCCGCGCGTGCACACCGTGCCGAATCCCACCGGCCGTACGCCCGCCGCGCTGAACGCCGCCATCAAGGCCTCCCGCCATCCCGTCGTCGTCCGCGTCGACGGCCACGGCATCCTGTCGCCCGGCTACATCGCCACGGCCGTACGGCTGCTGGAGGAGACCGGCGCGCACAACGTCGGCGGCATCATGCACGCCGAGGGCGAGAACGCCTGGGAGGACGCCGTCGCCGCCGCGATGACGTCGAAGATCGGCGTGGGCAACGCCGCCTTCCACACCGGCGGCGAGGCCGCACCCGCCGAGACCGTGTACCTGGGCGTCTTCCGCCGCGAGGCGCTGGAGCGGCAGGGCGGGTACAACGAGGAGTTCATCCGCGCCCAGGACTGGGAGCTGAACTTCCGCATCCGCGAGGCCGGCGGCCTGATCTGGTTCTCGCCCGAGCTGCGGGTCTCCTACCGCCCCCGGCCGAGCGTGCGGGCGCTGGCCAAGCAGTACAAGGACTACGGCCGCTGGCGGCACGTCGTCGCCCGCTACCACTCCGGCTCCATCAACCTGCGCTACCTCGCCCCGCCGACCGCCGTGTGCGCCATCGCGGCCGGTGTCGTGGTGGGCGCCGCGCTGACCCCGTGGGGCTTCGTCATACCGGGCGCCTACCTGGCCGCGATCGCCGCGGGCTCGGTCCCGGCGGGCAAGGGGCTGGGGCTGAAGGCGCGGGCCCAGATCCCCGTGGCGCTGGCGACCATGCACATGTCGTGGGGGTGGGGCTTCCTGACCAGCCCCAAGTCGCTGGCCAGGAAGGTCATCGCCTCACGGCGCCCGGCCGTCCAGCCCGACCCCGGGACCGCCGACGCCGCCGAGGTGCGCTGACGCCGGTCAGGACCAGCTGAACGCCGGGTCCACCTTCATGCAGGCGCTCTCGTCCGCGCCGTTGAGGGCCTCGGCCGACTCCGGGGTCCGGTCGTCGGACTCGGGCGCCTTGTACGCCGTACCCTCGCGCCAGTCGGCGCCCACGACGAGCGTGACCCCCGAGACGTCGGTCGAGCGCTGCACCGAACTCGCCGGTATCCCCAGTGACTTGGCCACGCGCCGGGCGTCGCCCTCCAGGTCGGCGCTCGGATAGCGGACGACCGTGCGGTCCTCGCTCGGCAGCACCGAGGGGTCCGCTACGGCCCGGGTGAAACCCCGCTCCACCAGCAGACCGGCGACCGTGTTCGCGCGTCCGCCGGCCGCGCCGAGACGGTCCGTGCGGGTGCCGTTGCGGACCTGGACCGCGATCTCGCCGTCGGGGGCGGCGGGGTCGTCCGGCTCCTCCGGCTCCGCCTCGGGCTTGGTCTTCGCGTCCTTGCCGTCCAGCGCGATGTCCTCGCGCACCAGCCGGAAGAGCTGCTCGGCGTCCTCGGTCGGCTCCACGCGCGCGCCCACGTACCGGTTGGGCATCGTGGTCATGGTGATGCGCTCCGGCTTCACCCGGCGCAGCTCGTCGCTGAGGTCGTACAGCTTCTTGACGGTGTCCAGGCCCGGGTCCACGGTGAGCGCCGAAGTGGCCTCCTCGGCCAGCCTGCGCAGCTTGTTCGGGTTGCCGAGGGTCGCGTTCTCGCGCAGCGTCCGGACCATCGAGTTGAGGTACATGTGCTGGGCCTTCGCCCGCGCCAGGTCGCTGCCGTCCTCGAACCCGTAGCGGGTGCGCAGCCACTGCAGGGCCTGCTCGCCCTTGACCGGGTGCGTGCCCTTCTCCAGCTTCAGACCGGAGCCGTGGCCCTTGCTGTCGCGCGAGTGGATGTTGGCGTCCACACACACCGGGACGCCGCCGACGGCGTCCGCCATCGCGACCACGCCCGCGAAGTCCACCATCACGAAGTGGTCGATGTGGATGCCGGTCAGCTCCTGCCAGGTGGCCACCGTGCAGCCCGGGCCGCCGTGCCCGAGGCTCTGGTTGGTCATCACCCGGCCGTCGCTCGCCGGGTACACCTTCCCGTCGTCCGGGTCGGTGCACTTGGGTATCTCGACCAGGGTGTCGCGCGGCATGCTCACCACCGACATGTTGCTGCGGTCGGCGGACACGTGCACCAGCATCTGCACGTCCGCCAGCGGCGTGGAGCCGAACGTCTCGCGGGCGCCGCCCAGTTGCTGGTTCTCCTCGCTGTCCCGGGCGTCCGAGCCGATCACGAGGATGTTCAGCGGGGTCTGCCCGGCCGCGTTCGGCGTCGGCGCGGCCACCTTGCCGTCCCCCAGGTTCAGCGGGTCCTTCTTGATGTTGCCGTTGAGGTGCTCGTAGTAGAGGTAACCGGCACCGGCCGTGCCGGCCAGGACCACGGCGAGCACCACCGCGCTCCAGCGCAGCGCCCGGCGGGCCCGCCGCGGACGGCGTCCGCCGGCCTGGCCACTCTCCTGGACGTCC
Organism: Streptomyces sp. NPDC056128; assembly: GCF_042263835.1. NCBI lineage: Bacteria > Bacillati > Actinomycetota > Actinomycetes > Kitasatosporales > Streptomycetaceae > Streptomyces > Streptomyces sp. NPDC056128. The sequence goes on along the minus strand of NZ_JBHJVQ010000020.1, from coordinate 35,054 downwards.
GGGACGGCCTCCCGTCTGTCCTCCTCCTGCACACCGCTCCGCGTCACTTGCGCGTCCCTCCCCACCCCCGCGCCACCGCGCGGACCCGTCGCCGTCATGTGAGACGCACGACAGGCCCGTCAGGTCAACTGGCGCACAGCTTCTGGTCGGCCGTGGACTCGGTGTCCAGGTCCGGCTTCTTGACGGAGGCGGTGTCGAGCTTGACTCCGGCGCCCTTGAAGTCCTTGCCGAGGGTGAGGGTCATGGTGGGCAGGCCCTGGGAGTTGGTGACGCTCTCGCCGGGCTTCATGGCGGCGCCGGACAGGCCGAGGATCTCGGCGAGGGCGCGGGCCTGGTCGGCCTGGTCGGGGGCGTACTCCAGGGTGGTCTTGGCGACTTCCTTGGGCGCGTTGCCCGCGTTCTCGGACTTGGTGACTCCGGCGTCCGTCTGGAGGTAGGCCAGCTCCTGCTGGGCGCTGCCGGCGGGGGCGCCGCCGTTCATGACGCGGACGCGGACCTCGGAGGGCTCGGACTGCTCGCCCTTGAGGCGGGCGGAGACCGCGGCCGCCTCCTTCTTCTCCTTCTGCTTGACCTCGGTGAAGGAGATGTCGTTCCTGATCATGTCGAAGACCTGGGGGCCCGTGGTCTCGTTCACGACCACCGTCGCCTTGACCTTCTCGGCGGGGTTGTCGATCACCGGCACCGTGGTGAACGTGATGTTCTTCGGCGGCACCTTCTTCAGCTCCAGGGCCAAGTCCTTGAGCGTGCCCACCTTGCCGATGGCCTTGTCCACGGTCAGGGCGTTGGTGGCGGCCTCGGCGAGCTTCACCAGCTTGGTGGGGCTGGTGAGGGTGTCGCTGGAGGACATCTTGCGCATGAGCGAGCCCAGGAACTGCTGCTGCACCTTGATGCGGTCGAGGTCGCCCTCGTTGCCGAAGGCGTGCCGGGTACGGACGAAGGCCAGCGCCTGCTCGCCCTCCACCTTGGACTCGCCCGCGGGCAGCTTGAGATGGGACTTCGGGTCGTCCACGGCGTGCTCCACGCACACATCGACGCCGCCGACCGCGGTGGTCAGCGTCTTGACCGCGTTGAAGTCGGCCATCATGAAGTGGTTCGGCTGGATCCCGGTCGCTTCCTTCACCGTGCGCATGGTGCAGCCCGCGTCCCGGCCGCTCTCGCCGAGGCTCGTGTTGAAGCGGACGTTCGAGGTGCCGGGGATGATCTTCTTCGTGCCGTCCTTCTGCATGGTCTCGCAGTCGGGGACGTCGACGATCAGGTCGCGGGGGATGCTGAGCGCGGTGGCGTTGGAGCGGTCCTCGGAGACATGCAGCAGGATGTTCGTGTCCGCGTGCCCGACGCTGCCCTTGTCGCCGTAGCCCTCGTTGCCCTCACCGGTGCGCTTGTCGGTGCCGATGATGAGGATGTTGAAGGCCTCGTTCTTCTTGAAGCTGCTGCTTCCGGCGCTGCCGACGTCCGTCGTCGAGACGTTGCCCTCGAGGTGCTTGAGGTAGACGTAGCCGCCGACCCCGGCCACGAGGACGACGAAGGCGGTACTGCCGCCGACCCAGAGCAGGGCCCGCTTGCCCTTCGACTTCTTCTCCGGCCGGCGTCCGCGCCGCCCCGGTACCGGCTCCTCGGGCGCGGGCCTGCGCCGCCGCTGGGGCGGGACCTCGCGGCCGGGCGCGGCCGTACGGCGACGGGCCGTGCCCGCCGTGCCGCCGCCGGCGTCGCCGGATGCGCCGGAGGAGCGGGGGGCGCCCCGGCGGGGGCCCGGAACGGACGACTGCGGTGCGGAAGGGGACAGTCGCAGTTCGTATTCACCGGTGCGTGGATTCAGTACCCACTGGTCTGCGGGATCGACATCGTCTGCCCGCCCACGTCCTTGCGCGTCCACGGTCTCCCAATCCTCCGTCGGGGGCCACGCGGCGCCTTCTCCGGAAGGCGCACGATAAAGGGTCAACTAGTGCACGACGCCAGGGCTGGCCTCGCGGCAGGGGCACTGGAGCGCTCACACTATCCGCCCAGTTCAGCGTCGAACGACTCTGGTGTCACATTCGACTCCCCTACAACAGGGCAATCCCTCCTATTTTCGTGAACTCCTACCATCGGTAGGGCTTGTAGACGTCCATGCACTTGCCGGTGTCCGAGCCGTTGAGGGCGTCGCTGTCGTCCGGCAGGTCTCCCGCCTCGGGCGTCTTCTGCTTCGGATAGGACGTGCCCGAGCGCCAGTCAGCTCCCACGGCGAGCGTGATCCCGGACACGTCGGTGGACTTGCGCACCGCGCTCGCCGGGATGCCCAGCGCATCGGCGACGCGCCGCGCGTCACCCGCCAGCTCGTCGCTCGGATAACGGACCAGGGTCCGCTCCTCGGAGAGCGCGGCGGAGGTGTCGGTCGTCGCCCTGGAGAAGCCCTTCTCCGCCAGCGTCCCGGCGACCGCGCCAGCCCGTCCGCTGACCGGGCCGAGCGAGTCGGAGCGGGTGGCGTTCTGGACCAGGACGCCGATGTCGGAGTCGGCGGCGGGCTCGTCGGAGGGCTTCCCGGTGGCGCCCTCGGCGCCCTTCGGGTCCTTATCGTCCTTGCCGCTCCCACCGCCCTTGCCGCCCTTGGCGCCCTTGTCGCCCTTGTCGCCCTTGGCGCCCTTGTCGTCGAAGGACACGTCGTCGCGGAGCATCGCCCACATCTGGTCCGTGCCGGCGGCCGGCAGCAGGTGGTTGGCGTCCTGGTCGTCCGCCACGGTGGGGATCGTCGTCATGGTGATGCGGTCCGTGGGCACCGTCTTGAGCTGCATGCCCAGGTCGTACAGCTTCTTGACCGTGCCGATCTCCTCGGAGACGGTCAGGGACTTGGTGGCGGCCTCCGCCAGGTCCATCAGCCGGCCGGTGTCGGTGAAGACGTTCTGCTGCTTCAGCGTGCGGATCATCGAGTTCATGTACATGTGCTGGGCCCGGGCCCGCAGCGGGTCGCTGCCCCAGGCGTGCCGGGTGCGCAGCCACTGGAGCGCCTGCTCACCCTGCACCTTGTTGCGGCCGGCCTCCATCTTCAGGCCCGAGCCGCCGGGTACGCCGGGCAGCGGCCGGTCCCACACGTTCTGGTTCACGCAGACCTCGACGCCGCCGACGGCGTCCGCCATCGAGACCACGCCCGCGAAGTCGATCGTCATCCAGTGGTCGATGTAGACCCCGGTGAGGTTCTCCCAGGTGGCCAGGGTGCAGCCGGCGCCGCCGCGGGCCAGCGACTCGTTGATGATGGCGTTGGTCGCGGGGAACTTCTCCCCGGTCTCCGTGTTCTGGCACGCGGGGATGTCCACGCGGGTGTCACGGGGGATGCTCACCGCCGCCGCGCTCTTGCGGTCCGCGGCCAGGTGGATCAGCATCTGCACGTCGGCCAGCGGCGGGTTGTCGCGGTTGTTCTTGCCGCCGCCCAGCGCCACATTGGCCTCGGAGGCGCGGCTGTCGGAACCGATCAGCAGGATGTTCAGGGGAGTCTGGCCGGCCGCGTTCGGCTCGGTGCGGTGCGCCTTGGAGTCGCCGCTGCTCCGCGCGCCCTTCTCGATGTTGCCGTTCAGGTGCTGGTAGTAGAGGTATCCGGCGCCCGCCGTGCCGAGTATCAGCACCGCGAGGACCGTCGCCGACCAGCGCAGCGCCCGGCGCCGGCGTCCGGAGCGCCGCCGCCCGGACCGGCGGCGGTTCCCGTCCCCCCGGCCCGGCGGTCCTGCCGTACCGGTGCCGCCCCCGCCCCCGCCCTCGGCGCCGGTGTCCCTGCCGTGCGCCTGTCGGACCGCGCCCGGTCGCGTTCCCTCCCCGTGCACACTGCCCTGCGTCATGTCCCTCTCCCACCCTCGGGCCCGTGAACGTGCCCCTGCGCGCGACCTGTTCGCACAGTTGGACGTACGGAGCCCCTCGTTGGCTGTACGGCGGTCCCGACGGATCGCACGCCCCGCGGGGCCGCTTCCGTCCCGGCCGTCCCCCGGCGCACCGATGGACTGTCGTACTGTCAGACGGGTTTGGAGGCCCTCAGGTCACTTCGCGCACTCGACCTTGTCCGCGGTGGACTTGTCGACGCCCTCGGGCGTCTTCCCCGCGGAGGCGCTGATCTTGACTCCGGCGCCCTTGAAGTCCTTGCCGAGGGTGAGGGTCATGGTGGGCAGGCCCTGGGAGTTGGTGACGCTCTCGCCGGGCTTCATGGCGGCGCCGGACAGGCCGAGGATCTCGGCGAGGGCGCGGGCCTGGTCGGCCTGGTCGGGGGCGTACTCCAGGGTGGTCTTGGCGACTTCCTTGGGCGCGTTGCCCGCGTTCTCGGACTTGGTGACGCCGGCGTCCGTCTGGAGGTAGGCCAGCTCCTGCTGGGCGCTGCCGGCGGGGGCGCCGCCGTTCAAGACGCGGACGCGGACCTCGGAGGGCTCGGACTGCTCGCCCTTGAGGCGGGCGGCGACCGCGGCCGCCTCCTTCTTCTCCTTCTCCGACTCCTTCTTCTTGACCTCGGTGAAGGAGACGTCGTTCTGCATCATGTCGAAGACCTGCTGGGCGGGCCCCTCCTTGAGCACGACCGTCGCCTTGACCTTCTCGGCCGGGTTGTCGATCACCGGCACCGTGGTGAAGGTCAGGTTCTTGGTGTTGAGCTTGCCCAGCTCCAGGCCGAGGTCCTTCAGCTTGCCGATGCTGTCCAGCTTGGAGTCGACGGTCAGCGCCTCGGTCCCCGCCTCGGCCAGCTTCAGCATCTTCGACGGGCTGGTGAGCGTGTCGTTGGACTTCAACTTGCGCATCAGCGCGCTGAGGAACTGCTGCTGGATCTCGATACGGCTCAGGTCGCCGCCGAAGCCCACGGAGTGCCGGGTGCGGACGAAGGCCAGCGCCTGCTCGCCCTCGACGGTGTGCTCGCCCGCCGGCAGCTTCAGGTGCGAGTCCGGGTCGTCGATGTCCTTCGCCAGGCAGACCTCGACGCCGCCGACGGCCGAGGTCAGCGTCTTGACCGCGTTGAAGTCGGCCACCATGAAGTTGTCCGGCGTCACCCCCGTCAGCTCAGTGACGGTCCGCATGGTGCAGCTGGGCGTACGGCCGCTCTGGCCGAGGCTGGTGTTGAAGCGGACGCCGCTGGAGCCGGGGATGACCTTCTTCGTCCCGTCCTCCTGCGTGGTCGGGCAGTCGGGGATGTCGACTATCAGGTCGCGGGGGATGCTGAGCGCGGTGGCGTTGGAGCGGTCCTTGGACACGTGCAGCAGGATCGTGGTGTCGGCGTGGCCGGCGCTGCCGGTGTCGCCGTAGCCCTCGTTGCCGCTGCCGGTGCGCTTGTCGGTGCCGATCAGCAGGATGTTGATGGCCTTGTCCTTCTGGAAGCCACCGGTGCTCGCGCCGTCGTCGGAGACGGACTGGATGTTGCCGTTCAGGTGCTGGAGATAGAGGTATCCGGCGGTGCCGCCGGCGAGGACGACGAACGCCATGGTGCCGCCCGTCCACAGCAGGACCCGCTTGCCCCTCGACTTCTTCTTCGCCGGCCGCCGTCGCCCGGCCCGTCCCGGCGGCGGTTCCTCGGGAGCCGAACGGCGCCTGCGCTGCGCGGGCACCTCACGGTCCGGCGCCGAGGAGGGCGCGGCGGCGCCCCGGGGACCCGGGACCGGTGACTGCGCTGTGGAAGGGGACAGTCGCAGTTCGTATTCGCCGGTGTCCGGATTGAGTACCCACTGGTCTGCGGGGTCGATGTCGCCCGCCCGTCCACGGCCTTGCGCGTCCACGGTTGTCCGAATCCTCCGTCGGGGCCACGCGGCGCCCTCCCCTCCGGGCGCCCGGTCTCGCTCACTCGGTGCGCGGCCTCGGGCAGAGCCTCGGGGCCGGGCACACCGGGATCGCTCACACTAACCGCCCGGTTCGGCTCGGGGCGATGGCAGTGACGCATGCCACGAAACTTACAACTGGGCAATCCAGCGCATTTCTTGGACAATTGTCCGTACTTTCATGCGCGCCTTGCACGGGTCTTGCCGTGACTTTGAACGCGCTTTACTCGCAGACGTCTTCGTCGGCGGTGTTCCCGCTGAACGTCGGCGCCGGAGAATCGGCGTCACCGGTCTCGCCGTGGGCCGGCGCCGCGATCGTCACGGGGTCGTCCGTCCGCAGCCGGGTGAAGAGGTTCTCGGCGTCGGGCTGCACGAGCTGGTCGCGGTCGGCGTCGCCCGCGTAGGACTCCCGGGGGACGGTCAGGAACTGCACGCGCTCGGTGGGAATGTCGCGCAGCCCGCGCACGAGGTCGTACAGGCCACGCAGACTCGCCAGATTCGGGTCCGTGGTCAGTGACGACGTGGCCGCGTCGAGAACCGGGTACAGCTTCACCGGATTCAGCAGTACGCCATTGCTCTGCACCTTGTTCACGAGCGCCCCCAGAAAGCGCTGCTGCCGGTCCATCCGGTCGGTGTCGCTGCCGTCCCCGAGCGACTTCCGGGCGCGGACGTAGCCGAGCGCCTGCTCACCGTCGAGCGTCACCCGGCCCGCGGGCAGTTTCAGCTTGGCGTCCTCGTCGTCGACCGGCTTGCGCAGGCACACCTCGACGCCGTCGAGGGCGTCGACCATCTTCTTGAAGCCCTGGAAGTCGACGACCACGTGGTGGTCGATCCGGATGCCGGTCAGCTTCTCCACGGTCCGGATCGAACACGCCGAACCACCGGCCGCGAAGGCGTAGTTGAACTGGGTGAACACCGGCTCGGTGCGGGCCCCGTCCGGGCCGTGGCAGCCGGGCACGTTCACCATCAGGTCGCGGGGGAGGGAGACGGCGGTGGCGCTGTCCCGGCCCGCCGCCAGGTGCAGCAGGATCGTGGTGTCCGACCGCTCGGTCCCGGAGTCCCGGCCGTAGCGCGCGTTGCCGTCGCCGGCGCGCGAGTCCGACCCGATCAGCAGCACGTTCTGCGCGCCGCGCACCAGGGCGGTGGGGCGCTCCTTCTCGTACCGGGCGAGTTCGGCCGCCGCCGCCTCGTCCGACGTGATGTTGCCGTTCAGCTTCGCGTACACCGCCCACCCGACGCCCACGGCACCGACGGCCACCACGCCGACCGCGATCCCCGCCCGGGCCAGCCGCCGCCTCCGACGCCGCCGCCTCAGCCCGTCCCCGGACGCGGACGCCCCCGCCCCCTTCCCGGCGTCATCGCTCACGTCTCCCTCCGTCCCACACCCGTGCGCTCCTACGACCATGCAGCGCGGGCGGCGGGGACGCGGAACGTTAGTGAGCCGAACGGGTCACCGCCCCAGCTGCGGCCAGCCGTCTGCCGACCCAGCTGCGGGCAGCCGTCCTGCTTGCTGAGCTGCGGGCAGTCGCTCCCGCCCCAGCTGCGGGCAGTCGTGCCGCTGGGGCGGCTCCCGTCCCAAAGAGAGCGGCACCCCGCCACGCCGGGCTGCGACACCCACCCCCGCCCAGCTCCGACGCCGGGCGCCCGGTCAACGCCGGGTCAGTACCTCGCGTACACCCGACCTGGGCTCTGCCAAGAAACTCACCGAGCCGTCGCCGATACCCTCTCCGCCTCGATCCGCTGATCCAGCACCCCGTCCCCCGCCCGCTCCAGATGCCGGCACAACACCACCGACCCCCCACTCGCCAACGGCCCGTACAACCCCGCGCTCAACCCCTCCCACGTGTCGTACGGCAGCCCCGACAGAATCCGCGCCCCCGGCCCGGTGAGCCCCAGCCCGGCCGCCTCCGCCCGCGCCCGCTCCACGACCTCCGCCCCGCTGAACTCCCGCCCGGCGACGATCAGCGCAGGCCCCTCCGGATCCACCGGCGCGTACGGCACGAACCGGTCCCCCTGCCCCGGCACCTCCACCGCGTAATCGGCGAAGCCCTCCGGCGCGCGCGGCGCGAACCGCCCCCCGAGCGGCCGCAGCGCCAGCGCGATCCGCGCGCCCGAGCACGCCCGCGCGGCGTCCAGCGATTCGGGCTCCGGCCCGCTGACGACCACGTCGGCCGACGCCGGGTCACCCGCCACGTCGGCGACGACACCCACCGACGCGCACGCCAGCAGCCACACCGCCGTCTGCCAGTGCGCGGGCAGCAGCAGCGCGACCCGGTCGCCGGGCTCGACGGAGAGTTCGTCCTGGAGCAGATTCGCGGTCTTGGCCACCCAATTGGCGAAGGTGGCGACGGACAGTTCGACGCGTTCGCCGGTGGCGTCGTCGTAGAAGGTCACCAGGGGGCGTCCCGGGTCCGCGGCGAGCGCGGAACTCAGCAGGTCGGCAGGGGTGCGATCGGTCGCGTTCACCCGCGCAAGCGTACGCGGCCCCCAACACCCGCACCGAGCGGACGGCGTACCGCACCACCACCGGTTCGGATGAAGACACCCTACGGACCGTCAGATCTCAAATGGACATATTTGTATGACCATGTCCAGTATCAGGGGCATGCGTGGATTCCTTGCTTCCTCGATCGGTGTCACGACCGCGGCGGCCCTGGCCGTCCCGCTCGCCCCACCCGCGGCGGCGGCCACCTCCGCGCCCCCGCCCACGACCCCGAGAGCGGCGCAGGCCGAGGCATACGCCCCCGGCGGCACCCAGTCGCTGCCCCTCACCCCCCTCGCCCGCGACCGCGCCCCCGGCGCCGCCGCACAGGGCCTGCCCCGCCGGGACGTACGGCACTTCTCGCTCGTCGGCGTCGTCTGGGACAACCCGGGCACCGAACTGCACGGCCGCGTCGAGGTCCGTACTCGCGCGACCGCCACCGGCGCCTGGTCCGGCTGGCAGGAGTTGGAGACCCACAACGCCGAACACGCCGCCGACCCCGGCACCACCGAGAGCACCTCCGACCGGGTCCGCGGCGCCACCGCACCCCTGTGGGTGGGCGAGTCCGACGGGGTGGAGGTGCGGGTCCGGGCGGAGAGCGGGCCCGAGGCCGCCACCCGAGCCGTCCCGGCGGCCACCGCGTCGACGCTCCCCACCGGCATGCGCCTCGAACTCGTCGACCCCGGCAAGGGCGCCCCGCCCACGGCGGCACCCGGACCGGAGGACGGACCGGAGAACGAGCCCCGCACCACGGCGGCGTCCGCCACGTCCGCCGAAGCGCTCGCCGCCTCCGCCGCCAACGCCGGCCTCGCCCCGCTCGGCGCCACCGAGATCCCGGCCCTCAGTCAGGCCCGGACCGAGGCCGAACTCGGCACCGGGCAGCAGGCCAAGCCGTACGTCGGCGCCCGCCCGAGCATCACCACGCGCCACGGCTGGGGCGCGGACGAGGGGCTGCGGGAGAAGGGGTTCGAGTACACGAAGAAGGTCAAGGCGGCCTTCGTGCACCACTCGGCCACCGGCAACAACTACCGCTGCGCACAGGCGCCGTCAGTCATTCGCAGTATCTACCGCTACCACGTCCACAGCACGGGCTGGCGCGACCTCGGCTACAACTTCCTCGTCGACAAGTGCGGAAACATCTACGAGGGCCGCGCCGGGGGAGTGTCCAAAGCGGTACTCGGCGCCCACACCCTGGGGTTCAACTCCAACAGCATGGGCATCGCCGTTCTCGGCACGTACAGCGACAGGAAGCCGTCGTCGGCCGCCGTGAAGGCGATCGCCCGGCTCACCGCGTGGAAGCTCGGCATCTACGGCATGAATCCGGACGGGAAGACATACCTGAAGTCGGGTGGTGGCAATCTCTACCGAAAAGGTAAGAACGTACGACTGAACGTCATCTCCGGTCACCGCGACGGCTTCGCGACGAACTGCCCCGGCAGGCTGCTCTACGGCAAGCTCGACACGAGCCGCTCGAAGGCGGCGCGGTACCAGGGCCGCTGAGGGCGGAGCACCGCACGGCCGTCGAGGGCGCCGAGGAACGGTCTGCATACACTGGCCGGCCGAAACACAGTTCGGCCGGTCCCGGCAGGAAGCAGAGACGACGGTGACAGAAGCGATCCTCCTGGTCGGCGGCAAGGGCACGCGGCTGCGTCCGCTCACGGTGAACACCCCGAAGCCCATGGTCCGGGCGGCCGGGGTGCCGTTCCTCACGCACCAGCTGGCGCGGGCGAAGGCGGCGGGCGTCGACCACATCGTGCTCGCGACGAGCTACCTGGCCGAGGTCTTCGAACCGTACTTCGGCGACGGCTCGGCGCTGGGGCTGCACCTCGAGTACGTCACCGAGGAGGAGCCGCTCGGCACGGGCGGCGCGATCCGCAACGTGGCGTCCCGGCTGCACTCGGGGCCGGACGAACCGGTCCTGATCTTCAACGGCGACATCCTGACGGGTCTGGACATCGGCGCGCTGGTCCGCACCCACGAGACGACGGGCGCGGACGTCTCCCTGCACCTGACGAAGGTCACCGACCCCAGGGCGTACGGGCTGGTCCCCACCGACGACACGGGCCGAGTGCTCGCCTTCCTGGAGAAGCCCCAGACCCCGGAGGAGATCGTCACCGACCAGATCAACGCGGGGGCGTACGTCTTCCGCCGCTCGGTCATCGACACGATCCCGGCGGGGCGGCCCGTCTCGGTCGAACGCGAGACCTTCCCGGAACTCCTCGCCACCGGGGCGCACCTCCAGGGCATGGTCGACTCCACGTACTGGCTGGACCTCGGAACCCCGGCGGCCTTCGTGCGCGGCTCGGCCGACCTGGTCCTCGGCCGCGCCCCGTCCCCGGCGATACCGGGCCGCTGCGGGGACCGCCTGGTCCTGCCCACGGCCCAGGTCGCGCCCGACGCGAAGCTGGCCGGCGGCACGGTGATCGGTGAGGGCGCCTTCGTGGCGGAGGGCGCGCGCGTCTTCGGCAGCACGATCCTGCCCGGCGCCGTCATCGAGCCCGGCGCCGTCATCACCGACTCCCTCATCGGCACCCGCGCCCGCGTCGGCACCCGCTCGGTCCTCAGCGACACGGTCATCGGCGACGGCGCCATCATCGGCGCCGACAACGAACTCCGCTCCGGCGCCAGAATCTGGTGCGACGCCCACATCCCCCCAGCATCCCTACGCTTCTCCTCGGACGCGTAGCGCTGGGGGGTGCCTGCGGCGGCCTGTGGCTGCTTCGGTGGGGGTGCGCGTAGCGCTTCGGGTTCGGTGGTGGGTCGGGGCCGCGCCGGGGGGTGTCCGTCCTCGGAACGGCGCGGAATCGGTCGGCCACAGAAGTGACCTCCGTTGACGCGCCAACCGCTGCGGGCGGACACCCCCCGACACGACCCCTTCCCGCCGTACGCGGCTCTCCGCCGTCTCCCCCAGCTGCGGGCAGTCGTGCCGCTGGGGCGGCACGGGTGGGCGCGGCGGCACCCGGCCAGCGCCGGCCCGCGTCACCCACCCCGCGCCCGCACCCACGCCGGGTGCGACGTGAACGCCGGGCCGCGTCACCCACCCCACGCCGGCCGCAGCGTCACCCCCGGCCCAGTCAGAGCCGCTCAATCCCCCGCGGAGCCATCCGCGGCGCCCGCCGCCCCGGCACCCGCCCACTCAGCAGCACCAGCCGAGCCGCCCGATGCCGCTGCCCGGCATACGGCTCCAGCAGCCGCAGCATCTCCGCGTCGTCCGCGTACCGGTCCCCGCCCAGCGCGAACCCCACGATCCCCGGCAGATGCAGATCCCCCACCGTCACCGCGTCCGGCGCCCCATGACTGCGCTGCACGGTCTCCGCAGACGTCCACGGCCCGACCCCGGACACGAGCTCCAGCCGCTCCTGCGCCGCCCCCGGCTCCATCCCGGCCGCCTCCTCCAGCCGCGCGGCGACCCGCACCGCCCGCAGGATCGTCGACGCCCGCTTGTTGTCCACCCCGGCGAGATGCCACTCCCAGGACGGGATCAGCGCCCACGTCCGCGCCGACGGCATGACACACATCCGCCCGGGCGCGGGCCCCGGCGCCGGCTCCCCGAACTTCCGCACCAGCAGCCGCCACGCCTGGTACGCCTCCAGCGTCGTGACCTTCTGCTCCAGGACCGAGGGGATCAGCGATTCCAGCACCAGCCCGGTCCGCGTCAGCCGCAGCCCCGGCCGCCGATGCCGCGTCAGCGCCAGCAGCCGGTGCCTCGGCACGAACGCGGACGGGTCGTCCTCGGCGCCCAGCATCCGAGGCAGCTGCTCCAGCAGCCACTCCGCTCCGGGCCCCCAGGCCTCGCCCCGCACCTCGTCACCGCGCGCGGTGACCCGCAGCGTCCCCGGCCCGCCGGGCGTGCGGCTGGTCCGCCACACGGCCCCGTCCGGTGTCGTCCGGAACGTCGGATCGCCCGGCCCGCGCCGCAGCGGCCCGAGCACCAGCCCCAGCTCCAGCGGCCCGTCCGGCACCCACACCCGTACCCGGCCCGGCGCGACCCCCTGCCGGGGTATCCCGCCACGCACAGCGGCACGCGGGGGCCGGGGAGCGAAACGTCCTGCCACGAGTGAGGTCCTTGAGCGAAGCGCGGGAGAAGCGGAAGAGGAAGAGGAAGGGAAGCGGGAGAAGAAAGGAGAGAGCCTCTACGAGAGTAGAGGCCTCACCGCACCTCGATGAACGACCCCGCGTCCCGCTCCGGCCGCGCGCGAGGTTCCTCCGCCGGATGACCGACCGCCACCGCACCCATCGGGTCCCAGTCGCCCGGCAGCCCCAGCACCTCCCGCACCACGTCCCGGCAGAACATCGTCGAGGACACCCACGCCGACCCCAGCCGCTCCCCGGCGAGCGCGACGAGCAGGTTCTGCACGCCCGCGCCGGTGGCGACGACGAACATCTCCCGCTCGGCCCCGTCCCGCCGCGCGTCCCCGTACACGTGCGAACCGTCCATGACCAGGCAGGGGACGACGAGGTAGGGCGCGTTGCGCAGCACGTCCCCGCGCCGGACGCGCTTGGCGATGGACTCCTCGCTCTTGCCGTCCCGCCGCAGGTCCGCGATCCAGGCGTCCCGCATCGCGTCCAGCAGCCGGGTGCGGGATTCCCCGGACTCCAGGAGCACGAACCGCCACGGTGTCGTGTGGTGCGGCGCCGGTGCGGTGACCGCCGCCGCGACCGCCCGGCGTACCGCGCCGGGATCGACCGGCTCGTCCGTGAAGGCCCGTACCGTACGGCGCTGGGTGACCGCCTGCCGTACCGCCTCCGACGTGCCCAGCCGGAACATGTCGTCGCGCGCGCCGCGCACCATCGCCCGCGCGCCCTCCCCGTCGTCGTCGGCCACCAGGAGCGGCAGCCCGCGCAGGACGGCGACCGGCAGACCCGACGCCTTGCCCTTGACCAGGTCGCCCGCCGCGGCCAGCTCGTCGGCGGTGGCGACGACGGTGGAGCCGAGCGGGTTGCCGTGCGCGTCCGTGCCGCCGCGCAGGTCGTCGAGGACCCGCACACCGGCGGCGCCGATCGCCACGTCCGTGAGCCCCGCCCGCCAGGGGCGCCCGAAGGTGTCGGTGACGACGACGCCCACGTCGACGCCCAGCGTGTCGCGCAGTCCCTCGCGGATGCCGCGCGCGGAGGCGTCCGGGTCCTCGGGGAGCAGCAGTACGGTGCCGGACGGGGTGTTGGAGGCGTCGACGCCGGCCGCCGCCATGACCAGCCCCTGCCGGTTCTCGACGATGCGCAGCAGGCCGCGCCTGGCCACCACCCGCACGGTCTCCGCGTCGATCGCGGCCTCCCGGTCGGCGGCCCGTACGACGCGGCCCTCGGCCTTGGACACGATCTTGGAGGTGACGAGCAGCACGTCCCCGTCGGCCAGCCCCGGCTCGGCAGCGGCGATCAGCTTGGCGAGGTCGTCGCCGGGCTGCACCTCGGGCAGGCCGGGCAGGGCCCACACCCGGTAGCCCTCCGGGCGGCCGAGGGCGTCGTCGCGCGTGCCGTCGCTCATGCCTCCCGCACCTCCTCCGCGAGCGTCAGCGCCTCCCGGGCCATCCGCGTCGTGGCGTCGAGGTCGGTCATCATCAGCGGTACGGCGCGGCAGAGGATGCCGGCCGCCTTCACACGCGTGACGGCGTCCGCGTCGACCGTGTCGACCAGCCAGCCGTCGAGCAGCCCCGAGCCGTAGTGCTCGGCGACCGCGGCCGCCGTGGACTCCACGCCGACCGCCGCGAGCACCTTGTCGGCCATCCCGCGCACGGGCGCGTCCCCCACGATCGGGGACAGGCCCACCACGGGCACCCCGGCGTCGGCGATCGCCTCCCGGATGCCGGGCACGGCGAGGATGGTGCCGACGGAGACCACCGGGTTGGACGGCGGGAAGAGGATCACGTCCGCCTCGGCGATGGCCTCCAGGACGCCCGGTGCCGGCTTGGCCTGCTCGGCGCCGACCGGCACGACCGCCTCGGCGGGGACGGAGGCGCGCAGCCGTACCCAGTACTCCTGGAAGTGGACCGCCTTGCGCTCCCCTTCCAGTTCGACCGCGACGTGGGTCTCCACGCGGTCGTCGGTCATCGGGATGAGGCGCACTCCGGGCTTCCAGCGGTCGCAGAGGGCCTGCGTCACCGCGCTGAGCGGGAAGCCCGCGGTGATCATCTGCGTCCGCACGATGTGCGTGGCGAAGTCGCGGTCGCCGAGGCCGAACCACTCGGGCCCCACGCCGTACGCCGCCAGCTCCTCCTTGAGGTGGAAGGTCTCGTCGGCCCGTCCCCAGCCCTGCTCCTCGTTGATGCCGCCGCCGAGCGTGTACATCACCGTGTCGAGGTCCGGGCAGACCTTCAGACCGAAGAGGTGGATGTCGTCCCCGGTGTTGCCGATGACGGTGATGTCCGCGTCGGGCGCGGCCTGCTTCAGACCACGCAGGAACCGGGCACCGCCGATGCCGCCTGCCAGAACCACAATGCGCATGGCCCCAGTCTTGCAGGCGGGTACGACACCGCGTCAGGCAGTCGGCACGGCGCCGGTGTCCGCGTCCCGCGACGTGGCGGCCGAGCACTGCGGGGCGTGCATGGGCATCTCGGTGAGGCCCGGGTAGTAGACGTGCAGGCTGACCGCGGGCTCCAGCGCGTCGTTGACGACCTCGTGCACGTGCCCGGGTGCGAACACGCGCTGGGTGCCGGCCCGCAACGCGCGCGTGCCGCGCTCCGTGTGCTCGGTGAGGGTCCCCTCCAGGACGGTCCACACGCCGGAGGAGGGGCCGTGGTCGTGGCGTCCGCTGCCCTGTCCCGGTACCCAGGACAGCAGCCACACCTCGTAGCCCGGGCCGGTGCGCAGCCGGTGGTACCAGCGTGTCGTCGCGTCGTACCGGACGAGGTGCTCCCACTCGGAGCGGTCGTCGGCGAGGGAGCGGGCCAGCCCGGCGAACTCGGCCACGGTGGCCGGGTGCTCGCGGGGTGCCTGGAGGAGGTGGGGGACTTCGAGGATGTCGCCGGCGATCTGGAGGTCGCTGTCGCTGTTCATGGGTGCGGTGGTTCCTCGGCGGAAGTGTGCGGCGGGCGGAACGGATGACCAAGAACGCCCTGGTGGGGCGGGAAATGGAGCATCGAGTCGCGTGGACTCTGGGGACAGCCGGAGCGCGGTTGGCTCAACAGCTGGAACAGCGGCAACAGCTACAGCGAGCGCGGGCAGCACCGTGGGACCCGGCGGTGCGGGTCGAGGCGAGCGCCAAGTTCGCGAGCATGCCCACAAGGACACCGGTTCACACCGGCACTGTCAACTCGATGCCCGGTATGTGGGACATGTTTCACCTCTTCCGGTTCATCTCGCAGGGGAAAGGTTTGTTCAGGGGGGTCCCGGGACACATGGCGCACAAGCCGGGCGCACAACCCCCGTAGTGATCCTGTGACCCGAATGTGATCAGGTTCGCTTCGGCGCGTATATCGGAACGGGATCGAACGCCTGGGCGTCTTCCCCGGTACGAGCGGAGCGCGGGTCGAGTGCCCGGACGGGCCTCTTTGGGATGTCAAGGTTTATGGCGATTTGAACACTTTCCGCTTTGCCTTGGTTCCGCAGAGTGAATAAGGGGCCCAATAGCAGATCTCGGCTTGACTCGCCCGGAGCAGCACACTTGTAATTTCACTCGTGTCGTTCAGCCGGAATCGGTAACGGCCAGATCACGGGGACGCGAAGACAGACGAGGGGCGCACATGACCGAGACGGTGCAGCAACTGCTGGTCGACGACGCGGACGAGGAGCTCGGCTGGCAGGAGCGCGCACTGTGCGCCCAGACCGACCCCGAGTCCTTCTTCCCCGAGAAGGGCGGCTCGACCCGCGAGGCCAAGAAGGTCTGCCTCGCCTGCGAGGTCCGCTCCGAATGCCTCGAGTACGCCCTTGCCAACGACGAGCGCTTCGGCATCTGGGGCGGCCTGTCCGAGAGGGAGCGCCGCCGGCTGAAGAAGGCCGCCGTCTGACGAGGCGCCAGAACCGGCGCGAACGGCGGGACCAGCGGGAACGGCCCCTCGCAGGTGGGTTGTCCACAGGCGGCGGGCCCTCTTGCTGTCCAGCCGATAGTGTGGGCGCTCGTCCGAGACGCCCCGCCATTCCCCACAGGCACGGGCGTCCACCGCAGTCCACCGAACCGGGGCCCGTACCTCGATGTCCGTGCAGAGTCACACGGCAGCCCAGCAAGACCTCGCTGCCACACCTGAGTTCCCGCGTCACGTCGTGACCGCGGTCCTCGTCGCCCACGACGGAGCCCGCTGGCTGCCCGACGCGCTCGCCGGGCTGCTCGGCCAGGAGCGCCCCGTCCAGTACGCCGTGGCCGCCGACACCGGCAGTGCCGACGACTCGGCCCGGCTGGTCGGCGAAGCCCTCGGCGGCGACCACGTGCTGCACCTCGCCCGGCGCACCGGCTTCGGCCAGGCCGTCGAGGAGGCGGCCCGCACCGTCCCCGTCCTCACCCCGGAGGACCTGCCGTACCTGAAGCGGCCCAGCGGCTGGGACCCCGTCACGCGCACCTGGCGCGACGACGCCTACGACCTGCCCGAACTGCCCCACGGCGAGCCGGTCCAGTGGCTGTGGCTGCTGCACGACGACTGCGCCCCCGAACCCGACGCCCTGGCCCAGCTGCTGCGCGTCGTGGACACCGAGTACGAACTCGGCCGCGACGACGTCGCCGTCGTCGGCCCCAAGCTCCGCGGCTGGTACGACCGCCGGCAACTGCTGGAGGTCGGCGTCTCCATCGCCAACTCCGGCCGCCGCTGGACCGGCCTGGACCGCCGCGAACAGGACCAGGGACAGCACGACCACGTCCGGCCCGTCCTGTCGGTGTCCACCGCCGGCATGCTGATCCGGCGTGATGTCTTCGAACGGCTCGGCGGGTTCGACCGCCGGCTGCCCCTGATGCGCGACGACGTCGACCTGTGCTGGCGCGCGCACGCCGCCGGACTGCGCGTCCTCATCGCCCCCGAGGCGGTCGTCCGCCACGCCGAGGCGGCCTCCCGCGAGCGCCGCGCCGTCGACTGCGCGGGCCGCACCACCGCCTCCCCGCACAAGGTGGACAAGGCAGGCGCCGTCCACACCCTCCTCGTCAACGTCCGTACGGCCGCCCTGCCCTGGGTGCTGCTGCGCATCGTCCTCGGCACGATGCTGCGCACCGTCGCCTATCTCGTCGGCAAGGTGCCCGGGCAGGCGCTCGACGAGATCCGGGGCCTGCTGGGCGTCCTGCTGCGCCCCGAGCGCATCATCGCCGCCCGGCGGGAACGCGGCCGCCCGCAGGTCGAGAAGGACGAACTGCGCCCCCTGTTCCCGCCCCCCGGAGCGACCATCCGCGTCACCGTCGAACAGGTCGCGGGCAACCTCGTCGGCAGCTCCGAGGCCGAGACCGCCGCGGGCGCCGGACGGCACGGCGGCGGCATCGAGTCCGGACCGGGCGGCGACGACGCCGACTTCCTGGAGATCGAGCAGTTCGCCCGCCTCAAGCGCATCGCCCGCAAGCCCGGCCCGGTGCTCTTCCTGATCCTGCTGCTCGCCTCCCTGGCCGCCTGCCGAGCCCTCCTCGGCGGCGGTGCCCTCGCGGGCGGCGCGCTGCTGCCCGCCCCGGCCGACGCCGGCGAGCTGTGGTCGCGGTACGCGGACGCCTGGCACACGGTCGGCACCGGCGGCACCGCCTCCGCGCCGCCCTACCTCGCGATCCTGGCGGCGCTGGCCTCCGCGCTGCTCGGCTCGACCGGCACCGCCGTCACCCTGCTGCTGGTCGGCTCGGTGCCCCTGGCCGGCGCCACCGCGTACTTCGCGTCCCGACCGCTGGTCATGTCCCGGCTGCTGCGCGCCTGGGCGGCCGTCGCCTACGCCTTCCTGCCCGCCGCCACCGGCGCCCTCGCCGGCGGCCGCATCGGCACCGCCGTCCTCGCCGTACTGCTGCCGCTCATCGCCCGCGCGGGCGTCGCGGCGGCCGGTCTGACGAGCACGTCCGGCGCCCGCGGCAGCTGGCGCGCCACCTGGGCGTACGCGCTGCTGCTGACGGTCACCACCGCCTTCACGCCCGTCGTGTGGCCGCTCGCGCTCCTCCTCGGCCTCGGGGTCCTGGCCCTGCGCCGCGGCGAGATCACCGCGTACGGACTGCGCTTCCTCGCCCAGCTCGGCACCCCCCTGCTGCTGCTCGCGCCCTGGTCGCTGTCGCTGCTGCCCTTCGGCTTCTTCGACGAGGCCGGACTGGAGTACGGCGCGTCGGCCGCCTCCGCTCTCGACCTGCTCGGCGCCAGCCCCGGCGGCCCGGGGACGACCGGCGGGCTGGTCCTCATCGGCATCGTGCTGGCCGCGCTGGCCGCCCTGCTGCGCTCCGAGCGGCAGTTGGGCATCCGGGTCGCGTGGGCCGTGGCCCTGGCCGGCTTCGTCTTCGCGGTCCTCTCCAACCGTTCCACCTGGGCCGGCCCCGCCACCCTCGTCTACGGCATTGCCCTGCTGGCCGCCGCGACCCTCGGCGCCGACGGAGCCCGTTTCCGCGTCGCCGAGCAGAGCTTCGGCTGGCGCCAGCCCGTCGCCGCGCTGATCGCCCTCGCCTCGGCCGTCGGCCCGCTGATCGCCGCCACCGGGTGGATGATCGGGGGCGCCGACGGCCCTGTCGAGCGACGCGACCCCGCACAGGTGCCCGCGTTCGTCGCCGAGGAGAGCCGCACCCGCGACCAGGCCCGCACCCTCGTCCTCGACAGCGACTCCACCGCCCACGTGGGATACATGCTGGTCCGCGGCTCCGGAGCCCGCCTCGGCGACGGCGAACTGGCCGCCGAGGACGGCGAGAACAGCACCCTCGACAAGATCGTCGCCAACCTGGTGGCCGGCTCCGGCGCGGACCAGGCGGACCAGCTCGGCGGCTTCGCCGTGCGCTACGTGCTCGTGCACAAGGGCGCGCCCCGCGAGGTCACCCGGGTCCTGGACGCCACCCCCGGCCTGAGCAGGCTGAGCCAGCAGGACGGCAGCGGACTGTGGCGGGTGGACCAGGAGGTCGCCCGCGCGACCATCGTGTCGGGCGGCGACTCCGCCACCGGCGCGCCGCAGCCCGTGGCGGCCGGACCCGTCGACATCCACACCGACATCGAACCGGGCCCCGACGGCCGCGTGCTGCGCCTCGCCGACACCGCGGCCGAGGGCTGGACCGCCACCCTGGACGGCAAGCCGCTCAGTCGCACCACGGTCGACGGCTGGGCCCAGGGCTTCGAACTCCCCGCCTCCGGCGGCAGGCTGGACGTCACCTACGACGACCCGTTCACCCACAGCGTCTGGCTGTGGGCCCAGGGCCTGCTCGCCGTGGTCCTGGTCGTCCTCGCGCTGCCCGGCAGGCGCCGCGACGTCGACGACGACCTGCCCGAGGAACCGCTGATCCCCGCCGAGGCCCTGGAGGGCGAAGGACGCCGGGCACGGCGACTGCGCGCCCAGGCGGAGGCGGAGGCCGAGGCCGGGACGGACACCGAGCCGCCGGTCGCACCGGCGGACGGCGCCCCCGAGGCGCCCGAACCACCCGCGGCGCCCCCGATGCCCCCGGCGCCGGTCCCGCAGCAGCCGGCGTACGGCGAGTGGGACTCGACGGGGTACCGGACCGAGTACGGCACCTACGACGCCTACGGCCAGGAGCAGTACCAGGGCGGCGTCCAGCAGCAGTACGACCAGGGCGGGTACGCGCAGCAGCCGTACCAGCAGGGGGATCCGTACCAGGCGGAGCCCTACCCCGCGGACGCCTACCAGGACGGCAGCGGCGCCCCGTACGAGCCGGACCAGTACGCCCCGTACGCCTACGGCGAGCAGGCGCAGGCCCAGCCCCAGGAGGGCGGGTACGACCCCGCCTACGACCAGGCGTACGGCCAGGGCGGATACGACGCGCCGTACGACCCCTCCCAGCCCCACCACCCCCACGGCACGGGCAGTGAGCGTCCAGACGGGAGCCAGCAGTGAAGCGCACGACCCTGTCCCTGATCGCCTGCGCGGCCGCGCTCGCCGCCGTCACCGGATTCGCGGCGGTCGCCACCCCGGACGGCTCCGGCACCGACACCGCCGCGCCGGCCGCCCGGCTGCCCGTGGAGCGCACCAGCCTGCTCTGCCCGGCGCCCAGCACGTCCGACCTCGCCGAGACCCAGTACACCTCCTTCACGCCCGTCACGAAGGGCGCCGAGGAGAAGGGCGAGGCGGCGCTCACCACCGCGGCACGGGGCGACGAGGCCGGGGACGCCGAGGACGGGAAGAAGGACGACGAGAAGGACGACGGGAAGGCCGCGAAGCCGCCCGTCGAGCCCAAGAAGCCCGGCACCCCCGCCACCGGCAAGACCTCCGGCTCCGACACGCCCGCACTCATCGGCACCGCCGAGGGCGGTCAGGCGCCCGGCTGGACGGTGCAGCAGACCACGGAGGTCGCCGCCGGGACGGGCCGGGGCCTCCAGGGGGTCAACTGCACGGCTCCGGACACGGAGTTCTGGTTCCCGGGCGCCAGCACGGCGGCCGGCCGCACCGACTACGTCCACCTGACGAACCCCGACGACTCGGCCGCCGTCGTCGACATCGAGCTCTACGGCAAGGACGGAGCCCTCAAGTCCACGGTGGGGGAGGGCGTCACGGTGCCGCCGCACGGCACCGAGGCCCTGCTGCTGTCCACGCTCGCCGACGTGAAGGAGACCGACGTGACCGTGCACGTCGGCGTGCGCAGCGGGCGGGTCGGGGCCGCGGTGCAGGCGCTGGACGACAAGACCGGCGGCGACTGGCTGACCGCGGCCGCGGACCCGGCGGGCGACCTCGTGCTGCCGGGCATCCCGCAGGACGCGACCGCCGTCCGCCTGGTGCTGTTCACCCCCGGCGGCACCGACGCCGACCTGAAGGTGCGGCTCGCCTCGCCGTCGGGGCTGATCACCCCCGCCGGACACGAGACGGTGCACGTCAAGTCCGGCATGACGACGGGCGTGGACCTCGGCGAGGTCACGCGCGGCGAGGCGGGTTCGCTGGTGCTGACGCCGACGGACGGGGCCGTGCCGGTGGTGGCCGCGGTCCGGGTCGTACGGGGCAAGGGCGGCGAGCAGGAGTCGGCGTTCATCCCGGCGACCGACCCGGTCGGAGCGCGCGCCACGGCCGCGGACAACCGCGCCAAGGGCACGACCCTGGCCCTGACCGCCCCCGGCGAGGGCGCCGAGGTGAAGGTGACGGCGTCGGCGGGCACGGAGGGCGGCACGACGGCGACCAAGACGTACACGGTCAAGGGCGGCACCACCCAGAACGTCGAGGCACCAGTCCCGGCCGGCCTCAAGGGCGGCTACGCGCTCACCGTCGAGACCGTCTCCGGGGGGGCGGTCCACGCGTCCCGCACCCTGACCGTCTCGGACGACGACGCGGCGTCCTTCACCGTCCAGACCCTCCCCGACGACCGGGGGACGGTCTCGGTGCCGAACGCGGACGAAGACCTCTCGGTGCTGCAGAAGTAGGCAGAAGTAGAACGCGCGACCGGGGAGGGGGACGGCGCCCCGCGCCCTCAGTCCTCCCCGTACCGCGGATCCACCGTCTCCGGCGTCAGCCCCAGCAGCTCGGCGACCTGTTCCACGACGACCTCGTGCACCAGTGCCGCCCGTTCGTCCCGGCCCTTGGTCCGGATCTCCACCGGCCGCCGGTACACGACCACCCGTCCCCGCCTGCCCTCACGCGAGGGCACCGTGCCGCCGAGCGGGACGGCCTCGTCGTTCCACAGCTCCCCGGGCCCGTCCAGCCGGGGTACGTCGAGGACGAGGAAATCGATGTCGGCGAGCTGCGGCCACCGCCGCTCCAGGCGCTCCACGGAGTCCTGCACCAGGTCCGCGAACACCTCGCCGCGGCTCGCGGCGAGCGGCACCTGCGGGGGCGCCACCGGACCGCGCATGCCCCGGCCGTGGCGATCACGACGGCGGGGCCCTGGGCGACCGGCATCACGGGGCGTCACGGGGTTGTCCATCACTGGTGAAGGGTAGTCCCCGCCGAGGTCGCGCGCCCGGCCGCACACGCGGACCGGACAGCGCCGAGGCCCGAGACGCGGCTTGTCGTCGGATGACCATTCCAGCCAAGGTTGGGCTCGATTCCGTATCTCTCCACGACCGTGGAACTCAAGGCAAATGTCGCTGTTTGTATCAGGTCGTGACCGCTTCCATGGTGGTCCCGACTCCCGGAAACCGGCGTCCACGCAGGTCACCGGGGTGTGTTCCGAGAGGTCCGTAGGGCGTTTCACGCCACGACACGGGGGTGTGACCTGGTGGAGAGTCGTCGCGGCCCGCTCAAGAGTGCGGTACCGTCCAACATCGTGAGCCCTGTACGTCGCTGTTCGCGCACCGCCTGCGGCCGTCCCGCCGTCGCGACGCTGACGTACGTCTACGCCGACTCGACCGCGGTCCTCGGCCCGCTCGCCACCTACGCCGAACCCCACTGCTACGACCTGTGCGCCGAGCACTCCGAGCGCCTCACCGCCCCGCGCGGCTGGGAGGTCGTCCGCCTGCTCGACGGGTCGGCCCCGGCCCGCCCCAGCGGCGACGACCTGGAAGCGCTTGCCAACGCGGTGCGCGAGGCGGCCCGCCCCCAGGAGCGGGCGGCCGGGGGCGGCGGGCGCACGGCCGACCCGATGGAGGTCGCGCGCCGCGGTCATCTGCGCGTGCTGCGCTCGCCGGACAACTGAGCAGGCCCGTTCGCCCGCCCCGGCATCTCCCGTCACATCCGTTGCTGCACACCCATTGACGTTGCCTTGTCGCGGACACGACCATTCCGGAAGCCGTGAGAAAACGCTTTCGCAATGCGGAATCCGGGGAGGCGCCCGTGTACGTGCAGGAACTGGAACCCGTCGCCGGTTCGCTCGGCCTGTCCGCCCTGGTGGCGGCCCTGCCCCTGGTGATCGTCCTCGTCCTGCTGGGCGGCGTCCGCATGAAGGCGCACCTGGCGGGCCTCACCGGCCTCCTGGCGGCCGTACTCGTGGCGTGGCTGGCGTACGGGATGCCGCTGGACCAGACGGCCTCCAGCGCCGTCCAGGGAGCCGTTTTCGGCCTCTTCCCCATCCTGTGGATCGTCGTGAACGCCCTGTGGGTCTACCGGATGACCGTCCGCACCCGGCACTTCGACATCCTGCGCCGCTCCTTCGGGCGGCTTTCCGACGACCCCCGCATCCAGGCCCTCGTCGTCGCCTTCTGCTTCGGAGCCCTGCTGGAGGCCCTGGCCGGCTTCGGGGCGCCCGTCGCGATCTGCTCGGTCATGCTCGTCGCGCTCGGCTTCGACCCGGTCCGCGCGGCGGTCGTGTCGCTGGTCGCCAACACCGCGCCGGTCGCCTTCGGCGCGATGGGCACCCCCGTGGTCACGCTGGCCCAGGTCACCGGGCTGCCCCTGGACGACGTCGCCTCCGTCGTCGGCCGCCAGACCCCGCTGCTCGCCCTGATCGTCCCGCTGCTGCTGGTCGGCCTGGTGGACGGGCGGCGCGGACTGCGCGAGACCTGGGTGCCCGCGATGGCCTGCGGAGTCGCCTTCGCCGTCGCCCAGTTCGTCGCCTCCAACTACATCTCCGCCCAGCTCGCCGACATCGCCGCCGCCCTCGTCGGGGCCGGCGCCCTGGTCGCCGTACCGCACTCCCGCAGGCCCGCCGCCGAACCCGTCCGGGCGGCCGTCCTGACCGGCGCCCGCAGCGAGGAACTGGACGAGGACGACCCCCGCCGGGAGGTGCTGCGCGCCTACGCGCCCTACGCCCTGATCGTCGCCGTCTTCTCCGTCGCGCAGATCCCGGCGGTCAAGGACTGGCTGGCCCGGGCGACCCAGACCTACGACTGGCCGTTCCTGGACGTGGCCGACCCCGAGGGCAACCCGGTGGGCGGCAACGTCTTCTCCTGGCCGATCGTCTCCACCGGCGGCACGCTCGTCCTGTTCGCCGGGCTGATCACGGCCGTCGTCCTCGGCGTGCACGCGCGCGTGGCGGTCAAGGAGTGGCTCGCGACCGTCCACGAACTGCGGTTCGCGATCCTCACCGTCACCTCGGTGCTGGCCCTCGCCTACGTCATGAACCTCTCCGGGCAGGCCGCCACCATCGGCCACTTCGTCGCCGCGGCGGGCGCCGGGCTCGCCTTCCTCTCCCCGGTCCTCGGCTGGTTCGGCGTCGCCGTGTCCGGCTCCGACACCTCGGCCAACGCGCTCTTCGGCGCCCTCCAGGTGACCGCCGCGCGGGAGTCCGGTCTCTCTCCCGAACTCCTCGCCGCCGCCAACAGCTCCGGCGGTGTCCTCGGCAAGATGATCTCCCCGCAGAACCTCACCATCGCCTGCGCGGCCGTCGGACTAGCGGGCCGCGAGGGCGACCTGCTGCGCAAGGTACTGCCCTGGAGCCTCGGCCTGCTGCTGGTGATGTGCCTGATCGTGGTCGGCCAGTCCACGGTCGTCCTGGGCTGGATGCTGCCCTGACCTTCGGGAACCGCGCGACGGCCGGCCGGTGGGTGCGGGTAGTTTGTGCACACCGACGGGACTTTCAGGAAGGTTGGCCGTGGCTGCTGATCTGTCGCAGATCGTGAAGGCGTACGACGTGCGCGGTGTCGTACCCGACCAGTGGGACGAGTCGCTGGCCGAGCTGTTCGGCGCGGCCTTCGTCGAGCTGACCGGCGCGAACGCCGTCGTCGTCGGGCACGACATGCGGCCCTCGTCGCCCGGCCTGTCCGGCGCCTTCGCGCGCGGGGCTGCGGCCCGGGGCGCCGACGTGACCGAGATCGGCCTGTGCTCCACCGACCAGCTGTACTACGCCTCCGGCGCGCTGGACCTGCCGGGCGCCATGTTCACGGCCTCGCACAACCCGGCCCAGTACAACGGCATCAAGCTCTGCCGCGCGGGCGCCGCACCCGTCGGCCAGGACACCGGCCTCGCCGAGATCCGCGCCCTCGTGGAGCGCTGGAGCGACACCGGCGCCCCGGAACCGGCGTCCCGGCCGGGCACCGTCACCCGGCGCGACACCCTCGCCGACTACGCCGCCCACCTGCGCTCCCTGGTCGACCTCACCGCCATCCGCCCCCTGAAGGTCGTCGTCGACGCGGGCAACGGCATGGGCGGCCACACCGTCCCCTCGGTCTTCGCCGGGCTGCCCCTCGACCTCGTGCCGATGTACTTCGAACTGGACGGCACCTTCCCCAACCACGAGGCCAACCCGCTCGACCCGGCCAACCTCGTCGACCTCCAGAAGCGCGTCCGCGAGGAGGGCGCCGACCTCGGCCTCGCCTTCGACGGCGACGCCGACCGCTGCTTCGTCGTCGACCAGGACGGCAACCCGGTCTCCCCGTCCGCCGTCACCGCCCTCGTGGCCGCCCGCGAACTCGCCCGCAACGGCGGCCGGGGCATGATCATCCACAACCTGATCACCTCCTGGTCCGTCCCGGAGGTCGTCGAGGAGAACGGCGGCACACCGGTACGCACGCGCGTGGGCCACTCCTTCATCAAGGCCGAGATGGCCCGCACCGGCGCCATCTTCGGCGGCGAGCACTCCGCGCACTACTACTTCCGCGACTTCTGGAACGCCGACACGGGCATGCTGGCCGCCCTCCACGTCCTGGCCGCCCTCGGCGGTCAGCAGGGCCCGCTGTCCGCCCTCGTCGCCGAGTACGACCGCTACGCCGGCTCCGGCGAGATCAACTCCACCGTCGCCGACCAGGCGGACCGCCTCGCCGCGATCAGGGCCGCGTACGAGGGCCGCGACGACATCACCCTGGACGACCTCGACGGCCTCACCGTCACGTCGGCCGACTGGTGGTTCAACGTCCGCCCCTCCAACACCGAGCCGCTCCTCCGCCTGAACGCGGAGGCCCGCGACGAGCCGACGATGACGAAGGCGCGGGACGCGGCGCTGGCGATCATCAGGGGGTGAGGGGCGGCGGGGGTGAGTCTGTGTCCTTGGCCCGCTCTTCAGCGCACAGTTTCGGGTGGTGGGTGGGCATAGGCCGGGGGTCCAGGGGGCGGAGCCCCCTGGCGGGGTCACAAGAGGGGCGGCGCCCCTCCACCACGCCCCCACCGGCGGTACCCTGACCAGCACATCCGCACAAGACAAACCGCCCCCGAAGGGAACCCCCATGCCGCTCGAAGCCGGCCTCCTGGAGATCCTCGCCTGCCCCGCCTGCCACGCCCCCCTCAAGGAGCAGGACGCGGAACTGATCTGCACCGGCCAGGACTGCGGCCTGGCATACCCGGTGCGCGACGGCATCCCCGTCCTCCTCGTCGACGAGGCCCGCCGCCCCGCCTGACCGACGGCGAAGCGACCCGGCACCCCGGCCACTCGGCGACCCCGCGACCCCGCGCAACCGAACGAACGCCCCGGCGATCGGAGACCTGCCGCCATGCTCGACGAATCGCTCCTCGACACCCCGGAGCGCCTCACCGAGGCCGACCACCGCGGCCTGCTGCGCGGCGCCGCCGAGGCCGGTGCCCGCGTACGCACCGCCGCCCGGCACGCCGCCGAGGCCGGAGTCGGCAACCTCAAGCCCGACGGCCGCCCCCGCGCCGTCCTGATCGCCGGCCCCGGCGCCGCCGCCACCCACGCCGCCGACCTCCTCGGCACCCTCGCCGGCGCCGGCAGCCCCGTCACCCGCCTCGCACCCACCGGCGTTGCCCCCGCCGCGGGCGCCCTGCGCTGGGAACTGCCCGGCTGGGCCGGTTCCGTGGACCTCCTGCTGATCACCACCCCCGACGGCACCGAGCCGGGCCTCTCCCTGCTCGCCGAACAGGCCTACCGCCGGGGCTGCACGGTCGTCGCCGTCGCCCCCGCCGGCTGCCCGCTCAGCGAGTCGGTGAACGCCGCGCACGGCCTGTTCATCCCGATGGCGACCGCCCCGTACGACCAGGACGAACCCCTCGCCGGTGCCGCCCCCGGAGTCCTGTGGGCGCTGCTCACGCCGCTGCTCGTACTCCTCGACCGCACCGCCCTGCTCGACGCGCCGCCCGAGGCCGTCGAGAAGATCGCCGACCGCCTCGACCGCATCGCCGAACGCTGCGGGCCCGCCATCGTGACGTACAGCAACCCCGCCAAGACCCTGGCGGCCGAGCTGGCCGACTCCCTCCCGGTGATCTGGACCGAGGGCACCTCCGCAGGCCCCGCCGGCCGCCGTTTCGCCGCCGCGCTCGCCGAACTGTCCGGCACCCCGGCCGTCGTCGCCGACCTGCCCGAGGCGCTCGCCGCGCACACCGCCCTGCTCGCCGGACGCCTCGCCGCCGGCGCCGACCCCGACGACTTCTTCCGCGACCGCGTCGAGGAGACACCCGCCCTGCACGCGCGCGTGGTGCTCCTGCGCGACCGCCCCAGCGGGGGCCTCACCGCCGCCCCCAACGCCCGTGAACTGGCCCTCAGCCACGACACGCCGATGAGCGAACTGGAGCCGGAAGCGGGCGGCGAACTGGAGACCCTCGCCGAACTGATCGCCATCACGGATTTCGCCGCCGTTTACCTGGCGCTCGCCTCGGGCGCCTGATCCCGTACGCACCATCGGGAACGCACCGCACGCACAGGACACGCACCGGCAGAGAGAGCCCATGGACCGCCTCGACAACACCGTCCGCCCCTACGCCTGGGGTTCCACCACCGCGATCCCGACCCTGCTCGGGACCGAGCCGACCGGCGAACCGCAGGCGGAGATGTGGATGGGCGCCCACCCCGGCGCCCCCTCCCGCACCGGCCGGGGCACCCTCGCCGAGGTCGTCGACGCCGCCCCCGAGAAAGAACTGGGCGCCGCCTCCGTGGCGAAGTTCGGCCCCCGGCTGCCCTTCCTCCTCAAGCTCCTCGCCGCCGGCGCCCCGCTCTCCCTCCAGGTCCACCCCGACCTCGCCCAGGCCAGGGCCGGTTACGCGGACGAGGAACGCCGCGGCATCCCCCTGGACGCCCCGCACCGCAACTACAAGGACGCCAACCACAAGCCCGAACTGATCTGCGCCCTCACCGAGTTCGACGGCCTGTGCGGCTTCCGCCCGCCGACCGAGACGGCCGACCTGCTCGACGGCCTCGGCGTCGCCTCCCTCAAGCCGTACGTCGACCTGCTGCGCGCACACCCCGAGGACGCCGCCCTGCGCGAGGTCCTCACCGCCGTCCTCACGGCCGACCCCGAGGAGATGTCCCACACGGTCACCGAGGTCGCGGCCGCCTGCGACCGCCTCGGCGGCGCCTACGCCCCCTACGCCGACATCGCCCACCACTACCCGGGCGACCCCGGCGTCCTCGCCGCGATGCTCCTCAACCACGTCCGGCTCCAGCCCGGCGAGGCCCTCTACCTCGGCGCCGGAATCCCGCACGCCTACCTGAACGGCCTCGGCGTCGAGATCATGGCCAACTCCGACAACGTCCTGCGCTGCGGCCTCACCCCCAAACACGTCGACGTCCCCGAACTGCTGCGCATCGTCCGCTTCGAGGCCGGCGACCCCGGCGTGCTGCGCCCGGAGGCGTCCCCGGACGGCGAAGAGGTCTACGAGACCCCGATCGACGAGTTCCGCCTGTCCCGCCACGTCCTGCCCGAGGGCACCGGCGCCCACGACCTCACCCTGCCCACCCCGCAGATCCTGCTCTGCACGGCGGGCACCGTACGGGCCGGCGACCACGAACTGACGCCCGGCCGTTCCGTCTTCGTCCCCGCGGGCGAAAAAGCCGAAGTGTCCGGGAGTGGCACGATCTTCCGGGCCACCGTGCGCGTCTGACACCCGCCTGACGCGCACACGACGGATCACCCGGCACCCGGGAGCCGCCGAGGGCTGCAACAATGGCGCACCGCAAAGGAGGGGCAAAGCCGGTCACCGGCCGCGCCCCCACCGGCGTACGGACGCAGACGAAGGCGAAGGGACAACGCGACACATGAGCGCGTCAGGCGGAACCAAGGCGATCGTGGCGGCACTGCTCGCCAACCTCTCGATCGCGGTAGCGAAATTCGTGGCGTTCCTCTTCAGTGGATCGTCGTCGATGCTCGCCGAGTCCGTGCACTCCCTGGCCGACTCCGGCAACCAGGGACTCCTGCTCCTCGGCGGCAAGCGGGCCAAGCGCGCCGCCACCCCCCAACACCCCTTCGGCTTCGGCCGCGAGCGCTACATCTATGCCTTCCTCGTCTCCATCGTGCTCTTCTCGGTCGGCGGCATGTTCGCCCTCTACGAGGGCTACGAGAAGATCAAGCACCCGCACGAGATCGAGCACTGGTACTGGCCGGTGGGCGTCCTGGTCTTCGCGATCATCGCCGAGACCTTCTCCTTCCGGACCGCCATCAAGGAGTCCAACGCCCTGCGCGGACAGAAGTCCTGGAAGGAGTTCGTCCGCCACGCCAAGGCCCCGGAGCTGCCGGTCGTCCTCCTGGAGGACCTGGGCGCCCTCGTCGGTCTGATCCTCGCCCTCGGCGGCGTCGGCATGGCCCTGCTCACCGGCGACGGCGTCTGGGACGGCATCGGCACCCTGTGCATCGGCGTGCTGCTCATCGTGATCGCGCTGGTCCTGGCCGTCGAGACCAAGTCCCTGCTCCTCGGTGAGTCCGCCGGCCCCGAGGCGGTCCAGCAGATCGAGGCCGCGATCGTCGCCGGCGACACCGTCACCGGCATCATCCACATGCGCACCCTCCACCTCGGCCCCGAGGAACTCCTCGTCGCCGCCAAGATCGCCGTCCGCCACGACGGCACGGCCACCGAGATCGCCTCCGCGATCGACGCCGCCGAGTCCCGCATCCGCGAGGCCGTCCCGATCGCCCGCGTCATCTACCTGGAGCCGGACATCTACAACAAGTCCGAGGCCGCCAAGGGACCGGACCGCGAGGCGACCCCCGGCGGCCCGGCCACACCGCCCGACGCCCACTGACGCCCACGGACGTCCGCGGTGTAGCTTGGGGTGGAGCCAGACGTCGCTGCTGATGGCGGTCGGGCGGTCCAGGACGGACCGGCCGAGGGAGAGAGGGCCTCCGACGGACTGCGCTGCGCGTACGCGGGCATGCCTGTGTCCTCTTCCGGGACACCCCTGTGTCCGCCGCCGCGCAGGTCAGCCGTACCCACCTCGACCCAACCCGAGGAGCAGCCCGTAATGACGACTGTCGACAACCGACAGGACTTCAAGGTCGCCGACCTCTCCCTGGCCGCGTTCGGCCGCAAGGAGATCACTCTCGCCGAGCACGAGATGCCGGGCCTGATGGCGATCCGCAAGGAGTACGCCGAGGCCCAGCCCCTCGCCGGCGCCCGCGTCACCGGCTCCCTGCACATGACCGTGCAGACCGCCGTACTCATCGAGACCCTCGTCGCCCTCGGCGCCGACGTCCGCTGGGCCTCCTGCAACATCTTCTCCACCCAGGACCACGCGGCCGCCGCCATCGCCGTCGGCCCGAACGGCACGCCGGACAACCCGCAGGGCGTCCCGGTCTTCGCCTGGAAGGGCGAGACCCTGGAGGAGTACTGGTGGTGCACGGAGCAGGCGCTGACCTGGCCGAACACCCCCACCGGCGGCCCGAACATGATCCTGGACGACGGCGGTGACGCCACCCTCCTCGTCCACAAGGGCGTCGAGTACGAGAAGGACGGCAAGGTCCCCTCGGTCGACACCGCCGAGTCCGACGAGCACCGCGTCATCCTCGAACTCCTCACCCGCACGGTGAACGAGAGCCCGCAGAAGTGGACCCAGCTGGCGTCCGAGATCCGCGGCGTGACCGAGGAGACCACGACCGGCGTCCACCGCCTGTACGAGATGCACCGCGACGGCACCCTGCTGTTCCCGGCCATCAACGTCAACGACGCCGTGACGAAGTCGAAGTTCGACAACAAGTACGGCTGCCGCCACTCCCTGATCGACGGCATCAACCGCGCCACCGACGTCCTGATCGGCGGCAAGACCGCCGTCGTCTGCGGCTACGGCGACGTGGGCAAGGGCTGTGCGGAGTCCCTGCGCGGCCAGGGCGCCCGCGTGATCATCACCGAGATCGACCCGATCTGCGCCCTGCAGGCGGCGATGGACGGCTACCAGGTCTCGACGCTGGACGACGTGGTCGGCCAGGCCGACATCTTCGTCACGACGACCGGCAACAAGGACATCATCATGGCCGTGGACATGGCCAAGATGAAGCACCAGGCCATCGTCGGCAACATCGGCCACTTCGACAACGAGATCGACATGGCCGGCCTCGCCCAGATCCCGGGCATCGTCAAGGACGAGGTCAAGCCGCAGGTCCACACCTGGACCTTCCCCGACGGCAAGGTCCTCATCGTCCTCTCCGAGGGCCGCCTGCTGAACCTGGGCAACGCGACCGGCCACCCGTCGTTCGTCATGTCCAACTCGTTCGCGGACCAGACGCTGGCCCAGATCGAGCTGTTCACCAAGCCCGACGAGTACCCGACCGACGTGTACGTGCTGCCCAAGCACCTGGACGAGAAGGTCGCCCGCCTCCACCTCGACTCCCTCGGCGTCAAGCTGACCACGCTCCGCCCGGAGCAGGCCGAGTACATCGGCGTCAAGGTCGAGGGCCCCTACAAGGCGGACCACTACCGCTACTGAGCCCTGCCGGCTCCTCCGAGACAGGCCCCCGCACCCCCGTGCCGGGGGCCTGCCCCGTTGGCGCCGCAGCGGCCGGAACAGCAGCCCGTCACCCTCCAGGACCACCATGCCCCGCGGCCGTTATTCGCTCCACGACCCGCATGACCACACCCCCCTCGCAGAAGAACACTTCCAGTGCGCCCCCGGACCCTCCGGCTGGCGCTACGTCTCCCGGCTGACCACGCCCACCGGAGAACACCACGGCTCCGTCGACCTCGCCCTCGACGAACTCGGCCGCCCCATCCGCCTCGAACTCCACGCCGCCGACTGGCAGGTACGCGGCGCGGCCATCGACGGCATCACCTGGGTCCGTACCGACCCCACCGGAGTCCACGCCACCGAAGGCAATGTGCGCGCCCACGCCTTCACCGGCAGCTCCCCGGCCTTCCTCGTCGCCGTCACCCGTCTCCTGCGCCTCACCCCCTCCGGATCAGCCACACGCCTACGCCTCGTCGCCCTCACCGACCCGGTCCTCGCCCCCCGCACCGTGGACCAGTCCTGGGCCTTGCTGAAGAGAGAAGCACACGCCACTGACAACGGCCCCCTCACCGTGGACGAATACCAGGTCACAGCCCTGGACACCGGCGAGCAGCATGCCGTGCACATCGCCGGCGACGTAGTGCTCGCGGCCCCCGGCATCGAGCTGGAGGACCTGGAGTCGCCGCCGTCCGCGTTCCCGTGAAACTACGCGGGCGGCACGAACCCGGTACCGGAACCGGGGCGCCCGTCCGACGGCGCGGCCGGAGGCACGGCGGAGGAACTCGGTGGGGGAGGGGCAGGGGTGACCGGAGCTACAGGAGCCACAGGAGGAGCTACAGGAGTGACCGGAGGACGCGGCGATGCCGTCGCCGCCGGATCCGCACCCACGGCCGCACCCCCGAACGCCCGCCGCGCCTCCCGCGCCTGCCGTTCCTGCAACACGGCCGCGAGATAGGCGGGCGGCGGAACCTCCTGCGGCACCGGGGCGCCCGTCCGAGCCGCCACGTCCGCGGCGAGCCGTTCCGCCATGGCCCAGCCGACGCGGGCATCGAGCTGCCCCATCCGCGTCAGGTACTGACGGACGGCGAGCCACAGCTCATCGGGCACCGCGGACAGGTCGAGCCCCGAGAAACGCCCGGCCAGCCACGGCGGAGGCGGCGGCATGAACCCTGCGGACGCGACCGGCACCCGCTCCCGCACGACCAGGGTGCCCGCGAACACGTCCCCGAGCCGACGCCCCCGCGCCGACACCAGCGAGGCGATACAGGCGACCACCCCGAACGTCATGAGGATCTCGATCACCGCGATCAGGCCCCGCACCAGCGCGTGCCGGAACCGGATCGGCCCGCCGTCGTCCCGCACCACCCGCAGCCCGCACGCCATCTTCCCGAGCGAACGTCCATGGCTGAGCGTCTCGACGGCGATCGGCCCACCCACCAGGACGAGCACGAAGACGGCGATCGACAGCGCGGTCTGCGCCGCCATGTCCAAGGAGGCGGTGGAGGCCACCAGGGCGATGGTGACCGCTATGTAGACAGCCACGGCCACCGCAAGGTCGAGCAGCACGGCCAACGCCCTGCTGGGCAGCCTCGCGGGGCGCAGCTCCAGCGCCACCGCCTCGCCCGTCACCAGCTCGCTCACGCCCGCCGCCCTTCCCTCGTCTCCCCCCGTCCCCGCCAGTCTGCCAAGCTGAGGACGCACCGCGCCGCAGTACGACAAGCTGATCCACGACGAGCCGCTGACGATAGCCGAGGAGCAGGCACACCGATGGACCTCGACGTCTTCGTCTCCGCCCACCGCGCGGAGTGGGACCGCCTCGACGCCCTGCTCCGGCGCCGGCGCCGACTCACCGGCGCCGAGACCGACGAACTCGTCGCCCTTTATCAGCGCACCGCCACTCACCTCTCCCTGATCCAGTCCAGCGCGCCCGACCCCCAGCTGACCGGACGCCTGAGCCAGCTGGTGGCACGCGCGCGCAGTGCCGTGACCGGCACCCGTCGAGCCTCCTGGCGCGACGTCACCCGCTTCCTCACCCGGCAGTTCCCGGCCGCCGTCTACCGGGCCCGGCACTGGTGGGTCCCCACCGCACTCCTGTCGACCGCCGTCGCGGCGCTCCTCGGCTGGTGGATCGGCACGCACCCCGAGGTCCAGTCGACCATCGCGGCGCCCGCCGAACTGCGCGAGATGACGCGCCCGGGCGGTCAGTACGAGACGTACTACTCGAGCCACCCCGCGGCCTCCTTCGCCGCACAGGTCTGGACGAACAACGCGTGGGCCGCCGCGCTCTGCCTGATCCTGGGCGTCTTCCTGGGCCTGCCCGTCATCTGGATCCTGTTCCAGAACATGCTGAACCTCGGCGTCGGATTCGGTCTGATGTCGTCGGCCGGGCGCCTCGACACCTTCCTCGGCCTCGTCCTGCCCCACGGCCTGCTCGAACTGACCGCGGTCTTCGTGGCCGCGGGCACCGGACTCCGCCTCGGCTGGACCCTGATCGACCCGGGCCCCCGCAGCCGGCGCATCGCCCTGGCCGAAGAGGGCCGAGCCGCCATAGGCATGGCCATCGGACTCGCCCTGGTCCTCTTCATCTCCGGCGCCATCGAAGGCTTCGTCACCCCGTCCGGACTGCCCACCTGGGCCCGCATCACCATCGGCGTCGTCGCCGAGCTGGCCTTCCTCGCCTACGTCTACGTCCTGGGTCGTCGTGCCGTACGCGAAGGTGACACGGGCGACGTGGAGGAGGCCGAACGCAGCGCCACGGTGCCCACGGCCGCCTGATGTGCATCGGGCCTTGGTGAGCTGCTAGTGTCCTCTTCGTTCCCGCAAGAGCCGTTGACACGGAGCTAGCGGGGAGGTAGATTTGAACAGTTGCCTGTAGACGGGGTTCATCCCCGAGGGTCACAGTGAACATCTGCTTGCTTCCTCCCGAATCTCGAATTCGACGAAGCACTCTCTCGATCAAATCGGAAACGAACGAGCCGGTCAGACCGACTCAGAACTTCTGATAAAGTCGGAGTCGCCGGAAAGGGAAACGCGAAAGCGGGAACCTGAAAGGCACCGAGGAAATCGGATCGGAAAGATCTGATAGAGTCGGAAACGCAAGACCGAAGGGAAGCGCCCGGAGGAAAGCCCGAGAGGGTGAGTACAAAGGAAGCGTCCGTTCCTTGAGAACTCAACAGCGTGCCAAAAGTCAACGCCAGATATGTTGATACCTCCGGCCTGATCGGTTTCGTCTGATCGGGTTGAGGTTCCTTTGAAATACACACAGCGAGGACGCTGTGAACGGTCGGATTATTCCTCCGACTGTTCCGCTCTCGTGGTGTCACCCGATTACGGGTAAACATTCACGGAGAGT
>NZ_JBHJVQ010000019.1:0-132176 GCF_042263835.1 Streptomyces sp. NPDC056128 | reverse complement strand
ATGCAAATCGAGGCGCCCGGCTCCAGGTTGACGCTGCCGGAGATCCGACGGACCGTCAGACGTCCACCACGACAGGGAGGATCATCGGCCGGCGCCGGTACGTGTCCGAGACCCACTTGCCGAGAGTCCGGCGCACCAGCTGCTGGAGCTGGTGGGGCTCGACGACCCCGTCCTGGGCCGAGCGCTCCAGTACTTCCGTCACCTTGGGGAGCACCGCGGCGAACGCGGAGTCCTCGATGCCCGAGCCGCGGGCCTGGACATGCGGACCAGCGGTGATCTTGCCGGTGGACGAGTCGATGACCACGAAGACCGAGATGATGCCCTCGTCACCGAGGATCTTGCGGTCCTTGAGGGCCGGCTCGCCGACGTCGCCGACGGAGAGGCCGTCGACGTAGACGTATCCCGCCTGGACCTTGCCGGAGATCTTCGCCTTGCCCTCGACGAGGTCGACGACGACGCCGTCCTCGGCGATGACGATGCGGTCGTGCGGGACGCCGGTGAGGGCGCCCAGTTCGGCGTTGGCGCGCAGGTGGCGCC
This sequence comes from Streptomyces sp. NPDC056128, assembly GCF_042263835.1. Taxonomy (NCBI): domain Bacteria; kingdom Bacillati; phylum Actinomycetota; class Actinomycetes; order Kitasatosporales; family Streptomycetaceae; genus Streptomyces; species Streptomyces sp. NPDC056128. Next base: position 131,639 of record NZ_JBHJVQ010000019.1, on the reverse strand, counting down.
ATTCGCCGTGGACCGGCATCAGGTTCTTCGGGCGGCAGATGTTGTAGAAGTACAGCAGCTCGCCGGCCGAGGCGTGGCCCGAGACGTGGACCTTGGCGTTGCCCTTGTGGACGACGTTCGCTCCCCAGCGGGTCAGGCCGTTGATCACGCGGTAGACCGCGTTCTCGTTGCCCGGGATGAGGGACGAGGCCAGGATCACCGTGTCGCCGTTGACGATGCGGATCTGGTGGTCCCGGTTGGCCATGCGGGACAGCGCGGCCATCGGTTCGCCCTGGGACCCGGTGCAGACCAGGACCACTTCGCTGTCCGGCAGGTCGTCGAGGGTCTTGACGTCCACGACGAGGCCCGGCGGCACCTTGAGGTAGCCGAGGTCCCGGGCGATGCCCATGTTGCGGACCATGGAGCGGCCGACGAAGGCGACCCGGCGGCCGTATTCGTGCGCCGCGTCCAGGATCTGCTGGATGCGGTGGACGTGGCTGGCGAAGCTCGCCACGATGATCCGCTTGCGGGCGCCGGCGAAGACCTGGCGCAGGACGTTGGAGATGTCCCGCTCCGGCGGGACGAAGCCCGGGACCTCGGCGTTCGTCGAGTCGGACAGGAGGAGGTCGATGCCCTCCTCGCTGAGGCGCGCGAACGCGTGCAGGTCCGTGAGGCGGCCGTCCAGCGGGAGCTGGTCCATCTTGAAGTCGCCGGTGTGGACGACCATGCCCGCAGGGGTGCGGATGGCCACGGCCAGCGCGTCCGGGATGGAGTGGTTGACCGCGACGAACTCGCAGTCGAAGGGGCCGACGCGTTCGCGGTGCCCCTCCGCCACCTCGAGGGTGTACGGGCGGATGCGGTGTTCCTGGAGCTTGGCCTCGATGAGGGCGAGGGTCAGCTTGGAGCCGATCAGCGGGATGTCCGGCTTCTCGCGCAGGAGGAAGGGGACGCCGCCGATGTGGTCCTCGTGCCCATGGGTGAGGACGATGCCCTCGATGTCGTCGAGGCGGTCCCGGATGGACGAGAAGTCCGGCAGGATCAGGTCGATTCCGGGCTGCTCCTCCTCGGGGAAGAGCACTCCGCAGTCGACGATCAGCAGACGGCCGCCGTACTCGAAGACCGTCATGTTGCGGCCGATTTCGCCCAGGCCGCCGAGCGGGGTGACCCGGAGGCCGCCCTTCGCGAGCGCCGGGGGCCGGCCCAGTTCAGGATGCGGATGACTCAAAAGACTCTCCTCACCACACGCGCCACGTACCGGTGGGCACGTGGCGCGCGTGACGTTCGTGCAGAAGCAGTTGTCGTATGGGGTGCGGGCACCGGTGGCCCGCCTATTCAGTTGTGAAGTCCGTGCGGCCGTGCGGTGGTGCGAAGTCTGTTGTCAGAGCTGTACCCCGCCGGCGGCAAGATCGATCTTGAGCTGGTCGGTCTCCTCGGGCGTGAGGCCGACCATCGGCGCGCGCAGCGGCCCCGCGGGCAGTCCCTGGAGGGCGAGCGCGGCCTTGGCGGTCATGACGCCCTGGGTGCGGAACATGCCGGTGTAGACCGGGAGCAGCTTCTGGTGGATCTCCAGTGCCTTCTGTACGTCACCGGCGACGTGCGCGTCCACCATGGCGCGCAGTTCCGGGGTGACGACGTGGCCGACGACGGAGACGAAGCCGACCGCGCCCACGGAGAGCAGCGGCAGGTTCAGCATGTCGTCGCCGGAGTACCAGGCGAGGCCGGAGCGTGCGATGGCCCAGCTGGCGCGGCCGAGGTCGCCCTTGGCGTCCTTGTTCGCGACGATCCGAGGGTGCTCCGCGAGGCGGACCAGCGTCTCGGTGTTGATCGGGACGCCGCTGCGGCCGGGGATGTCGTAGAGCATGACCGGCAGCTCGGCGGCGTCGGTGATCGCCGTGAAGTGCAGGTAGAGGCCCTCCTGCGGGGGCTTGTTGTAGTACGGCGTGACCAGCAGGAGGCCGTGCGCTCCGACGCGCTCGGCGGCGCGGGCCAGCTCGATACTGTGCTGGGTGTTGTTGGTCCCGACGCCGGCGACGACGTGGGCCCGGTCTCCGACCGCCTCCAGTACGGCTCGTACGAGGTCCGCTTTCTCCGCGTCGCTGGTGGTGGGGGACTCGCCGGTGGTGCCGTTGACGATCAGGCCGTCGTTGCCTGCGTCCACCAGGTGGGCGGCGAGCCGCTGGGCGCCGTCGAGGTCGAGTGCGCCGTCCGCCGTGAAGGGCGTGACCATGGCGGTGAGGACCCGCCCGAAGGGGGTCTGCGGAGTGGAGGTCGGAGCCATGGGTTACACGCTACTCGTTGCTCAGGGCGGGGTCTGCCTTAGGGCCTGTCGAGAGGAATGTGGAGCCCGGCACTGCCTGCTCGGGGGTTCAAGCAGTGCCGGGTCCCTTTGATCAGGCTAGATGAACTTCTCCAAACGCCGCAATACGGACACTTCGCACGGCTGATGCGCACATGTGTGCCCGGCTTCGGGACGCGCTACGGCGCCACGCGGCCGTTGGCGTTGAAGGCGGCGTGGGTGAGGGGCATGAGCCGGGCCCACTCCGCCTCCATCTTCTCGCCGACCATCTCGATCTCCCGCTGCGGGAAGGAGGGCACCTTCGCCAGCTCGTGCTGGGTGCGCAGGCCAAGGAAGTGCATCAGCGAGCGGGCGTTGCAGGTGGCGTACATCGAGGAGTACAGGCCGACGGGGAGCACCGCGCGGGCCACCTCGCGGGCGACGCCGGCGGCGAGCATCCGCTGGTACGTCGCGTACGCCTGGCGGTAGGAGTCCTCCATGGCGCCGCCCACCAGCTCGTACTGCTCCGGGCTGCCCTCGACGAAGACGTACTTGCCGGGGCGGCCCTGCTGGACCAGCTTGCGGGAGGTGTCCGGGACGTAGAAGACCGGCTGGAGCTCGCGGTAGCGGCCGGATTCCTCGTTGTACGACCAGCCGACGCGGTGCCGCATGAACTCGCGGAAGACGAAGATCGGGGCGCTGATGAAGAAGGTCATCGAGTTGTGCTCGAACGGGCTGCCGTGCCGGTCCCGCATGAGGTAGTTGATCAGGCCCTTGGAGCGCTCCGGGTCCTTGTCCAGCTCCGCCAGGGACTGCTCCCCGACGGTGGAGACACGGGCGGCGAACAGCACGTCGGAGTCGGTCGCGCTGCTCTTGACCAGCTCGACGGTGACGTCGCCGCGGAGTTCGATCTTGGAATCGTCGGGGGGTGTGTCGGTCACGGTGTGGAGGGCCTTCCCAGCTCGTCGTTTGGCGGGGCCACTCTACGGCCCCCTCGGAATCGGGCTTTCACTGCCGTGCCGCAATGAAGTCGGTGAAACAGGGCACCTGTGGGGGCGTTCGTTCGTCTGTATGAGTAACAGCGAAGCACTCAGTCCCCGAAAGGAGACGCAGCTACATGATCCGCCGGCGTGAACCCGTGCCGTTCGCCTTCGTCGCCGAAGCCGACAGGTTCCGCAGCAATGTCACACCCCCTCCCCGCGAGCGGGCGTCCTTCGGCCAGCAGGCCGGACGCTGGCTGCTCGGTCTCACCGTCGTCGCCGGAATCGCGGGCTCCCTGCTGATCGGGATGCCCGCCCTGTCGACCGACCAGCCCTCGCCGCACAAACAGCCGTCACAGGCGTCCGAGGGACGCTAGACGGGCCGGGGGACGGTCGGGTCGACCTCCCGTCCGGACCCCCGAGAGTGGTGACCGCAGACACAGGTCGGTAGCCTCACCGGGCACAGCACTTGCCATGGAACGAGTGAGGACCAGCCGTGCCCCTGCCCTTCCTGACGGCCGACCGCGCCTTCGACGCGGCCGACGACGTCGCGCTGCCGTACGACGACCGCGACCTGTGGCGTCGGCCCTACCGGCCGGGGCCCTGGCGGGTGGGAGCGGCTGCGATCATGCTGCTGCTCGCCTCGTTCGTGCTGTTCGCGGCGGTGATCATCGCCGCGACGGGCACGCTGTCCTCGGCCGGCGTGGTCTTCGGCATCGCGGCCGTCGTCATCGCCTGCGCCCTGCGGATGCTGCGCATGGGCGTGTGGGTGAGCGCGCACGGAGTGCGTCAGGTGGGTTTCCTCAGCACCCGCACCGTGGCCTGGCAGCAGGTCGCCAGCATGCGCACGGTGCAGCAGCCGGTGCGCTGGCTCGGGCTGCCCCGCACGGTGCAGGGGCAGGCGCTGCTCCTCGTCCGGCAGGGCCGGTCCACGGACCCGCTGCCGCCCCTGCTGACCACGCACAACTCCGACTTCCTCGCCCGCGAGGGTGCCTTCGACCGGGCGGCCGACGCCGTGGAGGCGTGGGCCGCCGAGTACCGGCCGGCCTGAGCCGCGTAGAGGTTCAGGCCGCCTGGACGGGCTTGCCGTCGTGGAGGGCGATCGCCCGCTGCATCGCCTTGCGGGCCCGCGGGGTGTCGCGGGCGTCGTGGTAGGCGACGGCGAGGCGGAACCAGCTGCGCCAGTCGCCCGGGGCGTCCTCCGTCTCGGCCTTGCGCAGGGCGAAGACCTCGTCGGCGGAGTCCCGGTCGACGCGGCCGCTGGGGGTGCGCTTCAGCTCGTCGAGGGGCAGGCCGCCCTCGGCGTCGAGTTCGGCGGCGAGCTGGTTGGCCTTGCGAACGAACTGGGTGTTCTTCCACAGGAACCACAGGCCGATGACCGGCAGGATCAGCACCGCGACGCCGAAGGTGACGGTGAGGGGTGTGCCGGTCTCGATGAGCATCACACCGCGGCTGCCGACCAGGACGAAGTAGAAGACCAGGACGGCGGCCGTGACGAGGTAGGAGATCTTCGCGCGCATGGGGTCAGGGGCTCGGTTCGGGGCTCAGTTCGGGCTCGGTTCGGGTCTCAGTTCAGGTCCAGGAAGTGTTCCAGGCCGAAGGTGAGGCCCGGCGTGGTGACCACCCGGCGGGCGCCCAGCAGGATGCCCGGCATGAAGCTGCTGTGGTGCAGGGAGTCGTGCCGGACGGTGAGGGTCTCCCCCTCGCCGCCGAGCAGGACCTCCTGGTGGGCGAGGAGGCCGCGCAGGCGGATCGCGTGGACCGGGACGCCGTCGACGTCCGCGCCGCGGGCGCCGTCCAGGGCGGTGGCAGTGGCGTCGGGCGCCGGTGCGGAGCCTGCCTTCTGCCGCGCCTCGGCGATCAGCTGGGCGGTGCGGGTGGCGGTGCCGCTGGGGGCGTCCACCTTGTTCGGGTGGTGCAGCTCGACGACCTCGACGGACTCGAAGTACGGGGCGGCGAGCTGCGCGAACCTCATGGTCAGTACGGCGCCGATGGAGAAGTTGGGCGCGATGAGCACGCCCGTCTCCGGGGAGGCGTCGAGCCAGGAGTTCAGCCGCGCGAGGCGTTCGTCGGTCCAGCCGGTGGTGCCGACGGCGGCGTGGATGCCGTGGCGTACGCAGTAGTCGAGGTTGTCCATCACCGAGGCGGGGGTGGTCAGCTCGACGGCGACCTGGGCGCCGGTGTCGGCCAGCGTGTCCAGGCTGTCGCCCCGGCCGAGGGCGGCGACCAGCTCCATGTCCTCGGCGGCCTCGACCGCCCGTACCGCCTCGGAGCCGATCCGGCCCTTGGCACCGAGGACGGCCACGCGCAGCTTGCTCATGTCTCTTGCATCCTTACCGGGGATCGTTAGGCGACGGCGTCGTGCAGCCGGGACGCCTGCTTGTCCTTCAGCGGGCCGATGACCGACAGCGAGGGCCGCTGCCCCAGGACGTCGCGGGCGACCGCGCGGACGTCGTCCGGCGTGACCGAGGCTATCCGGGCCAGCATGTCGTCGACGGACATCTGCTCGCCCCAGCACAGCTCGCTCTTGCCGATACGGTTCATCAGCGCACCGGTGTCCTCCAGGCCGAGGACCGTGGAGCCCTGGAGCTGGCCGACGGCGCGGCCGATCTCGTCGTCGGTCAGGCCGTGCTCGGCGACGTGGTCCAGCTCGTCGCGGCAGATCTTCAGCACGTCGTGCACCTGTGAGGGCCGGCAGCCCGCGTAGACGCCGAAGAGGCCGCAGTCGGCGAAGCCCGAGGTGTAGGAGTACACGCTGTAGGCGAGGCCGCGCTTCTCGCGGACCTCCTGGAACAGGCGCGAGGACATGCCGCCGCCGAGGGCGGTGTTGAGCACGCCCATCGCCCAGCGCCGCTCGTCGCTGCGGGCCAGGCCTGGCATGCCGAGGATGACGTGGGCCTGCTCGGTCCTGCGGCCGATCAGCTCCATGCGGCCCGCGGCGCGGATGGAGCGCCGTCCGTCGCGCGGGGCGAGGGGCTCGGCGACCGGCTCCCGGAAGGCGCCGGCCTTCTCGAAGGCGGCGCGGACCTGGCGTACGACCTTGTTGTGGTCGACGTTGCCGGCGCAGGCGACCACGAGGTGGGTGGGGTCGTAGTGCTTCTTGTAGAAGCGGCGGATGCGGTCGGCGGTGAGGGCGTTGACCGTGTCGACGGTGCCGAGGACGGGACGGCCGAGGGCGCTGTCGCCGAACATGGTGTGCGCGAAGAGGTCGTGCACGCAGTCGCCCGGGTCGTCCTCGGTCATCGCGATCTCTTCGAGGATGGCGCCGCGCTCGACGTCGACGTCCTCCTCCTGGATCAGGGAGCCGGTCAGCATGTCGCAGACGACGTCGATGGCGAGCGGCAGGTCGGTGTCGAGCACGCGTGCGTAGTAGCACGTGTACTCCTTCGCCGTGAACGCGTTCATCTCGCCGCCGACGGCGTCGAGGGCGGAGGAGATGTCCAGGGCGCTGCGCTTGCGGGTGCCCTTGAAGAGCAGGTGCTCCAGGTAGTGGGTGGCGCCGTTCAGCGCCGGGGTCTCGTCGCGGGAGCCGACGTGGGCCCAGATGCCGAAGGTCGCCGAGCGGACCGAGGGCAGGGTCTCGGTGACGATCCGCAGGCCGCCCGGGAGGGTGGTCCGGCGGACCGTGCCGGTGCCGTGCTCGCCCTTGATCAGGGTTTGGGTACGGGCGACGGCCCGCGCCTCCGAGGAGGTGCGGGCCGTCGCCTTGGAGCCACGGGGCGTCACTTGTCGCCGTCGTCCTTCTTCTCTTCGCTGGCTTCTTCGCCCTCGACCACGGGGATCAGGGAGAGCTTGCCGCGGGAGTCGATCTCGGCGATCTCGACCTGGACCTTCTGGCCCACACCGAGGACGTCCTCGACGTTCTCCACGCGCTTGCCGCCGGCCAGCTTGCGGATCTGCGAGATGTGCAGCAGACCGTCCTTGCCGGGCAGCAGGGAGACGAACGCGCCGAAGGTGGTCGTCTTCACGACCGTGCCCAGGTAGCGCTCGCCGACCTCGGGCATGGTCGGGTTGGCGATGCCGTTGATCGTGGCGCGGGCGGCCTCGGCGGCCGGGCCGTCGGCGGCACCGATGTAGATGGTGCCGTCGTCCTCGATCGTGATGTCGGCGCCCGTGTCCTCCTGGATCTGGTTGATCATCTTGCCCTTGGGGCCGATGACCTCGCCGATCTTGTCGACCGGGATCTTCACGGTGATGATCCGCGGCGCGTTGGGGGACATCTCGTCCGGCGTGTCGATCGCTTCCATCATCACGTCGAGGATGTGGAGGCGGGCGTCACGGGCCTGCTTGAGGGCGGCGGCCAGGACGGAGGCCGGGATGCCGTCCAGCTTGGTGTCGAGCTGGAGGGCGGTCACGAACTCCTTGGTGCCGGCGACCTTGAAGTCCATGTCGCCGAAGGCGTCCTCCGCACCGAGGATGTCGGTGAGGGCGACGTAGTGCGTCTCGCCGTTGATCTCCTGGGAGATCAGGCCCATGGCGATACCGGCGACGGGGGCCTTCAGCGGCACACCGGCGTTCAGCAGCGACATGGTGGAGGCGCAGACCGAGCCCATGGACGTCGAGCCGTTGGAGCCGAGGGCCTCGGACACCTGGCGGATCGCGTAGGGGAACTCCTCGCGCGTCGGCAGCACCGGCACGATGGCGCGCTCGGCGAGGGCGCCGTGGCCGATCTCGCGGCGCTTCGGGGAGCCGACGCGGCCGGTCTCGCCGACGGAGTACGGCGGGAAGTTGTAGTTGTGCATGTAGCGCTTGCGGGTCACCGGGGAGAGGGTGTCCAGCTGCTGCTCCATGCGGAGCATGTTGAGGGTGGTGACGCCCAGGATCTGGGTCTCGCCACGCTCGAACAGCGCGGAACCGTGCACGCGCGGGATGGCCTCGACCTCGGCGGCCAGGGTGCGGATGTCGGTGACACCGCGGCCGTCGATGCGCTTCTTCTCCTTGATGACGCGCTCACGGACCAGGGACTTGGTCAGGGAGCGGTACGCGGCGGAGATCTCCTTCTCGCGGCCCTCGAACTCCGGGAGGAGCTTCTCGGCGGCGAGCGTCTTGACGCGGTCCAGCTCGGCCTCGCGCTCCTGCTTGCCGGCGATGGTGAGCGCCTGCGACAGCTCGGGCTTGACGGCGCCGGCGAGGGCCTCCAGGACGTCGTCCTGGTAGTCCAGGAAGACCGGGAACTCGCCGGTCGGCTTGGCGGCCTTCGCGGCGAGGTCGGCCTGCGCGCGGCACAGCACCTTGATGAAGGGCTTCGCGGCCTCAAGACCGGCGGCGACGACCTCCTCGGTGGGCGCCTCGGCGCCGCCCTCGACCAGCTTGACGGTCTTCTCGGTGGCCTCGGCCTCGACCATCATGATCGCGACGTCGCCGTCCTCCAGTGCGCGGCCCGCGACGACCATGTCGAAGACGGCGTCCTCGAGCTCGGTGTGCGTCGGGAAGGCCACCCACTGACCGCGGATCAGCGCGACGCGGACGCCGCCGATCGGGCCGGAGAAGGGCAGGCCGGCCAGCTGCGTGGACGCGGAGGCGGCGTTGATCGCCACGACGTCGTACAGGTGGTCGGGGTTGAGGGCCATGATCGTGGCGACGACCTGGATCTCGTTGCGCAGGCCCTTCTTGAAGGACGGGCGCAGCGGGCGGTCGATCAGTCGGCAGGTGAGGATGGCGTCCTCGGAGGGGCGGCCCTCACGGCGGAAGAAGCTGCCGGGGATCTTGCCGGCGGCGTACATCCGCTCCTCGACGTCCACCGTGAGCGGGAAGAAGTCGAGCTGGTCCTTGGGGTTCTTGGAGGCGCTCGTGGCCGACAGCACCATGGTGTCGTCGTCCAGGTACGCCACGGCGGAACCGGCGGCCTGCCTGGCCAGCCGTCCCGTCTCGAAGCGGATGGTGCGGGTGCCGAATGCGCCGTTGTCAATCACGGCTTCGGCGTAGTGGGTCTCGTTCTCCACTAGTGTCTTCTCCGTTACTTGTCGTCTTTCGTCCCTCCCCGCCCGTGTGGCGGGGGGACGTCGCGGAGAAGCGCTCCGTGCAATGCGGGCCGGTCTTCGATCGAAGCACCCGGGGTTCTGCCCCCGGGGGCCACTACCGAGGACCGGCGGCGGCGAAGCGCGCTTCTCCTCGTTTCGTTCGTTGAGTCCTACGTCGTACGTGCTGCGTCTGTAGGTGTTGTGTCTGATACCACACTACAAAGGGCCGGCGACACCGCGCACGTACAGCAAAGGGAGCGGCCCCCGAACGAATGGGAACCGCTCCCTTCACGGCGTCCTACTTGGCGCCCGCCGCACCGCGGCGGATGCCGAGGCGCTCGACCAGCGCACGGAAGCGCTGGATGTCCTTCTTGGCGAGGTACTGCAGCAGCCGGCGGCGCTGGCCGACCAGGATCAGCAGACCACGACGGGAGTGGTGGTCGTGCTTGTGGGTCTTGAGGTGCTCGGTCAGGTCGGAGATCCGACGGGACAGCAGCGCGACCTGGACCTCGGGGGAGCCGGTGTCGCCCTCCTTGGTACCGAACTCGGAGACGATCTGCTTCTTCACTGCGGCGTCGAGCGACACGCGCTACTCCTCTTGGTCTGTGTGTGGCCACCGAGTGCCCCCGGTCTACGTCTCGGGGGATCTTCCGTAACTCGGAAGGCGGGATCCGCTGGGCGCGACCTCCAGGGCTCGGGCTCCGGGGGCGCGTACACATACGGCCGTCACACAGCGTACCAGCCTGGACGGAGGCCCCGTCCCGCGGCCCGGGGCGGGGCGCTCCGGGCCTGGTCGGGCGCTCGTACGCCGCTCACCCGGCGCTCTCCACGCCCACCGCCACCTGGTCGAACTCGCCGACCTCGCCCTCGGTGGCGGGGCCCGCGACGTTGCGCGCGGCGAAGAATACGCGCCCGTGCTCGTACAGGATGTCGTTCAGCTTGGGGTCGGCGAGCGTGGCGACCTCCTGTCCCCCGGCGAAGAGGAGCAGGACGGTCTCCTCGCGGGAGTCCGGGTCCAGGGCGACGACGGCGTCGGGGGCGAGGCCGGTGCCCGGGCGGAAGGCGATCAGCTGCTCCCCGTTCATCCGGAGCGGGTGCATCTCACCGCCGTCGGGAGCGTCGAACTTCTCCGCGGGCCGGCCGGTGGCCAGGTCGAAGGAGACGATGTGGTCCTCCTCCGAGATGTAGAGCCGCTCGTCGCCGACGACGATCGTGCCGCAGCTCTCCACCACGGCGCTGAAGGTCCGGTCGCAGTCGAGGACCTGGTGGTCGGGGTCCAGCCGGATGGTCGCGCGGCCCTTGCCCCGCTCGTCGAGGGAGATCAGGTCGGTGACCACGTAGTCGCCGGCGGCCACGGCGATGACGGCAGGTGAGCTGGAGACCAGGTAGACGTCCTTGACACCCCGCGCCACCCGGTAGGTCCACTGAGCGTCGCCGGTGCGCGGGTCGATCTTCTCCACGCGGTAGGTGGGGGCCGCCGAGTCGCCGCAGGAGAGGAGGGCGAGAAGGTCGCGGCCGCCGGCGAAGCCCTTGTCCTCGCATGCCGAGGGCGCGGTGTCCGCCCACAGCCGCTTCCCGCCGGTCAGCTCGTACGCCGCCGAGCCCTGGCCCCAGGCGGCGACGACCGTGCCGTCCGTCATCGTCACGTTGACGGCCAGGGAGGAGCCCGCGCCGGCGAGCTTCGTGTCCCACAGCTTCTCACCGGTGTCGATGTCGAACACGGCGAGCCGGTCGCAGGCACGGGTGAGCGGGTCCGCGTCCGGCCCGCCGTCCGCGTCTTCGCCTTCGCCTTCGCCTTCGCCTGCGTAGGCGATGGCGGTACGGCCGTCCGCGCTGACGTGGCGCGTCACCGCGCAGAGCGGGCCGGGGAGAGCGAGACGCCAGGCGATCTTCGACGCTTCGGAGCCGCCGAGCCGGAAGCCCTTGATCTCGTTGCCGAAGCTCTTGGCGAAGACCTTGTCCGTTGCCCAGGTGCCCATCGCCGAGACGTTCTGTCCGACGGTTCGGAGGGTCTCCGTGTACGACACGGCCGCAGTGCCTTCCAGGGACGGCGGCCGTGTCTCGACGGTCTCCCGGATGTCGTCCGGTGCCTGGCGGGCGGCCACCGGACGCCCGGCCGACGCGGAGTCGCCGCCGCCCCCTCCCGGACCGAACGCCCACAGCCCGGTGGCCAGGGCCACGAGCACGACGGCCGCGACCACGCCGGCGGCCGCCTTTCGGCGCCCAGCGCGTGGCGGTGGCCCGGAACGGGTGTCCGGACCGGGTGGGTTGTAGGGGGTGGGCGGGGGCCCGAAACTCACGGCGGACGCCTTTCAGCTGAAGAAGTCGAGACGCCGAGATCTCGAGGAGTCGAGAGGTCAAGGAATCGACAAGGCCATCACTCCCTGCCTGATGAGAGCGTGCGCGAACCGCAGAGCCGGGAGAGGAGCAGCAAGTAGGGTAGCCGGACAGTTCGTTGGCACAGCAGGAAGGACCGGACCCGCGATGGCCGATGCCGAGGACAAGGAACTCCGAGCACGCAAGGACCGGGAGCGGGACGAGCTCTACGCCCTCGACATCTCCGGCGTCGAATGGCACAGCGCGCCCGGCACCGAGGAGCACGAGGAGCGGGTCGAGATCGCCTACCTGCCCGAGGGTGCCGTGGCCATGCGGTCGTCGCTCGACCCGGACACCGTGCTGCGGTACACGGAGGCGGAGTGGCGGGCGTTCGTGCTCGGGGCGCGGGACGGGGAGTTCGACCTGGAGCCGGCGGCGGGGGACGCCGGGGGCGACACAGAGTAGGACGCGGGGCGTGCGGCACGCGGTGTGCGGCACGCCCTTCTTTGCCGCACGTGTCATCGACCCCGCGCGGCGCCAACGTCGGACACGGTGAGGGTCATGAAGGCCACCCAGGCCGCGCCGCCCACCGCGAAACGGGGGCCGTCGGCGATCTTGGAGTCCCGGATGTGGACGGCACCGGGAGCGTGGGCGATCTCGACGCAGGTGTCACCGTCGGGGCCGTCGCTGTAGCTGCTCTTGAACCACGCCAGTTCGGAGGCGTCCCCGGCGGTGGACTTGCGGATCATGTCTCTCCCAGCAGTTGCTCGATGAGGGCCAGCGACTCCCCCGGTGGAAGTGCCTGGGCCCGGATGGTGCCATACCGCAGTTCGAGAATGCGCAGCAACCTCGGCTCGTGGATCGGACGGCCGTTGAAGGCGCCGTCGGAGCGGCCCACCGCCGTCCCGTCCGCGAACTTCAGCACCTCGATCCTGCCGTCCATGCCGGAGTGCGGTCCGCTGTCCATAGGCATCACCTGAAGAGTGACGTTGCCCAACTGACCCACCTCCAGAAGGCGTTCGAACTGCTGCCGCCGTACCATTGTGCCTCCGACCCGGCGGCGGAGCGTGGCCTCTTCCAGGACGAAGCCGAGGGCGGGCGCGGGACACCGGTCGTAGACCGTCCGGCGGGCCATGCGAGCAGCCACTCGGCGCTCCAGGTCTTCTTCGGAGTAGGTGGGCTGCCAGCACGCCAGCAACGCACGGGCGTGCTCGGGTGTCTGGAGCAAACCCGGGATGCTGCTGCCCACGTACAGCCCGATTTCCACCGCCTTGGCCTCCAACTGCGCCAACTCCCGCACCCTCTTCGGGTACCGGACCTTGGCCACGTCCTCCTTCATCGCCGCGAGCAGCCCGCCGGCCCCCAGCAGTTCGTCCGCCTTGTCGAGGTACTCGGGACGGGGAATCCGCTTCCCGCCCTCGATTTTGTAGACCAGGTCCTCGCCGTACCCGACAGCCTTCGCGAAGTCAGGGGCCCGCATCCCCGCCGCCTCGCGCCGCAGCTTCAGCTGCCGCCCCACTGTCTCGATGACCGCGACGCCCCACTCGTCGTCGGGGTCGACCTCCCACCCCGGCTCGTCCGTTTCGCTCCTGAGCTGCCCCGCGTCGCTGTCGACCGCCACCATGCCCGTGCCCCTCCGTCGTGCCGCATCGTCTCAACGCCGCACTACCGCGCCATCCGCCCCGACAAGCCCGGACACGACTGGACAAGGCCCGGACAGTAACTTCTTGTAGTCACACCGTCGCAGTTCACGATACGGACGTCGTCACGCCGTGTGACGTGAACCGTGAGATCGACGGCCTGCCCCGTCAGGAAGTGTGCGGCGCGCCGCTTCCGATGCCCAGCACGAGGTAGGTCCACTGCTTGGTCTTGGCGTCGGCGGGACCGTTCGCGGACTTGACGCCGAAGAAGAGGCGCCCGTTCTGGACGACGATGTCGTTCTGGTCCGTCATCGTCATCAGCTGTGCCTCGCTGGGCAGGCCGAAGTAGAGGTACGGCACCTCCTCGTCCGTCCGCGGGTCCAGGGCGACGAGTGCGTTCGGTGCGATGTGGTCGTCGCTCAGTCGCAGGGCGAGGAGCCGGTCACCGCTCATGCGCACCGGGTGGAGCAGGGCGCCCGGGCCGGAGTCGAACTTCTTGGTGGTCTCCCCCGTGGCGAGGTCGAAGCCGATGATCCAGTTGGACGTCTGCTTCTCGAGTTGGTCCTTGCTGCGGATGAAGACCTGGTCCTGTCCGACGGCGATGGTCGGGCAGTCGTCGATCAGGAGATAGTCGCTGTCCGAGCAGTCGGCCACATAGGCGCCGTTGCGGAGACTGATGGTGGCACGGTTGCGGCCCTGGTCGTCGAGGGAGATGAGGTCGGTGATCCCGGTGGCACCGGCGGAGACGGCGACGACCGCCGGTTCGACGGAGGGCACGTGGAGGTTGCGGACTCCCTCGGCGGCCGAATACGTCCACAGGGCCGCGCCCGTAGCCAGGTCCAGCTTGCGCAGCTTGAACGTGGTGGAACGCCAGGTTCCCACAGAGAGGGGATCGTCGCCGCTCCAGCACCGTTCCCGGACGATCAGTCCACGGCCGCCGGCGACGCCCATGTCCTGACAGGGTGCGGTGGTCGTCGTGGACCACCGGGTGTCACCGTTCTTCATGTCGTACCCGATGGTGCCGCCGCCCCAGGTGACGGCGACCGTGCCGTGCGCGAGGGCCACGCCGGGCCGGTCCTTGTCGGTGCCCGTGGCGTCGCCCGACTCACGTCCCAACTGGGAGACAGGGAATCGGTCCTGCCACAGCAGGCGGCCGTCGTCGAGGTCGACGAAGGCGACCTGGTTGCAGAGGGCCTCCTCCGCCCAGTCGTTCGCCCGGAAGAGGACGGCGGTGCGGTTGTCGACGGTGACATCGCGTGTGTAACCGCAGATCGGGCCGTCGAGTTCGAGCCGCCACTTCTCGTCGCCCGGCGCGGCGTCGGTGCCGATGCTCATGCCGACGAGCGTCTTGTTGATGCCCTTGGCAAGGATGCGGTCCGTGGCCCACATTCCGGGCATCTCCACATGTTCCCCGGGCTTCATGTCGTCCACGGAGAACCGGAAGGCCATCTTGCCGTTGATGCTCGCGGGCCGCTTCTCGTCGGTCTCACGGACGTCGAGTGGGCCCTGTGGGGCCGAAGCCCTCGACTTGCCCGACGCCTCGGAGTCTCCGCTGCCGCGTCCCCACAGCAACCAGCCGCCGGTGCACAATGCCCCGGCGAGGATCACCGCGAGCAGCCCGACCAGCGATTTCCGGCGGCCCTTCCCCCCTGCACCGCCGCTGCCGTCGGGGTCGTGGCGGCCATGCCGGCTCTCGGTGGGCTCCGCTGCGGTTGCGGTGCCCGAGGGCATGGACGGGGGCGGGCCGAAGCTCACTCGGGGCCTCTTCCTCTTCCTGGGAATTCCGGCGGTTCTCAAGGAATTCATGCGACGGGACGACGGAGATCGGTACCAACTATGCCGGGCTCACGATCACTCGTTGGAAGCGGGTGGTGACGGACGGGGTCATCCTCCGTGCGGGGACGATCAGATGAAGCCCGCGGCACTTCCGAGTCGACTGTGACGCAATGGGCAGGACTTCGAGGGAGGGCGGGGGCTGCCGGGGCGGGGCTCGTGGTGATTAGGCTGGTGTCGGGCGCGACACGAGAACCCGTGGAGGGGGCGTCGGCGTCTCAGGGGGAAGAGCCGGTTCATCGGACGACCTCGAACGGCCTTGGACAACTTCGAATGACAAGCAAGGGTCGCCCCAGCACGGCTTGAGGGTGCTCGACCACACCAGGAGGAACTGTGAGCAGCGACCGGGACGGGAACCGCGGGGGCTGGGCTACACCCGGCGATGACCAGCCCGACGCGGAGTCCTCGATCGAGACGACCGGCGAGTTCACCATCGACTACGCGCCGCCCGCCTGGTACACGCAGAACGCGTCCAGTGAATCGGGGCAGGAGGACGAGGGGGCGGGGGCCGGTTCGTCGTCCGGTTCGTCCGGTGCCTCCGATTCTGCCGCTCCGGCCTCGCCCTCCGCTCCGCCTGCTCCCCGTGGTCCGGTTCCGCCGTTGCCGGGGCTGACGCCTCCGCCGCACGCGGCGCCGGCCGGCGGGCCTTCCGCCGTTCCGGCTCCCGCGCCGGGTGCGCCGTACACGCCGCCTCCGCCGCCCGGGCCCGGGGCGCCCTTCACGCCGCCCGCGCCGCCTGCCGGGGGGCCGACCGGTGTGCCGCGGCTGCCGGTCGGGAGCGGGTTCGAGCCGCAGCCGCCGCAGCAGCCGTCGGCGCGGCCCGAACCGGAGTCGGCGCCTGAGCCCGAGCCGGA
Source organism: Streptomyces sp. NPDC056128 (assembly GCF_042263835.1). Lineage (NCBI taxonomy): Bacteria > Bacillati > Actinomycetota > Actinomycetes > Kitasatosporales > Streptomycetaceae > Streptomyces > Streptomyces sp. NPDC056128. Next base: position 115,802 of record NZ_JBHJVQ010000019.1, on the reverse strand, counting down.
GGTGCAGGCGCCGGAGGCCGCGCCCGCGCCCGCCCCGAGTGCGGATTTCAGCTCCCCCACGGCCGTGCCGAGCTTCCCGGCCGGAGGGTTCCAGCTCCAGGCGCCGGCTGCCCCGCCGGCTCCGGAGCCGGAGCCCGAAACCGAACCGGAGCCGCAGCCCGAGCCTGAACCGCAGCCCGAGCCGGAGCCAGCGCCCGAGCCCGAGCCCGAGCCCGCCAACGGTGATCTTGAGAGCGGCGCGACCATGCGCTTCTCCGCGGCCGCTCTCCAGCGGGAGATCGCCGAGCGCGCCGCCGCGGATGCCGGCACGGACACCGACGACGACGCCGTGGAACCGGAGGACGAGGACGCCGAGCGTTCCGAGACCGGCGACGCCGAGGAGGACACGGACGGTACGGACGACGCCGCTGTCGGCGAGGTCGCCGACGAGGTGTCCGAGCCCGAGCCCGAGGACAGCGTCCCCGCGGTGGACGAGCCCGAGGACTCCGTGCCCGGCGATGCCGCTCCCGAGGACGACGTCCCGCAGGACGCCGTCCCTGAGGACGCGCCGCCCGCGGCACAGGGTGGGATGCCGCCGGTGCCTCCGTCGTACCCGCCGGCCGCACCCGCCCCGGCCCACCAGTGGCCCGCGCAGCCGGCACCCGGCGCCCCGGAGCAGCCCGCCGTACCGGCCCAGCAGCCGCCGTTCCAGCCGCAGGCTCCGCAGCCGGCGCCCGCCGCGTGGAACCCGCCGCCCGCGCAGCCCGCTCCGCAGGCCGGTTACGGCTTCCCGCAGCCCGGCGCCACGCCTCCCGCACCGCAGCCGCCGGTCCAGCAGCCCGGCGGCGCTCCCACTCCCGCGACCGATGGCGGCTACGGCTTCCCGCAGCCCGGCGCCACCCCTCCGGCACCGCAGCCGCCGGTCCAGCAGCCCGGCGGCGCTCCCACTCCCGCGACCGACGGCGGTTACGGCTTCCCGCAGGCCGCCGCGCAGCCTCCCCAGCCGCCCTCCCCCGCCCAGCCCGGTGCCTACGGGTTCCCGCAGGCACCGCACGGGCAGGCGCAGCCCGACGCCGCTCAGGTTCCGCCGGTCGCGCCGCAGGCGACCCCGCAGGGCTACGCCCCGCAGGTCCCGCCCGCCCAGCCGATGCCGCAGCCGGGCCAGGCACCGCAGGCACCACCCCAGACACCCCAGCCGCCGCAGGCGATGCAGCCCGGTCAGCCGGGCCAGCCCGGTGTGCCCGGTCAGCCGAACCAGCCCGGTCAGCCCGACTACCAGCCGCAGCAGCACCAGCACCCCCAGGCACCGCAGCAGCCCCACATCCCCCAGCAGCCTCAGGCACCCCAGCCGCACCCCCAGCAGCCGGCGCCGCAGCACCAGTACCCGCAGCAGCCGGACGCCCCGCAGCCTCCGCAGCAGCCCGTCGACCCCCGGCTCGGGGCCGCCTGGCCGCAGCCCATGCAGCACGACCAGCGTCAGCCCACCAACCCGGGTGCCGCGCCGCTCGGGTACACCGCGGCCGTGGAGCTGTCGTCCGACCGGCTGCTCAACAACAAGCGGCAGAAGGCGAAGAGCAGCCGTCCGGCGGCCGGCGGTTCGCGGTTCAAGCTGGGCGGCAAGAAGGAGGAGGCCGAGCGGCAGCGGAAGCTGGATCTGATCCGCACCCCGGTGCTGTCCTGCTACCGCATCGCCGTCATCAGCCTCAAGGGCGGTGTCGGCAAGACGACCACCACCACCGCCCTCGGCTCCACGCTCGCCACCGAGCGGCAGGACAAGATCCTCGCGATCGACGCCAACCCGGACGCCGGCACACTCGGCCGCCGCGTGCGCCGCGAGACCGGGGCCACCATCCGTGACCTCGTGCAGGCGATCCCGCACCTCAACTCGTACATGGACATCCGGCGGTTCACCTCGCAGGCCTCGTCCGGTCTCGAGATCATCGCCAACGACGTCGACCCGGCCGTGTCCACCACGTTCAACGACGAGGACTACCGGCGCGCGATCGACGTGCTCGGCAAGCAGTACCCGGTCATCCTCACCGACTCGGGCACCGGGCTCCTCTACAGCGCGATGCGCGGCGTGCTCGACCTCGCCGACCAGCTGATCATCATCTCCACGCCCTCCGTGGACGGTGCGAGCAGTGCCAGTACGACGCTGGACTGGCTGTCCGCGCACGGGTACGCCGACTTGGTGTCCCGGTCGATCACGGTCATCTCCGGAGTCCGCGAGACCGGCAAGATGATCAAGGTCGACGACATCGTGGGGCACTTCCAGACCCGGTGCCGGGGCGTCGTCGTGGTCCCCTTCGACGAGCACCTGTCCGCCGGTGCGGAGGTCGACCTCGACATGATGCGGCCGAAGGTGCGGGAGTCGTACTTCAACCTCGCGGCGATGGTCGCCGAGGACTTCGTCCGCCACCAGCAGTCGCACGGCCTGTGGACGTCCGACGGCAACCCGCCGCCGGTCGCCGCCCCGCCGATGCCGGGCCAGCAGCAGCCGATGCCGGGTCAGCCCCAGCCGGGTCACCCCCAGACCGGCCAGGCCTATCCGCAGCAGCCCGGCCAGCCCTACCCCCAGCACCCCGGCCAGCCGTACCCGCAGCAGCCGGGGCAGGTGCCCCCGCAGCAGCCCGGGCAGCTCCCGCAGCAGCAGCCGGGGCAGCCCTACCCCCAGCCCGGGCAGCCCCATGCGCAGCCCCATGCCCAGCCCGGGTACGGATATCCGCAGCAGGGGCAGACGCCTCCTCCCCCGCCGCAGCAGTAGCCCGCCGGAGCTCCCGAAGGCCCGCGTCGTCCCGGACGGCGCGGGCCTTCGCGTGTGCGCGGGCGGAACCGGTGAAACGCGGGCGTCAGGCTCTCACCAGGGAGGCGCCAGAGGTCTGTGCCAATGAGAGTGACGGGTTGGTCAACTCGCCGTTTCCGCAGGCCACATGGGGTTTGACGGACCGTTGACGCGCGCAGACTGCCGCTGGTAGACACACACTTCATTCCGCGTTCACCACTGTTCAAGCCCGCCTCACGCGGGGACGCCCGGCGTTCCCGCGTGCGATGACGCGAGGTCAGGTAGTCATGAGCACACACGATCAGCACGGCAGTGGACGTACCGCCCCCCGCAGGTGGAGAGCCCGGCTCGTCGCCGCGGCGGGCGCCTGCGCGCTGCTCCTCACGTCGGGGGCGGTCGCCCCCGCGGCCACGGCCGGGGAGGGCGACGGGGGCGGCGACAAGACGCTCACCGTCGCCGTGGCGCAGAGCGTCGACTCGCTCAGCCCCTTCCTGGCGGTACGCCTGCTCAGCACGAGCATCCACAAGCTGACGTACGAGTACCTGACCAACTACGACGCCAAGGACAACCACGTCATACCGGGTCTGGCGACCGAGTGGAAGGCGTCGTCCGACAAGCTGACCTGGACGTACACGATCCGCTCCGACTCCAAGTGGTCGGACGGGCAGCAGGCCACCGCCGAGGACGCGGCGTGGACGTTCAACAAGATGATGACCGACCCGGCCGCCGCCACCGCCAACGGCAGCTTCGTCGGCAACTTCGAGAAGGTCACCGCGCCCAGCCCGACCCAGCTGGTGATCCGGCTGAAGAAGCCGCAGGCCACGATGACCGCGCTGGACGTACCGATCGTGCCCAAGCACGTCTGGGAGAAGGTCGGGGACTTCTCGAAGTTCAACAACGACAAGGACTTCCCGATCGTCGGCAACGGGCCGTTCATCCTCACGGACTACAAGCCGGACAGCTATGTGCGGCTGAAGGCCAACAAGGACTTCTGGCGGGGCGCCCCCAAGTTCGACAACCTGGTCTTCCGCTACTACAAGGACCAGGACGCCGCCGTCGCCGCCCTGCGCAAGGGCGAGGTGTCGTTCGTGGCCGGGTCGCCGTCCCTGACGCCCGCCCAGGCCGACTCCCTCAAGGGCGAGGAGAACATCCGCGTCAACGACGCCCCCGGCCGCCGCTTCTACGCCCTCGCCACCAACCCGGGCGCCCGGGCGAAGGACGGCACGAAGTTCGGTGACGGCCATCCCTCGCTCCTCGACCAGCGGGTGCGGAACGCGCTGTTCATGGCGGTGGACCGCAAGGCGATCGTCGACAAGGTGTTCCAGGGGCACGCGGTCGAGGGCGCGGGCTACATCCCGCCGCGCTTCTCGCAGTACTTCTACGAGCCGACGGCCGAGCAGGAGCTGGCGTACGACCCGGCCGAGGCGGCCCGGCTGCTGGACGAGGCGGGCTACAAGAAGAACGCCGACGGCAAGCGCGTCGGCAAGGACGGCAAGCCGCTGAACTACCGCGTCCTGTGCCACGCCACCGACCCGAACGACAAGGCGGTCGGCAAGTACCTCCAGGAGTGGTGGGGCGAACTCGGCATCTCGATCACCCTCAACTGCCTCGACAACGTGACCGACCCCTGGCTGGCCGGCAAGTACGACCTCGCCTTCGACGGCTGGTCCGTCAACCCCGACCCGGACTTCGTGCTCTCCATCCACACCTGCGCGGCGCTCCCGGCGACGCCCAAGGACACCGGCGCCACCGACAACTTCATCTGCGACAAGAAGTACGACGACCTGTACGCACGCCAGTTGGGCGAGTACGACGCCGGCAAGCGCGCGGACCTCGTCAAGCAGATGCAGTCCCGGCTCTACGACACCGGCTACATGAACGTCATGGCGTATCCGAACGCGGTCGAGGCGTACCGCACGGACCAGATCAAGTCGATCACCACCATGCCGTCCGACGCGGGCAACATCTACGGCCAGGACGGGTACTGGAGCTGGTGGTCGGCCGTCCCCGCGGACTCCGGTGACTCCTCGGGGAGTTCGTCGTCGACGGGCATGGTGATCGGGATCGTCGCGGGTGTCGTCGTCCTCGCCGGCCTCGGGGTGCTCTTCGCCGTCCGCCGCCGGGCGACGGCGGACGACCGTGAGTAGCGCGACGGACTCCGCGCCCCCCGACTCGCCCCTCGCCGCGACCGGCGCCGCGCTCGGCAAGCGGCCGTCCGGGCCGTCGCGGCGCGGGGGCAGTGGGTATCCGCGGTACGTGGCGGGGAAGCTGGGCGGGGCGGTCGTCTCCCTGTTCGCCGTCCTGGTCACCAGTTTCTTCCTGTTCCGGCTGATCCCCGGCGATCCGGTGAAGTTCATGACCGGCGGGCGCCCGGTCTCGGCCGAGCAGCTCGCCGTCTACCGGGAGGAGTTCGGGCTCGACCTGCCGATGTGGCAGCAGTTCACGGACTACTGCCTCAAGGCGCTGAGCGGGGACCTCGGCACGTCGTACCAGTTCCACGCGCCGGTCGTCGACAAGATCGTCGAGGCGCTGCCGAACACGCTGCTGCTCACCGGCACGGCCTTCGTGATCTACACCGCGCTGGGTGCCTTCCTCGGCACCCGGTCGGCGTGGCGGCACGGCGGGCTGGGCGACCGGCTCAACACCGGTCTCGCGCTGACGCTCTACTCCATCCCGTCCTTCTGGCTGGGGCTGCTGCTCATCATCGTCCTGTCGGTCGGCGTGGACCCGATCCCGGGCCTGTTCCCGACCGGCGGCATGGAGTCGGGCGGCGAGGAGGGCTTCGCCTACGTGCTCGACGTCGCCCACCATCTCGTCCTCCCCGTGGTGACGCTGGTCGCCGTGGAGTACGGGCAGACGCTGCTGGTCACCCGGTCGGCGCTGCTGGACGAGATGGGCGGCGACTATCTGACGACCGCGCGGGCCAAGGGGCTCAGGGACGACCTCGTGCGGCGCCGGCACGCCGTGCCCAACGCGTTGCTGCCGACGGTGACGCTGGTCTTCGTCAACCTGGGCAGGACCGTGGCGGGTGTCATCCTCGTCGAGACCGTCTTCTCCTGGCCGGGGCTCGGCGGGCTGTTCTACCAGGCGCTCAGCGTGCCCGATCTGCCGTTGGTGCAGGGGCTGTTCTTCGTCTTCGCCGCGGCGGTGATCCTGATGAACACGCTGGCCGACCTCCTGTATCCGCTGCTCGACCCGAGGGTGGGCCGATGACCGCCGAGACCACCGAGACCCCTGCGGAACCCTCCGGGAAGGCGGGCGCGCCCAGTCCGCGCGCGCTCGCCCGGCGGCGGCGCCGTGCCTCCGTCTCGCGCTTCTGGAAGGAGTACCGCAGACACCGGGCAGGCCTTTTCGGGCTGGCGGCGCTGTCGCTGTTCGTGCTGGTCGCGTTGACCGCGCCGCTGACGGTCGGGTCGGACGTGGACAGCGTGACCGACGCGCCGGGGCAGCCGCTGGAGAGTCCGAGCGGCCAGTTCCCGCTGGGCACGGACCAGTTCGGGCGGAACCTGCTCGGCCTGCTGATCTGGGGCTCGCGCGTCTCCCTGCTCGTCGGGCTGCTCGCGGCCGCGCTGTCGGTGGCGATCGGCGCGGTCATCGGGATCACGGCCGGGCACTTCCGCGGGTGGTACGCCACGGTGATGATGCGGATCACGGACTGGTTCCTGGTGATGCCGACGCTGGTGCTGGCGATCGTGCTGGCGACGGTCATGTCCCGTTCCCTCGCCACGATCGTGCTGGCGATCGGTGTGACCACGTGGCCGACCACGGCGCGGCTGGTGCGGGCGCAGACGCTGGCGGTGGAGTCACGGCCGTACATCGAACGCGCGAAGGCGCTCGGGGGCGGGCACTGGCACATCATGACCCGGCACGTGCTGCCCAACGTGATGCCGCTGGTCCTCGCGCAGACCACCCTGATCATCTCCTCCGCGATCCTGGCCGAGGCGACGCTGGCCTTCCTCGGGCTCGGTGACCCGACGGTGGTGTCCTGGGGCGGGCTGCTCCAGGACGCGCGGGAGGCGGGGTCGGTGAGTTCCGGCGACTGGTGGTACCTGGTGCCGCCGGGCGTCGGGATCGCGGTCGTGGCGCTGGCGTTCACGCTGTGCGGGCGTGCCGTGGAGGCCGTTCTCAATCCCAGGCTGGGGGTGTCCCGTTGAGTCTCCTGGAGGTCCGGGACCTGAAGGTGACGTACGCCGGTGGCGCGGCCGCCGTGCGCGGGGTCGACCTGCGCCTCGACGCGGGCGAGAAGCTCGGCATCGCGGGCGAGTCCGGCTGCGGCAAGTCCACGCTGGCACTGGCGCTGCTGCGGCTGCTGCCGCCCGGCGCCCGGACCGGCGGGGAGATCCTGCTGGACGGCGAGGACGTGCTGACCATGAAGTGGGGCCGGCTGCGGGCGGTGCGCTGGGCGGGGGCGTCGATCGTCTTCCAGGGCGCGATGCACTCCCTGAACGCCGTGCACCGCATCGGTGACCAGATCGCCGAGCCCGTCCTGCTGCACCGCGGGGCCACGGCGGCCGGCGCGCGCAAGAAGACGGGCGAGCTGCTGGAGCAGGTGGGGCTGCCCGCGTCCCGGGCGAGCGCCTACCCGCACGAGCTGTCCGGCGGGCAGCGGCAGCGCGTGATGATCGCGATGGCGCTCGCCTGCGACCCGCGTCTGATCGTCGCCGACGAGCCGACCACGGCGCTCGACGTGATGATCCAGGCGCAGATCCTGCGACTGATCGAGGGCCTGGTGGGCGAGCAGAACGTCGGCCTGATCATGATCAGCCACGACCTCGCCGTGCTGGCCGACACCTGCGACCGCCTCGCGGTGATGTACGCGGGCCGGGTGGTCGAGGAGGGCCCGGCCCGGCAGGTCTACGAGGACGCCCGGCATCCGTACGGCCGGGCGCTGTCCGCGGCCTTCCCGACGATCGGCGACCCGGCCTCGCGGTTCGCGCCCCGCGGCCTGCCCGGCGACCCGCCCGACCCGGCGGCGGTGCCCTCCGGCTGCGCGTTCCACCCGAGGTGCCCGGTCGCCCTGGACCTCTGCGCCACCGAGGACCAGGCACTGCGCGAGGCGGGAACGCGGCGCCGGGCGGCCTGCGTCCACGTGGGCGCGGGGGACGGCGGAGCGCCCGGCAGCACCGAGGCAGCCGCCAGTCCCTCCGGCGGCGCCGTGACGAACGACGGAGTGAGGAGCAGCAGCCCATGACGAGCACCACACCCCCGTTGCTGAGCGTCCAGGGGCTGCACGTCACGTTTCCCGGCCGGCGCGGGGCCGCCGACGCGCGGGCCGTGGACGGGGTCGACCTCGACATCCGACGGGGTGAGATCGTCGCGCTGGTCGGCGAGTCGGGCTGCGGCAAGACGACCCTCGCGCGTTCCCTGCTCGGCCTGGTCCCGCCGACCGGGGGCCGGGTCACCTTCGACGGCGCCCCGCTCGCCCGCTCGGGCCGCGCGCTGAAGGCGTACCGCAAGCGGGCCCAGCTGGTCCTCCAGGACCCGAGCGGCTCGCTCAACCCGCGGCACACGGTGTACGACATCGTCGCCGAGGGCCTGCGCATCCACGGTCACGCGGGGGACGAGCGGACGGCGGTCGCCGAGGCCCTGTCCCGGGCCGGACTGCGGCCACCCGAGCGGTTCTTCCTGCGCTACCCGCACGAGCTGTCCGGCGGCCAGCGGCAGCGGGTGGTCATCGCGGGCGCGCTGGTCCTGGAGCCGGAACTCCTCGTCGCGGACGAGCCGGTGGCCTCCCTCGACGCGTCGGTACGCGGCGAGATCCTCGCGCTGCTGCTGCGGCTGCGCACCGAACTGGGCCTGTCGGCGCTGGTCGTGACCCACGACCTGGGCCTGGCCTGGAACATCGCCGACCGGGTGGCGGTGATGTACCTCGGCCGGATCGTCGAGACGGGCCCGGTGGAACAGGTGCTGACGGCACCGCGGCATCCGTACACGCAGGCGCTGCTGTCGGTCCTGCCGGAGGCGCCGGGCACGCCGGTCGTGCTCACCGGCGAGCCCCCGGACCCGTCGTTCATCCCCTCCGGCTGCCGCTTCCACGTCCGCTGCCAGGTGCTGGCCGGCGGTGAGGCGGAGCGGGCCGGGGTGGCCGACGCGTGCCGGCACGGGGAGCTGGAGATCCTGTCCGGCGGCGACGAGGCCCAGGTCGCCTGCCACTGGGCGCGGTCACGAGCGGAGCGGCCGACGGCCGGAGCGGGCGACGAGGCGACCGTCCGGCCTGGCTGAACCTCAGGGGCGGTGGACGTCCGACGCCGCGATGATCTCGCGGCACCTCTGGACGTCCTGGCCCATCTGCTCAAGGAGCGCGTCCAGCGTCTCGAACTTCGCCTGGCCGCGTACGAAGGCGAGGAAGTCGACGGCCACGTGCAGGCCGTACAGGTCGAGGTCCACGCGGTCGATGGCGTACGCCTCCACCGTGCGCTCGGTGCCCTCGAACTGCGGGTTGGTGCCGACCGAGATCGCGGCCGGCATCGCCTCGCCCTGGGCGTGCAGCCAGCCGGCGTAGACCCCGTCGGCCGGGATCGCGGTGTGCGGGAGGGTCTCGACGTTGGCCGTCGGGAAGCCCATCTCGCGCCCTCGCTGGGCGCCGCGCACGACCACGCCCTCCACGCGGTGCGGGCGGCCCAGGATCTCCGCGGCGCCCCCGACGTCGCCCTCGGCGACCAGGCGGCGGGTCAGGGTGGAGGAGAACGGCTCGCCGCCGCCCGCGTCACCGGTCACGTACAGGTCGACGACCTCGACCTCGAAGTCGTAGACCTTGCCCTGCTCGGTGAGGAAGTCCACGTTGCCCGCGGCCTTGTGGCCGAAGCGGAAGTTGGGGCCCTCGACGACCGCCTTGGCGCGCAGCCGGTCGACCAGGACCTTCACCACGAAGTCCGCCGCGGAGAGCTTCGAGAACTCCGTCGTGAACGGCAGGATCAGCACCGCGTCCACGCCCAGGTCCGCCATCAGTTCGGCACGGCGGTGGTGCGCGGCGAGCAGGGGCGGGTGGCTGCCGGGGCGGACGACCTCGCTGGGGTGCGGGTCGAAGGTGACGACGACGGCGGGGACGCCCAGCTCGCGGGCGCGGTCCACGGCGTGCTTGATGATCAGCTGGTGCCCGCGGTGGACGCCGTCGTAGGAGCCGATGGTGACGACGCTGCGTCCCCAGTCCTCGGGGATGTCCTCCAAGCCACGCCAGCGCTGCACTGTGTCTGCTCCTTGGTGGTTTCCGTGATCTCGGTGGGTCCGGTGGTGACCCTTACGCAGGTCTAAGGGTGCCATGCCGTCCGGGCCGGGGTCAGGCGGGGACCCGGGCTCCCGCGAGGTTCTCGATCGTGCGGCGCGCGCTGGGGCCGACCAGCGCGGCCCAGTCCGGCGGCGCGTCGGCCAGCCAGCCGGTCAGCCGGGTGGCGAAGCCCGGGAGGTGACGGGCCAGGTCGACCAGCCCGCGGTCGAAACGGGTGGCTCCGTCGGGTGTACGGACGAGGAGGAGACCGGTGCGGTGGACGAGGGCGCGCTGGTCCTCACCGGTGCACCGGGCGGCCGCGTACAGCAGCGCTTCCAGCACGGCGGGGGCCTGCTCGTGGGCGAGGAGGTGCTCGCGCAGTTCCCGGCGGAGCGGGCCGGTCGCGGCGGTGCCGTCGGCGGGGAGGACACCGGCGAGGGCGGCCCGCGCGGGCTCGGGGCCGTCGTCGAGGAGAGGGGTGACGAAGGGGAGGAGTACGGCGCGGTCGGCGGGGTCCCGGTCCAGGCGCCGGTCGACGTAGGCGGCCAGGTGTCCGGCGGTCTCGGGGCGGTCCGCGACGGCTCGCGCCACGAGGGCGGCGACCCGGCGGGCCAGCGCGGGTGTGGTGGCGTCGGCGAGCACGCGCAGCGCCTCCCCCGCGTCGGGGCCGCGCAGCCGGGCCCGGAAGGCCTCGAGGACGGCTTCCGGATGGGTGGGCAGGGCGGTGGCCACCGCGCTCGGCGGGAGGTGGGGGTCGCCGGCCGCGAAGTGGTCCAGTGCCCTCGGGAGGTGGCGTTCGCGGCTGTCCGGGTCGTGCACGAGCAGGGCGAGCGCGCCGCCGTGCAGCGGGCTGTCGGCGGGTCCGGCGAGCAGGACGAGGGCGGCGTGCCGGAGCAGGGTGCGGTCGGCGGCGGTGCGGGAGTGCGGGGCGGTGCGCAGGCCGTGGGTGACGGCGGCGCTCCGCCGCTCGGGGCGCTCGTCGCGCGCCCACCGCTCGACGGCCCGGCACAGGGCCGAGGGTTCCTCCTCGGCCAGGACGGCGAGCAGCTCGTCGGCGCGCCGGTGGGTGCTGTCGACGAGGACCTCGGTGAGTCCGTCCAGGCCGCGGTGGCGGTGGGTGTGCAGCAGCGCCTGCGCGGCCGTCGCGACGGTGGCGTGCGGGGTGGCGGGCAGCGGCCGGTCGTCGTCGAACCAGCGGACGAGCAGCGGCTGTACGGCCCCGGGGGCGGCGGTGAGCAGGGCCGCGACGGTGTCGAGGTGGCGGGGGCCCGGTTCGCTCGGGGGGCCGTCGGCGAGGACCAGGCGGCGCAGCAGGTCCAGCCGGGTGGCCTCGGGCAGCCGCAGGCCCGTCCAGAACGCGGGTCCGAACTCCGCCGGCGCCGGCCGTCCCTCTCCGCGCCGTTCCGCGAGGCCGTCGGCGAGGAGCCGCAGCACCTCCGTGTACGGCGTCGCGTCGGGCACGCGCGCGAGGACGCGGGTGAGCAGCCGGGGGGCCCACCAGGAGTGAGGGTCGGCGTCGAGGGCGTTCACCAGCTCCTCGAGGGTCAGGGCGAGTTGGAGGACGCCGTGCTGCCGGGCGAGGAGCAGGACGGCCTCGACGACGGGGCCGATGCGGTGGTGGGGCACGGGGAGGGTGTGCGGGTCGTGTGTGGCGTGCGGGCTGCCGCGGCGGTGGACGAGGGCGCGCAGGGCCTCGTCCAGGTCGAGGTGGACGCCCTGGATCCAGTCGGCCAGCTCCTCGTGCGCGAAGCGGTAGCCGGGGCCCGCGGGGACGAGGAGGCCCTCGGCGAGCACGGCCGACGCCCAGCCGGTGCCGCCGCCGAGCCTCGCCGGGGCGGGCCCCCACGGGAACAGCGTCTCGAAGGACTCCCGGTCCAGCGCGCCCTGTCCGGGGCCGAGACTGCGCCGGGCGGCCTCGTGGACCTGCCCGGAGACCTTCGCCGCGAGACGGCGTACGGCGGTGCCACGCAGGCCGTTCTCCCCGGCCAGGCGGGTCGCGACGCGCAGGCACGTGAGGTCCAGGTACGCCTGGAAGACCTCGTCCCGGTCGACGGGCGACCCAGGCACGTCGAGGCCGACGTGGACCTCACCGAGCAGGCGCAGGGTGAGGGGGTGCCGGTCGTCGGGGGCGACGAGGGCGCCGTCCGTGACACCGTGGCGGGCGCGCGCCTCCCGGGCCTCTTCGTCACCCAGGTCACCGAGCGGAACGCAGGGCGGCAGCAACGGCCCGGGGGCGGCCGACCCCACGCCGCCGAACCCCGACCGGGGTACGCCGACCGCCGTCCCGGCCCCGCGGCCTCCCAGGGGCGGCATCGACGACCGGGGACCGGTGGATGCCGGACTCGGCGCCCAGGGCCCGGCTCCGGCCCCCACCGCCCCGGCCGACGGGCGCGCCCCGGCAACCGCCCAGGACGGCACGGGTACGGCGGCCCCGGCCTGGACGACCACCGCCCCGGCCCCGGGATCCCCCATGGGCGCCGCCGGCGACCAAGGCGCCGCGGACGCCGGGACCGGCGGACACGATCCAGGTCCGGCCCCCGCCGACGGCACGGCACCGGCCGACACGCGTCCCTCGGCAGCCGCCCAGGACGGCACGGGTACGGCAGTCCCGCCCTGGACGACCGCCGTCCCGGCCCCGGGATCCCCCACGGGCGCCGCCGACGACCAAGGTGCCGCGGACGTAGAGACCGGCGGACACGGCCCCGGTCCGGCCCCCGCCGCCCCGGACGATGGCACGGCACCGGCCGACCCGCGTCCCCCGTCAGCCGCCCAGGACGGCACGGGTGCGGCAGCCCCGCCCTGGGCGACCGCTGGCCTGGACCCCGCCGCCCAGTACGGCACCGGTACGGCAGCCCCGCCCTGGCGTGCCGCCCCCGGCGTCGCCCACAGCGGCCTCCCGGCGTCGTCCGCCGCAATCGGTGCGGCGGGACGGTCCTCGGGTGCCGGGCCGTACAGCAGGTCCCGGGGGAACTCCGCTCCCGCGTGCTCCCAGTACTCCGCGCGGCAGGCGATGACCAGGCGGATGCCCGTCTCCCCCAGCCAGGCCGCGGTGCCCTCGGTCCACTCGGGGAGGCGGTGGGCGAGGACGGGCGGCATCTCCTCGGGGCCGTCGAGCAGGAGGAGGAGGGGCCGTCCGGCGGTGCGGGCCAGGTGGGCGAGGCGTTCCGGGGCGATGTCTCCGAGGTCGTCGGGGCGGGCGCGGTCCGAGGCGGCCACGATGCGGGCGGCCCGGTCCAGCGTCCGGCGCACGGCGTCCGCCAGCGACATGTCCTCGTCGCACAGGTCGGCGCCGCGCAGCCACAGCGTGGGTGCCGGTGCGGGGCCCCGGGAGCGGCGGGCGGCGAGGGCCGCCAGCTCGGTCGTACGGCCGCTGCCCGGCGCGCCGACCAGGCCCAGTACGCCGGCGCGGCTCGCGGCGAAGGCGGTGAACGCGCGGGTCACCGCGGGCCGTTCGACCGGCTTCACCACCGGTTCCACCGAGGGTGCGCCGCCGGACGGCCCGGAGCCCTCCACCGCGCGGGCGTCCCCGCACTCCCCCGACGCGCCCCGCGGACCGTCCTGCCCGACCGAGGTCGCCGTGAGGGCGAGGACACCCGCGAGGTTGAGATCGGCCCCGTAGGCCGGGACCGTCGCGGCGTTCTCGGCGAGGAGGGCGGCGAGCGGGCCCGTGTCCGTGTGGCGCAGCGGCACGGCGAAGCCGACGTCGCTGTGCCCGGAGCTGAGCGCGGTGCCGAGGACACCCAGGACGGCGCCGGTCTCGATGTCGAGGACGGGACCGCCGGCCGCCCCGCCGCCCAGCCGCAGCGCGTCCCGCCCGGAGGTGCCGCAGGCCAGTTCCAGCGCGTCGCCGAGGAGGTGGAAGCGGTCGGTGGCCGTGTAGGTCACGTCGGTGGTGCCCAGGACGCGGGCCTCGCGCCAGCCGCCGGCGGCGATGCGCACGTAGGTGCCGGCCTCGACGCGGTCCCGCGGGGTGACGGGCAGCGGGCGGACGCCCAGTCCCTCGGTGCGGACCAGGGCCAGGCCGAGGGCGGGCAGCGGGGTCACGTCGGCGGCGGCGACCACGCGGCGCCGGTCCCCGGCGGTGCGCAGGACCAGCCGGGAGAGGCCGTCGACCGCTTCGTGGCTGGTGAGCACGGTGCCGTGGTGGTCGGCGACGAATCCCGTGCCGCGGGGGCGTCCGGCGAGGTCGTGCACCTGGACCAGGGCGTCGTCGGGCGCGTGCCGGGCCGGATCGGCCACCCGGGCCGGGGGCCCTCCGCGCGCGTCCCGGGCTCCGTCCCGCGAACCCGGTCCCGCCCTGCCGCCCGCCGCCTCCCGGGACCGGTTCCTCGACGCCATCGCCGAACCTCCCCGCCGTACACCCGTGCCGTGTGTTCGACGGTAGGCGCGTGATGATCAGCGGGACAGATCCCCTGGCGAACGCGCCCCCTTCCACTCCCCCGGTTCACTCCGAGCGCCTGCCCGGACGGGTGAACAGGAGGGGACGGTTGGATACACCCTAGGAGGCGGGGGAACCGAGGGGGGACCGTGGAGCGGCGACAGTGAAGTCCCCGTGATCGCCGCTCCACGGGCGGACGCCGACGGCGCGTCGGCTCAGCCGAAGACGGCCAGGCTCTTCGCCTTGCCCTTGTGCTCCTCGACGAGCGCGAGCAGTCCGCCCTCGGGTCCGTAGACGGCGACGGCACCGGCGCCCGCGTAGACCTCGGGCATGTCCAGCCGGACCCCGTTGGTGAGCAGCTTGGCCCGCCTGGTGTCGACGTCCCAGCGCGGGAAGGCGGCGCCGGCCGCGTCCGCGACGGGCATGACGGTCAGCTCCTGCTGGAGCTGGTCCAGCGTCCGGGCGGTGTCGAGCTTGTAGGGCCCGACCCGGGTGCGGCGCAGCGCGGTGAGGTGACCACCGACGCCGAGACCGGCGCCCAGGTCGCGCGCGAGCGCCCGGATGTAGGTACCGGAGGAGCAGACCACCGAGACCACCAGGTCCAGCACCGGGGTGCCGTCCTCGGCGACGGCGTCGCGGACGTCGTACACGGAGAACGAGGAGACGGTGACGGGGCGGGCGGGGATCTCGAACTCCTCGCCCTCGCGCGCCCGTTTGTAGGAGCGCACGCCGTTGATCTTGATGGCGCTGACCTTGGACGGCACCTGCATGATCTCGCCGGTCAGTTCGGCGATGCCGGCGTCGATCGCCTCCCGGGTGACCTTCGAGGCGTCCACGGACCTCGTGATCTCGCCCTCGGCGTCGTCGGTCAGGGTGGTCTGCCCGAGCCGGATGGTGCCCAGGTACTCCTTCTCGGTGAGGGCGAGGTGCCCGAGGAGCTTGGTCGCCCGCTCCACACCGAGGACCAGGACGCCCGTCGCCATCGGGTCGAGCGTGCCGGCGTGCCCGACGCGCCGCGTCCGGGCGATGCCCCGCATCTTGGCGACGACGTCGTGCGAGGTGAAACCCGACGGCTTGTCGACGATGACAAGGCCGTCGGGCGTGGTGTGCTTCTCGGTCATTTAGCGCTGTCGTCCGTCTCGTCGCCCTCGGCGGCCTCGTCCTCTTCCGGCTTGCGGTAGGGATCGGCCTCGCCGGCGTACGCGGCGCCCGCGGACGCCTCGCGCACCTTGGCGTCGGACTGGCGCGCCTTGTCGAGGAGGTCCTCGATGTTGCGGGCGGTGTCCGGGAGGGCGTCCATGACGAAGGCCAGGGTCGGCGTGAACTTCACGCCCGCCGCCTTGCCGACCTCGGAGCGCAGGATGCCCTTGGCGCTCTCCAGGCCCGCCGCGGCGGCGTTGCGCTCCTCGTCGTCCCCGTACACCGTGTAGAAGACGGTCGCCTCCCGCAGGTCACCCGTGACCCGGGTGTCCGTGATGGTGACGTGCGAGCCGAGCCGCGGGTCCTTGATCCCGCGCTGCAGCTTCTGGGCCACCACCTCTCGGATGAGGTCCGCCAGCCTTTTCGCCCGCGCGTTGTCGGCCACTGGTCCGTCTCCCGTTCTTTCTTCTCTTGCGTGATCTTGCGTGGTCTGGCGTGATCTGGCGTGGTCTGGTCAGTCGTCGTCGCCGTGGAGGCGCCGTCGCACCGACAGCAGTTCCACCTCGGGCCGGCCGGCCACCAGCCGCTCGCACCGGTCGAGTACGTCGCTGAGGTGGCCCGCGTCGCCGGACACCACGGCCAGGCCGACGACCGCCCGGCGGTGGAGGTTCATGTGCTCCACCTCGGCCGCGCTCACCGCGTACTTCCGCTGGAGTTCGGCGACGATCGGGCGGACCACGGAGCGCTTCTCCTTCAGCGAATGTACGTCGCCGAGGAGGAGGTCGAAGGACAGCGTCCCCACATACATGTATGCAACCGGTTCACCCGCCGGTTCGGGATCGATGGCCCCGCCGTTCACCGGCGGGGACATCAGAACCGTACAACGAACGGCCGGGGCCGATCGACGGATATTGTGCTCCGCCGACCGGCCCCGGGCCGCACCGTCTCGGAAGTCGCGGTGGTTACACCCGCGGCTTCTCGCGCATCTCGTACGTCGCGATGACGTCGTCGACCTTGATGTCGTTGAAGTTTCCGAGGTTGATACCGCCCTCGAAGCCTTCGCGGATCTCGGTGACGTCGTCCTTGAAGCGACGCAGGCCCACGATGTTGAGGCTCTCCGCGATGACCTTGCCATCGCGCAGCAGGCGCGCCTTGGTGTTGCGCTTGACCTCGCCGGAGCGGATGAGAACACCCGCGATGTTGCCCAGCTTGGACGAGCGGAAGACCTCGCGGATCTCCGCCGTGCCCAGCTCGACCTCTTCGTACTCCGGCTTGAGCATGCCCTTGAGGGCCGCCTCGATCTCCTCGATCGCCTGGTAGATGACCGAGTAGTACCGGACGTCCACACCCTCGCGCTCGGCCATCTGCGCGGCACGCCCGGCGGCGCGCACGTTGAAGCCGATCACGATGGCGTCGGAGCCCATCGCCAGGTCGATGTCGGACTCCGTGACCGCACCGACGCCGCGGTGCAGGACGCGGATGTCGACCTCTTCGCCGACGTCCAGCTGGAGCAGGGAGGACTCCAGTGCCTCGACCGATCCGGAAGCGTCACCCTTGATGATCAGGTTCAGCTGCTGGACCTCGCCGGCCTTGAGCACCTTGTCCAGGTCCTCCAGCGACACGCGGCGCGTGCGCTTGGCGAACGCGGCGTTCCGCTCGCGGGCGGCGCGCTTCTCCGCGATCTGGCGGGCCGTACGGTCCTCCTCGACCACGATGAAGTTGTCGCCGGCGCCCGGGACGTTGGTCAGACCCAGCACCTGGACCGGGGTCGACGGACCCGCCTCGGCGACGTTGTTGCCGTTGTCGTCGAGCATGGCGCGCACGCGGCCGTAGGCGTCGCCCACCACCATCGTGTCGCCGACCCGCAGGGTGCCTCGCTGCACGAGGACCGTCGCCACGGCACCGCGGCCGCGGTCGAGACGGGACTCGATCGAGATGCCCTGCGCGTCCTGGACCGGGTTGGCCCGCAGGTCGAGCGAGGCGTCCGCGGTGAGGACCACGGCCTCCAGCAGGGAGTCGATGTGCAGACCCTGCTTGGCGGAGATGTCGACGAACATGGTGTCGCCGCCGTACTCCTCGGCCACCAGGCCGTACTCGGTCAGCTGACCGCGCACCTTGCTCGGGTCGGCGCCCTCGACGTCGATCTTGTTGACCGCGACGACGATCGGGACCTCGGCCGCCTTGGCGTGGTTGAGCGCCTCGACCGTCTGCGGCATGACGCCGTCGTTGGCCGCGACGACCAGGATCGCGATGTCGGTCGACCGGGCACCACGGGCACGCATGGCGGTGAACGCCTCGTGACCCGGGGTGTCGATGAAGGTGATCTTGCGCTCTTCTTCGTTGACCTCGGTCGCGACCTGGTAGGCACCGATGTGCTGGGTGATGCCGCCGGCCTCGCCCGCGATGACGTTCGTCTTGCGGATGGCGTCGAGGAGCCGGGTCTTACCGTGGTCGACGTGGCCCATGACGGTCACGACCGGCGGACGGACGACCAGGTCCTCCTCGGAGCCCTCGTCCTCGCCGAACTCCAGGTCGAAGGACTCGAGCAGCTCGCGGTCCTCCTCCTCCGGGCTGACGATCTGAACCGTGTAGTTCATCTCGCCGGCGAGGAGCTGGAGCGTCTCGTCGGAGACGGACTGGGTCGCGGTGACCATCTCGCCGAGGTTCATCATGACCGCGACGAGCGACGCCGGGTTGGCGTTGATCTTCTCCGCGAAGTCGGTGAGCGACGCACCGCGCGACAGGCGAATGGCTTCGCCGTTGCCGCGAGGCAGCATCACGCCGCCGACCGACGGGGCCTGCATGGCCTCGTACTCCTGGCGCCTCTGCCGCTTCGACTTGCGACCGCGACGCGCGGGACCGCCGGGACGGCCGAAGGCGCCCTGCGTGCCACCACGGCCACCGGGACCACCGGGACGACCGCCGAAGCCGGGACGGCCACCGCCGCCACCGAAGCCACCGCCGCCGGGACGACCGGCGAAACCGCCGCCGCCACCGGGACGACCGCCGCCGCCACCGCCGCCGGGACGACCGGCGAAGCCGCCGCCGCCACCGGGACGACCGCCGCCGCCGGGACGACCGGCACCGCCGGGACCGCGACCGCCGCCGCCACCGGGGCCCGGACGCGGGCCGGCAGCGGGACGCTGCGGCATCATGCCGGGGTTCGGACGCGGACCGCCGCCGGGACGGGGACCGCCCTGGCCGCCGCCCTGCGGACGCGGCATCGAGCCGGGGCTCGGACGGTTGCCGCCCGGAGCCTGGGGACGGGGACCGCCGCCCTGGCCGCCGGGGGCCTGCGGACGCGGGCCGGCGCCGGGGGCACCGGGGCCGCCGGGGCGCGGACCGCCCTGCGGACGGGGCGCCTGCGGGCGCGCCATGCCGGCGTTGCCGCCGGAGGTGAAGGGGTTGTTGCCCGGACGCGGACCGCCGGGGCGGCCGCCGGGACGCTGCGCCGGGGCGCCGGGACGCTGGCCACCGGGACGGCCCTGGCCGCCCTGCTGACCACGGTCCTGACCCGGACCGGACGGACGACCGCCGCCGGGCTTGGGGGCACCGGGACGCGCACCGCCGGGCTTCGGGCCGGCCGGAGCGGGCGTCGAGGCGGCGGGGGCGGCCGGAGCGGCCGGGGCAGTCGGCGGAGCGGTGAACTCCGGCGCTGCCGGGGCCGGACGCGGCGCGGGCTTCGGGCCCGGCGTCGGACGCGGACCCTGGGAGGGCGCCGGAGCGGGGGCCGCCGGGGCCTCGGGCTGCTGGGCAGCCGCGGGCTTCGGGGCCGCCGGACGCGGCGCGGCCGGACGGTCCCCCGCTGCCTGAGCGGCGCGGGAGGGGCCCCCAGCCTGCGCCGGAGACGGCGCGGCGGGCCTGGGGGCGGCCTTCTTCGGGGCGGCGGGGCGACCGGCTGCCCGGCCGTTGCCACCACCCTGCTGGAAGGCGTCTGTCAGCTTGCGTACTACGGGCGCTTCGATGGTCGAAGACGCCGAACGGACGAATTCACCGAGCTCCTGGAGCTTGGCCATGACGACCTTGCTCTCGACGCCGAACTCCTTGGCGAGTTCGTAGACCCGGACCTTAGCCACTTCGCTCCTCTGAGGTCCGGGTTGCGTCCGGACCGTCGCTAGTTCATGGGCGTACTCATCGCGTACTCATCGAGTGCTCATCGCAATCTCGACCTGCTTTCGACTCGCGAGGTACCGGGCCGCGCGGTGGGTTCCGCACGGCTCGTCTTCCTTACCACGTTGCTTACATGCTGCTTTCAGCAACCTTGTGTCTGCTCGACGTAGTGGCGCAACGCCTTTACGTCGAGCGGACCCGGGACGCGGAGCGCCCGCGGGAACGCCTTGCGGCGCACCGCCTGGTCGACACAGACCGGTACGGGGTGTACGTACGCACCCCGGCCGGGCAGCGTACCGCGTGGATCAGGGGTGCATTGACCCTCGACCGCCACGGTGCGCAGCAGCTCGCTCTTGACCGCTCGCTCCCGGCACCCCACGCAGGTGCGCTCAGGGCATGCTCGGGTACGTGTCCGGCCAGACACTCCTAAGTCTACCTCCCCGGGCCGACCTCACCCCTTCGGGGCAAGAATCGAACACGTGCCGCACGCAAAGCTGACGTGATCTCAGCGCCGTACGGCTTGGATCTATTCCCCGTGCTCGCCCGAGGGCTGCTCGGAGGGCTGTCCGGACGGCTGCTCGGTGTCCGGGCGGATGTCGATGCGCCAGCCGGTCAGCCGGGCCGCGAGGCGGGCGTTCTGGCCCTCCTTGCCGATGGCCAGCGACAGCTGGTAGTCCGGCACGATCACCCGCGCGGAGCGGGCGGCCAGGTCCACGACCTCCACCTTGGAGACGCGGGCCGGGGAGAGCGCGTTCGCCACCATCTCGGCCGGGTCGTCCGACCAGTCGACGATGTCGATCTTCTCGCCGTTCAGCTCGCCCATGACATTGCGCACCCGGCCGCCCATGGGGCCGATGCAGGCGCCCTTGGCGTTCAGGCCCGAGCGGGTGGAGCGGACGGCGATCTTGGTGCGGTGGCCGGCCTCGCGGGCGATCGCGGAGATCTCGACGGACCCGTCGGCGATCTCCGGCACCTCCAGGGCGAAGAGCTTCTTCACCAGGTTGGGGTGGGTGCGGGACAGCGTCACGGAGGGACCGCGCACGCCCTTGGCCACCCGGACCACGTAGGACCGCAGCCGCATGCCGTGCGGGTAGGTCTCGCCGGGCACCTGCTCCTGCACCGGCAGGATGGCCTCCAGCTTGCCGATGTCGACCAGCACGTTCTTCGGGTCGCGGCCCTGCTGGACCACGCCGGTGACGATGTCGCCCTCGCGGCCGGCGTACTCGCCGAGCGTCGCGTCGTCCTCGGCGTCGCGCAGCCGCTGCAGGATGACCTGCTTGGCGGTGGTGGCGGCGATGCGGCCGAAGTCGGACGGGGTGTCGTCGAACTCGCGGGCCGCCTGGCCCTCTTCGAGGTCGTCCGGGTCCTCCTTCGCCCACACGGTCACGTGTCCGGTGTCCCGCTTGAGTTCCACGCGCGCGTGCCGGCGGCTTCCCTCGGTGCGGTGATAGGCGATGAGGAGGGCCGACTCGATCGCTTCGACCAGCAGGTCGAAGGAGATCTCCTTCTCCCGTACCAAGCCCCGCAGGGCGCTCATGTCGATGTCCACGGCTACGCCTCCTCTTCCGTCGTGTCGCTGTTCTGGGTGTGCTCGGTGTGCTCGGTGTGCTCGGTGTGCTTGGCGTCCTTGCGGTTGAACTCGACCTGGACGCGTGCCTTGTCGATGTCACCGAAGGCGAGTCTGCGGGTGGTGGCCTTGCGGCCCTTGACGCCGGGCACCTCGAGGTCGAGTCCGTCCTCGTCCACGGCGAGGACGCGGGCGACCAGCTCGCCGCCCTCGTGCAGCTGGAAGCGGACCAGGCGGTCCGTGGCGCGCACGTAGTGGCGGTGCTCGGTCAGGGAGCGCTCCGCGCCCGGGGTGCCCACTTCGAGGGTGTACTCCGCGTCGCCCATCGCGTCGGTCTCGTCCAGCTTCGCCGAGAGCACGCGGCTCACATCGGCGATCCGGTCCAGGTCGGCGCCGGTGTCGGAGTCGACGACCACTCTCAGCACACGCTTGCGGCCGACCGAGTCCACCGCGATCTCTTCGAGGTCCAGTCCCTGGGAGGCGACGAGCGGCTCAAGCAGCTCTCGCAGCCTCTCGCTCTGGGTGGTGCTCATCCGGGTGACTCCTCGGCCGCGTGTGCTGTTGTGGGATGGGTCGCGTGTCTGGTCAAAGGGTATCGGGTCGCGGGGGGTGTTGCCGTCCACCCCGGCTCGGCGGTGCCGATGACCGGTGCCCGGCCGGGGCCCGGGTACCGTGATCACGGGCCGGCCGCACCGTGGGTCGCCGCCGCGTCGCCGGTCGCTCTGCCCGTCGCTGTGTCCGTCGCTGTGTCCGTCGCTTTGCCGCCGCTTCCGTACGAGCTTGTCGAGGACGTCTGCCGTGTCGTTTTCCGCATCGCCGCGCCCGCCGGGGCCGCGCAGAAGGAGCCTGCTCGTGTCGGCCGCCGGGGCCGCCGGGGCCGTCCTGCTCGTCGGGTGCTCCGGCTCCTCGGAGTCCGAGGAACGGGCGGCCGAACAGTCCGCGGCCGACGCGGCACGCGCGCGTGCGGGCCGGGACAGCGAGGCGCTGGCCGCGCGGTACGCGGCGGTGATCGCCGCTCATCCGGGGCTGGCGGAGCGGTTGCGTCCGCTGCGGGAGGAGGTCGTGCGGCACGTGGGGGCGTTCGGTGCGGGGCGGGCGGCCTCGCCGGGGGCTTCGTCCGGGGCGTCGTCGGAGGCGTCGGCGTCGTCGGAGGCCTCGCCTTCGGGGTCCGCGCGGGCTGCCGGGCCCGGGGACGACGTCGGGCCGGTGCCGGCGGACGAGAAGGACGCGGTGGCCCTGCTGGCCGGCGCCGAGCGGAAGCTGGCCGACCGGCGGGCGGAGGCGCTGCTGGAGGTGCCGGGTGAGCTGGCGCGGCTGCTGGCGTCGGTGGCGGCGGCCGGGGCGGCGCACGTGTATCTGCTGACGGACGGAGGGTGACGGTGGGCGAGGCGGAGGACCGGGAGCTGGACGCCCTGCAGGCGGCGCTTTCGGCTGAGCACGCGGCCGTGTACGGCTACGGGGTCGTCGGCGGGCGGATCGGTGAGGAACGGCGCGGCGAGGCGCGGACCGCGTATGACGCGCACCGGGCACGGCGGGACGCGCTGGTGCGCGACGTGCGGGGGCTGGGCGGGCGGCCGGTGGCCGCGTCCGCCGGGTACGCGCTGCCCTTCTCCGTGCCGGACGCGGCCGCCGCGGTGCGGCTGGCGGGCGAGCTGGAGGAGCGGCTCGCCGGTGTCTACTCCGACCTGGTGCGGGCGGCCGAGGGTGAGCGGCGGGCGGCTGCGGCCGGGGCGCTGCGGGAGGCGGCGGTCCGTGCGGCGCGGTGGCGGGGCGGGAGCGTAGCCTTCCCTGGGCTCGCGGAGCGGACCGGCACGTCGTCGGCGCACACCTCGGCTCCGGATGCCTCGGCTCCGGATGCCTCGGCTTCGGCCACACCGACTGGGTAACGCGTACGGCTGCACGTACGGGAAGGGAACGGCTCGCGCATGGCTTTCGAAGCGCCGCGGCGGCTGGTCAGGGCGCTCGGCGAGACGGCACCTGGCGACGACGACTGGCTGGCGGGGCTGCCGGAGGCGGCGGAGCGGGCGGTGGCGCTGCGCGGGCTGAGCGCCGAGCGGGTGCAGGTGCCCGGTGGGCGGAGCAGCCTCGTGGTCCTCGTGCGGGGTGCCGACGGGACGCCGGCGGTGCTGAAGCTGGCCCCGCGGCGGGCGCGTCCGGAGAGTGAGCGGGCCGCGCTGGCGCACTGGGGTGGGCTGGGGGCGGTTCAGCTGCGCGAGGAGGCCGCTGTTGGGGAGGGCGGCGAGGGGGTGCTGTTGCTGGAGCGGTTGCATCCGGATGTGTCGGTGCGGTCGTTGCCCGAGGCGAAGGCGTTGCTGGAGGCGGCAGGGACGCTGCGGCGGCTGTGGGTCGAGCCGCCGGACGGTCACTCCTTCGAGACGGTGGGCGAGCGGACCGGGCGGCAGGCGGAGGCGATGCGGGCGGGTGCGGCGGGTGACCCCGAGGTGGCGCCGCTGGTCGACGCGGCGCTGGCGGCTCGGGAGGAGTTGCTGGCGGGGCCGGCCCCGGCTCGGCTGCTGCACGGGACGTTTCGGCAGAGCAAGGTGCTTGCCGGGGACCGGATGCCGTGGCTGGCGGTGGGGCCGGATCCGGTGGTCGGGGAGACTGCCTTCGACCTGGCGCGGCTGGTGCGGGATCGGGTCGAGGATCTGATCGCGCAGCCCTCGGGGGCCTCGACGACGCGGCGTCGCGTGAAGCGGCTCGCGGAGTCGCTGGAGGTCGATCAGGAACGGTTGCGGGGGTGGACGCTGTTCCGTGCGGTCGAGTCGGGGGTGCGGGCTCGGCGGGTGGGTCGGGAGAAGGACGCGGAGCTGTTGTTGGAGTTCGCGGGCTGGCTGTGAGGTGGGGTGCCTGCGGCGGCCTGCGCGGGTTGGGTGGGGGTGCGCGTAGCGCGTTTGGTCCGGTGGGTGGGTCGGGGCCGCGCCGGGGGGTGTCCGTCCTCGGAACGGCGCGGAATCGGTCGGCCACAGAAGTGAACTCCGTTGACGCGCCAACCGCTGCGGGCGGACACCCCCCGACACGACCCCTTCTCGCCGTACGCGGCTATCCCTCTTAGCTGCGGGCAGTCGTGCCGCTGGGGCGGCACGGGTGGGCGCAGCGGCACCCGGCAAGCGCCGGGCCGCGTCACCCACCCCCGGCCCGCACCCACGCCGGGTGCCACGTAGCGCCGGGTCAGGTCACCCACCCGGCGCACACGCCCCGGGTAGGGGTCAGTTGGTGAGGCGGGTGATGGCCTCTTCGAGGGGGAGTTCCTCTCGGGTGCCGGTGCGGCGGTCCTTGAGTTCCAGGACGCCCTCTGCCGAGCGGCGGCCGGCGACCAGGATCTGGGGGACGCCGATGAGTTCGGCGTCGGTGAACTTCACGCCCGGGGAGACGCCCGCGCGGTCGTCGACCAGGACGCGCACGCCGGCCGCGGCCAGCTTGTCGGAGACTTCGAGGGCCAGTTCGGTCTGGAGGGCCTTGCCGGCGGCGACGACGTGGACGTCGGCCGGGGCGACCTCCTTGGACCAGACGAGGCCCTTGTCGTCGGCGTGCTGCTCGGCGAGGGCCGCGACGGCGCGGGAGACGCCGATGCCGTAGGAGCCCATGGTGACGCGGGCCGGCTTGCCGTTCTGGCCGAGGACGTCGAGCTTGAGCGCGTCGGCGTACTTGCGGCCCAGCTGGAAGATGTGGCCGATCTCGATGGCGCGGTCCAGCTTGAGGCCGGTGCCGCAGTTCGGGCAGGGGTCGCCCTCCCGGACGACCACGACGTCGACGTAGGTGTCGACCTCGAAGTCGCGGCCCGCCACGACGTTCTTGGCGTGGGTGTCGGCCTTGTTGGCGCCCGTGATCCAGGCGGTGCCGGGCGCGACGCGGGGGTCGGCGATGTACTTCACCTTGTCACCCAGGCCCTGCGGGCCTACGTAGCCGCGGACCAGGTCGGGGCGGCCGACGAAGTCCTCCGCGGTGACCAGTTCGACCGCGGCGGGGGCGAAGTGGGCCTCCACCTTGTCCATGTCGACCTCGCGGTCGCCGGGGACGCCCACGGCCACGATCTCGCCGTCCACCTTGACCAGGAGGTTCTTCAGGGTGGCGGAGGCCTCGACGCCGAGGGAGGCGGCCAGGGTCTCGATGGTGGGGGTGTCGGGGGTGGGGATGTCCTCCGCCGCGGGTACGGAGGCCGCGTCCACCGGCTTGAGGGTGTACGTGATCGCTTCCGTGTTGGCGGCGAAGTCGCAGTTCGGGCAGTCGGCGAAGGTGTCCTCGCCGGCCTCCGCGGGGGCCAGGAACTCCTCGGACTTCGAGCCGCCCATCGCGCCTGCGGTGGCCGCGCAGATGCGGTAGTCGAGACCGAGGCGCTCGAAGATGCGCTGGTAGGCGGCGCGGTGCAGGGCGTAGGACTCGGCCAGGCCCTCGTCGGCGACGTCGAAGGAGTAGGAGTCCTTCATCAGGAACTCGCGGCCGCGCAGGATGCCGGCCCGGGGGCGGGCCTCGTCGCGGTACTTGTTCTGGATCTGGTAGAGGATGACCGGCAGGTCCTTGTAGGACGATGCCTGGTCCTTCACCAGGAGGGTGAAGATCTCCTCGTGGGTGGGGCCCAGGAGGTAGTCGCCGCCCTTGCGGTCCTGGAGCCGGAAGAGTTCGGGGCCGTACTCCTGCCAGCGGCCGGTGGCCTCGTACGGCTCGCGCGGCAGCAGGGCGGGGAGCTGGACCTCCTGGGCGCCGATGGCGTCCATCTCCTCGCGGACGATGCGCTCGATGTTGCCGAGGACCTTCTTGCCGAGCGGCAGCCAGCTCCAGAGGCCGGCGGCGGTGCGGCGCACGTAGCCGGCGCGGACCAGCAGCTTGTGGCTGAGGACCTCGGCGTCCGCCGGGTCGTCGCGCAGCGTCTTCGCCATCAACTTCGACATGCGCTGGACCGGTGCGTTGGCCATGGATCTCGTGTCTCCTGCTGCGTAAGGGTGGTGCTAGGAGGTTAGCCGGGTGGTCCTGCCCGGTGGAAATCGGTTATCGCCGGTGCAGCGGGAGCGGGGCGCCCATCACCGCGTACGGCTTGGGCGCGCTCGGGAAGAGGACCTGGCGGGCCAGGTCCTGGTAGCCGAGGGAGCGGTAGAGGCCGCGGGCGGGGCTCTCGGTGTCGATGGCCGAGAGGATCGAGCGGGGTTCCGTGGCGCTGTCGGTGATCGTGGTGATCAGGGCGCGGCCCGCGCCGCGGTTCTGGTGGGCCGGGTGGACGTGGAGCTCGGTGATGACGAAGGAGTCGTCGAGCCAGGCGTCCGTGCCCTGGGCGCGGAGGTACGGCTCGACCACGGTGGACCACCAGTGGGTGCGGTCGTTGGGCATGCCGTAGACGAAGCCGACGAGGTCGCCGCCGACGGTGGCCCCGAGGGCCCGGGCGCCCGGGTGGGTCATGTGGCGCAGGACGATCTGGCGGCGGACGGCGACCTCGTCGGGGCCGAGTCCGAACGCCGCGGCTTGGACGGCCAGGGCCTCGTCCACGTGCGCGGAGAGGTCCAGTGGGCCGATCACGAGGTCCATGGCGGGGAGCCTACCGCCCTGCCGCGGGGCTCAGAACAGCACGCTCATGAAGGCGCCGACCTCTTGGAATCCCACCCGGCGGTACGTCCGTCGTGCCGCCGTGTTGAAGTCGTTGACGTACAGGCTCGCCACCGGGGCCACGTCCGCGAGGGCGTAGCGCAGGACCGCCGCCATGCCCGGTGCCGCCAGGCCCTTGCCCCGGTACTCGGGGGCCACCCACACGCCCTGGATCTGGCAGGCGCGGTCGGTGGCGGCGCCGATCTCGGCCTTGAAGACGACCTTGCCGTCCGCGTCGAAACGGGCGAACGAGCGCCCGGAGCCTACGAGTTCGGCGACCCTGGCCTGGTAGAGCAGGCCGCCGTCGCCGGCCAGCGGGGAGATGCCGACCTCCTCGGTGAACATCGCCACGCAGGCCGGCATGACCCGGTCCAGCTCGTCCTTGCGCACGCGGCGGACGTAGGGGTCGGGGACGATGTCGCCGGGCATGCGGTCGGTGACCATGAGGGGCTGGCGGGTGCGGACCTCGCGGGCGGGGCCCCAGCCGGGTTCGAGCAGGCGCCACAGCTGGGCGGTCGGGTCGGCGGGGCCGACGATCGAGGAGCAGCGGCGGCCGGCCCGGCGGGCGCGGTCGGCGAAGGCGCGGACGGCGCGTTCGTTGGCGCAGATGGGGACGAGGTTGGCGCCCGCGTAGCACAGGGACGTCAGCATGCCGTGCTCGTACCAGCCCCACATCTCCCCGCCGAGGCGCCACGGGTCGAGTCCGGCGATGCTCACCCGGGCGGCCACGAAGGCGTTCGCGACCGGCTCGCTGTCGAGGATGGCGAGCGCGGCGTCCAGGTCGCTCGGTTCGAGCACGCGGGAGGTGGTCTGCGTCAACACGTGCGGGGGCCTCACCCTGAGATCTGCTGGTCCCCGCACTGTACCTGCCACGCATATGCCGCGCCGCCCTCCGGGCGACGCGGCCGGAGCGGGGAGGGTCAGCCCGCGATCGAGACGGAGGGCTCGCCGGACGTCACGCCGTCGGCCTCCATCTGCTCGGCGATCTTCATGGCCTCCTCGATGAGGGTCTCCACGATCTTCGACTCGGGGACGGTCTTGATGACCTCGCCCTTGACGAAGATCTGGCCCTTGCCGTTGCCGGAGGCGACGCCGAGGTCGGCCTCGCGGGCCTCGCCGGGGCCGTTGACGACGCAGCCCATGACGGCGACGCGGAGGGGGACCTCCATGCCGGTGAGGCCGGCGGTGACTTCTTCGGCGAGCTTGTAGACGTCGACCTGGGCGCGGCCGCAGGACGGGCAGGAGACGATCTCCAGGCCGCGCTGGCGCAGGTTGAGCGACTCCAGGATCTGGATGCCGACCTTGATCTCCTCGACCGGCGGGGCGGAGAGGGAGACGCGGATGGTGTCGCCGATGCCCTGGGAGAGCAGCGCGCCGAAGGCGACGGCCGACTTGATGGTGCCCTGGAAGGCGGGGCCGGCCTCGGTCACGCCGAGGTGCAGCGGGTAGTCGCACTGGGCGGCGAGCTGCCGGTAGGCCTCGACCATCACGACCGGGTCGTTGTGCTTCACCGAGATCTTGATGTCCCGGAAGTCGTGCTCCTCGAAGAGCGATGCTTCCCAGAGGGCGGACTCCGCCAGTGCTTCGGGGGTCGCCTTGCCGTACTTCTGGAGCAGGCGGCGGTCCAGGGAGCCCGCGTTCACGCCGATGCGGATCGGGGTGCCGTGGTCCTTCGCCGCCTTGGCGATCTCCTTGACCTTGTCGTCGAACTGCTTGATGTTGCCCGGGTTGACGCGGACCGCCGCGCAGCCCGCCTCGATCGCGGCGAAGACGTACTTGGGCTGGAAGTGGATGTCGGCGATCACCGGGATCTGCGACTTCCGCGCGATCACCGAGAGGGCGTCCGCGTCGTCCTGGGTGGGGCAGGCCACCCGGACGATCTGGCAGCCGGACGCGGTCAGCTCGGCGATCTGCTGGAGCGTCGCGCCGATGTCCGACGTACGGGTCGTGGTCATGGACTGCACCGACACGGGGGCGTCGCCGCCCACCGCCACGGCGCCGACCTGGATCTGCCGGCTCTTGCGGCGCTCCGCGAGCCTGGTCGGAACGTCCGGCATGCCGAGAGAAATCGCAGTCATCTGCTGTGCAACCCCAAGTCGTGGATCAAGGTCCGGCCCCGTTCTGCGGCGGGCTCCGGCATTCGAGATTACGGCACGCACATGAACGCCGGGGACACGGTGCGCGCGAGATGCACCCTTTGGCGTCCATCTGCCGGACGAACGGAGTGAAGCCCGACCCGGAGGGACAGGCTCTCCGGATCGGGCTTCTCATCGGATCGGTCGGATTGTTCCGATATCAGGAGATTCGTACGGGATTGACGACGTCCGCCACCAGTACCAGCAGCGTGAAGCAGACGAAGATGCCCGCCACCACGTAGGCCACCGGCATCAGCTTGGCGACGTCGAAGGGGCCCGGGTCGGGCCTGCGCAGCACCTTGGCCGCGGCTCGGCGCAGCGACTCCCACAGAGCGCCCGCGATATGGCCGCCGTCGAGCGGCAGCAGCGGGAGCATGTTGAAGAGGAACAGGGAGAGGTTGAAGCCGGCCACCAGCATGACGAACATGGCGAGCTGCTGGGTGGGCGGGATGTCCAGGGTGGCGATCTCACCGCCGACCCGGGCGGCACCCACCACGCCCATCGGGGAGTCGGCCTCGCGGGGTCCGTCCCCGAAGGCGGCGTCCCACAGGGCGGGGATCTTGGCGGGCAGGGCCGCGAGGGAGTCGACGGCGTCGCCGATCCGGTCGCCCATCCAGGTCACGGACTGGCCGAAGTCCTGCTTCACCACGCCGGTGGCCGCGCTGAAGCCGAGGAAGCCGGCGGTGACGTACTCGCCCTCGACGATCTGTCCGTTCGCGTCCTTCTTCGCGACCTGGTTGGTGGCGATGGTCGCGTTCAGGGTGATCTCCTCACCCTTGCGCTCGACGACGACCGGCACCTGCTCGCCCGGGTTGGCGCGGATCAGGTTGGACAGCTTGTCCCAGTCGTCGGTCCGTACGCCGTCGAAGGCGAGGATCTTGTCGCCCGCGCGCAGACCGGCCGCCGCGGCCGGGGAGGCCGGGTCGGACTTGGTGCAGTCGTCGCGGTTCTCCGTCTGTGAGATGACGCACTGGGAGACGGAGCTGACGGTGGTGGTCTGCTGCGAGATGCCGAAGCCCATGAGGACGGTGAGGAACAGCACCACCGCCAGGATGAGGTTCATGAACGGGCCCGCGAACATCACGATGACCCGTTTCCACGGCTTGCGCGTGTAGAACAGGCGCTTCTCGTCGCCGGGCTGGAGTTCCTCGAAGGCGGCCGAGCGGGCGTCCTCGATCATCCCGCGCCAGGGCGAGGTGGAGCGGGCCTCCATCCGTCCGTCGGGGCCGGGCGGGAACATGCCGATCATGCGGATGTAGCCGCCGAACGGGATGGCCTTGACGCCGTACTCGGTCTCGCCCTTCTTCCGTGAGAAGAGCGTCGGTCCGAAGCCGACCATGTACTGGGGCACCCGGATGCCGAAGAGCTTGGCCGTGGAGAGGTGGCCCAGTTCGTGCCAGGCGATGGAGAACAGCAGTCCGACGGCGAAGAGGACTATGCCGAGGATGAACATCAGGGTCGTCATGCACGGGCCTCCGCCGTCTGTGCCGCCAGTTGCCGGGCCCGGGCGCGTGCCCAGGTCTCCGCTTCGAGGACGTCCGCGACGGTGAGCGAGGTTCCCGTACGGGGGGTGCCGTGCTCCTCGACCACCCGCGTGACGGTCTCCATGATCCCGAGGAACGGCAGCGCGCCGGAGCGGAACGCCTCGACGCACTCCTCGTTGGCGGCATTGAACACCGCCGGGGCCGTGCCCGCGAGCTGTCCGACGTGCCGGGCCAGGTTCACCGAGGGGAAGGCCTCGTTGTCGAGCGGGAAGAACTCCCAGGTGGAGGCCTTGCTCCAGTCGAAGCTGGGGGCGGCGTCGGGGACGCGTTCGGGCCAGCCGAGGCCGATGGCGATGGGCCCGCCCATGTCGGGGGGCGTCGCCTGGGCCAGGGTCGATCCGTCCGTGAACTCAACCATCGAGTGGACATACGACTGCGGGTGCACGACCACCTCAATGCGGTCGAAGGGAATGTCGTAGAGGAGATGGGCCTCGATCACCTCCAGGCCCTTGTTGACCAGGGTCGCGGAGTTGATCGTGATCACCGGGCCCATCGCCCAGGTGGGGTGGGCGAGGGCGTCGCCGACGGTGACGCGGGCCAGCTGGTCCCTGGTCCGGCCGCGGAAGGGGCCGCCGGACGCGGTGACGACGAGCTTGCGTACGTCGGCGCGGGTGCCGGCGGCCAGGGCCTGGAAGAGGGCGGCGTGCTCGGAGTCGACCGGGATGATCTGCCCCGGCTTGGCGAGGGCCTTGACCAGCGGGCCGCCGACGATGAGCGATTCCTTGTTGGCCAGCGCGAGGGTGTGGCCGGCCTCCAGGGCGGCGAGGGTCGGAGCGAGTCCGATGGAGCCGGTGATGCCGTTGAGGACGGTGTGGCAGTCGGAGGCGGCCAGCCGGGTCGCCGCGTCCGGTCCCGCGAGGATCTCCGGGAGCGGCTCCCGGCCGTCGTACCGGGCGCCCAGTGCCTCGCGCAGCGCGGGGACGACGTCCTCTCGGGCGACGGCGACGGTCCGCGGCCTCAGCCGGTGCGCCTGCTCGGCGAGGAGGTCGACCCGGCCGCCGTTGGCGGACAGGCCGGTGACCCGGAAGCGGTCCGGGTTGCGCAGCACGAGGTCGATGGCCTGGGTCCCGATCGACCCGGTGGACCCGAGGATCACCACGTCCTTCGGGCCGTCGCCCGCCACCGGGTCGTAGACGAGGTGGGGGTCGGCGAGTGGGGCTGGACTGTCGCTCATCCCTCCATTGTGGCCGCAACGGCCCTCCGGGAGGACAGCGCGTCCCTCGCACGGGTGTCGCGGGGGGGGCGTGCCGGGCGGCGGTCCCGGCCGGAGGGCCGGGACCGCGGCTGCTTCGCTCAGCGGATGGGGCGGTGGACGTTCTCCCGCTGGGAGGCTCCTGGGGTCGCGTCCGCGATCCAGGGGCCGTCGCCCGACGGGTCGACGATGCCCTGTTCGAGCCACTCGTAGGCGCCGCCCAGCACGCCCTTGACGACCTTGTGGTCCAGGTCGTCGGTGTTGGTCCAGAGGCGGCCGAAGAGTTCCTCGACGCGGATCCGGGACTGGCGGCAGAAGGCGTCGGCGAGCTGGTAGGCCTCGCGGCCGTGGTCGTCGGTGGCGCGCAGGTGTTCGGCGCGGACGCAGGCGGCGCTCATCGCGAACAGCTCCGCGCCGATGTCGACGATCCGGCCCAGGAAGCCCTGTTTGGTCTCCATCCGGCCCTGCCAGCGGGACATGGCGTAGAAGGTGGAGCGGGCCAGCTTGCGGGCGGTGCGTTCGACGTAGCGCAGGTGGGCGGCGAGGTCGGGATGGCCGGAGGGGTGGAAGTCGGCGTAGGAGCGCGGGAGTTGGCCCGGTCCAGCGACGAGCTTGGGCAGCCACTTGGCGTAGAAGGCGCCGGCCTGCGCGCCCGCCTTCGCCTTGTCGGCCAGGGTCTTGTCGGGGTCGATCAGGTCGCCGGCGACCGAGAGGTGGGCGTCGACGGCCTCCCGCGCGATCAGCAGGTGCATGATCTCGGTGGAGCCCTCGAAGATGCGGTTGATGCGCAGGTCGCGCAGGATCTGCTCGGCGGGTACGGCCCGCTCGCCCCGCGCCTCCAGGGAGGCCGCGGTCTCGAAGCCGCGGCCGCCGCGGATCTGGACCAGTTCGTCGGCCATCAGACAGGCCATCTCGGAGCCGTAGAGCTTGGCGAGGGCGGCCTCGATGCGGATGTCGTTGCGGTCCTCGTCGGCCATCTGGGAGGAGAGGTCGAGGACCGCCTCCAGGGCGAAGGTGGTGGTCGCGATGAAGGAGATCTTCGAGCCGACCGCCTCGTGCAGCGCGACCGGCTTGCCCCACTGCTCACGCACCGCCGACCACTCGCGGGCGATCTTCAGGCACCACTTGCCGGCGCCGACGCACATGGCGGGCAGCGAGAGGCGGCCGGTGTTGAGGGTGGTGAGGGCGATCTTGAGGCCGGCGCCCTCGGGGCCGATGCGGTTGGCGGCGGGGACGCGCACCTGGTGGAAGCGGGTGACGCCGTTCTCCAGGCCGCGCAGGCCCATGAAGGCGTTGCGGTTCTCGACCGTGACGCCCTCGGAGGCGGCCTCCACGACGAAGGCGGTGATGCCGCCCTTGTGGCCCTCGGACTTCGGGACGCGGGCCATCACGACGAGCAGGTCGGCGACGACGCCGTTGGTCGTCCACAGCTTCACACCGTCGAGGACGTAGTCGTCGCCGTCCGGCACCGCGGTGGTGGCGAGCCGGGCCGGGTCGGAGCCGACGTCCGGCTCGGTCAGCAGGAACGCCGAGATGTCGGTGCGGGCGCAGCGCGGCAGGAACGTGTCCTTCTGCTCCTGGGTGCCGAACATCTTCAGCGGCTGGGGCACGCCGATCGACTGGTGGGCGGAGAGCAGCGCGCCGATCGCCGGGTTCGCGGATCCGACCAGGGCGAGGGCCTTGTTGTAGTAGACCTGGGTCAGGCCGAGACCGCCGTACTTGGTGTCGATCTTCATGCCGAAGGCGCCCAGCTCCTTCAGCCCCGTGATCACCTCGTCCGGGATGCGCGCGTCGCGCTCGATCACGGATCCGTCGATCTTCGTCTCGCAGAAGTCGCGCAGCTTGGCGAGGAACTCCTCGCCGCGCTGGACGTCGTCGTCGGCCGGCAACGGGTGGGGGTGGATGAGGTCGAGGCGGAAGCGGCCGAGGAACAGCTCCTTGGCGAAGCTGGGCTTGCGCCAGTCCTGTTCGCGGGCCGCCTCGGCGACCTGG
Organism: Streptomyces sp. NPDC056128; assembly: GCF_042263835.1. Lineage (NCBI taxonomy): Bacteria > Bacillati > Actinomycetota > Actinomycetes > Kitasatosporales > Streptomycetaceae > Streptomyces > Streptomyces sp. NPDC056128. Next base: position 82,208 of record NZ_JBHJVQ010000019.1, on the reverse strand, counting down.
CGGGCCTCACGCTCGGTGACCGTGGGCCGGGAGGAGGGGGTGGTTGCTGCGGACATGAGGCTCACCTCAACGATTCGTCCTGTGCGAACTTGCGGACGTACGTTACTAGTCGGTGCTACCCGATCGTATGTACCCGATCCCGGGCGACCCCACCACCCTTCGTGCGGCCGTTCGGCCGATGCCGCGGCGGGACGCCCGGAGCGATGAAGCGGAGGAGTACGCTGTCGAAGCGCTTCGACTGACTATGGACACCCGTCCACCCCGAAGCTACTGTCGAACCATTGTCGAACCACCCTCGTTCACCCCCGTCCGCCCCCGTCCGCCCCACATCAACCCCGCGCGCTGTCGAAGCGCTTCACAACGCTTGGAGAGCTGGATGGTCACCCTCGCCGAGGTCGCCCAGCACGCCGGAGTCTCCGCGAGCACGGTGAGCTATGTCCTCAGCGGCAAGCGGTCCATCTCCACCACCACCCGGCAGCGGGTCGAGGAGAGCATCCGCACGCTCGGCTACCACCCGAACGCCGGCGCCCGCGCCCTGGCCAGCAGCAGGTCGAACATCATCGCGCTCATGATCCCACTGCGCAGGGACATGTACGTGCCGGTGATGATGGAGATCGCCATCGCCGTCGCGACGACGGCGCGCACCTACGGGTACGACGTCCTGCTGCTCACCGGCGAGGAGGGCCCCGACGCGGTGCGCCGTGTCACGGGCAGCGGGCTGGCCGACGCGATGATCGTGATGGACGTCGAGCTGGACGACGAACGGCTGCCCCTGCTGCGGGGCGCCGACCGGCCGTCGGTGCTGATCGGGCTGCCGGCCGACACCGAGGGGCTGACCTGCGTCGACCTCGACTTCCGGGCGACCGGCGCGCTGTGCGTGGAGCATCTGGCGCGGCTGGGCCACCGCGACCTCGCCGTCATCGGCGAGGCTCCTGCGGTCTACGAACGGCACACCGGCTTCGCCGAACGCACCCTCGACGGGCTGCGCGGCGGGGCCCGGGAGCTGGGCCTGCGGCTGCTGCACCGGCCCTGCGAGGACGGGTACGACGCGATGGCCGCGACGCTCGCCCGGGTCTTCGACGAGCGTCCGGACACCACGGGCTTCGTCGTCCAGAACGAGTCGGCCGTCGAGCCGCTGCTCTCCCTGCTGCGCCGGCAGGGCCGGGCCGTGCCCGAGGACGTGTCGGTGGTCGCGGTCTGCCCGGAGCAGGTCGCCACCCATGCCTCGGTGCGGCTCACCTCGGTCGCCCTGCCCGCGCAGGAGATGGGCCGGCAGGCCGTGGAGCAGCTGATCGCCAAGCTCGACGGACGCGGGAGCGACGAGGTCGTGCTGCTGGCGCCGGAGCTGACCGTCCGGGCCAGCTCGGGACCGGCGCCCGCGCGGTCGTGAGCGCGGGGGCCGGCCCCCGGGCCGGGGCGCGGTGGGTCAGCCGCCGCTGACCGTCAGGTTGTTGGTGGTGAAGTCGAGGCCGCCGGCGGACGAGGTGATCTCGTAGCCGAACTGCACGTCACCGATGGTCTCGTCGCCCATCCAGCCCTTGGTGTCCTTGATCCACTTCAGGATCGGCAGGATGTCGACCGTGCCGGAGCTGGAGTCCGAGGTGCGCAGGAACGAGAAGACCTCGTTGGCGCCGTTGCTGCCCTTGTAGACGTTCCAGGAGTGGCCGCCGAGGGTGACGGAACCCTGTGGGCTGCCGAGCGGGCCGACGGCTCCGTGGTGGTTGACCCAGAGCATGATCTCGTAGTCGTAGTCCGTGTCCCAGATGTCGTACGACGTGTTGTAGGCGCCGGACGCCGGGACCGTGACGTCGTAGCTGCTGCGGAGCGAGCCGAGGGAGGTGATCGGCTTGTTGATCACCTTCTTGGCGTTCGGGTAGGACTTGATGCCGCCCGTGGCGGGGTGGTCGGCCCAGGCGCCCCAGTTGGTGCCGGAGTTGGCCCAGACGCACTGGGCGCCGGCGCCGGAGCCCCAGATGTTGTTGTAGAGGATGTAGCCGTCCAGGGTGGTGTTGCCCCACTGGTCGCACGAGTTCCAGACGGCGGCCTGGGCGGGGGCGGAGGCCGGGCCGAGGGTGGCGCCCAGGGCGAGGGCGGGGGCGAGGAGGGCGGTCAGGGTGCGGCTGCGGGTGCGTGGTGCCATGGGGTTCCTTCCATGGGTGGGGGGAGGTGCGGGGGCTACCGCGCCGGGACACCGGTGACGGTGAGGACGCGGTTCTCTCCGGCGACCAGGTCGAGCGGTTCGGCGCCGGAGGGGGTCCGGAGTTCGACGCGCAGCGTGCGGCCGGGGCGCAGGACGGCTCGCGCCCCGTCGGGGGTCCAGGTGAGGTCGAGTTCCGCGCCGAAGCGGGTGCGCACGCCCCGGAGTTCGCCCCGCGGGCAGGCGGCGGGCAGGGCGGGCAGCAGGACCAGCCGGCCGGGCGTGGACTGCACCAGCGCCTCGATGAGCACGGCGGGGAGGGCGTGTGCGGCGTCCGCGTTGTAGACGTCGCGGTGGGGGTAGTGGGCGCTCATCAGGGACGGGTGGAAGTAGTCCCCGTCGAGCACCCGGCCGAGGGCGTGGCCGACCCGGTCGCGGTCGCGGAGGCGGGCGGCGATCAGGGCGTGGTGCAGGTGGCCGTGGGCGGAGTCGTTCTCGGCGCCGCGCAGGACGAGGGCCCGGTGGGCGGCCTCGGCCAGGGCGGGGGTGTCGTAGGGGTTGATCTCGTGCAGCGGCCAGACGCCGTAGAGGTGGCTGAGGTGGCGGTGGTCGTAGCTGTCCGCGAGGCCGGGCCGGGCCCATTCGGCGAGGGCGCCGTCGGCGTTGGTCCGGTGCGGTGGGAGGCGGTCGGCGAGGGCGCGCCAGCGGTCGGCGTGCGCCGGGTGGTAGGCGGCCGCGGTCAGCAGGGCGTGCCGGGCGGCCGAGAGGTCCATGGCCGCGTCGAGGGTGCCCCAGCTCGCGTCCGCGGGGCGGTTCTCGGGCGAGTAGGAGGGGACGACGACCAGGTGGCCGTCGTCGTCGGTGTGGTGGAGGAAGTCCTCGTAGAACAGGGCGACTTCGGCGAGGGCGGCGGCGGTGCGGGGGTCGTGGGGGCCGCGGGTCTCGTCGTGGTCGACCAGGGGCGCCAGCAGCCAGTCGGCGCCGGCCGTCCACAGGTGCAGCGGGTACTCGCGGCTGAAGTGGCAGGTGTGCCCGGACTCGCCGTCGGTGTGCGCGGGTGCGACGACACCCCGGGTGCCGAAGATCGCGCGGGCGTTGTCCCGCCAGTCCGGGAGCTGGCGGTGGACCAGCGCGGCCTGGGCCTCGGTGACCTCGGGGAGGGCGGCGGCCACGGCGGAGGCGGTCTGGAGGTTGAGGTTGGCGTCGGTGGTGAACGCGCCGGACCAGGCGGTGTCCCAGTCGCCGGTCCACAGGCCGGTGAGCCGGGGCGGGAGCAGGCCGCTCGCCGACAGCAGATGGTAGCGGCCGGCGGCGAAGAGGCGTTCCAGGAGGGCGGTGCTCCGGGGGCGGGCGAGCAGTTCCGAGCCCGGCAGGGCGCGTTCGGCGGGGTCGGCGGCGAGGTCGAGGGTGACGCGTCGGTAGGCGGTGCGGTGCTGGGCGAGGTGCCGGGCGAGCAGGCCGTCGTACGACGCCGCGTCCGGCAGGTCCCGCAGGGCGCGGCTCTCGGCGACCACGTCCAGCTCGCCGGGGTGTCTGCGCACCCGGGTCAGCAACAGGACCTCGGTGGCGTCCTCGACGAGGACGCCAGGCGGCACGAGCTTCGTACGGCCGCCGGTGACGGTGGCCAGGGTGACGCCGGTGCAGGCCAGGTCGCTGCCGGGGTAACGGGCGCGCAGGGTGAGCAGGGCGCCCTCGGGGGTGAGGGCTGCGCCGTGCCCGACGGCCAGGTCGGCGGGGGCGCCGGGGAGGCGGTGGTCGAGGGAGAGGCCGAGGGTGAGGTGCGGGGCGGTGACGCGCTGGACGATCACGTCGTCGGCGCGGGAGACGAAGACGCGGCTGGTCCAGGCGGCGCGGGTGGCGGTGGTCTCGCCGGTGGTGAAGTCGACGCGGCGGCGATGGGGGGCGTCGGCGTCGTCGCCGGAGGGTCTGTCCAGGCGCAGTTGGAAGGCGGGGTGGAAGGGGCGGACCCAGTGCAGGGGGCGGCCGTCGGTGAAGGTCTCGGCGGCGGTGGTGTCGCCGGCCAGCAGGCGGGCCTGGAGCGCGGGGAGTTGGCCGGCGAGGCGGGGCGGGCGGCGGTGCTCGTCGCCGTTCGGGCGGACGAGGGTGTGGTGGGTGACGATGACCCGGTCGGCGTCCGGATCGCCGAACACGAGGGCGCCGTGGTGGCCGTTGCCGCTGAGGAAGGCGTCCTCCCAGCGGGCGGCGGGCTCGGGCTCCCAGGTGCCGTGCACGGGCGTGGCGCTCATGGGGCGGGCTCCGTGAGGACAGCCGCGCCGTGGCGGCCGAGGGTGACGCGGTCGGTGACGGTGGCGTCGGTCAGCAGGTCGCGGTGGGTGCCGGGGACGGCGACGGTGACGGGGTCGCGGCCGTGGTGGAGGAGGAAGAGCAGGTCGCCGCGGCGCACCGCCTCGACGTCGGCCGGGAGTCCGTCGAGCGCCGGGCGGACCCCGGCGTCGGCGGCGATCCGGGCGAGCAGGTCGCGCAGGGCGTCCGGTTCGGGGAGGGTCGAGAGGTACCAGGCGCCGCCCTTGCGCAGGACGGCCGGACATCCGTCCAGCTCGCCGCCCTGATACGGGATCACCTCGTCGGCGGTGGGGTCCGGTTCGATCTCCTCCGACCACAGGACGCCCCGGAAGCCGTCGCAGTCGGCGCGCTCGTCCTCCTCCAGGGGCCACCACTCGTGCAGGGTGCGGATGCCGAACAGCTCGCGCAGCCGGGCGTCCATGCCGCCGGGCCTGATCCGGTCGTCCTGGTCGGCGACGCCGGTGAGGAAACCGCAGACGAGTACGCCGCCGCCGCGGACGTGGGCGAGGAGGTGGTCGATCGCGGTGTCGGTGAGCGCGTACAGCTGGGGGACGAGGACCACCTTGTACGGGGTCAGGTCGTGGTCGGGGTGGGCGAAGTCGGCGGTGAGGTGGGCCCGCCACAGCGCGCGGTGCCAGGCGCGCAGGACGTCGGCGTGGTCGACGCGGGCGGAGGGGCGGGCCTCCTGGTCGGCGGCCCACCAGGAGTGCCAGTCGTGCAGGACGGCGATGTCGGCGGTGACGCGGGTGCCGGCGGCGTGCGGGCCGAGCTGCGCGAGGTCGGCGCCGAGCTGCACGACCTCCTCGTATGTGCGGCCCCGCGGGCCCGCGTGGGAGACCATCCCGGAGTGGAACTTCTCGGCGCCCTGCCTCGACTGGCGCCACTGGAAGTAGCAGACGGCGTCGGCGCCCCGGGCCACGGCCTGCAAGGACCACAGGCGGTTCAGACCGCGGGGCTTGGGGTGGTTCACACCACGCCAGTTGACGGGTCCGGCCGCCTGTTCCATGAGCATCCACGGGCCGCGTGCCTGGGAGCGGGTCAGGTCCTGGACGAGGGCGCCCTCCTGCGCGCCGTACGGGTCGCGCGGGTCGGGGTAGAGGTCGACGGAGACGACGTCCTCCTCCTCGGCCCAGCGCCAGGCGTCCTGGCCGGACCAGAGCGGCATGAAGTTGGTGGTGACCGGGAGGTGCGGGGTGTGGCGGCGGACGATGTCGCGCTCGGCGGCGAAGCACTCCAGGAGCATGTCGGAGGTGAACCGCCGGAAGTCCAGCACCTGCGCGGGGTTCCTCAGGTAGTGGGCGCGGCGGGGCGGCATGACCTCGGCCCAGTCGCCGTAGCCCTGGCTCCAGAAGGCGGTGCCCCAGGCGGTGTTGAGGGCGTCGAGGGTGGTGTACCGGTCCTGGAGCCAGCGGCGGAACCGGGTGGCGGCGCGGTCGCCGTGGTCGTAGGTGCAGTACTCGTTGTTGATGTGCCACATGGTGAGGGCGGGATGGCTCGCGTAGCGCGCGGCCAGGGCCTCGGTGATGGCGGCGGCGTGCCGTCGGTAGGTGGCGCTGGAGTGCGAGAAGTGCTGCCGGCCGCCCCACCACTCGGTGCGGCCGTCGGCGTCGCGGGGCAGGGTGTCGGGGTGCAGGTGGCCGAGCCAGGGCGGGGGTGAGGCGGTGGGGGTGGCGAGGACGACGCCGATGCCGCCCTCGTGCAGCAGGTCCATGACCCGGTCCAGCCAGGCGAAGTCGTGCACGCCGGGCCGGGGTTCGAGCCGCGCCCAGGAGAAGACGCCGACGGTGACGGTGTTGACGCCGGCGGCCCTCATCAGGCGGACGTCCTCGGGCCAGGTCTCCTCCGGCCACTGCTCGGGGTTGTAGTCGCCGCCGTAGAGGATGCGGTGCCGGGTCACGGCCGCGAGGTCCGGCATCAGCCCTTCACCGCCCCCGTGAGCATGCCCTTCCTGAAGTGGCGCTGGACGAACGGGGACAAGACGGCGACCGGCAGCAGGGCCATGACCATCACGGCCATCTGTACCGCGAGGCCGGAGAGTTCACCGGTCTTGATGGCCTGGCCGAGGCCGACCGGCGCCTCCTGCTTCTGGACCAGCTGGATCATGACGTTCTGGAGGGGCAGCATGTCCTGGTCGTTCAGGTACAGGGAGGCGTTGAACCAGGCGCTCCAGTAGCCGACCGCGTAGAACAGCGTGATCACCGCGACGACCGCGCGGGACAGCGGCAGCACGATCCGCCACAGGATGCGCAGGTCGCCCGCGCCGTCGATGCGGGCGCTGTCGATCAGCTCCGGGGAGATACCCATGAAGAAGCCGCGCAGCACCAGGATGTTGAAGACGCTGATCGCGCTGGGCAGGATCAGGGCGAGGTAGCTGTCCATCAGGCCGAGGGACTGCACCAGCAGGTAGGTGGGGATGAGGCCGGCGCTGAAGAACATCGTGGCCAGCAGCAGCATGAGGATCCAGCGGTGGCCGAGGGAGCCACTGCGGGAGAGTCCGTAGGCGCACAGCACGGACACCGCCATGGAGAACAGCGTGCCGACGAGCGTGACGCCGACGCTGACGATCGCCGCGCGGGTGACCTGGCCGCCGCTGAGCAGTTCCTGGTAGGCGACGAAGGTGACGTCCTTGGGGATCATCACCAGGCCGCCGGCCTCGTCGATGGTCCTGCGGGTGGACAGGCTGGTGACGACGACGATCCACAGCGGGAACAGGATCCCCAGGCAGGCCAGGAGCAGCACCAGCCCCTTGCCGGCGAGTCCGGCGCGGCTGGGCTCCTCCTCCCACACCGGGCGGGGCGGGGCCGCCCACCGGCCGGGCGGGCGCGCGGGCTCCGCGGCCTTCGCAGACCTCGCGGACTTCGGGGGCTTCGGGGACTTCGCGGACCTGTCGATGAAGGCGGTCACTTCTTGTACACCCCCTGCTCGCCCATCACATGGGCCACCTTGTTCGCGGCCAGGACCAGGCCGAGGCTGATGACGCCCTTGACGAGGCCGGCGGCGGCCGCGTAGCCGAAGTCCTGGTTGCGTACGCCGTTCCACCACACGAAGGTGTCCAGGACCTCGGCGGCGCCCGGCCCCACGGCGCCGCGCTGCAGGAGGATCTGTTCGAAGCCGACCGTCAGGGCGTCACCGACGCGGAGCACCAGCAGCAGGGCGATGACCGGCCGCAGGGCGGGCAGGGTGACGTGCCACATGCGGCGCCAGCGGCCCGCGCCGTCCATCGCCGCCGCCTCGTACAGGTCGGGACTGACCGAGGCGAGGGCGGCGAGGAAGACGATGATCCCCCAGCCGGCGTCCTTCCACACGCTCTGCGCGGTGATCAGGAACTTGAAGGTCTCCGGGTCGGTCATGATGTCGAGCCCGTCGTACCCGTGCGCCCGCAGCAGCTGGGAGAGGAGCCCCGCGCCGCCGAGCAGCTGCTGGAAGACGGCGACGACCAGCACCCACGAGAAGAAGTGCGGCAGGTAGAGGATGGCCTGCGAGATCGCGCGCACCCGGGGCCGGACCACGCTGTTGATGAGCAGCGCGAGCAGGATGGGGATCGGGAAGTAGAGCAGGAGCTGGAGGACGAAGAGGACGAGCGTGTTGCGCACCGCGTTCCAGAAGGCGGAGTCCTGGAAGATCCGCTGGAAGTTCTCCAGCCCCACCCACGGGCTGTGCAGGATGGAGACGACGCCGTTGTCGCTGAGGTAGGGGTCGTACTCCTGGAAGGCGACGACGTTGCCGAGGATCGGTACGTAGTTGAAGAGCAGCACCAGCAGGACGGCCGGCAGGGTCATCAGCAGCAGGACGCGGTCGCGGCGCAGCCTGAGCCGCAGGCCGGGCTTCCCGCCGGACGGTTTCCCCGGGGACCCGGGGCCGGCGCCGTGCGCCGCCGGGGGGTTCTCCTTCACTTCTGCTTCGGCCTCGGTGTCGGTCCGAGGCACCGTGCTGTGCGACACGGCGGTTCTCCTTGCCTCGGTACCTGTCAGCCGGCCGCGGAACCGTTCTCGTCGAGGATCTTCCGGTACCAGTCGCGGAGCTTGTCGCCGCCCTTGCTCTTCCAGTCGGCGACGGCCTGCTGCATGTCGCCGATCTTCTTGCGGCCGCGGACGACGTCGTCCTCCAACTGCTCGAAGTCGTTGGCGAGGTTGGTGTAGCGGGCGGGTTCGGTGATCTGCATGCCGTAGAACGCGGGCTTCGTCGTGACGGCGCCCATCCGCTGCTGCCACTCGACCTGCCCCCGGGCGACCTCGGGGAAGTCGGGGTGGGCGATGGTCGCGGCGGGGCTCGCCACCATCACGAAGGCGTTCATCACGTCGATGTTGCCCTGGTCGGTCTTGGTGGGCAAGCCGTCCTTCACGGTGTAGTGGGTGCCCTCCACGCCGTAGTTGGTCGCCATGTACTCCTTGGTGCCGTACGGCGCCGCGGTGACGTTGGCGACGGCCAGCACGTCGCGGATCACGGACTCGGGGGCCTTCTTGCTGACGAAGGCGAAGATGCTCGCCGGGTTCTGCGCCCACAGCGTGGGGGCGCCGCCGTCGTGCCCGAAGATGTCCATGCCCCAGATCTCGAACTCCGGGTTCTGCGTGGCCTGTTCGGCGGTGCGGCTCCACCACTGCGAGGAGTCCTGGTTGTAGACCAGGAACTCGCCGGCGGCGAACTTGGGGCCGGGGTCGGCGGCGTTGCTCTTGCCCAGCCTGGCGTCGGGGTGCACGACACCGGCGGCGAAGAGCTTGCGGGTCCACTCCAGCGCTTCGAGGTACTCGTCGGTCTCGATGCGGTACACGAGCTTGCCGTCGACCTCGTTCCAGCCGAGGGACTTCTCGTTGCCGGAGAGCACCCCGAAGGCGTTGAAGGCGGTCCACTTCATGTCCAGGCAGGCCCAGCGCTTGGCCTTCGCGCTGGTGGCGTCCTTGGCCAGCGCCATGAACTCGTCGCAGGAGCGCGGGACTTCGTAGCCCTGCTTCTCGAAGATGTCCCGCCGGTACAGCGGCACGATGCCGGTCACGTAGGAGGAGGGCATCGGCAGGCCGCGGAGCTTGTCGCCGAAGATGGAGCGCCGCCAGGCGTCGGTCGGGATCGCGGCGAGGTTCGGGTACTCCTTGACCGCGTCGCCGGAGAGGTGGGGGCCGAGGTCGGCGAACTTGCCGATGATGGCGCTGGGTATCCTGCCGGTCATGTTCCAGCCGGGCACGACCACCACGTCGGGCACCTCGCTGGAGGCGAGGACCGCGCCGAGCTTCTGGTCGTAGGTGTTGCCGTCCTGGTTCTGCCAGGCCACGTCGACGCCGATGAGGTCGTTCATCGCCCGGTAGTAGGCGTTGCCCTCCTTGGGCGGTGACCCCCAGAACGGGGACATGACGGTGACCCGGCCGCCCTTGCCGAGCTTCTCGGGCACCGAGGTCTTCAGGTCCGCGAGATCGAGCTTGCCGGTGAAGCCGACCGCGGAGCCGTTCTTGCTGGGGATGTCGGGGGTGACCACACCGGCCGCCACGTACGCCGGCAGCAGCTTCTCGGCGTCCTTGCCCGACGTGGTGCCGTCGCGCGAGCCTCCGTCGGATCCGCCGCAGGCGGAGAGCAGCGGCATTCCTCCGGCCACCGCCGCGGTGGCGACCGCGGTGGAGGCGAGGAAACTTCTCCGGCTGGGACCGGAGGCGGCGTTCGGCGTCATTTGCGTCAACCCTTCGTGGCGCACCGGGACACGCGGTGGTGGCCGTCGGCTGCGATGTGGGGAGGCTTAGTCGAAGCGCTTCGATGTTGCTGCGAGGTTAAGTGAACCCCTGGGGGTGCACAAGAGCCGATTCCAGATTGCACGCGGCGTGCTCAAGGACCTTGACACCCGCCTCTGCCGCGAACCAGCATCGAAGCGCTTCGAATGCGCTGGCCGATCCATCCCAAGGGGAACCCCACGTGACCGCATCCACGCCACCCGCGCCGTCCTTCCGTGATCCGCGCCTGCCGTTCGCGAAGCGCGTCGACGACCTGATGTCGCGGCTCACGCTCGACGAGAAGACCGGGTTCCTGCACCAGTTCGCGCCCGCCGTCGAACGGCTCGGCATCGCCGCCTTCCGCACCGGGCAGGAGGCGCTGCACGGCGTGGCCTGGATGGGCCCGGCGACCGTGTTCCCCCAGGCCGTGGGGCTCGGCGCGACCTGGAACGAGGACCTGGTGCGCCGGGTCGGCGAGGCGGTGTCCAAGGAGGCCCGGGCGATGCGCGCCCGCGACGACCGGGTCGGCCTCAACGTCTGGTCGCCGACCGTGAACCTGCTCCGCCACCCCCTGTGGGGCCGCAACGAGGAGGGCTACTCCGAGGACCCGGGGCTCACCTCCGCCCTCGCCACCGCCTACACCCGGGGCCTGCGCGGCGGACATCCGGTGTACTGGCGTACGGCGCCGGTCCTCAAGCACTGGCTCGCGCACAACAACGAGCGGGACCGGGACACCTCCTCGTCGTCCGTGCGCCCGCGCGTCCTGCACGAGTACGACCTGCGCGCCTTCCGCGCGACCGTCGAGGCAGGCGCGGTCGCCGGGGTGATGCCGGCCTACAACCTGGTCAACGGCCGCCCCAACCACGTCTCCCCCCACCTCGCCGGGCACCTGCGCACCTGGACCGAGGACGACCTGCTGGTCTGCTCGGACGCGGGCGCGCCCTCCAACCTGGTCGACTCCGAGCACTACTTCGCCACCCACGAGGAGGCGACGGCCGCCGCGCTCCGGGCCGGCGTGGACAGCTTCACCGACCACGGCACGGACTCCTCGACGACCCTCGCGCGCGTCCGGGGCGCCCTCGCCCGGGGCCTGCTGACCGAGGCCGACGTGGACGCGGCCGTGCGCCGCCAGCTGTCGGTCCGCTTCCGGCTCGGCGAGTTCGACCCCGAGCACGACCCGTACGCCGTCACGGCGGACACCGACGCGGACTTCGACACGCCCGAGCACCGGGCGCTGGCGCTGGAGGCGGCCGAGCAGGCGGTGGTCCTGCTGCGGAACGACGGCGTCCTGCCGCTGGCCCCCGACACCCGTGTCGCCGTCGTCGGGCTGCTCGCCGACGAGTGCAAGCTCGACTGGTACAGCGGCACGCTCATCCACCGCTCCACTCCGCTGGAGGGCCTGTACGAGCGGTTCGGCGCCGACCGGGTGAGCTTCGCGGAGGGCGTGGACCGGGTCCGGCTGCGCACCGCCGACGGGGCCCACCTGCACGTACTCCCTGCCGACGGCTCCGCCGACGAGGCGCACGGCGGCGAGGGCGCCCTCGACCCGGCCCTGCTGGCCGGCCGCACCGACCTGCCGCCGCTCACCACGGACGCCGTCGGCACCGAGTTCGCGCTGACCGACTGGGGCGAGGGGGTCATCACCCTGCGCGCCCCCGACGGCCGCTACCTGTCGGTCGCCGGGGACGGCCGCCTCCGTGCCTCCGCCGACCAGCCCGGCGGCTGGGTCGTGCAGGAGACGTTCCGTCTCGAACCGCATGGGAACGGTCACCTCCTGAGGCACCTGGGCACGGGTCGTCACGTCCGGGTCGCCGCCGACGGCGTGAAGGTTGCCGCCCCGGACGAGGACGCCGCCGAGGTCTTCGGCCTGGTCGTCACCGAGCGCGGCGAGGACGCGGTGGCGCGGGCGGCGGCCGAGGCGGACGTGGTCGTGGTGGTCGCGGGCAACGACCCGCACATCAACGGCCGGGAGACCGAGGACCGTACGACGCTGCGGCTGCCCGCCCACCAGGAGCGGCTGCTGCGCGCGGCCCGCACCGCCGGTCCGGCCACCGTGCTGACGCTGGTGTCCGCCTACCCGTACGCGGTGGACACGGAAGGGCTCGGGGCGGCGCTGTGGACCGCTCACGGCGGCCAGGCGGCCGGCACCGCGCTGGCCAGGGTCCTCGCCGGGGACGTCTCACCGGCCGGCCGGCTCCCGCAGACCTGGTACGCGGACGACGCCGACCTGCCCGATCCGCTCGACTACGACGTGATCGGCGGCCGTCAGACCTACCTCTACTTCGAGGGGACACCGCTGTTCCCGTTCGGGCACGGCCTGTCCTACGCGTCCTTCGGCTACGGCGACCCGGCGGCGCGGGTGGCGGACGGGCAGGTGTCGGTGTCCTTCTCCGTCACCAACACCGGGGACGTCACCGCCGACGAGGTGGCCCAGCTCTACGTCCGGGCCGGGTGCGGGTCGGTCCCGCGTCCGCGCCGGGAGCTGCTGGCACACCGACGGCTGGGCCTCGCTCCAGGCGAGACGGCCCGGGTGTCCTTCGACGTACCGCTGTCCGCCTTCGCGTTCTGGGACGTCGCGCACGGCCGGTGGCGGCTGGAGCCGGGGCCGTACGCGCTGCTGGTGGGCGCCTCCAGCGAGGACGTGCGCCTGGAGACGGCCGTCGTCCTGGACGGAGAGCCCGCCACGCCCCGCCCGGTGCGCGAACGCGGCCTGGCGGCGGCCGACTTCGACGAGCAGAGCGGCACGGAGATCGTCGACCGGACGAGGGTGGCGGGCGACGCGGTGACGCCGGTGGCGGACCGGACGGGTGAACTGCTCTACCGCGACTGCGACTTCGGGTCCGGCGTCACCGGGGTGACGGTGTCGGTGGCGGGCGGGGGCACAGTCGAGATCGCCCTCGACGGGGGGCCGCCGGTGGCGGTGCTGTCGCCGGAAGCGCCCACGCCGGGGCCGTACGCCTACGTGGACCTCGACGGCGCGTTCACCGCCGGGGGCGTCCACGACGTCCGTGTCAGGCTGCGCGGCTCACTGCGGCTCGCGCGCGTCGGCTTCTCCGGCTGAGGGTCCGCCGCCGGCCCGGACCAGGCCCAGTTCGTAGGCCACGATCACGGCCTGGGCCCGGTCCCGCAGTTCCAGCTTCGCGAACACCCGGTTGATGTGGGTCTTCACGGTGTGGTCGGTGATGGTGAGGCGGACGGCGATCTCCGCGTTGGACAGGCCCCGCGCGATCAGGGTCAGCACCTCCGTCTCCCGGACGGTGAGGTCGCCGGCCGCATGGACCGGCAGCCTGGACCCGCGCGCGTGGACGAACTCGGCGATCAGCCGCTTGGTGATGCCGGGCGAGAGCAGGGCGTCGCCGGCCGCCACCACCCGGACCGCGTGCAGCAGTTCGGGGAAGGTGGCGTCCTTGAGCAGGAAGCCGCCCGCCCCGGCGGCGAGGGCGTCGTACACGTACTCGTCGAGACCGAAGGTCGTCAGCATCAGGACCTTCGTCGTGCCGCCGGAGGCGGCCAGGATCTCGCGGGCCGCCTCGATGCCGTTGCGGTGCGGCATGCGGATGTCGAGGAGGGCGAGGTCGGGCCGGGTCTCGGCGGCCACCCGGACCGCCTGCACCCCGTCCGCCGCCTCGCCGACGACCTCGATGTCGTCCTGGGTGCCCAGGAGGTTCACGAAGCCGGTGCGGACGACCGCCTGGTCGTCGGCGACCAGTGCCCTGATCACACCCGTACCCCTCTCTGCCGCCGACGGCTCTCCCGCCACCGGGTTCACCCGCTCCCCCACGGAAGCTCCGCCTCCACCAGGAACCCGCCGTCCGGACCCGCCCCGGCGCTGAGCCGCCCGCCGACCAGGGCCGCCCGCTCCCGCATCCCGGTCAGGCCGTGCCCCGCGCCGGGACCGGAGCCGGCGCCGCGGCCGGGGCCGTCGTCGCGGACGCGGAGGGTGAGGAGCCGGTCGGCGCCGTAGTCGACCTCGACCACGGTACGGGCACCGGGCGCGTGCTTGCGCGCGTTGGTCAGCGCCTCCTGGGTGATCCGGTAGGCGGACAGCTCCCACGCGGCGGGCAGCGTCACCCGCTCCCCCGTGATCCGCAGCTCGGCCACGCCGCCCACCGCCCGGTGCTGCTCGACCAGTTCGGCGAGGTGGTCGAGGGTCGGCTGCGGTGCGGTGAGGGCCGCGTCGCCCTGGGGGGTGCGCAACACGCCGAGCAGGCGGCGCAGTTCGGCCATCGAGGAGCGGGCGGTGGCCGCGATGTGCTGGAAGCCGTCGCGGGCCTCGGGGGTGAGTCCGGGGGTGGTGTAGGTGGCGCTCTCGGCCTGGACGGCGATCATCGACACCGAGTGCGAGACGATGTCGTGCAGTTCACGGGCGATGGCGGCCCGTTCGGCCTCGGCGGCCTGCTGCCGCTCCATCGCGATCATGCGGGCCTGGGCCAGGTGCCGTTCGGTGCGGGTCTCCTCGCGGGAGCGCACCGCGTCACCCATCATGACGGCGCCGAAGACGACCACGGTCAGCAGGAACGACTCGGCGAACAGGCTGAGCGAGCCCTTCTCCCACAGCGCGGGCACCGGCAGCTCCATCCGCGACCAGGTGTTGATGTGCACCAGGTTCACGCAGAGGGCGCCGAGCGCGCCGCCCGCGACGGTCAGCGCCGGGTGCAGCACCCGGCGCCGGCCGAGGCAGTAGCAGCCGGTCAGCCCGCTCACCATGATCGAGACGTACAGGTTGATGTCGCCGGCGAAGCCGAGGAGTCCCGCGGCGACGGTGAGCACGGCGATCGGCGGGAAGGAGCGCCGCCACATCAGCGAGGCGGCCGAGACGAGCACCCCGATCGTGGTCGTCACGCCCGCGGGGATGACGATCAGCTCGACGGCCGCTCCGGCGGTCACGGCGCCACCGGTGACCCAGGGGTAGGCGGGTGCGGCGATCCAGTCGCGGACCCGCCGCTGCAGCGGCGAACTCATGCGACCCATGATCCCGGCCGGGGCGGGGCCGCGCGTCACCGCTCGGGTGGAGTCCGGCGGCGGATGTCGTACCACGGGTTGAGTCCCGGGTGCGGAGCCTCGGTTGACGCCGTGCGACCTGCGCGTTCGTAGCGTCGACGGACATGGGGAAGAGACTTGGACAGCGGGCGGCGGCGTACTCGCCGGCGCGACTGGAGCACGGGCTCTGGGCCGGGTGCGCGGTGGCCGCGCCGGGCTTCGCGCTCGCCTCGGACGTGGGAACGCACCGGGTGTGGGGGTGGACGGCGGGGGCCGGGTACGCGCTCGCGGCGCTGCTGTCGTCCGGTTCCCGGCCGCGCCGCACGGCCCGTGCCGTGGCCGTGCTGGGGGCCGTCCTGGTGCCGCTCGCCGGTCTGGTGGCGGCGGGGCTCGCGCAGTCGGAGGTCACCGTCGTCGAACGGTCGGGGCGGCTGCTGCTGACCACCGGGAGCCCGTACGTCTCCGCCCCCGTGGCCGTCGGCGACTTCAACCCCTATCTGCCGGGGATGGCGCTCTTCGGTGTGCTGCCCGGCGACCCCCGCTGGTGGCTGGGCGGCGCGTTCGTCGCCTGCCTCGCCGCCGTCGGCCTGGGCCGCGCCCGGCTGCTGGCCTGCCCGTTGGTGGCGCTGCCCTGCGCGGTGGGCGGTGTCGACCTGCCGGTGGCCGGGCTGATGTGCCTCGGTGTCGCGCTGGCCGGGCGGGGGCGGGCGGGCCGGGCCGGTCTGGCGCTGGGGGCCGCCGCCGCGCTCAAGTGGACGGCCTGGCCCGCGCTGCCGGTGGCGCTCGCGCTCGTCGCCGTGAGCCGGGGCGGACGGTCCGCGCTGCGGTGCGCTGCCGTGGGCCTGGGCACCGCGACGGCGGCGGTACTGCCCTTCGCGCTCGCCGACCCCGCCGGCTTCCACCGCAACGTCGTCGCCTTCCCGCTCGGCCTCACCGCCGTCGCCTCGCCCGCGGAGAGCCCGCTGCCCGGACACCTGCTCGCGTCGTACGTCCCCGGCGGCACGGTGATCGCCCTCGCGTTCCTCGCGGCGGGGGCGCTGCTGATAGGCCTCTCGCTCGCGCTGCGGCCGCCGGGGACGGTGCGGGCGGCGGCCGCGCGGCTCGCGCTCGGTCTGGGCCTGGCGACGGCCCTGATGCCGGCGACCCGTTTCGGCTACCTGGTGTACCCGCTGGTCCTCGGGGCGCTGGCGCTGCGCACCCGGCACCCCGCCGCGCCGCCCGTCCCCGCCGGGGAGCCCGCCCGCGCCGGAGCGGAGGTCCTCGCATGACGAGCCGCGCGCCCCGCCCCCGCACGCTGATCGTCACCAACGACTTCCCGCCCCGGCAGGGCGGCATCGAGACCTTCGTCCGCGAACTGGCCGACCGCTTCCCGCCCGACGAGGTGGTCGTCCTCACCTCGGCGGCGGACCCGGCGCGGGACGGCGACCCCTTCCCGTACCCGGTGGTCCGCCACCCGGCCCGCACCCTGCTGCCCACGCCGCGCGCCACCGCGCACGCCGCGTCCGTGGCCCGGCACTACGGCTGCGACCGGGTGTGGTTCGGCGCGGCGGCGCCCCTCGGGCTGATGGCGGACCGGCTCAGGCGCACGGCGGGGATCCGTACCGCCGTCGCCACCACCCACGGCCACGAGGTGTGGTGGGCCCGCACTCCCGGCACCCGGGGCCTGCTGCGCCGCATCGGCACGCGGGTCGACACGGTGACCTGGCTGGGCGCGAGCACCCGCGGGCCCGTCGAGGCGGCCCTCGCGCCCGGGACCCGCACGGCCCGCCTGGCCCCCGGCGTGGACACCGCCGCCTTCCATCCGGCGGGGGACGGCGGCCCGGTCAGGACCCGGTACGGCCTGGGGCACCGTCCGGTGATCCTGTGCACGGCCAGGATGGTCCCGCGCAAGGGGCAGGACACGCTGATCAGGGCACTGCCCTGGGTCCGCAGGGCGGTCCCGGACGCCGTACTGCTCCTGGTGGGCGACGGCCCGTACGCGCCGGAACTGCGCCGACTGGCCCTGCGCGAGGGCGTGATGGACTCCGTCGTCCTGGCCGGCGGGCACCCCCACCACGCGCTCCCGCCGTTCTACGCCGCCGCCGACGTGTTCGCGATGCCGTGCCGTACCCGCAGGGGCGGCCTGGAGGTGGAGGGCCTGGGCATCGTGTACCTGGAGGCCGCCGCGTCCGGACTCCCGGTCGTGGCGGGCGACTCGGGCGGCGCGCCGGACGCCGTGCGCGAGGGCCGGACGGGGCATGTCGTCGACGGGCGCTCGGTGGCCGCGACGGCGGACCGGCTGGTCAGGCTGTTGCGCAACCCCGCCGAGGCCCGCGCGATGGGCGGCAGGGGCCGCGCGTGGGTGCGTGCCGAATGGACCTGGGACCACGCCCACGGGACGCTGCGCGGCCTGCTGGGACTAGACGCCGCCCCGGCCCTGCCGGGCGCGGGGCGGCGGCGGGGCTGACGCGGCCGCCGGGCGTCGGCATATCCGCTTGCGCCCGCGGCGGGGTCCGGGGCACCGTCGGCGGACACTCGAGGAGGGCGAAGAGGATGAGCGCGCAGACCCAGCCCGTCGACCACGAACTCGTGGCGGCCGCGGCGGAGGTGGCCCGCACCCGGTGCCGGGGCGACAACCACACGATGGCCGCGGCCGCCCGCGCCCGGGACGGGCGGATCGTCACCGCGGTCAACGCCTACCACTTCACCGGCGGCCCCTGCGCCGAGCTGGTCGTCGTCGGTGCTGCGGCGGCCCAGGGCGCCTACGAGCTGGACACGATCGTCGCCGTGGGCGACCGGGAGCGGGGCGTCGTCCCGCCGTGCGGGCGGTGCCGCCAGGTGCTGCTCGACTACTTCCCCGCGCTCAGGGTGATCGTCGGCGGCGGCGACCGTCTGCGGGCCGTCCCCGTCGCCGAGTTGCTGCCCGAGACCTACGTGTGGGCCGACCACCAGCTCGACGCCGGATAGGCCGGGGCCCACACGCACCGGCGGCCCGAACCCCCGCACAGTGGGTTCGGGCCGCCGGTCTTCCCGGGGTGCCTCAGAGAGCGAGGTCCGTCAGGACCAGCACGCGCTCGTAGGTGTAGTCGTCCATCGCGAACCGGACGCCCTCGCGGCCCACGCCGGACTGCTTGGCGCCGCCGTACGGCATCTGGTCGGCCCGGTAGGAGGGGACGTCGCCGATGACGACGCCGCCGACCTCCAGGGCGCGGTGGGCGCGGAAGGCGGTCTGCAGGTCGTGGGTGAACACGCCCGCCTGGAGGCCGTACTTGGAGTCGTTGACCGCGGCGAACGCCTCGGCCTCGCCGTCGACCTTCTGCACGCTGAGCACCGGGCCGAAGACCTCCTCGCGGGCGAGGGTGACGTCGGCCGGCAGGCCGGTGAGCACGGTCGGCGCGTACGTGGCGCCGTCCCGCTTGCCGCCGGTGTGCAACGTGGCGCCGGCGTCGACGGCCTCCCGCACCCAGGCCTCGACGCGCTCGGCGGCGGCCTCGCTGACCAGCGGGCCGACGTCCGTCGCGTCGTCGTTCGGGTCGCCGGTCACCTGGGCCTCGACGGCGGCGACGACGCGCGGCAGCAGGCGGTCGTAGACGGCGGCGTCGGCGATCACACGCTGCACCGAGATGCAGGACTGGCCGCCCTGGTAGTTGGAGAAGGTCGCGATGCGCTGCGCGGCCCGGTCCAGGTCGGCGTCGCGCGCCCAGTCGGCGAGGACCACGGCCGCGCCGTTGCCGCCCAGCTCCAGGGTGCAGTGCTTGCGCGGCACCGAGTCCATGATCGCGTAGCCGACGGTCTCGGAGCCGGTGAAGGAGATGACCGGCAGCCGCTCGTCCTGGACGAGGGCGGGCATCTTGTCGTTGGGCACCGGGAGGATGCTCCAGGAACCGGCCGGCAGCTCGGTCTCGGCCAGCAGCTCACCGAGGATCAGGCCGGAGAGGGGGGTGGCCGGGGCGGGCTTCAGGATGATCGGCGCGCCGGCCGCGATCGCGGGGGCGATCTTGTGGGCGCACAGGTTCAGCGGGAAGTTGAACGGCGCGATGCCCAGGACGACGCCCTTCGGGAAGCGGCGGGTCAGCGCGAGCCGCCCCTGACCGCCCGCGTCGGTGTCGAGGCGCTGGGCCTCGCCGCCGTTGAAGCGGCGGGCCTCCTCGGCCGCGAAGCGGAAGACGGAGACCGCGCGGCCGACCTCGCCGCGGGCCCACTTGACCGGCTTGCCGTTCTCGGCGGAGATCAGGCGGGCGATCTCCTCGGTGCGCTCGGCCAGCCGTCGGCTGACGTGGTCCAGCGCGGCGGCGCGGACGTGGGCGGGGGTGGCGGCGAACTCGTCCCGTACGGCGTACGCGGCGGCCACGGCCTCCTCGACCTGGGCATCGGTCGGCAGGCTCACCGCGCCGACCAGGCTGCCGTCCCAGGGGGACGTGACGTCGAAGGCGGCCTCGCCGGTGGCCTGGCGGCCGGCGAGCCAGAAGGCGTGGGTGGAAGTCATGTGGCGTCCGGGCCCTTCCGCGTTGGGGGTGTGTACGGGGTGTACGGGGGTGCGGGGTCCACGGTAGGGCGGGGGGCGGTGGGCGGCGTTTGTCCGGAGTGTAGTGGTGGGGGTGAGTGGTTCGACGTGGCGGCCAGGTGGGGCCTCGAACGCCGGACGGGCTTACTCGGCCGACGTCGTCTTCAGGGCCAGCCACAGCTCCATCCGCACGTCCGGGTCGTCCAGGGACCGGCCGAGGATCTCCTCCACGCGCCGCATCCGGTAGCGCAGCGTGTGGCGGTGGACGCCGAGGTCGGCCGCGGCCGCGTCCCACTGGCCGTGGCGGGAGAGCCACGCGCGCAGGGACGCCACCAGGTCGCCCCGGCCGGTCGCGTCGTGGTCGCGCAGCGCGCGGAGCAGGCCGTCGGCGAAGGCGCGCACCGCGTCGTCCGCGAGCAGCGGCAGCACCGATCCGGCCGCCAGGTGTTCGTGCTCCACGCAGACGCGTCCGCGCCGCCGGGCCACCGACAGCGCCTGCTCGGCCTGCTTGTAGGCGGCGGACGCGGCGATGGGCCCGGACGGCGCCGACAGGCCGACGGTCAGGCCGTCCTCGTCGCCGCCCGCCGGGTCGGGCGCCGGGCGGCCGGTCTCCAGCGCCGACGCGTACTCGACGCAGGCGGCGACGGCCGCGCCCCCGTCCGTGGCGAGCACCACCAGCCGCTCGCCCTCGGGGACGGCCAGCACCGCCTCCCCGGCGCGGGCCGCCGCGGACTCCACGACCTCGGCGAGCGTGCCCAGCCGGTCGCCGCCGGTGGCCGCGGCGGGCCCGCGCCCGTGTGCCCGCGCGGCGGACGCCGGCGCCGACTCGGCGACGATGATCCGGAAGGGCGCGTCCAGCAGGCCGCCGTACAGGTCCCCGGCGACCGTCCGCGCGTGGTCGGGTTCGCCGGCCAGCAGCATGCGCAGCACGGCCTCGTCGATGCGCAGTCCGGCCTCGTACAGGGAGCGCGAGCGTTCCGTGGTGAGCGTCAGCAGGGCGACGGCCGAGTGCACGGCGTACCGCTCGGCGGTGCCGAGGGCGGCGGCGGTGCCGACGGCGAGGGCGGAGCGGGGCCTGCGGGAGGTGCCGAGGGAGTGCAGTTCGACCCGGTCGGCGTTCTCGGGGTGCTCGGGGTCCTCGGCCCCGCCGACCACGGCGGAGGCGGGCGCGGGCCGCTCGCGCAGCCGCCGTACGTCGGCGGTGAGCCGTCCTGCCCTGCGTCCGGCCCACTCCGGAGCCGTGGCGACGACGGCGCCCGACGCGTCGTACAGCGCCGCCCACCCGTCGACCTGGGAGGCGAGCGCGGCCAGCAGTCCCTCCGGGCCGTCGGTCAGCGCCCGCCTGGTCAGCTCCCGCTGGGCGGCGAAGCCCGCGGTGACCGCCCGGTACTGGTCGGCGGCGATCGCGGCGGACACGGCCTTGCTGATGGCGAGGAAGGGCGTGCGGCGGGGCACCTCCAGGAGCGGCAGGCCCTCCTGCCGGGCCGCGTCGACCAGTGCCCCGGGGATCTCGTCGTAGTTGACGCCGACGGCGAATCCGAGGCCGACCACTCCGGCGTCCGCCAGCCGCTTCACGTACCGGTGCATCACCGCGGGGTCCTCGGCGTCCAGCTTGAGGGCGGTGATCAGCAGCAGCTCCCCGCCCTCCATGTAGGGCACGGGGTCGGCGAGTTCGCTGACGTGGGCCCAGCGCACCGGGGTGTCCAGACGGTCCTCGCCCGCGCGCACGGTCAGTTTGAGCGCCGAGTGGTGGACGAGCGAGGCGAGCGTGGGGCGCATGGGGTCCTGGGCCTTCGGATCCGTGTCAGTGGTGTGAGGTGGCTGTGATCTTTTGGCCGTCGCGTATGAACGACCTGTGTCGATTCTGCCTCACTGTACGGTCCCCGGGCGCCCGGCCCGGACGGTCACCCGCGCAGATCCACCAGCAGCGGCGGCGCGTGCTCGCCCTTGACGGTGGTCAGCGACAGCACCGCGTGCCCGGCCGGCACGGCGTGCGCCAGCTCGGACGCCGACCAGCGCTCACGCTCGACCTGCCGGACGGTGACCGCCCGCGCGGTGGGCGCCTTCCCGGTGATCACCCGGCGCAGCATGTGCGCGGCCTTGCCCGCCGGGGTCTCGGCGATGATCTGCCGGTCGGTGACGTCGCGGGCCTCGGTCCACTCCTTGCCCCACACCTCGGCGAAGTCCTGCCCGTCCCAGGGGGTGAGCCCCGACAGTGCCATGCGGCAGCCGATGGCCCCGAGCAGCGGCCCGCGCAGCGGTCGCGGTACGTCGTCCAGGGTGCGCAGGGTGAGCACGGTCCCGGCGCCCGCCGAGCGCAGCCGCTGCACGCCCCGCACCGCCTCCGGCGTCACCACCCCGCTCGCGTCGTCCAGCACCAGGCAGGCGAAGAGCGACCGGTCCTCCCGTACCGAGACGCTGGCCGTGAACTGGGCGAGGACCAGCCGGGCCAGCATCCGGGAGGCGTCGGCGTGACCGCGTTCCGGCAGGTCGATGCGGACCCGCACCGGGTGGTCGAGGGACTTGAGGGAGAAGGGCCGGGACTGCCCCGAAGTGTCGAAGAAGGGCGCGAAGGCCGGCCGGTCGAGGAGCGCCACGCGGTCGGCCAGCACACCGCCGGCGTCCCCGGGGTGGCCCATCTGCCGCTCGCGCGCGTCCAGCTCGCGCAGCAGGGACTCCTGCCCGGCCGCCCGCAGGCCCTGCCGCAGTTCGGCCAGCGGTCCGGGTGTCCCGTCGAGCAGTTGCCGCAGCTCCGGTACGCCGGGGAAGCGGCCGTGCACCGCGCGGAAGGGGCCGAGCAGCTGGGCGAGGACGGTGGTGGAGCGGCGGGTGTCGCTGCCCGGATGCGGGTCGGCCAGGTCGCCGACCAGGGCTTCGGCGAGCACGACCGCAGCCTCGTCCGGGTCGGTGGTGCCGCCGTACAGGTCGAGGTCGTACACCGAGTCCGGGTGGCCGATCCGTACGACGACGTCGTAGGCGTCGGCGGGGCCGAGGTCCGCGCCCGCGGCGCCGACCACGACGACCGCGGCGCGCCCGGCGAGGGCGTGCAGGCACAGCGACTCGGTGAGCGGCCGGACCACGCTGCCGGTCTTGCCGGAGCCCGCCGGGCCGACGGCCAGCAGGGAGGTGCCGAGCAGGTCGGGGCCGAGGGCGAGGCCGGCGCCGCGGTAGGCGTAGGGGTTGCGGGCGTCGTCGGCGGCGGTGCCGATCCGCACCTGTCCGGTGACGAGGTCGTGCCGGGCCCGCCGGGCGGGCAGGTCGCGGTCGCCCGAGGGGTGCGGGCAGGCGCCGGCGCCCGCGCCGAGCACGGCGCCCGTGAAGGTGGCCAGGCTGTGCCGGCCGCGCTGCACGCCCTGCCAGGCCCGCGCGATGCGGGCGTGGTCGACGTCCCGCATCAGCCCCTGGCGCGCTTCGGTGGCGAGCCGCTCGGCGGCCTCGACGGCACCGGCGGCGCGGAGCGCGGGCCAGGCGGCGGGGTCCTCCTCGGGGGCGGGCGGGGGTCCGGCGGCCTGGGTGGCGGGGCGCCAGGCGGGCGGGCCGTAGCGCCGCCAGATCTCGTCCCAGCGGCCGAGCCGGCCGACGCCGACCATGATGATGCCGGCGATCAGGGCGTAGTAGGCGTAGACGGCCACGACCGAGCCGAAGCTGTGCGGCTCGGCCCAGGAGTCCGGGATCATCGCGTACAGGGGCAGCAGCCACCAGCCGCCCAGGTAGCCGTTCCACAGCAGGGACCAGATCAGCCAGCCCACCAGGAAGGCGATCACCGCCCCGCTCACCAGCTGCCGCCCCGGCACCCGCTCGGGCTCCTCCGCCGGGCGCGGCCGGTGTCCGAACCGCCACACGCCGGGCAGCGTCTCCGGTCGCGGGGTGCGCAGCCAGGACAGGAACGCGGACCCGTCGGGCAGTGGCGGCACGCCCGGCGTCCCGGGTGCCCGGGTGGGCCGCGGCGGCACTCCGGGCGCCTCCGCGGGTACCTGGGGAGGCGCCGCCGGACGCGGCACAGGATTCGCATGCGTACCCCGCGCGTCCCGGTTCCCGTCGCTGTCCATCGCCCTTGCCCCCTGACCAGCCGCTCCGTCCACCATCAGCGAGCCAATCTAACGCCCTCCCAACGGGAGTTCACCGCTTACGCGGCCGGGCCCGCCCCGACGTGTCCCGATGTCGCCGTACCCGTCAGGTGTCCGACACCTGTCCAGGACGGACAACCGACACCACGGACAACGCCCACATGGAGCATGCCCACCCCACCCCACCGGTCCTAGCCTGCGAGAAAAGAAGGCAAGAGTCCGCAAGATCCCGCAAGACCCCAGGAGCCCTCATGACCGCACTTCCGCAGGAGCGCCGCGTCGTCACCGCCATCCCCGGCCCGAAGTCGCAGGAGCTGCAGGCCCGGCGCACGGCCGTGGTCGCGCAGGGTGTGGGCTCCGTCCTGCCCGTCTTCACCGCGCGCGCCGGCGGCGGCATCATCGAGGACGTCGACGGCAACCGCCTGATCGACTTCGGTTCCGGCATCGCCGTGACCTCGGTCGGCGCCTCCGCCGAGGCCGTCGTACGCAAGGCGTCCGCGCAGCTCGCCGACTTCACCCACACCTGTTTCATGGTGACGCCCTACGAGGGCTACGTCGCCGTCGCCGAGGCGCTGGCCGAGCTGACGCCGGGCGACCACGCCAAGAAGTCGGCGCTGTTCAACAGCGGCGCCGAGGCCGTCGAGAACGCCGTCAAGATCGCCCGTGCGTACACGAAGCGGCAGGCGGTCGTCGTCTTCGACCACGGCTACCACGGCCGGACCAACCTGACGATGGCGCTGACCGCGAAGAACATGCCGTACAAGCACGGCTTCGGTCCCTTCGCGCCCGAGGTGTACCGCGTCCCGGTCGCCTACGGCTACCGCTGGCCGACCGGCCCGGAGAACGCCGGTCCGGAGGCCGCCGCCCAGGCGATCGACCAGATCAGCAAGCAGGTCGGCGCGGAGAACGTGGCCGCGATCATCATCGAGCCGGTGCTCGGCGAGGGCGGCTTCATCGAGCCGGCCAAGGGCTTCCTGCCCGCCGTCAGCCAGTTCGCCGAGGACAACGGCATCGTCTTCGTCGCCGACGAGATCCAGTCCGGCTTCTGCCGCACCGGCCAGTGGTTCGCCTGCGAGGACGAGGGCATCGTCCCGGACCTGATCACGACCGCGAAGGGCATCGCCGGCGGCCTGCCGCTGGCCGCGGTCACCGGCCGCGCCGAGATCATGGACGCCGCGCACTCCGGCGGCCTCGGCGGCACCTACGGCGGCAACCCGGTGGCCTGCGCCGGCGCGCTCGGTGCCATCGAGACGATGAAGGAGCTGGACCTCAACGCCAGGGCGAAGCACATCGAGGCGGTCATGAAGTCCCGCCTCACCGCCATGGCCGAGAAGTTCGACATCATCGGCGACGTCCGGGGCCGCGGCGCGATGATCGCCGTCGAGCTGGTCAAGGACCGCGCCACCAAGGAGCCGAACCCGGAGGCGACCGCCGCGCTCGCCAAGGCCTGCCACGCCGAGGGCCTGCTGGTCCTCACCTGTGGCACCTACGGCAACGTGCTGCGTTTCCTGCCGCCGCTGGTGATCGGCGAGGACCTGCTGAACGAGGGCCTCGACATCATCGAGCAGGGCTTCGCGGGCCTGTAGGACGGGCAGGTGCGCGAGCGCCCGAACGCGCATCTGAGCTGCGTTTCGCACGCCTGGCGTGGGGAGCGGCAGAGCGTGTGAAGAAGGTGTGCGGGGTGGATGGCAGGACGCCGATGCCCCTGTCCTGAGCGCACCCCCTGCCGTAGGTTCTACGCAGATGAGAGATACACCCCGCCCACAGGGGACTGTGGGCGGATCTCAGGCCGCGGCTTCCCCAGCTTCGACCTGGTCCGTGCCTCGCGCACACAACCGGAACCCGTGGGTTCCGGGTCTCCTCACCGATCGGACGGTCGCCCGCCCCAAACCCCCCGGGGCGCGCGGCGTTCCGGTCAGGACGGCCGCCTCGGCACCCGGGACGGCGGTTCACCGAAGGGCCGGCACACTCCCCCCCTTGTGCCGGCCCTTCGGTGTGTTTGCCAAGCTGTGCGCCATGCTGCTGCTCGGGCTCCCCGTCCTCCTCTTCGCGCTGATCACCTGGCAGGTCGTCGCCGACGGCCCGCTGGTCGGCGTGGACGAGCGGCTGAGCCGGGCGCTCGTCCACCCGGACCGCCTCTCCGAGCTGCTGGCCGACCTCGGCAACGTGCAGGTCGCCGTGCCCGTCCTCGCCGTCGCGCTGGCGTACGTCGCGTGGCACGGGCGGGCGCGGGGTGTGGACCGGTGGTGGCTGCCGCCGCTGGCGGGTGCCCTGGCGATGGTGCTGGTGCCGGCGCTGGTGGCCCCGCTGAAGGCGTGGACCGACCGCCCCGGCACCCCGGCGGTGCCGCCGGCCGTCGGCTACTACCCCTCCGGCCACACCGCCACGGCGGTCGTCGCGTACGGCGCGGCGGCGCTGCTGCTGTTCGGCGCGCTGCGTTCGCCGGCCGTACGCCGTGCACTGGTCGTGCTCTGCGCGCTCCTCGTCCTCGGCGCCTCCTACGGGCTGGTGCGCCGGGGCTACCACTGGCCGCTGGACGTGGTGGCCAGCTGGTGCCTGGGGGCGGTGCTGCTGGCCGGGGTGTGGCGGGTGGCCGGGGTGTGGCGGGTGGCCGGGGTGGGGCGGGTGGCCCAGCCCACCCCGGTGGCGGTCAGCCGAAGTAGGCGTCGAAGTTCTTCATGAACTCCCAGTTCCCGAACCGGTCCCAGTTGATCGACCACGTCATCAGGCCGCGCAGCTCCGGCCAGGTGCCGTGGGTCGCGTAGGAGCCGCAGTCGGTCTTCTTGGTCAGGCAGTTCAGGGCCTTGTTCACCTCGGCCGGGGAGACGTGTCCGTTGCCCGCGTTGACGGAGGCCGGCATGCCGATCGCGACCTGGTCGGGGCGCAGCGGCGGGAAGACGTTGTCCGCATCGCCGGCGACCGGGAAGCCGGTGAGGAGCATGTCGGTCATCGCGATGTGGAAGTCGGCGCCGCCCATGGAGTGGTACTGGTTGTCGAGGCCCATGATCGGGCCCGAGTTGTAGTCCTGGACGTGCAGCAGGGTCAGGTCGTCGCGCAGGGCGTGGATGACGGGGAGGTAGGCGCCGGCCCGCGGGTCCTGCCCGCCCCACTTGCCCGTCCCGTAGTACTGGTAGCCGAGCTGGACGAAGAAGGTCTCGGGGGCCATGGTCAGCACGAAGTCGTCGCCGTACTTGGCCTTGAGGGTCTTCAGGGCCGAGATCAGGTTGACGATGACGGGGGTCTTCGGGTTCTTGAAGTCCGTGTCGTCGGCGTTCAGCGACAGCGAGTGGCCCTCGAAGTCGATGTCGAGGCCGTCGAGGCCGTACGTGTCGATGATCGCGGAGACGGACGAGACGAACTTGTCGCGGGCGGCGGTGGTGGTCAGCTGGACCTGGCCGTTCTGGCCGCCGATGGAGATCAGGACCTTCTTGCCAGCCGCCTGCTTGGCCTTGATCGCGGCCTTGAACTCGGCGTCGCTCTCCACGTTCGGGCATTCGGTGACCGGGCAGCGGTCGAAGCGGATGTCGCCGGAGGTGACCGAGGTGGGTTCGCCGAAGGCCAGGTCGATGACGTCCCAGCTGTCGGGCACGTCGGCCATCCGCGTGTACCCGGACCCGTTGGCGAAGCTGGCGTGGAGGTAGCCGACCAGGGCGTGGGCCGGGAGATCGCCGGACCCGCCGCCGTCCGGGCGCTCGGCGGTGGTGGCGGTGACCGTCGCCGAACGCGCCGACTCACCGGCGTCGTTGACGGCGGTGACCTGGAAGGCGTACGCCGTCGAGGGGGTCAGGCCGGTGACGGTGGTGGAGGTTCCGGTGACCGTGCGGACGCGGGTGCCGTCGCGGTAGACGGCGTAGCCCGTGGCGCCGGGGACGGGTGACCAGGACAGCGCGACGCCGGTCGGCGTGACGGAACCGGCCGTCAGGCCGCCGGGGACCGCCGGGGGCCGGCCCACCTCGCCGCCCGGGCCGGTGAGCGAGATGTCGTCGGCGTGGTAGGCGCCGGTGCCGTACCAGCCGTGGGTGTAGACCGTGACGCGGGTGGTGGACGGGCCGGTGCGGAAGGTGGTCGTCAGGCGCTGCCAGTCGGGGGCGGACTGGGCCCAGGTGGAGACGTCGGTGGTGCCGGTGCCGCTCGCGCCGAGGTAGACGTAGGTGCCGCGGACGTAGCCGGAGAGCGTGTACTGGGAGTCGGGCCGCACGGTCACCGTCTGCGCGCAGCGGGCGTTGTCGGCGCCGGCCGGGGTGGCCTTGAGGGCCGCCGTGCCGCTGCGCACGGGCGCGCTGACGACCGCGCCCGCCGTGCAGGTCCAGCCGTCCAGGGCGGACTCGAAGCCGCCGTTGCGGGCGAGGTCCGCGTCGGCCGCACGGGCGGCCGACGTGAGCGCGGTCAGACCGGACGCGGCGAGTGCCGCGGCGGTGAGCAGGGTGACGAGGGGGCGGCGGGCGAGCGGTCTGGAGCGTTCCACAAGTGCCTCCGGACATGGGGGAGATGGGGAGGGTGGAGCGCGCCCAACTTGGTCCAGACCAATTCTCTTGTCAACCCCTTGCGCTGCTCATATCCCTCCCTCCTCCCCCGCGAGCGCCGCCGCCGCCTCGTGCATCGCCAGTTCCAGCAGCGCGGGGTCGGTGAGGGTGCCGGAGCCGTCCGGCGGGATCAGCCAGCGGACTCCGCCGGACGACGCTCCCCCCGGGTGCGGCACCACGATCCAGGTGCCGAGCCCGGCCGTCCGGACCCCGGTGCCCACCCAGCGGGTCGCCGTCCCGGCCGGCACGAAGAAGCCCGTCCGCGCGTCGCCGAAGTCGACGAGCACCGGGCCCGGCCGGTCCAGGACGCGGGAGAGCACGTCGAGGGTCGGACAGCCGAGCCTGCTCGGCAGGATGAGCACGTCCCAGGCCCGGCCCGCGGGCAGCAGCGCGACGCCCAGGGGGTCGCGCTCCCACTCCCGCCGGCAGGACTCGGGATCCGGTGCGACGGATGCCAGCCACGCGACCGCCGTCTTCGCACCAGGCATGTGAAGACCTCCCTCTCGCTCATTGGACGCGGGGTGCGTCACGAGGGAGAGGGAGGTCACCGGCGGGCATTACGCGAGTCGCCGCGCCTCGTTCGGGTGAAGCGGGTCACACGGGCCCGGCTAGCTGTCGAAGCCCAGCCCCAGCTTGTCCATGGTCCGCAGCCACAGGTTGCGCTTGCCGCCCTGCGCGTCCGCGCGGGCCAGCGACCACTTGGTGAGGGCGATGCCCGTCCAGGCGAACGGCTCGGGCGGGAACGGCAGCGGCTTCCTGCGGACCATCTCCAGTTCGGTGCGCTCGGTGCGCTCCCCCGACAGCAGGTCGAGCATCACCTCGGCACCGAACCGGGTCGCGCCCACGCCGAGGCCCGTGTACCCGGCGGCGTAGGCGACCTTGCCCTGATGGGCGGTGCCGAAGAACGCCGAGAAGCGGGAGCAGGTGTCGATCGCGCCGCCCCAGGCGTGCGTGAAGCGGACGCCCTCCAGCTGCGGGAAGCAAGTGAAGAAGTGCCCCGCGAGCTTGGCGTAGGTCTCCGGGCGGTCGTCGTACTCGGCGCGCACCCGGCCGCCGTACGGGTAGATCGCGTCGTAGCCGCCCCACAGGATCCGGTTGTCGGCGGAGAGCCGGAAGTAGTGGAACTGGTTGGCGCTGTCCCCGAGCCCCTGCCGGTTCTGCCAGCCGATCGAGGCCAGCTGCCCGTCGGTGAGCGGCTCGGTCATCAGGGCGTAGTCGTAGACCGGGACGGTGTACGAGCGCACCCGCTTGACCAGGTTCGGGAAGATGTTGGTGCCGAGCGCGACCGTGCGGGCGCGGACCCCGCCGTACGGGGTGCGGACGGCCATGCCGGCGCCGTACGGCTTCAGGGTGAGCGCCGGGGTGTTCTCGTAGACGCGCACCCCGAGGTCGAGGCAGGCCCGCTTGAGGTTCCAGGCGAGCTTGGCCGGGTTGAGCATGGCCACGCCCTTGCGGTCCCACAGGCCCGCCCGGAAGGTCGGGGAGCCGACCTGTTCCCGGACCGCGTCACCGTCCAGGTACTCGACGCCGTCCGCGAGTCCCTTGGCGCGGATCTCCTCGTACCAGTCCTTCAGCTCGGCGGCCTGGTACGGCTCGGTGGCCACGTCGATCTCGCCGGTGCGCTCGAACTCGCAGTCCAGGGAGTGGCGGGCGACCGCCGTCTCGATCGCGTCGAGGTTGCGGGCGCCCAGCTCCTCCAGCTTGTGGATCTCGCCCGGCCAGCGGCTCAGGCCGTTGGACAGGCCGTGGGTGAGGGAGGCGGCGCAGAACCCGCCGTTGCGGCCGGAGGCGGCCCAGCCCACCTCGCGGCCCTCCAGCAGCACCACGTCCCGGCCCGGGTCGCGCTCCTTGGCGATCAGCGCGGTCCACAGCCCGCTGTAGCCGCCGCCGACGACCAGCAGGTCGCAGGTCTCGGCGCCGGTGAGGGCGGGCTGCGGACGGGGCCGGCCGGGGTCGTCCAGCCAGTACGGGACCGGCTGGGCGTCGGAAAGGGATTTCGTCCAGTCGTTGCTGCGGCTCATGGCGCTCGGGGCCATGATTTCAACTCCCTACGAATGCATTACTCAGTCGCTACGCCTTGCGGCGATTTCGGCGGTTGCCGACGGCCATGGAGGCCAGGACGAACAGTACGGCGATGACGAACATGGCCGTACCGACGACATTGATCTGAACGGGCGTTCCGCGCTGCGCCGATCCCCAGACGAACATGGGGAAGGTGACGGTGGAGCCCGCGTTGAAATTGGTGATGATGAAATCGTCGAAGGAGAGCGCGAAGGCGAGCAGCGCGCCGGCCGCGATGCCGGGGGCCGCGATGGGCAGCGTGACCCGGACGAAGGTCTGGAAGGGGCCGGCGTACAGGTCCTGCGCCGCCTGCTCCAGCTTCGGGTCCATCGACATCACGCGCGCCTTGACGGCCGTCACCACGAAGCTGAGGCAGAACATGATGTGGGCGATCAGGATCGTCCAGAAGCCCAGCTGGGCGCCCATGTTGAGGAACAGGGTGAGCAGCGAGGCGGCCATCACGACCTCGGGCATCGCCATCGGCAGGAAGATCAGCGAGTTGATCGCACCCCGCGCGCGGAAGCGGTAGCGGACCAGCGCGAAGGCGATCGCGGTGCCCAGCGCCGTGGCGCCGAGCGTCGCCCAGAGGGCGATCTGGAGGCTGAGCGACAGGGAACCGCACAGCCCGGCGACACCGCAGGGGTCCTTCCAGGCGTCCGTGGAGAACTGCTGCCATTCGTAGTTGAAGCGCCCGTTCGGTTTGTTGAACGAGAACACCGTGACAATGACATTGGGCAGCAGCAGATAAGCGAGCGTCAGCAGTCCGGCGATGACGACCAGATTGCGCTTGAACCAGTTGACGAAGGCCATTTAAACCAAATCCTCCGTCCCGGACTTCCGAATGTAGAGGGTGACCATGGCGAGAATCGCGGCCATCAGGATGAAGGAGAGTGCCGCCGCCGTCGGATAGTCCAGCACTCTGAGGAACTGCGACTGGATGACGTTGCCGATCATTCCGGTGTCGGCCGAGCCGAGCAGGGAGGCGTTGACGTAGTCGCCGGTCGCCGGGATGAAGGTCAGCAGCGTGCCGGAGACGACGCCGGGCATCGACAGCGGGAAGGTGACCTTGCGGAAGACGGTGGAGGGCTTCGCGTACAGGTCGCGCGCCGCCTCGTGCAGCCGCCCGTCGATGCGCTCCAGGGAGGTGTACAGCGGAAGGATCATGAAGGGGAGGAAGTTGTACGTCAGACCGCAGACCACCGCGAGCGGCGTGGCCAGCACGCGGTCGCCGGACGTCCAGCCGAGCCAGCTGGTGACGTCCAGGACGTGCAGCGTGTTCAGGGCGCCGACGACCGGTCCGCCGTCCGCGAGGATCGTCTTCCAGGCGAGGGTGCGGATCAGGAAGCTGGTGAAGAAGGGCGCGATCACCAGGATCATGATCAGGTTCCGCCAGCGGCCCGCGCGGAAGGCGATCAGGTACGCGAGCGGGTAGCCGAGCAGCAGGCACAGCACGGTGGCGGAGGCGGCGTAGGCGACCGAGCGCAGGAACTGCGGCCAGTACTCGGACAGCGCGTCCCAGTAGGTCACGAAGTGCCAGGTGACCTTGTAGCCCTCCTCCAGCGAGCCCGTCTGCACGGACGTGGAGGCCTGGTAGATCATCGGCGCCGCGAAGAAGACGACCAGCCACAGGATGCCGGGCAGCAGCAGCCAGTACGGCGTCCAGCGGCCCCTCTTGCGCGGGGGCTTCTTCGGCTCGGGCGCGGGCGGGGTGAGCGGCGGTGGCGCCTCGGTGAGGGTGGACATCAGGCGGCCTCCCCCTCGGCGACGCCCGCGTCGATGTCCTGGGAGGCGTCCAGCCCGAAGGTGTGCGCCGGGTTCCAGTGCAGGACGACGTCGGCGCCGGGCACGAGGCGGGCGTCGCGGTCGATGTTCTGGGCGTACACCTCGAAGTCGGGGCAGGCCGCGCAGTCCACGACGTACTGGGTGGAGACGCCGATGAAACTGCTATTGCTGATCTTGCCGGTGATGCGGTTGCGGCCCTCGGGTATGGAGCCGGCCTCGTCCGCGTGGGTGAGGCCGACCTTCTCCGGGCGTACACCCACCAGCACCTTGCCGCCCGCCTGCGCGGGCACGGCACAGCGGGAGCCGGGCAGGAGCAGCTTGTCGCCGGCCGCCCGCACCACGATGTCGTCGCCGCTGCGGGTGTCGACCTCGGCCTGGATCAGGTTGGAGGTGCCCAGGAAGTTGGCGACGAACGTGGTCTGCGGGTTCTCGTACAGGTCGGCGGGGGCGCCCAGTTGCTCGACGCGGCCCCCGTTCATCACGGCGACCTGGTCGGCCATGGTCATGGCCTCCTCCTGGTCGTGCGTGACGTGCACGAAGGTGATGCCGACCTCGGTCTGGATGCGCTTGAGCTCCAGCTGCATCTGGCGGCGCAGCTTGAGGTCGAGGGCGCCGAGCGGTTCGTCGAGGAGCAGCACCTTGGGGTGGTTGATCAGGGCGCGGGCGACCGCGACGCGCTGCTGCTGGCCGCCGGAGAGCTGGTGCGGCTTCTTGCGCGCCTGCTCGCCGAGCTGGACCAGGTCCAGCATCTCCTCGACCTGCTTCTTCACCGACTTGATGCCGCGCCGGCGCAGGCCGAAGGCGACGTTCTCGAAGATGTCGAGGTGCGGAAAGAGGGCGTAGGACTGGAAGACCGTGTTGACCGGCCGCTTGTACGGCGGGAGCGCGGTCACGTCCTGGTCGCCGAGGTGCACGGTGCCGCCGCTGGGCTCCTCCAGCCCCGCGATCATGCGCAGGGTGGTGGTCTTGCCGCAGCCGGAGGCGCCGAGCAGGGCGAAGAAGGAGCCCTGTGGGACGGTCAGGTCGAGCGGGTGCACGGCGGTGAAGGACCCGTAGGTCTTGCTGATGCCGGAGAGGCGGACGTCGCCGCCGCGGTCCGTGGCCTGTGGCTGAGTTTTCGTCGTCATCGTCGTCACGCCCCAGTGAGCTTCGCGAACTTCTCTTCGTATGCCGTCTCTTCCTTCGAACTCAGGGAGCGGAAGGAGTGCGACTTGGCCTGCATGGCCTTGTCGGGAATGATCAGCGGGTTGTTCGCCGCGTCCTCGTCGATCTTCGCGAGCTCGTCCTTCACACCGTCGACGGGACAGACGAAGTTGATGTAGGCGGCGAGTTCCGCGGCCGGGCGGGGCTCGTAGTAGTAGTCGATGAGCCGCTCGGCGTTCGTCTTGTGCCGCGCCTTGTTGGGGACCAGCATGTTGTCGCTCGACGTGACGTAGCCGCTGTCCGGGATCACGAAGTCGATGTCCGGGTTGTCCGCCTTGAGCTGGACGACGTCCCCGGCCCAGGCCAGGCAGGCCGCGAAGTCGCCCTTGCTGAGGTCCGAGGTGTAGTCGTTGCCGGTGAAGCGGCGGATCTGACCGCGGTCGACGCCCTTCTGGAGCCGGGCGATCGCCGCGTCGTAGTCGTCGTCCGAGAAGCGGGCCGGGTCCTTGCCCATGTCGAGCAGCACCATGCCGACGGTGTCGCGCATCTCGGTGAGGAAGCCGACCCGGCCCTTGAGCTTCGGGTTGTCGAGCAGGTCGGCGACCGTCTTCACCTCGACGCCGTCCAGCGCCTTCTTGTTGTAGGCGATGACAGTCGAGATGCCCTGCCAGGGGTACGAGTAGGCGCGGCCCGGGTCCCAGTCCGGGTTGCGGAACTGGGGCGACAGGTTGGCGAAGGCGTGCGGCAGGTTGGCCGGGTCCAGTTTCTGGACCCAGCCGAGGCGGATCAGACGGGCGGCCAGCCAGTCGGTGAGGACGATGATGTCGCGGCCGGTCTCCTGGCCCGCGGCGAGCTGCGGCTGGATCTTGCCGAAGAACTCGCTGTTGTCGTTGATGTCCTCGGTGTACGTGACCTTGATGCCGGTGCGCTTGGTGAACGCCTCCAGCGTGGGGTGCCGCCGGCCGCTCTCGTCGACGTCCATGTACTCGGTCCAGTTGGAGAAGGCGATCCTCTTCTCCTTCTCCGACCGGTCCTCGGCGGAGACGCCGCCCTCGGTCTTGCCGGCCGCCGGGATCCCGCAGCCGCTCAGCATGCCGAGACCGCCGACCGCGAGCGCGCCGCCCGTGGAGGCGCGCAGCAGTGAGCGACGGGTGAGGGCGGCCCTGCCGCTCCTGAGACTGCGCCGCATGGCGGCCACTTGGGCCGGTGACAGGCGGTCGGGCTCGTACTGCTCCATGCGCGTGGTTGCCCTTTCGGGTGGGTCGGCCGTGGTCGGCGGCCTCTCGACGTGACTAGCGGTCCCCGAAGACGGTGCGGTGCCAGTCCTTGGCCGCCACCGCGGTGTTGTCGAACATGACGTGCTTGACCTGTGTGTACTCCTCGAAGGAGTAGGCCGACATGTCCTTGCCGTAGCCGGACGCCTTGTATCCGCCGTGCGGCATCTCGCTGATGATCGGAATGTGGTCGTTGATCCACACACAGCCCGCCTTGATCTCGCGGGTGGCGCGGTTCGCCCGGTACACGTCCCGGCTCCAGGCGGAGGCGGCGAGCCCGTACGGCGTGTCGTTGGCCAGCCGGATGCCCTCGTCGTCGCCGTCGAAGGGCAGCACGACCAGGACGGGACCGAAGATCTCGGACTGGACGACCTCGCTGTCCTGCGCGGCGTCGGCGATGAGGGTGGGCCGGTAGTAGGCGCCTTCCTCGAGGTCGCCCTGCGGTGCCTCGCCACCCGCCACCACGCGCGCGTAGGAGCGCGCCCGGTCGACGAAACCGGCGACGCGGTCCCGCTGGACGTGGCTGACCAGCGGGCCGAGGTCGGTGCCCGGCGCGAAGGGGTCGCCGACCCGGACGGTCTCCATGAGGGCGGCGGTCTTCTCGACGAACGCCTCGTACAGGGGCCGCTGCACGTACGCGCGCGTGGCGGCGGTGCAGTCCTGGCCGGTGTTGATCAGCGCGCCCGCGACCGCGCCGTGGACGGCGGCGTCCAGGTCGGCGTCGTCGAAGACGAGGAAGGGCGCCTTGCCGCCCAGCTCCAGGTGCAGGCGCTTGACGGTGGCGGTGGCGACCTCGGCGACCCGCTTGCCGATCGCGGTGGACCCGGTGAAGGAGGTCATGGCGACGTCGGGGTGGGCGACCAGGTGCTCGCCGGCCTCCCGCCCGGTCCCGCTCACGATGTTGATCACGCCGTCGGGGATACCGGCGGCGGTCGCGGCCTCGGCGAACATCAGGGAGGTCAGCGGGGTGATCTCGGCGGGCTTCAGCACGATGGTGTTGCCCGCGGCGATCGCCGGGAGGATCTTCCAGGCGGCCATCTGGAGGGGGTAGTTCCAGGGCGCGATGGAGCCGACCACGCCGATCGGCTCGCGGCGCACGTACGAGGTGTGGTCGCCGGAGTACTCCCCCCGCCGACTGCCCCTGGAGGTGCCGGGCGGCGCCGGCGAAGAAGGCCGCGTTGTCGATGCTGCCGGGCACGTCGAACTCGCGGGTCAGCTTCAGCGGCTTCCCGCACTGGAGGGACTCCGCGCGGGCGAAGTCCTCGGCGCGGTCGGCGAGCACGGCGGCGAACCGGTGCAGGGCGTCGGAGCGCTCGCCGGGCGTGGCGCCCGCCCACCCCGGGAACGCCTCCCGCGCGGCGGCGACGGCCGCGTCGACGTCGTCGGGACCGGCGAGCTCGTAGGTCAGGACGTCTTCGCCGGTCGCCGGATCGACGACGGTGTGGGTACGCCCGGAGGTGCCCTTCGTCAGGCGGCCCGCGATGTACTGGGCCCCGTCCGCGAAGCGGTCCTGGGCCGGGAATCGGTCCGGGGTGGCGTTGCCCGGGTTGTGCATGTCGGCTCTCCTCGGTCTCCCCGTGGCGGGGGCCGGCGTGGCTCAGGCTCGATGTGAGTGCCGATCCTGACAGAGCACTAGGGCTCCAACAAGTGATTCCGTTGTTGCCATTTGGTTACGCGACGGAATCTGTCGACCAGGTGTCGAGTCGCCACGGAAAAGCACGGACGGAGTGTCAGTGGCGCGTGCCAGACTCGCGTGCATGGACAGGATCACGGGGGCGGCGCCGGAGCCCGGCGTCATCGACAGCAGGGAGGCGCTGCTCGGACAGGTCCGCGCGGGCGCCCGGATCAAGTACCTCTGCTTCTGGGGCCACCGCCCGCTCCCCGACGGCCGCGTCGGACCGGGCTGCCTGAGCCAGTGGTGGCCGTCGCCGTTCACCGTGGCCGGGGTGGAGTACGCGACGGCCGAGCACTGGATGATGGCCGGCAAGGCCAGACTCTTCGAGGACCCGGAGGCCGAGCGCCGCGTCCTGGCCGCCGGGCATCCGGCCGAGGCCAAGAAGGCGGGCCGGCTGGTCCGCGGCTTCGACGAGGCGGTGTGGCAGCGGGAACGCTTCGGGATCGTCGTCGAGGGCAGCACCCACAAGTTCGCCTCGGACCCGGCGCTGCGCGACTTCCTGCTGAACACGGGCGGCAGAGTCCTGGTCGAGGCGAGCCCCGTGGACCGCGTCTGGGGCATCGGCCTGCCCGCGTCCGACGAGGCGGCGACGGACCCGGAGCGGTGGCGGGGGGCGAATCTGCTGGGGTTCGCGCTGATGGAGGCGCGGGAGCGGCTGCGGACGCGGTGATCTTAGCGGGCGCGGCGGCACAGTAACCGGACACCGGTCCACGGGTGCGGCGACGGTCACGGCGACCGGCTTCGGATCATGCGCCGACTCGTGCCCAGTACTCCCAAGGCCGCGCTTTGACCCACTCGAGCGTCGGAGTGAGCTGGATGCCCAGCGCTTCCTCCACGGACGCCGGATGCGGACAGAGCAGGTCGGGGGCCTGGCCCTCGCCGACGTGGTGGTAGATCCCGGCGACCCCGGCCGCGGCCTCGGCGCCGAGCAGGTCGGCGAGCCCCTGCTCGAACCTGGCGACCTCCAGGGGCAGGTAACGGACCTCGCGGCCCAGGGCCTGGCCGAAGACGGCCGCGAGTTCGGGACCCGTCAGGACGTCGGCACCGCCGACGTGCAGCACCTGGCCGGCGGGCACGTCGTCGTCGAGGGCGCGGGCGGCGACCTTGGCCAGGTCCTCATGGCTCATCCACGCCACGCGCTGCTCGGCGGGCAGCGGGTAGGCGAGGACGCCGTCGTTGACGATGGCGGGGCCGTTCCAGGGGCTGAAGAGGTTCTCCAGGTAGACCGGCGGCCGGATGGTGACCACCGGGACCGCACCGGCTCGCAGCACTTCCTCGGCGCGGCGACGGGTCTCGAAGCCCGCGTAGCGCGTGGCCTCGTCCGGAACGGGCGTATTGGTGTTGAGGACGATCCGGCGCACGCCGGCCTCATGGGCGGCCTCGGCCACGTTGCGGGCATAGTGGGTGACGGTGTCGGGGTCGTACTCCAGCGGCATGACGACGACGGCGTGCGTGGCACCCCGGAAGGCGGCGCGCAGGGCCTCGGGGCTGCCCAGGTCGCCGCGGACCGGCGTGAACCCGCCGCCCGCAGCCGTGGCCTTGGCCTCGTCGCGGACCAGGCCCCGCACATCGTGCCCCTGGCCCGAGAGCCACCGGGCGACGGCACCGCCCTGGAATCCGTTGGCGCCGGTCACCAGGACGCGCTTGAGGTGCTCTTGTGTCATGTCGTGCCTTTCATCGTGTGGTTCGTGCGGGGCGTACGGGCCCGATCGCGGGCCGCGGGGGCCGGACCGGGAGGCCGCGATCAGGACACGGGACGCCGTTCTGCGGCGGCGGTGCTCGCCTCCGTGTCCGGATGGGGCGGCGCGGGAAGCCGCAGCCGCAGGGACAGCAGCACGCCGAGTACGGCGAGAGCGGTCCCCACCAGGAAGGCGGCGCCGAAACCGTCGGTCAGGGCGGTGTCGTGGGCCGCGGTGGAGGCGTTGGTACGGGCGGCCGCCACGCCGGACAGCACGGCCAGGCCGATGACGGAGCCGAACTGGAGGCTGGTGTTGACCAGCCCCGAGGCGAGGCCCGCCTCGTCCTGGCGAGTGTCCAGGGTGGCGGCGACGTTGGTGGTGATGGAGACCAGCGGCAGGGCCACGCCGAGCACCAGCGTCGGTGCCAGGACGTCGGCCGCGAACGAGCCGTCGGCCGGGATCCGGGACAGACCGGCCATCCCGACGGCGACCAGCGCGAACCCGGCCGCCATGACGCCCCGCAGACCGAACCGGCCGATCAGCCGGTCCGCGAGGGAGGCGACGGCGATGACGACCACGCACAGCGGCAACAGGGCCAGACCGCCGAACACCGCCTCGTGGCCCAGCACCGCCTGGAGGTAGAGACTGACCAGGAAGAACATCGGAAACAGCGACATCTGCCACAGCGCGGCCAGGAGATTGGCGAGCCGAAGTGTGGGCCGACGCAACACCGCGGGCGGCACCAAGGGGTGCGCGACCCTGCGTTCCACCAGGGCGAACAGGACCAGCAGCACGACGGCGGCGCCCCCGGTGGCGAGGGTCGCGGTGGACCGCCACCCGGCCTCGCCCGCGTTGACCACGGCGTAGGCCAGCAGGGCCAGGCCTGCCGTGCCCGCGATCGCGCCGGGCACGTCGAAGCCCTGTTCGCGCCCGCCGCCGGTACCGCCCGGCAGCAGCCGGGGTGCGGGCAGCATCAGTGCGACACCGGCGATCACGTTCAGCGCGAACGTCGATTCCCAGCCCAGCCAACTGGTGAGCACCCCGCCGAGTACCGTGCCGACGGCGCCTCCGGCGCCCGCCATCGCGGCGAACACCCCGAGCGCCCGATGCCGTTCGGGACCGTCCGGGAACAGGCTCAGCACCAGGGCGAACGCCGCCGCGGCGGCCATGGCCGCGCCGACGCCCTGCACCGCCCTGGAGGTGATCAGCAGCGCCGCGTCGTCGGCGAGGGCGCCCAGCAGCGAGGAGGCCGACAGCACGCCGAGCCCGGCCAGGAAGACCCGGCGCCGGCCGAGCAGGTCCGCGGCGCGTCCGCTGAGCAGGAGCAGACCGCCGAAGGAGACGAGGTAGGCGTTGGCCACCCAGGACAGCTCCGCGGGCGAGATGTCGAGCCCTTCCCCGATGGACGGGGCTGCCACGTTGATGATCGAGGTGTCGAGGAGCAGGACGAACTGGGTGCAGGCGAGCAGCGCGAGCGCCCGCCACCGGTCAGCCGAGCGCATCGAGGTCGCCCGCGGCGACGGCCGTCACGTTCTTCATGAAGTCATCGTTCTCGGCGGGGTCGCTACGATCAATTAGTCATGAGCCGGATCCGTTTAAGGATCGTCCGGAGTGCCGTGGGGGGAATCGTCCATGCATGACGACGTGCTGAGCGAGGTACTGCGCCCGCTGTGGCTGACCGACGTGTTTCACAGCACCTGGCGGGCCGGAGGGCAGTGGGGGGTCGAGGGACACGACGACAGCTGCGCGATCGTTCACTACATGGTCGACGGCGGCTGTGTCATCACGTTCGACGACGATTCCGCACCGGTGTCGCTGAACGAAGGGGATCTGGCGGTCTTCCCGCACGGCACCGCCCACACCTTCGCCGCGGAGCCCGGAGTGGCCGCCACGCCGTTGTCCGCGCTGCTTACGCGCAGCCCGCCGAGCGGGTCGCAGGTCATCACCGTCGGTACTCCCCCGTACCGGACGCGGATGCTCTGCGCGAGCCTGCGCTACTGCGCGATCGGCGAACCGGTCCTCTACTCGGCGCTGCCCAGGCTCATCGTGATCCGGGACCGCTTCCTGAAGGGCGAGTCGCTGCTGGTGCGCACGCTGGAGTCGCTGCCCGCGGAGGTGGGGCGTACGGCGCCCGGTTCCCGGCTGGTGACCCTGCGGGCGTTCGAGACGGTGTTCATCCTGTCGCTGAGGATCGCCATGGAGCAGCTGGCGGACGAGTCACCCGCCCTCCAGGCGCTGCACCATCCGGGCATCAGCAAAGCGCTGATGGCGATCCACGGCTCCTACGGGAACCCGTGGACGGTCGAGTCGCTGGCCCGCGAGGCGGGTATGTCCCGCTCGGTCTTCGCCCAGTTGTTCCGGGAGTTGGTCGGCCAGCCGCCCATGCGGCATCTGACTCTGCGGCGGCTCCAGGAGGCCCGACGGCAGCTCGCGGACACCTCCGTCCCGCTCCACGAGATCGCCCAGCTCATCGGCTACGGCAGTCAGGTGGGCTTCCACCTGGCGTTCCGCAAGGAGTACGCCATGACGCCCGGCGAGTACCGGTCCAGGCACCGGACCGCGGCCGCCCCGATCCGCACTACGGCATGAAGATCACCAGCGCGCCGAAGCCCACGCCCAGGACGATGCCGACGATTCCGCAGATGATCCCGGCCAGCGCCTGGCCCGCGTTGGAGGCCTCGCCCCGGTTCGCCTTCGCGCGGCCGAGGGAGCCGAAGACGATCCCGAGGATGCCCACGATGATCGCGAGCGGCCAGAGGCAGAAGCCGACGGCGGCGATGATGCCGAGGACGAGGCCGGTGGTGCCCATGCCGTTGCTCGGCATCGGTCCCATGCCGGACCAGCCGTAGTAGCCGTGCGGCTGCGCACCGGGGTATCCGGCCGGGCCCGGGTGCCCGTAGCCGACCGGGCCCGGGTAGCCGTAGGGGACCTGGCCGGGGCCGTCCGGCGCGATGGGC
Organism: Streptomyces sp. NPDC056128; assembly: GCF_042263835.1. Classification (NCBI taxonomy): domain Bacteria; kingdom Bacillati; phylum Actinomycetota; class Actinomycetes; order Kitasatosporales; family Streptomycetaceae; genus Streptomyces; species Streptomyces sp. NPDC056128. The sequence continues at coordinate 41,453 of NZ_JBHJVQ010000019.1, read as the reverse complement.
GGCGGCGGGACCGGCTGCCGGTCCTGGGCGTACGGCGGCGGCGTGACCGGGGGCGCGAAGGGGTTGGGCGCGCCGGTGCTCGCGGCGGCCGTCGGGTCCGGTGCCGCGAAGGGGTTGGCGGGGGCGGACGGGGCGGCCCACCCCGGGGGGTCCGCGGCCGGCATGGACGTGACCGTCTGCTGGTCGTGGACGGACGGGGGCGGCCAGGACGCGCTGCCGTTCGAGGCGACGGTCGTGCCGGGCCCGCCGTCGGCCGCAGGGGCGGCGTCCGCGGGCGGCGCCCAGGGGTCGGGGGTGGCCGGACCACCGGGGGCTATGGGCACTCCCGGCGTGCCCGGCTTGTCGAGGCCGACCCCGGGGGCCGGTGCGGTGGCGCCCGCGGAGGGACCGCCGTCGGCAGGGGTGCCGGGCGCGGCCGGCCCGGGTGCCGGATCGTTCCCCGGAGCCTGAGGCGTGTGCCGCGGGTCGTTTCTCGGCGGCTGCGCGTCGTCGGGCATGTGCGGGTCCCCCTCAGTCGAACGTCCCGTCATGCTACGGCCCGTCTCCGTCCGGCACGGGCCCGGCCTACGATGATCCCGAGTCACCGATCAGCCGATCACCCGCGCCCCGCCGGCCCACGCCGGCCCGGGACGCCGCTGTGGGGAGGAACACCCTTGACCGAGCACCTCGTCGACCCCGACGTCCCGCGTGACCTGCACGCCTTCATCGCCGGGCTGCCGAAGGCCGAACTGCACGTCCACCACGTCGGTTCCGCCTCCCCGCGCATCGTCTCGGAGCTGGCCGCGCGCCACCCCGACTCCAAGGTCCCCACCGACCCCGAGGCCCTGGCCGACTACTTCACCTTCACGGACTTCGCGCACTTCATCGACGTGTACCTGTCCGTCGTGGACCTGATCCGCACACCGGAGGACGTCCGGCTGCTGACCTACGAGGTGGCCCGGGAACTGGCCCGGCAGCAGGTGCGGTACGCCGAGCTGACCATCACCCCGTTCTCCTCCACCCGGCGCGGCATCGACGAGCGCGCCTTCATGGACGCGATCGAGGACGCCCGCAAGGCGGCGGAGGCCGAGTTCGGGACCGTACTGCGCTGGTGCTTCGACATCCCCGGCGAGGCGGGGCTCCAGTCGGCGGAGGAGACCGCGCGGCTCGCCACGGACGACCGGCTGCGCCCGGAGGGCCTGGTCTCCTTCGGGCTGGGCGGGCCCGAGATCGGCGTCGGCCGGCCGCAGTTCAAGCCGTACTTCGACCGGGCCATCGCCGCCGGACTGCACTCGGTGCCGCACGCGGGCGAGACCACCGGCCCGGAGACCGTCTGGGACGCCCTGACCGAGCTGCGCGCCGAGCGCATCGGCCACGGCACCAGCTCCGCCCAGGACCCGAAGCTGCTGGCCCACCTCGCCGAGCGGCGCATCCCGCTGGAGGTGTGCCCGACCTCGAACATCGCCACCCGCGCGGTGCGCACCCTCGACGAGCACCCGATAAAGGAGTTCGTGCGCGCCGGCGTCCTGGTGACGATCAACTCCGACGACCCGCCGATGTTCGGCACCGACCTCAACAACGAGTACGCCGTCGCCGCCCGGCTCCTCGGCCTGGACGAGCGGGGCCTCGCCGGCCTGGCCAAGGACGGGGTCGAGGCGTCGTTCCTGGACGCGCCGGGCAAGGCACGGATCAAGGACGAGATCGACACGTACACCGCCTCCTGGCTCTCCTCCTGAGACGGCGGCCCCCATGCATCCTCCCCTGCGCAAGCTGACCGCCGTGGCCCACCGCGGCGACCCGTACCGGCACCGCGAGAACACGCTCGACTCGCTGCGCTCCGCCCTCGACCTCGGCGCGGACGCGGTCGAGACCGACGTACGCCTGACCCGGGACGGCGTGCCGGTGCTGCTGCACGACGAGACGCTGAAGCGGCTGTGGGAGCACGAGCGGCCGCTGCGCTCCCTGTCGGCCGAGGAGGTGCGGGGGCTCACGGCGGGCCGGGTGCCGACCCTCGCGGAGGCGCTCGCCGCGACGGACGGCAGCAGGCTGATGCTCGACCTGCCGGGGGCGCCCGGCGAGCGGGCGGTCCGGCGCATCGTGGACGTGGTCCGCGAGTGCGGGGCCGAGGACCGCGTGTACTACACGGCGGGGCCCGTCGCCATGCTCGCCGTACGCGCCGCCGACCCGGCCGCCGAGATCGCCCTGACCTGGACGACGTCGGCCCCGCCCCGGGCCGCCCTGCTGGCGGCGGTCCGGCCGCGGTGGCTCAACTACCGCTTCGGCCTGGTCGACCGGGCACTGTCCGACCGCGTCCACACCGACGGCTACCTGCTGTCGGTGTGGACCCCCGACACCCGCCGCACCATGCGCCGGCTGATCGCCCTGGGCGCCGACTCGATCACGACCAACCGGGTCGACGTGCTGTGCGCCCTGCGCGGCGGGGCGGGTCCGCGCCGCCCGTAGGGGTGATCCCGTACAAGTCCCCCCGCTCATGGGGGACTTCCCGGAGTCCGGGCCCGGGGCCCGTGCCCTCCTCACCGACGATCCGTGACGGGTCGCGGCGGACGAGGATGATCATCGACCTTCCCGCCCGGAACCACTGGAGCAGTCGATGCGTGCCCGTACCTCCACCGTCCTCGCCGCTTCCCTCGTACTCGCCCGGCCCACTTGCGGCGCCCGCCTTCGCCGCCCCGCCCTCCCCCAACGCTTCCGCGACCTCCGCCCCCGGGCACAGAACGGACGGGACGGACGGGACGGACGGAGCGGACGTCTTGGACGAAGTCGCGCTGCGCGCCGCCGTCGACGCGGTCCCGAACCAGCACGCCACCGCCGCCCTCGTACGGGTCGGCGCCACCGGCGACACCTGGCGCGGCAGCGGGGGTGTGCGCGACCTGGCCAGTGAGCGGCCAGCCCGCGAGAACGCCCGCTTCCGGGCCGGGTCGATCACCAAGGTCGTCACCGCCGCCACCGTGCTGCGGCTGGCGGCGGACGGCAGGGTGGACCTGGACGCGCCGGTACAGCGCTACCTGCCCGACCTCTTCACGCCGGAGTTCCGGCAGCCGATCAGCGTGCGCCAGTTGCTGAACCACACGAGCGGCATCCAGGAGGGAGACAGCTTCGGCGACGACTTCGCGGAGGTGTACCCCCACCGCTTCGACACACTCACCCCGCAGCAGGTCGCGGCGTCGGCGATCGCGGAGGGACCGGAGTTCGACCCCGGGGACCAGCAGCGCTACCTGAACATCAACTACACGGTCCTCGGCCTGTTGATCGAGAAGGTGACGGGACGCACGTACGCCGCCGAGGCCACCCGGCTCGTCCTGCGCCCGGCCGGCATGCGCCACACCTACTTCCCCGGCACCGACCCCCGCATCCGGGGTCCGCACAACCGGGGCTACCAGAAGGTGGAACGGCCCGACGGAACGACGAAACTCGTCGACGTGACCGAGTGGAACCAGGCGGACCGCTGGGCGGCCGGCGACATGATCTCGACCACCGCCGACCTGGAGCGGCTGCTCACGGAGCTGTTCGGGGGACGGATCGTGCCGCAGCCGCAGTTGGAGGAGATGTTCACGACTCCGGCGGGCCTCCCGAAGGCGACCCGCAGCGCGGGCCTGGAGTACAAGAAGGTGGGCGGCCAGATGTTCTGGGGCAAGTCGGGCTCCCGCTACGGCTACAGCGCCCTCATCGGCGGAACCCGCGACCTGAGCCGCACCCTCGTCTACTCGGTCAACTCCACCGACGCCAAGAGCGAGGAGCGCAACCCGGTCATCGACGGCATCACCGCGGCCGCGCTGAAGTAGCCCCCGTCAGCCGCCGCGCCACGGTGTGCGCCGCGACCGTCGCCGCGCCCGCGAGCCCCAGCCCCCGGGCGAGGTCGCGCGGGCGCGTGGGCCGCAGCACACCGGCGCGGCGCAGCCGGTGCCGGGCCCAGAGGGTGAACGGGACGACGATCAGCGCAGAGGTCACCGACCCGGGCGTGTAGCCGCGGACGAGCCCGGCCTGCGCGAGGTGGACCAGGCCGTGCAGACCGAAGGCGTCGAGTGCGGTCTGGTACGCGGCCGACCGCCCGCCGGTCAGCCGTCCCGCGACGGACGCGGCGGCCACGACCGCGGCCATCGCCCCGACCGCCACGGCGAACTCCCGCCCGTCGACCGATCCGGCCCGGCGCCAGACGCCCTCCGGCACCGTGGGGAACCGCTCGCGCAGGACCGGCAGATTGCGGCGCCACCAGCCCGGCACGGTCGCCAGTTCCTCGGCATCGTGCAGGGCCCAGGCGGCCAGCAGTCCGAGCGTGACCGCACCGCCGACTTCCACGGAACGCGATTCACCACTCGATGAATTATCCATTGCGTCAGTCTGCTACACGCCGACGATCCCGTTCCACCGCTTCGCGAACTCCGCCCGCTCCCCCGCCCCGATGTCCCGGGCGATCCTGAGGCGCTCGCGCATCTTGTCGTCCGGGAAGATCAGCGGGTCCTCGGCCAGGGCGGCGGTGTCCGGGTCGTCGGAGGAGGCGAGTACGTCCCGGGCGGCGGGGACCGGGCAGACGTAGTTGACCCAGGCGGCCAGCTCGGCGGCGACCTCGGGCCGGTAGTAGTAGTCGATCAGCCGCTCGGCGTTGCCCTTGTGGCGGGCCAGGTTGGGGATCATCAGGGACTCCGCCCACAGCTCGGCGCCCTCCTCCGGGACCACGAACTCGATGTCCGGGTCGTCGGCCTGGAGCTGGATCACGTCACCGGAGTAGGCCTGGCAGGCCAGCACGTCCCCGCTGGAGAGATCCTTGATGTAGTCGTTGCCGGTGAAGCGGCGGATCTGGCCCTTGCCGACCTGCTTCTCCACCAGGTCGCACATCGTGTGGAAGTCGTCCGTCTTCCAGTCGGTGATGTCCACCCCCTCGCCCTGCATCAGCAGGGCGAACGCCTCGTCCATGCCGGACAGCAGGGTCACCCGGCCCTTGAGGTCGGCCGCCCACAGGTCGGACACGTGCCGGATCTCCCGGCCGAGCCGGCGGCGGTTGTAGGCGATGCCGGTGATGCCCGACTGGTACGGCACGGTGAACTTCCGGCCCGGGTCGAAGGCGGGCGAACGCAGCAGCGGGTCCAGGTACTTGGTGACGTTCGGCTGTCGGGAGCGGTCCATCTCCTGCACCCAGCCGAGCCGGACGAACCGGCCGCACATCCAGTCGCTGATGACAATCAGGTCGCGGTCGACGGGCTGGTGGTTCATCAGGGACGGGCTGATCTTGCCGAAGAACTCGTCGTTGTCGTTGATCTCCTCGATGTAGTCGACGGAGATGCCCGTCCGCTCCTCGAACGCCTCCAGGGTGGGCCGGCGGCTCGGGTGCTCGTCGTCGGTGTCGATGTACAGCGGCCAGTTCGCCCAGGTCAGCCGGCGTTCGGCGGCGGACCGGTCGGTGGCGGCGCGGTCGCCCGGCGCGACGTACGCGGCCGGCACACCGCAGCCGGCCAGCGCGCCGAGCGCGGCGCCGCCGCCCAGGCCGCGCAGCAGGGACCGGCGGGAGATCGAGGGCGTCCTCGGGAGCAGGGGCATGGCCGCAGGATCCCGCGCCCGCGCCCACCGGGACAATCGACGCTGCGTCGAGCGCCTCCGGCCAGGCCCGACACCCTGTCGACCGGGACGCGTTCACGATGCACGCACCGCGGCCCCGGAACGGGATTCCCGTCCGGGGCCGCGGTGCGCGAACCTAGGTGTCAGGCGTCCAGCGACGTCATCACGTGCTTGACCCGCGTGTAGTCGTCGAAGCCGTACGACGACAGGTCCTTGCCGTAGCCGGACTTCTTGAAGCCGCCGTGCGGCATCTCGGCGACCAGCGGGATGTGGGTGTTGATCCACACGCAGCCGAAGTCCAGCTTCTTGGACATCCGCATCGCGCGGCCGTGGTCCTTGGTCCACACCGAGGAGGCCAGCGCGTACTCGACGCCGTTGGCCCACTCGACCGCCTGGTCCTCGTCGCGGAAGGACTGGACGGTGATGACGGGGCCGAAGACCTCCTTCTGGATGATCTCGTCGTCCTGCTTGAGACCAGAGACGACGGTCGGGGCGTAGAAGTAGCCCTTGTCGCCGACCCGGTGGCCGCCCGCCTCGACCTTGGCGTGCGCGGGCAGGCGCTCGATGAACCCGGTGACCTGCTTGAGCTGGTTGGGGTTGTTGAGCGGGCCGTACAGCACGTCCTCGTCGTCCGGCTGGCCGGTCTTGGTCTCGGCCGCCGCCTTGGCGAGGGCGCTCACGAACTCGTCGTGGATCGACTCGTGGACGAGCACGCGGGTGGCCGCCGTACAGTCCTGGCCTGCGTTGAAGTAGCCCGCGGTCGAGATGTCCTCGACGGCCTTGGGGATGTCGGTGTCCTCGAATACGACGACCGGGGCCTTGCCGCCCAGCTCCAGGTGGACCCGCTTGAGGTCCTTCGACGCCGACTCGGCGACCGACATGCCGGCCCGCACGGAGCCGGTGATGGAGGCCATCGCCGGGGTCTCGTGCTCGACCATCAGGCGGCCGGTGTCGCGGTCGCCGCAGACGACGTTGAAGACGCCCTTGGGCACGATGGAGCCGATGATGTCGGCCATCAGGGCCGTGGAGGCCGGGGTGGTGTCCGACGGCTTGAGGACGACCGTGTTGCCCGCGGCGAGCGCCGGGGCGAACTTCCACACGGCCATCATCATCGGGTAGTTCCAGGGGGCGACCTGCGCGCAGACGCCGATCGGCTCGCGGCGGATCATGGAGGTCAGACCCTCCATGTACTCGCCCGCGCTGCGGCCCTCCAGCATCCGCGCCGCACCCGCGAAGAAGCGGATCTGGTCGACCATCGGCGGGATCTCCTCGGAGCGGGTCAGCCCGATGGGCTTGCCCGTGTTCTCCACCTCGGCCGCGATCAGCTCCTCGGCCCGCTCCTCGAACGCGTCGGCGATCTTCAGCAGGGCCTTCTGCCGCTCGGCCGGGACCAGGTCCCGCCAGGCCGGGAAGGCCGCGGCGGCGGCCGCCATGGCCGCGTCCACGTCCGCCTGTCCGGACAGGGGCGCGGTCGCGTAGGCCTCTCCCGTGGCGGGGTTGACCACCTCCGTGGTCCGTCCGTCGGCGGCGTCCCGGAACTCACCGTCGATGTAATTGCGCAGACGACGCAGCTCGGTGCTCACTGCCGGCCCTCCAAGGTTGGGTGTCCAATCACTGAGACACCCACCCTAATCCGTGCACCGACGTTTTCAACACCCCCGATCGCCCCTTGATTGCGAAATCCGCAGACTGAAACGACCTAGACAACGGATTTCATCGATACGGCCTTGCGAAACTGTCGAGACGTCGTGCACAGTGTGGGCGTGGCCAGTCGAAGCGCAGACCCGAAGGACTCCCGCGAGTCCAGGAACGGCGGTCCCCAGTTGGACGCCGTCTCCCTCGCCATCATCGAACAGCTCCAGGAGGACGGCCGCCGGCCGTACGCCGCCATCGGCAAGGCCGTGGGCCTCTCCGAGGCCGCGGTGCGCCAGCGCGTCCAGAAGCTGCTCGACCAGGGCGTGATGCAGATCGTCGCCGTCACGGACCCGCTCACCGTGGGCTTCCGGCGCCAGGCGATGGTCGGTGTCAACGTGGAGGGCGACGTGGAGTCCGTCGCCGACGCGCTGACGGCCATGTCCGAATGCGAGTACGTGGTGATGACCGCGGGCTCGTTCGACCTGATGGTGGAGGTCGTCTGCGAGGACGACGACCACCTCCTGGAGGTCATCAACCGACGCATACGGGCCGTGCCCGGCGTGCGCTCCACCGAGAGCTTCGTCTACATGAAGCTCAAGAAGCAGACCTATATGTGGGGAACCCGATAATCGTGAGCACCGACAGCCCCAAGGACCTCAGCAGGACCGCGTACGACCACCTGTGGATGCACTTCACCCGCATGTCGTCGTACGAGAACGCCCCCGTCCCCACCATCGTCCGCGGTGAGGGCACCCACATCTACGACGACAAGGGCAAGCGCTACCTCGACGGTCTCGCCGGCCTGTTCGTGGTCCAGGCCGGACACGGCCGCCAAGAGCTGGCGGAGACCGCCTCGAAGCAGGCGCAGGAGCTGGCCTTCTTCCCGGTGTGGTCCTACGCCCACCCCAAGGCCGTCGAGCTGGCCGAGCGCCTCGCGAACGAGGCCCCCGGCGACCTCAACAAGGTCTTCTTCACCACCGGCGGCGGTGAGGCGGTCGAGACCGCCTGGAAGCTCGCCAAGCAGTACTTCAAGCTGACCGGCAAGCCGACCAAGTACAAGGTCATCTCCCGCGCGGTGGCCTACCACGGCACCCCGCAGGGCGCCCTGTCCATCACCGGCCTGCCCGCCCTGAAGGCCCCCTTCGAGCCGCTCGTCCCGGGCGCGCACAAGGTGCCGAACACCAACATCTACCGGGCCCCGATCCACGGCGACGACCCCGAGGCCTACGGCCGCTGGGCCGCCGACCAGATCGAGCAGCAGATCCTCTTCGAGGGCCCGGACACGGTCGCGGCCGTCTTCCTGGAGCCCGTGCAGAACGCCGGCGGCTGCTTCCCGCCCCCGCCCGGCTACTTCCAGCGGGTGCGCGAGATCTGCGACCAGTACGACGTGCTGCTCGTCTCGGACGAGGTCATCTGCGCCTTCGGCCGCCTGGGCACGACCTTCGCCTGCGACAAGTTCGGGTACGTCCCGGACATGATCACCTGCGCCAAGGGCATGACCTCGGGCTACTCCCCGATCGGCGCCTGCATCATCTCGGACCGCCTGGCCGAGCCGTTCTACAAGGGCGACAACACCTTCCTGCACGGCTACACCTTCGGCGGCCACCCGGTCTCCGCCGCGGTCGGCATCGCCAACCTCGACCTGTTCGAGCGCGAGGGCCTCAACCAGCACGTGCTCGACAACGAGGGCGCCTTCCGCGCCACCCTGGAGAAGCTGCACGACCTGCCGATCGTCGGCGACGTCCGCGGCAACGGCTTCTTCTACGGCATCGAGCTGGTGAAGGACAAGGTCACCAAGGAGTCCTTCAACGAGGACGAGACCGAGCGCGTCCTGTACGGCTTCCTCTCCAAGAAGCTCTTCGAGAACGGCCTGTACTGCCGTGCCGACGACCGCGGCGACCCGGTCATCCAGCTCGCCCCGCCGCTGATCTCCAACCAGGAGACCTTCGACGAGATCGAGCAGATCCTGCGCGCCACGCTCACGGAGGCGTGGACGAAGCTCTGATCATCCGTCCAGATGATCATCTAGTAGTTCCGGAAGATCATCACGGGCCCCGGTGCCGTCCGTTCGAGTGAGAACGGCGGCCCGGGGCCGCGTGCTGTCCGGCTTCCCCCGCGGCGACTCCCTACCGTGCCCAGTGACCGATCGGCCCCCTCCTCGTTCCCCCGGACGGGGGACGTGACCGGGGAAACACGGATCAGAACCGAGGTGTACGCCCATGGAGGCCCCGCCGGACAACGACGTGCTCTGGGCCCGCGCCCTGCACTTCCAGCACCAGGACGGCTCCCCCGCGCTTCAAGGCGTGTCGCTCGGCGTCCGCGAGGGCGAGATCCTCGCCGTGAGCGGCCCGCGCGGAAGCGGCAAGACCACGCTGCTGCGCTGCCTGTCCGGACTGGTCCGGCCGCAGGACGGCGAGGTCTGGTTCAACAGCGTGCCGGTGCACACCATGGGACCGCTCAGCCGCGAACGGCTGCGCCGCGACCGCTTCGGCTGGATCGACCCCGCCCCCGTGCTGGTCCCGGAACTGAACGCCTGGGAGAACGCCGCCCTCCCCCTCATGCTGCGCGGCACGGGCCGGCGCCGGGCCAAGACCGCCGCCCTGGAGTGGCTGGACCGCCTGGACGTCGGCGACAAGGCCCGCCGCCGCCCGCGGGAACTCCAGCAGGCCGAGCGGCAGCGGGTCTGCATCGCCCGCGCGCTGGCCGTCGCCCCCGCGGTCCTCTTCGCCGACGAGCCCACGGCGCCGCTGCACCGCGCCGACCGCGCCCAGGTGCTGCGCACCCTCACCACGGCGGCCCGCTCGCACGGCATCACCGTCGTCCTCGCGACGCACGAGGCGCAGACCGCCGGCCTGGCGGACCGCGCGGTGGCGCTGCTGGACGGACGGCGGGTACGGACCGTGCATCTGCCCCCGCTCGCCGAGACCGCGGTGGCCACGGGCGCCGCCGGGGCCTCCGGAACGGAAGGCCGGGCCGCGTGCTCGCTCTCCGCCTGACCCGCGCCGCCCACCTCGCCGTCCACCTGCGCCGCCTGCTGGTCGCGGTGGCCTCGGCGGGCACGGGCTTCCTGCTGCTGTGCGCCTTCGGACACGCGATGAGCCACCCGGACGCGCCCGGTTCCTCCGCCCTCCGCCTCGCCTGGTGCGCGGCGCCGCTCGCCGCCACCGTGTACCTCGCGGTCGCCGTGGCCCGCACCGACCCCGGCACCCGGCCCCGCTCGGGGCTGTCCGCGATCGGCCTCGGGCCGGGCCGGCTGATGGCCGTCTCGGCGACGACCACGGCCCTGTCGGGCGCGCTCGGCTCGGTGGCGGCCCTGCTGCTCTTCCTCCATCTGCGCGGCGACCTGACGGGCCTGCCCTTCGACGGCGTCGCGGCCGACGCGCTGGCCGTCGGCCAGTCCCTCCCGGCCCCGGCGATCCTGACGCTGCTGGCCCTGGTACCGGCCGCCGCCTCGGCCGCGGTCGCGTACTCCCAGCGCCCCCGCGAGCCGCGCCGCGCCCGGGCCACCGGCGTCCGCGGCTACGGCCGCTTCGGCGCGTACGGCTGGGGCAAGGCCCGGGAGACCTTCGGCACCTACGGCCGCTTCGGCGCCCGCTGGACGTCGTCCCCGGCGGAGGCCGGTGCCCCGGCGCCCGCGGCCCGGCAGGCGACCGCCGGTTCCGCCGAGTCCTCGGACGTCCCCTCCGGGGGAGCCGCCCTGCTGACGCGGGCCGGTGACGACGCCCCCGCGGCGGACCAGGACGGCCCCCCGCCCGCGCAGGGCCCCGCCCCCGCCCTCCCGACACCCCGCCCGCCGAACACCACCGTCCTCCCCTGGGGCATCGCCGTGCTCGCCGCGGGCCTCACCGTCGAGACCTACACCGGGCACCCGGCCACCACCCCCGACACCGCCCCCTCGGCCGGCGTACTCATCGGCTGGGCCCTCACCGCCCTGGGCCTCGCGCTCGCCGGTCCCGGCCTCACCCACCTGTGCGGCCGCCTCCTCCAGGCCGCCCGCCCCGGCGCCCTGCGGCTGCTGGCCGGACGCGTCCTCATGGACGAGGCGCACCGCATCGGCCGCCCCCTCGGCGTCGTCTGCGCCGTGGCCGCCGCGGCCTACGTGGCCACCTCGCTGTACGCCACCGACGGCCCGGACTTCGGCCCGCTGAGCACCCTGGGCGCCCTCCTCGTGGCCGGCTGCACGGTGGCCACCCTCCTCACCGCGGCCGTGGAGGCCAAGCACGCCCGTGCCGACACCACCGACGCCCTGCTGCGGCTGGGCGCGCCCCCGGCGACCCTGCGCGGCGCCGCCGCGGTACGCGCCGCCGCGCTGCTCGCCCTGTTCGGTCCGCTGACCCTGATCGTCGCGGAACTTGCGGCGCTCCCCCTGTCCCGCTGACCGCACGCGGACGCCTTCGAAGAACCCCGGAAAAATTCTCGAAGAGATCCGCGGAACGACGATGAGTTTCGCGTGCCCCGCACGTCTAACTTCTCGAACAGCACGACAACGGCAGCGCACTTACGGGAGAGGCCCTCATGTACCAGCAGATGATCTTCGTGAACCTGGCCACCAACGACCTGGCCGCCTCGAAGAAGTTCTTCAACGGTCTCGGCTACGAGATCAACGCGCATTTCAGCGACGACACCACGGCCTCGATCCCGCTCAGCGAGACCATCGTCGTGATGGTGCACACGCCGGAGAAGTACCGCCAGTTCACGAAGAAGGAGATCGTGGACTCCGCCAAGTCCAGCGAGGTGCTCCTCGCGCTGAGCGCCGAGAGCCGCGAGAAGGTCGACGAGCTGGTGGAGAAGGCGGTCGCGGCGGGCGGTTCGGTCAGCGGCGAGACCCAGGACCACGGCTTCATGTACGGCCGCGCCTTCGACGACCTCGACGGCCACACCTGGGAGGTCGTGTGGATGGACCCGGCGGCGGTCGAAGGCTGAGCCGGCAGGGGGCCGGGGCACCTCCCGACGCGCTGAAACGTGTCGGCGGTTAATAAGACGGCAAAGTCAACGTGCTTGGCTGGCATATGCGTTGACACTGCTTATGCACCGCTTATAAACCAGTGAGGCTCATGGGTGTGCTGATGCCGTGTCATCGGGCGTCGGCACCCTGCCCACCCCCCATCTGTGCTCCCGTAAAGGACAAACGTGGCAGTCCTGTCCATAATCAGCCGCACGGCATCACGCCGTAGCGTCCGCGCCCTCGGCGTCGTCGCCGCCTCGGCGGCTCTGGCCGTCGGCGCCGCCGGCAACGCCCTCGCCTGTGACATCAGCGAGTTCTCCGCCGCCGCCAAGTGCGAAGGCGACAAGGGTGTCATCACCGTCACCGACGTGGACCCCGCCGGCATCCCCGCCGTCGTCACCGTCTACCTGCAGAACAACGGCGCCGACGCCGAGAAGATCGGCGAGAAGACCGTCAAGGGCTCGCGCGACGGCAGCACCATCACCTTCGCCGCGGACTGGAAGCCGAACGCCGAGTACCGCATCCACGTCAAGGCCGACCGGTACGTCGACGAGGACATCAAGCCGAACCTCGTGACCCCGTCGACCCCCTGCAAGACCGAGGACACTCCGAGCCCGACCCCGTCGGAGAGCTCCTCGACCCCGTCCGACGAGACGGAGACCCCGGCTCCCGAGCCGTCCACCTCGGCCCCCGCGCCGACGGAGGACGAGAGCACCGCCCCGGCGGCCGCGCCGAGCAACGCCCCGTCCCCGGCGGCCGGTGACTCCAACCTCGCCGAGACCGGCGCCAACTCCAACACCGGCATGATCGCCGGTATCGCGGCGGCCCTGGTCGCCGTCGGTGGCGGTGCCGTCTTCTTCGGCCTGCGCCGTCGCGGAGCGAACAGCACCCGCTGACGCCCGCACACAGATGGACAGCGGCGGTGGCCCGTCCCCGGTTCGGGGGCGGGCCACCGTCATGTCCGAGGAGCGCCCCCGTCGCGGGCCGGCGCTCAGCCGAGCACGACGACCTCCGCCGCGTCGAACTCCACCCCGACCGCGTCCCCGACCTCCGGCGCCGCCCGCAGCGCGCACGCCGCCTCCAGGCGCGGCGCGTCCTCCGGCTGGAGTTGCACGGCGACATGGGTGCCCCGGAAGGTGCGGGCCGCGACCGTGCAGCGCAGGCCCGCGTCGGCGGCGACGATCCGGACCCCGGCCGGGCGCACGAGCACCGTCCGCGTCCCCTGGAGGGCGTCCTCGGGGACCGGGACCTTGCCCCAAGGGGTGTCCGCGACCTGCCCCGCGACGGTCGCCCCGGCCACGTTGTCGAAGCCGAGGAAGCGGGCGACGAAGGCGTCGGCCGGCCGCTGCCACACCTCGAGCGGCGTCCCCGACTGGGCGATCCGCCCGTCCCGCATCACCACGACCCGGTCGGCGAGCGCGAACGCCTCGCCCTGGTCGTGGGTCACGGCGAGCACCGTGGTGCCCAACCGGCCGAAGAGTTCACGCAGTTCGACGACGAGGCGCTCCCGCAGCGAGCGGTCGAGCTGACCGAGCGGCTCGTCCAGCATCAGCAGCCGGGGCCGGGGCGCGAGCGCCCGGGCGAGGGCCACCCGCTGCTGCTCGCCGCCGGAGAGCGCGGCGACGGACCGGCGTCCGGCGCCCGGCAGTCCGACCAGCTCCAGCAACTCCCCCACCCGGTCCCGCTGTTCGGTACGGGACGCGCCCCGCATCCGGGGCCCGAAGGCGATGTTTCCGGCCACGTCCCGCTGCGGGAACAGCTGGTGGTCCTGGAACATCAGCCCCACCTCACGCCGGTGCGCGGGCACCCCGGCCTGGTCCCGCCCGTCGAGCGTCACCCGGCCGGCGTCCAGCGGCTGGAGCCCGGCCACCGCCCGCAGCAGCGTCGACTTGCCGCTGCCGCTGGGCCCGAGCACGCACACCACCTCGTGCTCGGCGACCCCCAGGTCGACGGCGTCCAGCACGGCCCGCCCGCCGAAGCGGACGGTCGCGCCCTCAAGGCTCAGCAGCATCCCTGGATCACCCGCACAACCAGTCGCATCTCTAGAACTCCCCGCTCCGGTCGGTGCGCAGCCGTTCCAGCACCACCAGCGCCACGGCGCACACCAGCATCAGAATCGTCGAAAGGGCCATGGCCTGGCCGTAGTTCATGTCCCCGGGTCTGCCCAGCAGCCGCGCCACGGCGACGGGCAGCGTCGGGTTGTCGGGCCGCGCGATGAACACGGTCGCGCCGAATTCCCCGAGGGACACGGCGAAGGCGAACCCGGCCGCGACCAGCAGCGCCCGCCGCACCATCGGCAGGTCCACCTCCCGCCACACCCGCCACGGCGACGCCCCGAGCACCGCCGCCGCCTCCCGCAGCCGTCCGTCCACCGCCCGCAGTACGGGCAGCATGGTCCGTACGACGAAGGGGACACCGACCAGCGCCTGGGCGAGCGGCACCAGGATCCAGGAGGAGCGCAGGTCCAGCGGCGGTTCGTCCAGCGCGATCAGGAACCCGAAACCGACCGTCACGGCGGACACCCCGAGCGGCAGCATCAGCAGCGCGTCGAAGCCCCGCACGAAGCGGCCCGCGTCGCGCCGGGTGAGCGCGGCGGCGGCGAGACCGCCGATCACCACGGCGATGGCGGTGGCGGCGACGGCGTACTGGAGGGAGTTGCCGATCGCCTCGATCGGCGGGACCAGGAAGGTGCCGCCGTCGGCACTGGTCAGCGCCCGGTAGTAGCCGAAGCCGGGTGCGCCGAGCGACCGCTGGACCAGCACGGCGAGCGGCAGCACCAGCAGCAGGGCGACGGTGCCCAGGACGCCGGCCAGCAGCGCCCACTGGCCCGTGCCCCGGGGCCTGCGCGCGGTCGTGGCGGCGTCCACCAGCCGCAGGGCGCTCTCCCGCCGCCGTACCGTCCAGGCGTGCACCGCGAGGACCGCGGCGACCGCCACGAACTGGATCAGCGTCAGCACGGCGGCCGTGGAAAGGTCGAAGACCTGGGACGTCTGCCGGTAGATCTCCACCTCCAGGGTGGAGAAGGCGGGCCCGCCGAGGATCTGCACGACGCCGAAGGAAGTGAAGGTGAACAGGAACACCATCAGCGCGGCGGCCGCCACCGCGGGAGCGAGCGCGGGCAGCGTGACCTGCCGCCAGGCCCGCAAGCGGGAGGCGCCGAGCATCCGCGCGGCCTCCTCCTGCCGCGGGTCGAGCTGCGCCCACAGGCCGCCCACGGTGCGCACGACGACGGCGTAGTTGAAGAAGACGTGCGCGAGCAGGATGGCCCACACGGTGGTGTCCAGCCGTACGCCCCACAGCTCGTCGAGCAGCCCGCCGCGCCCCACCAGGGCCAGGAACGCCGTCCCCACGACGACCGTCGGCAGCACGAACGGCACGGTCATCACCGCCCGCAGCACCTGCTTGCCGGGGAAGTCGAAGCGGGCGAAGACGTAGGCGCCGGGCAGTGCGATCAGCAGGGTGAGCGCGGTGGACGCCAGCGCCTGCCAGGTCGTGAACCACAGCACGTGCCGCACGTCGGACTGGGCGAGCACGTCCCCGATCCGGCCGAACTGCCAGGCGCCGTCGACCTCCAGGCCGCGCGCGACAATCGCGGCGACGGGGTAGGCGAAGAACACCGCGAAGAACGCGACGGGCACGACCATCAGGGCGAGCCGCGCCGCGCTCCCGCGCAGGGTCCGGGTCCGGCCCGGACCCTTGCCTACTTCAGTACGAGCGAGGTCCACGACTTGACCCACTGGTCGCGATTGTCGGCGATCTTCGCCGGGTCCATGGTCTGCGGGTCCTTGGCCTGCGGCCCGTACTTCGCGAACGCCTCGGGGATCTGCGCGCCCTCCCGCACCGGGTACACGAACATGTTCAGCGGCATGTCGTCCTGGAACTGCTTGCTGATGAGGAAGTCGAGGAGTGCCTTGCCGCCCTCGGGGTTCTTGGCGTTGCTCAGCAGGCCCGCGTACTCGACCTGGCGGAAGCAGGTGCCGTCGGCGACGCCCGTGGGCGCGGTGGACGGCTGCGGGTCGGCGTAGATCACCTCGGCGGGCGGGGAGGAGGCGTAGGAGACGACGAGCGGACGGTCGCCCTTGGCCTTCTTGCCCCCGGCCGAGCCGGAGAACTCCTCGTTGTAGGCCTGCTCCCAGCTGTCGACGACCTTGACGCCGTTGGCCTCGAGCTTCTTCCAGTAGTCCTGCCAGCCGTCGTCTCCATACTTGGCGGCCGTGCCGAGCAGGAAGCCGAGGCCGGGTGAGGAACTGCCGGCGTTCTCGGTGACGAGCAGGTCCTTGTACTCGGGCTCGACCAGGTCGTCGAAGGAGTCCGGCGGGGTCAGCCCGTGCTTCTTGAAGTACGCCTTGTCGTAGTTGACGCAGATGTCACCGGTGTCGACGGGCGTGACCCGGTGCTTGTCCTGGTCGGCCCGGTACTCGGGCAGGATCAGGTCGGAGCCCTTCGCCTCGTACGGCTGGAACAGCCCGTTGTCGAGGGCGCGGGAGAGCAGGGTGTTGTCGACGCCGAAGAAGACGTCGCCCTGCGGGTTGTCCTTGGTGAGGACGGCCTTGTTCACGGCCTGCCCGGCGTCGCCGTCCTCCAGCACCTTGACCTGGTAGCCGGACTTCTTCTCGAAGGCGGCGATGACGTCCTTGGACGCAGCCCACGAGTCATGGCTGACCAGGGTCACGGTCTTGGAGTCGCCGGAACCCTGCCCCTCGTCGGACGACGACCCGCACGCGGCCAGGCCGCCGACCATGCCAAGACCGACGGCCAGGACGGTGACCTTCTTGGTGATGCTCACTGATTCCTCCTGGGTGACCAGGAGAAGACGCGGCCCCGCCCGCGACCCCTGGCGAGGGTCCCGGGCAGGGCGCAACAGCTCGAGTGGTGACCGATCTCCCTACCCAGAATGACCTGGGCCAGGTTCGGAGGGTCTGCGGCCGGTGCCGCACTCTCAGCGCTGTGGCGCTCCCCTGTCGGAATATGAAGATGTGGTTACTGTTTACGAGGTACTGACGCCGGTCAGGTTACCGCTCGCTCGCGGCGAGCTGACCACACGCCCCGTCGATCTCCTGGCCACGGGTGTCCCGGATCGTCACCGGTACACCGTGCGCCGCGATCGCCTCCACGAACGCCTTCTCGTCCTCGGGCCGCGACGCGGTCCACTTCGAGCCGGGCGTGGGGTTGAGCGGGATGAGGTTGACGTGCACCGGCCGGCCCTTGAGCAGCCGCCCGAGGCGGTCGCCCCGCCATGCCTGGTCGTTGATGTCCCGGATCAGCGCGTACTCGATGGAGAGCCGGCGCCCGGACTTCGCGGCGTACTCGAACCCGGCGTCCAGCACCTCACGCACCTTCCAGCGCGTGTTGACGGGGACGAGGGTGTCGCGCAGCTCGTCGTCGGGGGCGTGCAGCGAGATGGCGAGGCGGCACTTGAAGCCCTCGCCGGTGAAGCGGTTGATCGCCGGGACGAGACCGACCGTGGAAACGGTGATGCCGCGCTGGGAGAGCCCCAGACCGTCCGGCTCCGGGTCGGTGAGCCGGCGGATGGAGCCGACGACCCGGTTGTAGTTGGCCAGGGGCTCGCCCATGCCCATGAACACGATGTTGCTGAGCCGGGCCGGACCGCCGGGGACCTCGCCGTCCCTGAGCGCCCGCATCCCGTCCACGATCTGGTGCACGATCTCGGCCGTCGACAGGTTCCGGTCCAGGCCGGCCTGTCCCGTGGCGCAGAACGGGCAGTTCATGCCGCAGCCGGCCTGGGAGCTGATGCACATGGTCACCCGGTCCGGGTAGCGCATGAGCACCGACTCGACGAGCGTCCCGTCGAACAGCTTCCAGAGCGTCTTGCGGGTGGTGCCCTGGTCGGTCGACAGATGCCGGACGACCGTCATCAGCTCGGGCAGCAGCGCCTCCCGCAGCCCCTCGCGCGAACCGGCGGGGATGTCGGTCCACTGCTCGGGGTCGTGCGCGTACCGCGCGAAGTAGTGCTGCGAGAGCTGCTTCGCACGAAAGGGCTTCTCACCGACAGCGGCGACGGCCTCTTTACGCTCGGCGGGCGTGAGATCGGCAAGGTGCCGCGGCGGCTTCTTGGCTCCGCGGGGGGCGACGAATGTGAGTTCTCCGGGCTTAGGCATGGCTGTACCAGTGTCGCAGATCGTCAGGGGTGGCCCGGGGCGGCTCAGAACAGGCCCCCGACCAGGTGGACGACCACCATGGAGTAGTTCTTCGTGCGGTGCCACGGGCCGCAGTAGCGTCGGGGCCTGCGCCGGCCCTTCTGGTCGAGGAGCGCCTTGCACCAGGCGCAGGGCAGATCGCCGTGGTATCTGCCGTCGTCGTCCCGCCTCGCCTGTGCCATGGCGGCACCTTAATGGATCACTCGTACCCCGCACAGGCGTTCGGTGGCGGCGGGTCAGTTCCGTCGGGGCGGCGGTACCAGGCCCCGTGCGACGAGGCGGCGGCTGATCAGCGTCGCCAGGGCGGAGGCGCCGAGGATGAGGGCGCCGCCGGTGCGCAGGATGGTGTCGTAGGCCTGCTCGGGTCCGGTCTCGGGGGTGAGTGCCGTGATCGCCGACGCCACGGCGGCGAGCGCGATGGCGCCGAGGACGACCAGTGCGGTGAGGACGACCCCGGAGGCCTCGCCGGCCCGGGCGGGCGGGACGATCTGCTGGGTGGCGACGCTGGCGAAGGTCCAGCCGAGTCCCAGGCCCAGGGCGCACCAGGTGAAGACCGGGATGTAGAGCCACCAGGCCCAGACCAGGCTGAGCCCGATCATGCCGGAGCCGGCGATGGCCCCCGCGAGCGCCATCACGCTGGTGGGCCGGATCCGGGTCGAGAGCCAGGCGCCGAGCGGCCCGGTACAGGCCACCATGAGGGCGGGCGCGAGGAAGACGGTCCCGGCGAGGAGGGCGGACAGGCCGCGCAACTGCTGGAGCTGCAGGGTGGCGAGGAAGACGGTGACGGCGTAGCCCATGTTGCTGACCGCCCCCATGACCGTGACCAGGTCGAAGGGGACGTTGCGGAAGAGGCCGAAGTCGACGAGCGGGTGCCGGCAGGTGCGCTCGCGCCGCACGAAGAGGGCGGCGCAGACGGCGGCCACCGCGAACAGCGTCAGCGTGCGCGTGTGGTCCCAGCCCCAGGCGCTGCCCCGCTCGACGGCGAGGGTCAGGGCGGCCAGCGCGGCGACGACGGCCAGGCAGCCGGGCAGGTCGATCTGCCGGGGAGCGGATTCGTCCCGGGAGTCGGGGACGTACCGCAGGCCCAGCAGCAGGGCGACGGCGCTCAGGGGAGCCAGCAGCCAGAAGATCCACCGCCAGCCGGGACCGTCGGTGAAGCCGCCGCCGGCGAACGGCCCGACGGCGGTCCCCACGTTGGCGATGGCGAACACCGCACCGAGCGCGCGGGCCCGGGTGGCGTCGGGAAAGGCGTTGGTGATCACGGACACCGTGACCGGGAAGATGAGCGCCGCCCCGACGCCCTGGACGATCCGTGCGGCGACGAGGACCCCGAGGGAGGGGCTGAGGGCGCAGCCCACGGACGCGGCCGCGAACAGGGCCACACCGGCGAGCAGGACCGGGCGACGGCCCAGGAGGTCGCCCAGACGGCCGCCGACGATGAACAGGCAGCCGATGGCGAGCATGTACGCGGACAGGGTCCACTGGGCGGCGGAGACGGTGACGCCGAAGTCGGCCGCGATGCCCGGGATGGCGAGGTTCAGCGCGAAGAAGTCGAGCTGGATGCAGAAGAGCGCGATCGATACGGCGACGAAGACACCGGCGTGCCGCACGCTCCCCCGCGCCGATTCGGCGGTCGTCGATCCCATCCTCCCAGCAGACCTCCGGGCGGGCCGGGGCGCCATCGGAAGGGCGGGCCGAGGGGGCGCGGGGACGGCCCTCCATGGTTCATGGGCCGGCCCCGCACGCGCCGCGGTCAGCCGGAGCCGACGAAGATCACCAACAGGAGCCAGACCACCGGTGCCGTCGGCAGGAGGGAGTCCAGGCGGTCCATGATGCCGCCGTGGCCCGGCAGGAGGGTACCCATGTCCTTGATGCCGAGGTCGCGCTTGATCATGGACTCGCCGAGGTCGCCCAGGGTGGCGCTGACGGCGACCGCGAGGCCGAGCAGCAGACCCTGCCACCAGGTGCCGTCCTCGATCACGAACTGCATGCACAGCGCGCCCGCCGCCATCGCGAAGGCCACCGCTCCCAGCAGCCCCTCGCGGGTCTTGCCGGGGCTGATGCGCGGGGCGAGCTTGGTCCTGCCGAAGCGCCAGCCGACGGCATAGGCACCGGTGTCGCTGACGACCGTGAGCAACAGGAAGGTCAGCACGCGCTGCGCCCCGTCGTCGGCCATCAGCATCATCGTGACGAACGTGGCCAGGAAGGGCACGTAGAACGCCGCGAACAGGCCTGCCGTGACGTCCTTGAGGTAGCCCTCCGGCGGCTCGGTCATCCGCCACACGAGCACCGCCAGCGCCGTGAGCGCCATGGCGACCCACGCGCCCTCGGCACCTCGCGCGTACCCGGCGACCACCATCGCCGCGCCGCCGATCGCCAGCGGCACGAGCGGCGCCTTGATGCCCTTGCGCTCCTCCAGCCGCTTGGTCAGCTCCCACAGGCCCACCACGACCGCGACCGCGACCACGCCGACGAAGACGGCCTTGACGACGAACAGCGACGCGATGATGACCGCGCCGAGCCCGACGCCGACCCCTATCGCCGCGCCCAGATCGCGCCCCGCGGTCTTCTTCGGCGGCGGCTGGGACTGCGCCGGATGGGGGGCGTCGGGCATGGGCTCCGGATTCTGCGGCACCGCCGCATACGGCTGCGCCGGCTGGTGCTGGAACAGGGGACCGCTCGCCCGAGCGGCCCCCCGGTCGTGGTCCTGGTCACCGCCGTGTTCGGGTACGTCGGGCACGATGGGCATGGGGCGAGTCTGCTGCGCGTACTGCGCATCGTATGCGGGACCCGCCGGGGCAGCGCCCTGGACAGGTCCCCCGTCGGACGGCCCCCAGTACCCGGCTTGTGGCGGCGCTCCCCAGGAAGAGTCGTTCATCAGACCTCGAGCAGCTCCGCTTCCTTGTGCTTCAGGAGCTCGTCCACCTGGGCGACGTACTTCGAGGTGGTCTGCTCGAGCTCGCTCTCCGCACGACGGCCCTCGTCCTCGCCGACCTCGCCGTCCTTGATCAGCTTGTCGATGGCGTCCTTGGCCTTGCGGCGCACGGAGCGGATGGACACCTTGGCGTCCTCGCCCTTGGCCTTGGCGACCTTGATGTAGTCGCGGCGGCGCTCCTCGGTCAGCTCGGGGAACACCACTCGGATGATGTTGCCGTCGTTGCTCGGGTTGACGCCCAGGTCGGAGTCGCGGATCGCCTGTTCGATGTTGCGCAGGGCGCTCTTGTCGAAGGGCGTCACCACGGCCATGCGCGGCTCGGGCACGGAGAACGAGGCCAGCTGGTTGATCGGCGTCAGCGCGCCGTAGTAGTCGGCCACGATCTTGTTGAACATCGCCGGGTGCGCACGGCCGGTGCGGATCGCGGCGAAGTCCTCCTTGGCGACCACGACGGCCTTCTCCATCTTCTCCTCGGCCTCGAGGAGGGTCTCTTCGATCACCACTTGCTCCTGCGTGTCTTGAGTAGGCCCGGCTGCGGTCCCCTGGCGGGGCGGCGGCCGGCTGCGTCGCGTTCTTCCTGCACGGTTCCCGACCGGCGGGACATTGTCCATCCCCCGGCCCGGCCCCGTCCCGTCCGTCCCCCGGACAGGTGGCGTCCGCGGACAGGGGGGTGTTCTCCGGTCAGTCCCGGGTGCCCTGGTCACCCACGAGCGTGCCGATCTTCTCACCCTTGACGGCGCGGGCGATATTGCCCTCCTTCAACAGCTCGAAGACCACGATCGGGAGGCTGTTGTCGCGGCAGAGCGTGACGGCCGTGGCGTCGGCGACCTTGAGGTCGCGGGTGATGACCTCGCCGTAGCCGAGCGCGTCGAACTTCACGGCGTCCGGGTTGGTCTTCGGGTCGGAGTCGTAGACCCCGTCCACGCCGTTCTTGCCCATGAGCAGCGCCTCGGCGTCGATCTCCAGGGCGCGCTGGGCGGCGGTGGTGTCGGTGGAGAAGTAGGGCATGCCCATTCCGGCGCCGAAGATGACCACGCGGCCCTTCTCCAGGTGGCGCACGGCGCGCAGCGGGATATAGGGCTCGGCGACCTGGCCCATGGTGATGGCGGTCTGCACGCGGCAGTCGACGCCCTCCTTCTCCAGGAAGTCCTGGAGGGCCAGGCAGTTCATCACGGTGCCGAGCATGCCCATGTAGTCGGAGCGGGCGCGGTCCATGCCGCGCACCTGGAGTTCGGCCCCGCGGAAGAAGTTGCCGCCGCCGATGACGACGGCGATCTCGGCGCCGTCGCGTACGACGGCCGCGATCTCGCGGGCGATGGCGTGCACCACGTCGGGGTCGACGCCCAGGCCGCCACCGCCGGAGAAGGCCTCTCCGGACAGCTTCAGCATGAAGCGGCCGCGTACTTTGCCGTCGTCGCTCTTCTCGGCCTTGGTGGTCATGGAGATCTCGCCTCTTTTACGTGGGTCACACACACGAAGAAGGCCACTGCCGGTGGGGGCGTGTTTCGCATCCCATACGCGGCAATGGCCTCCTCGTCAGATCTGCTGTCGTCCGCCGCCACGCGCGCGTGCGCCACGGCCTGCGCGAACGACGCCGACGACTGCTGTCGACCCTACCGGGGTCGAGCGTCCGTCGCGGTACGGACTCAGATGCCGACCTTGATGCGCGAGAAGCGCTTCAGGGTGACACCGGCCTCTTCCAGCACCTTCTGGACGGACTTCTTGTTGTCCAGGGCGTAGGGCTGGCCCAGCAGGGTCGCGTCCTTGAAGAAGCCGTTGAGGCGACCCTCGACGATCTTCGGCAGGGCGGCCTCCGGCTTGCCCTCGGCGCGGGTGGTCTCCTCGGCGACGCGGCGCTCGGACTCGACGACCTCGGCCGGGACGTCCTCCTTGGAGAGGTACTTCGGCGCGAAGGCGGCGATGTGCTGGGCGATGCCCCTGGCCACGTCCGCGTTCGGCTTGTCCAGCTCGACGAGGACACCGATCTGCGGGGGCAGGTCGGGCATCGTGCGGTGCATGTACGCGGTCACGTAGCCGCCGGAGAACTGCGCGAAGCGGTCCAGGACGATCTTCTCGCCGAGGTTGGCGTTGGCCTCGTCCACGTACGCCTGGACGGTCTTGCCGACCTCGATCTCGGAGGCGAGCAGGGCCTCCAGGTCCGCCGGGGCGGCCTTGGCGACGTGCTCGGCGATGGTCTTGGCGACGTTCTGGAACTTGTCACCCTTGGCGACGAAGTCCGTCTCGCACTTCAGCTCGACCAGGACACCGGAGGTGTTGTCGTCGGCGATGATCGAGACGACGGCACCGTTCTCGGCGGAGCGGCCCTCGCGCTTGGCGACGCCCTTCTGGCCCTTGATACGGAGCGCCTCGACGGCCTTCTCGACGTTGCCCTCGGCCTCGTCCAGCGCCTTCTTGCAGTCCATCATGCCGGCGCCGGTGAGCTCACGAAGCTTCTTGACGTCGGCGGCGGTGTAGTTCGCCATGATTCAGGAATCTCTCTCGAAGTCCGAAGATCTACGGGCCGGACGGCGGGGGCTTCGTGGGCCCCCGCCGTCCAGAACCCGAAGGTGGTGAGGGGTCAGGCCTGCTCGGCGTCCGCGGCAGGGGCCTCGGCGGCGGGCGCCTCGGCGGCGGGGGCCTCGGCGGGCTTGTCGGCGTCGGCGTCGGCCACCTCGGCGGCGGCCTCCTCGACAGCCTCGGAGACCTTGGCGTCGGGGGCGGGCGCCTCGGCGGCGGCCTCGACGGCCTCGTCCTTCTTCTCGCCCTCGAGCAGGTCGCGCTCCCACTCGGCGAGCGGCTCGCCGGCGGCCTTCTCACCCTTGGCACCACCGGCGGCACCGGAGCGGGCGATGAGGCCCTCGGCGACGGCGTCGGCGATCACGCGGGTGAGCAGGGTGACGGAGCGGATCGCGTCGTCGTTGCCCGGGATCTTGTAGTCGACCTCGTCGGGGTCGCAGTTGGTGTCGAGGATGGCGACGACCGGGATGTTGAGCTTCCGGGCCTCGCCGACCGCGATGTGCTCCTTCTTGGTGTCCACGATCCAGACGGCGCTGGGCACCTTGGACATCTCGCGGATACCGCCGAGGGTCTTCTCCAGCTTGGCCTTCTCGCGGGAGAGGACCAGCAGCTCCTTCTTGGTGAGGCCGGAGGCGGCCACGTCCTCGAAGTCGATCTGCTCGAGCTCCTTCAGGCGCTGCAGGCGCTTGTAGACGGTCGAGAAGTTGGTGAGCATGCCGCCCAGCCAGCGCTGGTTGACGTAGGGCATGCCGACGCGGGTGGCCTGCTCGGCGATGGCCTCCTGCGCCTGCTTCTTCGTGCCGACGAACATGACCGTGCCGCCGTGGGCGACGGTCTCCTTGACGAACTCGTAGGCGCGGTCGATGTACGACAGCGACTGGAGCAGGTCGATGATGTAGATGCCGTTGCGTTCGGTGAAGATGAAGCGCTTCATCTTCGGGTTCCAGCGACGGGTCTGGTGACCGAAGTGGACGCCGCTTTCCAGCAGCTCCCGCATCGTGACGACGGCCATGGCCGTTCTCCTTGGTTTTCTCGGTTGTGCCGCGCAAGCCGGACGGCTTGAGCGCCTGACGCCCGCTGTGCGCCGTGCCGCAAGGGACCGAGGGGCGCTGACACGCGCCTTGGAAGGCGTCGTGTCGGGGCGTGCGAAGTCGACCCGGTGACCCGGATCGCCACCAGAAGTGTACGGGACCGGAGGGGTACCGGGTGACGCGGCTGTCCACAACCGGGCGGCGGTCCACAGGCCCGCACGGAGGCCGGCTACGTGCGGGACGGTTCTCGCATGCGAGCGAGGCGATGCGTGAGTGCGTGCATGTGTGCGTGTACGTGGGTGGTGCTGCTGTTGACCGTCCTGGCCCCGGCGCCGTCCGGCGCCACGCGGGCGGTGTCGGTGGTGCCGTCGGCGGCCGTGGGGCGGGGTCCGGATCCGGCGGTGCCGGCCGTGGCCCGGTGGTGGCCGGTGGGCACTCGGCCCGCGGTCCTGCGGGGGTGGGAGCCCCCGGCCAGTGCCTACGGTCCTGGTCACCGGGGCGTGGACCTCGCGGCGGCGGGCGGGGCCCCGGTGCGGGCGGTGGCGGCGGGACGGGTGTCCTTCGCGGGGCGGGTGGCGGGGAGGGGCGTCGTCTCACTCGAACTGACGGGTACCGGCGACCTGCCCCTGCGCACCACGTACGAGCCGGTCGCGGCCTCGGTACGCGAGGGCGACGAGGTGGCGGCGGGCGAGGTGCTCGGCACGGTCGAGCCGACGGGCTCGCACTGCACGGCCTGCCTGCACTGGGGCCTGCTGCGCGGGGACGTCTACCTCGACCCGCTGTCCCTGCTCCCGCCGTGGCTGCTGGACTCGGGGCCGTCGAGGCTGCTGCCGGTCCTGGGGGTGCCGCTGCCCGAAGAGCAGTCCGAAGGGCAGTCAGACGACCGGTCCGGTGACCGGTCCGGTGACCGGTCCGGAGAGCAGCGGGCGATCAGCCGCGCACGCCCCGCAGCGCCATGGAGACCGCCGCCCGGGTGATCTCGCCGGGCTCCTCGGCCGCGCCCAGTTCGATCCGCCGCACGGCCGCGTCCACGACGCCCTGCAGCAGCATCGCCGCGAGCCTGGGCTCGGCGTGGCCCATCTCCGCCAGCGCCTCGACGATCATGGCGATCAGCCCGCCGTGCGCCGCCCGGATCTTCTCCCGCGCACCGGCGTCCAGCTCACTGGCGGAGATGGCCACGACCGCCCGGTGCCGCCGGTCCCCGACCAGGTCGAGCTGCTTGCGCACATACGCCTCGACCTTGGCCTCGGGGGCCGCCTCGCGCTCCATCGCCGCCTCGACCTCGGCCGCCCAGACCGGGAAGTCGACGGCGCACAGCTCCTCGACGACGGCCGCCCGCGACCGGAAGTACTCGTAGACCGACGACCGGGCGAGGCCCGTCCGTTCGGCGAGGGCGGGGAAGGTCAGCGCCTCCGTTCCGCCGTCGGACAGCAGGGAGCGTGCCGCGTCCAGCAGGGCGGCACGCTGCATCGACCGGTGCTCGGCCACGGAGGCCGCTCGAATCCTTGGCACGCCACCACTTTACGGACGCGTCACCCCGTGCGGGAGACAGTCACCCGACCGCACGGCCGCGGAGCGGGCACCACCGGCGGCGTCGCGATACCATAAGCCCAGCTCAACGGCCGAAACCGGCCAGCTTGCCGCGCAGCTGCAACACCGACTTGGTGTGGATCTGGCTGACCCGACTCTCGGTCACACCCAGCACGTTCCCGATCTCGGCGAGGGTCAGGCCCTCGTAGTAGTACAGGGTGACGACGGTCTTCTCGCGCTCCGGCAGCGTGTTGATCGCCCGCGCCAGCAGCCGGCGCAGCTCACGGTCCTCGGCGACCTCCACGGGATTGTCGGCGGCGGTGTCCTCCAGGGTGTCCATGAGGCTGAGCCGGTCGCCGCCCTCGCTCCCCGCGTGCAGCAGCTCCTCCAGAGCCACCACGTTGGCCAGCGACAACTGGCTGAAGACCGCGTGGAGGTCCTCGACCGCGATCCCCATCTCCACGGCCACCTCGCTCTCCGAGGGGGTGCGGCGCAGCCGCGCCTCCAACGTGGCGTACGCGCGCTCCACGTTGCGCGCCTTCTGCCGCACCGAGCGGGGAATCCAGTCCAGCGCGCGCAGTTCGTCGATCATCGCGCCGCGGATCCGGGTGATTGCGTACGTCTCGAACTTGATCTCGCGGTCGACGTCGAACTTCTCGATCGCGTCGATCAGCCCGAACACACCGGAGGAGACGAAGTCGGCCTGTTCGACGTTGGGCGGCAGTCCCACGCTGACCCGGCCCGCCACGTACTTCACCAGGGGCGAGTAGTGCAGGATCAGCTGTTCCCGCAGCCGCTCGTCCCCCGTCGCCTTGTACGACCGCCACAGCTCGTCGAGCGTCGAGGGGGCGGACGGTCGCACGCTGCCGCCGTCGCGGGCGGCTGGGGGGACCGCCGCCCGGTCGGACCCGGAGGTGTGCTGGGGCATTCGTCGCCTTGTGCCGTTCTGCCGTGATGTGGTGCGCCTGAGGCCGCCGGTCTGCTGTCTGGTGGTCGCCTGTTGCCGGCCGTGTTCGTGAGGCCCTCGCGAGCGTAGCGTGACTGGACCGTCGCGTTGTGCGAAGGAGTGGGTGGGAAGCGTGCGCAGATACGTTCCGCTGAACGCTCTACAGGGGGGACGATGATCGCTCTGCGTGATCACTCGAATATCTCAACTGCCGGATTTCCCACGGGCGTCGGGGTTCCCCCGGACGGCCGAACACGGTGCGTCAGCAGGGACCCCGGGCGTCGCGGACCGAGATCATCGCCTGGCGTGTCAACTTCCAGCCATCGCCGTGTCGTTCGACGTAACCAAGTGCTCGAAGCTCGTACAGTCTCGCGATCGCGTCGTCCCGCGTGGTCTGCGCGCGGCGTGCCGCCTCGGCCGCCGTCGCCGTGCCGCGCGCGGGCAGTCCGGCCAGCACGTGGCGGGTCCGGGGTTCCAGGAGGTCGGTGGGGAGGACCGGCCCGCGCCGCTCCGGAGACAGCTCCCCCATGTCGCCGACCAGTTCGACGACCTCGGCGGCGTCGCTGACGAGCACGGCGTCGCCGCGCAGCAGTTCGTGCACGCCCGCGGACAGCGCGCTGGTGGCGGGCCCGGGCACGCCCATCGTGTGCCGGCCCAGGCGTTGCGCGGCCCGGGCCGTGACCAGGGAACCGCTGCGGTAGGCGGCCTCGACGACGACGGTGCCCCGGGTGAGGGCGGCGATCACGCGGTTGCGCAGGATGAATCTGCTCGGCGTCGGGTGATCACCGGGTGGCAGCTCGCCGACGACCAGGCCCTGCTCGGCGATCCTGGTGATCAGCCCGGTGTGCCCCGGCGGGTAGGGCCGGTCGACACCGCAGGCCAGCACGGCGGCGGTGGCTCCGCCCGCGCCGAGGGCGCCCCGGTGGGCGGCGCCGTCGACCCCGTAGGCGCCGCCGGACACCACCACCCAACCCCGTTCGGCGAGGCCGGCGGCGAGGGTGGCCGCCATGTGGGCGCCGTACTCGGTGCAGGCGCGGGCGCCGACCACGGCCACGGAGCGCAGCGCCCACATGCGCAGGCTGGGCCCGCCGCGCACCCAGAGCCCGAGCGGCCTGGCGTCCCCGAGGTCGTCGAGCTGCCCCGGCCACTCGGCGGTGCCGGGTGCCACGAATCGCACGCCGGCGGCACGCGCGACGGCCAGGTCCCGGCGGGGGTCGGCCCGGCCCGCCCGCGCGCACAGCCCGGCCCACCGTTTCGCGCTCACCTCCGTCAGGGCACGCCCTCCCTCACGCAGTCGCCGGACCACCTCCGCGACCCCGCGCTCCCGCACCCACCGCCCGCCGGTCTCGTCGCCGGGCTCGATGACCCGGGTGAGGAAGACCCGGCCGAGCAGATCGGAGTCCACGGTGCCCTCCCGGGCGGGGTTGGCCATGGCGGCCGCTGCGGTTGGGGCTACGTCCCGGTCCATGCCGTCCCCGACGGCCGGGGAGACCGGGGAGACCGGGGAGACCGGGGAGACGCTGCCCGGAGCGTCCCGGGCCCCGCCACCCCCGCCGACCGGGCACAACCCGCCCGCAGCGTCCCCGGCCCCGCCGGGCAAGCCGGTCGGGGCCTCACCGCCCCCGTCGGGCGGGGCATCAACCGGGGTCGGCTCCTGTGCTCCGGGCGTCCCGTCCACGGCCCACCACCCGACCCCGGGCCCGGCACTCCCGCCCGAGGCGTCGGAGGCGCCCGAGTCGCCCGCGCCGGACGAGGGGGCCTCTCCAGGGCCCCCGCCCCCGTCCCCGGCCGTCACGGCTTCCCGGGCACCACCGCCCCCGCGGCCCCCGCCATCCACCCCGGCCGGGGCCTCACCTGCGACCGAGCCTCCGCTCCAGGGCACGGCGTCCGCGCCCGCGCGCCGGCCTCCTGCCAAGGGCACCGCGTCCGCGTCCACGCGCCCGCCTCCACCCCAGGACTCCGCGTCCGCGTCCACGCGCCCGCCTCCACCCCAGGACTCCGCGTCCGCGTCCACGCGCCCGCCTCCACCCCCGGCACCCCCGTCAAAGGCATCCGAAGCATCCGACCCGCCCGGACCGAACAAGGCGCCCCCGACAGCGCCCCCGCACCCGCCCGTCACCGCATCGCGCCCGCTCACGTCAGCGCTCCCAGAGCCATCGGCACGCCCCGCGGCACCCCGGTGCGCAGTTGCAGTGCCAGGGCGACGTCCCTCGCGTCGGGGCGGTCGTGGCCGACGAGGTCCGCGACGGTCCAGGCGACGCGCAGGACGCGGTCGAGGCCGCGGGCGGTGAGTACCCCGCGTTCCAGACTGCGCTCCGCCTCCTCCAGCGCGCCGGGCGCGGCGTGCCAGCGGCTGCGCAGCTCACGGCCGGGTACCTCGCTGTTGGACAGCCAAGGGGTGCCCGTGAGGCGCGCGGAGGCCCGCGCCCGGGCCGCCGCCACCCGGTCGGCGACGGTCGCGGTGGCATCCCCGCGGGATCCGCTCCCGGTCAGCTGGCCGCGGGTGACCCGGTCCACCTCGACACGGAGGTCGACCCGGTCGAGCAGCGGACCGGACAGCCTGGCCTGGTACCGGCGGATCGCCGAGGGCGGGCACTCGCAGAGGTCCTCCCGCTGCGAGAACCGGCCGCACGGGCACGGATTGGCCGCGAGCACCATCAGGAACCGGGCCGGGAAGCGCACCACGCCCGCACTGCGCGCGATGACGACGTGCCCGGCCTCCAGTGGCTGCCGCAGGGCGTCCAGCACGTGGCTGCCGAACTCGGGGGTCTCGTCCAGGAACAGGACGCCCCGGTGTGCCAGCGAGACCGCGCCGGGCCGCGCGATGCCGGGTCCGCCGCCGACGAGCGCCTGCATCGTGGCGGAGTGGTGCGGTGCGCAGTAGGGAGCCACGTCGATCAGGGGCTTGCCCGGCGGCAGCAGGCCCGCCACCGAGTGCACGGCCGTGACCTCCAGGGACTCCGGCCGGGTGAGCCGGGGCAGGATGGCGGGCAGCCGCTCGGCGAGCATGGTCTTCCCGGCGCCGGGCGGTCCCTCCAGGAACAGGTGGTGGCCACCGGCCGCGGCGACCTCCACCGCCGTACGCGCCGACTCCTGGCCCACCACGTCGGCGAGGTCGTGCCCCTGGTCGTACTGGGCGGCGCCCATGCTGTGCATGCCGGTGGCGGCGCCCGTGCCGGGCATGCGCAGGCCGGCGAGGAGCGGATCGGGGCGGCCCGGCTGGTCCTGTTCCTCCTCCGGCACCGGTTCGTCGGCGAGGACGGCGATCAGCTGGCGCAGGCTGCGTACACCGAGCACCGACACCCCCGGCACCAGGGACGCCTCGGCGGCGGCGCACTCGGGCACGACCACCTGCTCGTAGCCCGCCTCGGCCGCGGCCAGCACCGCGGGCAGGATGCCGCGCACCGGCCGCACCCGGCCGTCCAGGCCCAGCTCCCCGATCATGACGATGTCCGCGAGCACCCGCGGGTCGATCCGCTCGGACGCGCCCAGGACAGCGGCGGCCACGGCCAGGTCGAAGCCGCTGCCGCTCTTCGGCACCGACGCCGGGCTGAGTCCCACCGTCAGCTTCTTCTGCGGCCACTCGGCGCCCGAGTTCACCACTGCGGCCCGCACCCGGTCCCGGCTCTCGGTGAGGCTCTTGTCCGGCAGCCCCACCAGCGTGAACGCCGCCACGCCCGGTTCCAGGTCGGCCTGGACCTCGACCACCACGCCCTCGACGCCGACGAGCGCCACGGAGCACGTACGCGCGAACCCCATCACGCCACCCCCCGGGCGTGCTCGACCACGGGGGCGCCGCGCTGCGGGAGGAGAACGCCCACCAGGTCGATGCGCACACCGCCGGGTGGGGCTCCGCCGTGGGTCTGGATCCAGCGCTCGGCGAGCCGCCGCAGCCGCTCCGCCTTCTCGGGGGTCACCGCGGCCATCGGGTGTTCGAAGGAGCCGCCCCTGCGCGTCTTGACCTCGCAGACGACCAGGACGTCCCCGTCCCGGGCCACGATGTCGATCTCGCCGGTCCTGCCGCAGCGCCAGTTGCGCTCCAGGACCGTCATGCCGGCTCCGGTCAGCCGGCGGGCGGCGAGTGTCTCGCCGTACCTGCCCATCGCACCTCGTGCGTTCATGTCGGCACCACCTCCGGCGCCAACGATGAGGGCAGCTCAGCGAGCTATTGGATCTTGGTGGACAGTCAGCCGACTGTGGACAACTTCGTCACCCACACGAGTGAAGACTGCCTGAAGACTCGCTTGCGCAGCCGACCGGCAACCTGCCCTCACCCGCCCGGAAGCTCCAGGTCACTCTTGTTCAGCTCTTCAATGTTCACGTCCTTGAACGTCAACACGCGTACCTGCTTCACGAAGCGAGCCGGGCGGTACATGTCCCACACCCAGGCGTCCGCCATGGAGACCTCGAAGAACACCTCGCCCTGGACCGAGTGCACCTGCATCTCGTAGTCGTTGGTGAGGTAGAAACGCCGCTCGGTCTCGATCACGTATTTGAACAGACCGACGACGTCGCGGTACTCCCGGTAGAGCTTGAGCTCCATCTCGGTCTCGTACTTTTCGAGGTCCTCGGCGCTCATGGCATGTTCCCCTTCAGCCGTGCGGGTCCCCCCATTGTGCGCCAGTCCCGTGCACCCCTAGACGATTTCCGTGTCCAGGGTCACCGGCCCGGCCGGGGGACCCTCGTCGAGCAGCGTGCGCAGCAGCCCGGCGAGTCTGGTCGGATACACCGTCTCACGTGCCCCGGTCAGTTCCTCACACGTCCACCAGCGTGCTCCGGCGACGCTGCGCCGCTCCAGCTCGGTGAGACCGGCGCCGACGGCCCCGGTCGCGGTCTGCCGGGTGCGGGCCAGGTAGTACCACTCGTCCTGGTCCCAGCGGCGGCCCGCGAAGGGGAACGAGCACCTGCGCCGCCACAGCACCGGGCCGAGTTCGACATCGGTGATGCCGGTCTCCTCCAGCAGCTCCCGCCGGGCGGCCTCCTCACGGGTCTCGTCGCCCTCCACACCGCCGCCGGGCGTGAACCACCAGTCGTCGGCCGGGTCGTCCGGCTCGTGGCCGTGCAGCAGCAGGATGCGGTCGTCGGGGTCGAGCAGCACGACCCGCGCGACCCTGCGCAGTCCGCCCTGGTAGGTGTCCTGCCCGGCCGGGGTCGCCTCAGCGCCCATCGGCGGGCTCCGCGGCGCGTCCGGCCCGGGAGGCCGCGGCCCGCTTGGCGAGGGGACCGTACGCCCCACCGCCGAGGATCAGCACGGCCCCGGCGATCACCAGGGCGACGACCGGCGTAAGCGGCCCGGGCGAGGAGAGGCTGCCCAGCGTCTCGAAGCCGGTCGGCCGCTCCAGCATGCCGTTCATGGGCCAGACCACGGCGTCGACGCGGGCGTCCACGGCGCCGCTCGAGACGGTGCCGCGTGCCGCGTCGGTGAGGTGGGCGGTGGAGTCCACGGAGTTGTCGCGCTCGTCGCCGAGCAGGAACAGGCGGCCCTTCGGGACGTTCACGGTCTGGAAGTCCATGATCTCGGCCGGTGTGCCGGCGGGCAGGTACGGCTCGTCGATCACCTTGCCGTTGACCTTCAGCTTGCCCTCCTGGCAGCAGGAGACGGTGTCCCCGCCGACGGCGACGACCCGCTTGACCATCGGGGCGTTGGCCCAGGCCGTGTCCTTGAAGACGACGACGTCGCCGCGCCGCACGTCGCTCCCGTCGATGCGCTCGGCGAGCACCCGGTCACCGACGCCGATGGTCGGGGCCATCGAGCTGGTCGGCACGGTGTAGGGCCGGTAGACCACGGCGCCCCAGGCGAACCCGCCGAGGAACAGCACCATGCCCAGCGCCACGGCGAGGCCGGACAGTCGCTGCCCGGTCCGGCTGCCCGCCGGACCCTTGGTCGCTCCCCCGCGCGGGGCCGTACGTGTTGTGCTCTCGCCACCCATGGAGCCGCACCTTACCCGGCGGTACCCCAACGGGGCAGCCCCCCTCCCGGGGCCGGGAAGGGGGCTGTCGCGTCGATGGGGACGTACGGGCCGGGGCGCCTCAGCGCGCCTCGGCGGCGGCGCGCCGACGGCTGCGCCACCAGACCACCGGGAGGACGCCGGCGACGGCGAGCCCCTGGGGCGCGACCGACAGCGTGGCCGCGGCCGGGGACCCGGCCT
The DNA here is from genome assembly GCF_042263835.1 of Streptomyces sp. NPDC056128. NCBI lineage: Bacteria > Bacillati > Actinomycetota > Actinomycetes > Kitasatosporales > Streptomycetaceae > Streptomyces > Streptomyces sp. NPDC056128. The sequence goes on along the minus strand of NZ_JBHJVQ010000019.1, from coordinate 8,057 downwards.
GGAGACCGTCCTGGTCGAAGGTCTCGGGGACCGGCAGGTTGTTCCAGCGGTTCATCGGCCAGGCGACCACGATCGCGCGGCCGACGACCTCCTTGACCGGGACCATGCCGCCGTGCGCGTCCGACTGGTTGTAACGGGAGTCGCGGGAGTTCTGCCGGTGGTCGCCCATGACCCAGATGTAGCCCTCGGGCACCTTGACCTTGAACCGGCCGCCCTGGTCGTCGTCGGTGCACGGCGTGTTGCCGGGGTAGACGTACGGCTCGTTGAGGGCCATGCCGTTGACCTTGAGCGGGCCGGTCTTGTTGCACTCGACGGTGTCGCCGCCGACGCCGATGACGCGCTTGATCAGGTCCTTCTCCTCGGCGGACGGCATCAGGCCGATCCAGCTGAGCACCGTCTGCAGCGCGTTCGGGTCGGGCGTGGGCTCGCCCGCCAGCCAGTCGTCCGGGTCGTGGAACACGACGACCTCGCCGCGCTCGGGCTCGGAGCCGAACCACGGCGTGAGCTTGTCGACCAGGACACGGTCATTGATCTTGAGCGTGTTCTCCATCGACGAGGACGGGATCGAGAATGCCTGCACCAGGAACGTCTTGATCAGCAGCGCGAGCACCAGCGCGATGCCGATCAGGATCGGCAGTTCCTTCCAGAAGGAACGCGGCTTCTTGGTCTCGCGGTGTGCCGTGGGGGGCGTCCCGCCCACGCCCTCGTCCTGCGTCCCGTTGTCTTCGTTCGTCACCCTGCCGTCCTCGGTTCCGGAGCCGTGACCGGAGTCGCGGGCGCCGTCCGGGGCCGGGCCGGCCGTCTCCTCGGGGCGTCCGCGGTTCTCCTCGCCGTCGTGTCCGGACCGTGCGCCAACCGCCACATCCCCCACGCCAACTCCTTACTCTCTGCCGCCGCCCGCCCCGTATACGGCGCAGGCCCACCACTCCCATAACGAGCGGGAGTTCCGCAGGGGTCGGGAGTTGAATCATCGCGTTCGGATCGTCGGGGGCAACCCTATGCGACAGCGGAGGAGCGGCGGTCGCACCGGAGGCCGAGTCGGTGACGGATGCATACGTTTTCGGCTCGTCCAGGGTGGTCCAGTGACCGAACGGCCAGGCGATCACCATGGCGCGTCCCACCACCTCCTCCTCGGAGACCGTGCCGAAGTCGGTGTCCTGGTGGGCGCGGGAGTCGGCGGAGTTGGACCGGTGGTCGCCCATCACCCACAGCCGCCCCTCGGGGACGGTGACGTCGAACGGCGTCCGCGACGGGGTGTCACCCGGGTACAGGTAGTCCTCGTTCAGGGGGACGCCGTTGACGGTGACGCGTCCCTGGGTGTCGCAGCACTTGACCTTGTCCCCGCCGACGCCGACGACCCGTTTGATGAGGTCCTTCTCGTCGTCGGACGGCAGCAGGCCGATGAAGGCGAGGCCCTCCTTGACCTGCTTGATGACGACGGGGGCGTCCTTCTTGGTGGTCTGCTCGCCCTGGAGCCAGCCGCCGGGGTCCCGGAAGACCACGACGTCCCCGCGCTGCGGTTCGGAGCCGAACCAGGGGGTGAGCTTGTCCACCAGGACCCGGTCGCCGATCTGGATGGTCTGCTCCATGGAGCCGGACGGGATCACGAAGGCCTGGACGAGGAAGGTCTTCAGCACCAGCGCTATGAGCACGGCGACGCCGATGAGGAGCGGTATCTCCTTGACGGCGCCGCGCCTGCGGCGCCGTTTGACCTTGCGCTGGAGCTTGCGCCGCTCCGCGCGGGAACGGCCACCGGAGGGTGCGGCGGTGCGCCGGGAGCCGGTGGGCAGCAGGTTCTCCGCGGGGCTGCTGGGGGCTCCGCGCGGTTTGCCGCGGCTACCCATCGGCGCCCGCGGGCCCGCGCGCGCCGCCGGCCCCTCCGTCCGCGTCCGCGTCGGCCTCCGGCACGCGCGCGTAGGCGTCGGGGCGGTCGAGGTGGGTGGCGTGGGCGAAGGGCCAGACGATCCAGTCGGCGCGGCCGATCACCTCGTCCACCGGGATCATGCCGCCGCCCGGCGAGCCCAGGTGGTCGCGGGAGTCGCTGGAGCCGGACCGGTGGTCGCCGAGGACGAAGAGGGTGCCGTCGGGGACGGCGACGTCGAAGCGCACCGTCGACGGGCGGTCACCGGGGTACAGGAACTCCGACTCGTCGACCGACTGGCCGTTCACCTGTACCCTCCCCTCCCTGTCGCAGCACACCACATGGTCCCCGCCCACACCCACCACGCGTTTGATGTAGTCGCCGGGCCCGAAGAGTCCCGTGCCGTCGAAGACCACGACGTCGCCCCGCTGCGGCCGCCCACCAAAACGGTACGCCAACTTATTTACGAGAACCCGGTCACCGATCCTCAATCCGCGTTCCATGGATCCGCTGGGGATCTGGAACGGCCGCAGTACGAAGGTGCTGAGCAGCAGCAGGAACAGCAGCAGCGTCAGCAGGGTGACGGTGATCCGGCCGCCCGGCACCCAGTCCGTGATCCGCCCCGCGAACGCGGAACGCGACCGTTCCTCCGGGCCCTCCGGATCCGAGGGCTGCTCGGAGTCGGAAGGGCGGGAGGAGCGGTCGCGCTCCGTGGGCTGTGCTTCGGTGTCCATCGGGGCCAGATGCTATCCGGCCCCGGCGCGGACCTCGGAGGCGCTCAGCTCTCGCGCTTCTCCTTGATCTTCGCGGCCTTGCCGCGCAGCTCGCGCAGGTAGTACAGCTTGGCGCGGCGGACGTCACCGCGGGTGACGAGCTCGATCTTCTCCACGATCGGGGTGTGCACCGGGAAGGTGCGCTCGACGCCGACGGAGAAGGAGACCTTGCGGACCGTGAAGGTCTCGCGCACGCCGGCACCCTGGCGGCGGATCACCACGCCCTTGAACTGCTGCACACGGGAGCGGTTGCCCTCGATGACGCGCACGTGGACGTTGACGGTGTCGCCGGGGCGGAAGGCGGGGACGTCGGTGCGCAGCGACGCGGCGTCGACGGAGTCGAGCAGGTGAGACATTTCGTCTGCTTTCCTCGCTGATGCCACAGGTCATCAACGGAAACTAGGTGTTTCGGATTCAGAGTCGTGCGGGTCGGGACGGGCGTCGTGTCCCCCTGTGGCAGGGGCGCGCTCCGGACGGACGCACAACAGCGGCCTATTGTTCCATGCCGGGGGTCCTGCGCCAAAATCGGCCGTACGGCTCCCCGTCCGGGTCCGGCGCCCAGCCCAGGATGGAGAGCATCTCGCGGTCCTTCTTGTCGACGGCCTTGGGGTCGCACCGCTCGATCAGGTCGGGCCGGTTGGCCGACGTGCGCCGCAGGGCCTCGTCCCGGCGCCAGCGGGCGATCTTCCCGTGGTGGCCGCTGAGCAGCACGTCCGGGATGCCGCGCCCGCGCCACTGCGGCGGCTTGGTGTGGACGGGGCCCTCCAGGAGGTTCGCCATGGCGCCGGGCGCGAAGGAGTCGTCCCGGTGGGACTCGGCGTTGCCGAGGACGCCGGGCAGCAGCCGGGCCACGGCCTCGGTGACGACCAGTACGGCCGCCTCGCCGCCGGCGAGGACGTAGTCGCCGATGGAGACCTCGTACACGGGCATCCTGGTCGCGTACTCGTCGACGACGCGGCGGTCGATGCCCTCGTAGCGGGCGGGCGTGAAGATCAGCCAGGGCCGCTCGGAGAGGTGGACGGCGAGTTCCTGGGTGAAGGGCCGGCCGCTGGGCGTGGGCACGATCAGGGCGGGCTCACCCGCCCCCGACTCGTAGCCGTCGGCCAGGACGGAGTCCAGCGCGTCGCCCCACGGCTCGGTCTTCATGACCATGCCGGGGCCGCCCCCGTAGGGGGTGTCGTCGACCGTGTTGTGCCGGTCGTAGGTCCACTCGCGCAGGTCGTGCACCTGGACGTCGAGCTGTCCACGCGCGCGTGCCTTGCCGACGAGGGAGACGTTCAGGGGTTCCAGGTACTCGGGGAAGATCGTGACGACGTCGAGCCGCATTACGCGCCTTCCTCCGGGGACTCCTCGGCGTCCCGCGCGGAGGCGATCTCGGCGCGGTCGTCGATCAGGCCCGGGGGCGGGTCGATGACCGCGCGCTGCTCCTCCAGGTCGATCTCCGTGACGATCTCCGACACGAACGGCACGTAGACCTCGCTGCCGTCGGGGCGCTCCACCACGAACAGGTCCTGGGTGGGCAGGTGGGAGATCTCGGTGATCCGGCCGACCTCGCTGCCGTCAGCGGTCACCACGTCGAGGTCGATGAGCTGGTGGTCGTAGTACTCGTCGTCGTCCTCGGGACGCTCGTCGGGGTCGACGTCGGCGATCAGCAGGGTGTTGCGCAGGGCCTCGGCGCCGGTGCGGTCGTGGACGCCCGCGAAGCGCAGCAGGAGGCGGCCGCTGTGCACCCGGCCGGTCTCGATGGTCAGCGGACCGGCGGTGGCGGGATCGGTGGCCAGGACGGCGCCGGGGCCGAGCCGCAGCTCCGGCTCGTCGGTGCGGACCTCGACGGTGACCTCGCCCTTGATGCCGTGGGCGCGGCCGATGCGAGCGACTACCAGCTGCACTGTGCTTGATCTCCTGTCGGAACTGCGACGAGCCCGGGCGGGGCTCACGACCCCGTGCGGGGCTCTACGACTGCGGGCCGGGGACGGCCCATGGCCCTCCCCGGCCCGAGCCGGTGCTGCGTTCTGGCGTCAGCGGACGTGGTCCACGTCGACGAGGTCGACGCGGACACCGCGGCCGCCGATGGCGCCCACGACGGTGCGCAGAGCGCGTGCGGTGCGGCCGTTGCGGCCGATCACCTTGCCGAGGTCGTCGGGGTGCACCCGGACCTCGAGCACACGCCCGCGACGCAGGTTGCGCGAGGCGACCTGCACATCGTCAGGGTTGTCGACGATGCCCTTCACGAGGTGCTCGAGAGCCTCCTCGAGCATGCTCAGGCCTCGGTCGACTCGGACGAGGAGGACTCGGCGGCGGCCTCGTCCTTCTTGTCGGCCTTCTTCTTCTGGGTGATCGCCTCACCCTTGCCCTCGTCCTCGCCACCGATCGCCTCGAAGGACGGACGGGCCGCCTTCTCGGACGGCTGGAGCAGCGGAGCCGGGGCGGGCTCGCCCTTGAACTTCTGCCAGTCGCCGGTCTTCTTCAGGATGGCGAGCACGGGCTCGGTCGGCTGGGCGCCGACACCGAGCCAGTAGGCGACACGCTCGGCGTCGACCTCCATCACCGACGGGTTGTACGTCGGGTGGTACTTGCCGATCTCCTCGATGGCCCGGCCGTCACGGCGGGTACGGGAGTCGGCGACGACGATGCGGTAGTGAGGCGAACGGATCTTGCCCAGACGCTTCAGCTTGATCTTGACTGCCACGGGAGTGGATTCTCCTGGTTTGACGTGATTGGGCACGGCGAGAGAGCCGCGTGGGGTTGCGGTACCCGAGTGCCCGATGGACGCGTCAGCCGGAGGAGAGAGGGGTCCTGTGCGACTGTCGAGTACAGCTTGCCATTGTGCCACACGCGGGCAGACCCCTCGGACCGGAGGGCACCGGGGCCGCCCTCCGGTCCGGCGGAGCGGGTCCGACGACAGAACCTGGCCCGGATCCGGCTGCCACGAGCAGCCGGATCGTCAGCTCACGCCCGCGCCGACCACCTCCGGGATGCGGAACGGCTTGCCGCAGCCGCCGCACATGATCGGGGCCTGGGCCAGCACGGACGGGACGACCCGTACGTTGCGCCCGCAGTCGCAGACGGCTTTCACGCGCACCCCTCCCCCGGAGGAGCCGTGGCGGGCGGCCGGACCGCGGAAGCTGCGGGCCGAGTCGGTCGCGGTGGCGGCGGTGTGGGCCTTCAGCGCGCGCTGGAGGCGTTCGGTCGTCGGGCGGTAGCGGCGCTTCGCCTCGGGGGTGAGGGTGACCAGCGAGAAGCCGCTGCTGGGATGTGGCTCCTCGGGGTGGTCGAGGCCCAACTCCTCTGCGATCGCCAGGAATCGACGGTTGTGGTAGCGCCCCGCGCGGGAGGTGTCGCGTACTCCGCGCGCGGCGGCGATGCCGTGGACTGCCTCATGGAGCAGTCGCTCGAAGGAGAGCTCGTGCCCGCAGGCGGACGACGACTCTCCGATCAGGGACTCGGGCGCGGCAAGATCGGGCAGCTCGGGGTGGTACCGCTGAATGTCGGCCCACGCCTGCGCCAGCTCTGCGGCGAGAACAGGTGGTGTCGTGCTCACGTAATGACAACGAGCCGGAGTGCCGCTGTGTTCCTATTCCGGGGCATCCCAAATAATTTGCACGTACCAGTCAGTTGCCGCTGATGCGTCGCGACGAGGGCGGGTGCGCTGATCTGCGGAGAAGCCTCACAGCTCATACCAAGCTGGTGCGTAGTCCGACGTACGCCCCGGCGCGTAGCGGTCGTCCACGCTCCGGGGGCGCGGAGTGCTCTCGTGCGCAAGGGGCGTTTCGGCCGCCGTCGCGCCGGAGCGGAGCCGTCCGGGCGGACGCGCCGACGGGGGCGACGTTACCGGGTGGGCCGCCGGGGTGCGGCACCGCCCCGTCCCCCGGCGGTCCCCCGCCCCGCGCGACGCCCGCGGACCCCGTCGACCTTGGCCGGAACCGCCCCGTCCGCACCCGGGCCCGCCCCGTCCGCACCCCGGCCACCCGCTGTCATCGCCGACCGGCACGATCCGGCCATCCGGTCAAGGTGTCGCCGGGGGGCTACCGCGGGTACCGCGCGGCCGGCCCACATTGCCGGGAAGTGAAATCTCGCCATGGGGACGGGGATCGGGCAAACCGGCCCCCTCTACCACTGGACGCCACGGCGAGCCCGGAGTTTCCTGGCATACGGGGGAAGTTCGAGCGCACTGCACGGGGGCCATGGAATCGGGCACAGCGGCAACACTCGGCGATTGGGGCGCTTTCCTATGACACCTACGCTCGTACGGCAGCACTCATCTCACACGGGGACGATGTCTCCCGTGGACCTGCGTGCACGTGCGCGTGACTGGTCCGAGATACAGGAGAGGATGCTCGTACCGCTCTACGAAGCCGTCTTCGAGCGACTTGACGTGGGCGGCGGCACCCGGATGCTGGGCCTGAACTGCGGTTCCGGGCTCGCCCTGCTGATGGGCGCCTCGCGCGGCGCCTCGGTGACCGGTGTCGACACCCGCTCTCCGGAACTCCTGGAGCTGGCACGGCGGCGTCTGCTGCCCGGGGCACCCGAGGCGCCGGAACCTCCCGGCGTCCGGCCCGCCCCCACCCGCGCGGACGCGGCGCGGGTCGTGCAGGGACCACCCGGTGCCGCGGCGGACCCGTCGGCGCCGGCGTTCACCCTGGTGACCGCCTTCGAGCCCATCGGATGCCTCGCGGGCGACTCGGAGGGGCTGGGCGGGCTGCTCGCCGAGGCGACGCCGCTCGCCGGGCGCGGGGCCGCGGTGGTGCTGGCGGGCTGGGGCCCGCCGGAGCGGTGCGCCACGACCTCGGTGCTGCGGGTGGCCACCAAACTCGCGGACCCGCTGCGCAGCGCGGGCAGCTGGCGCCCCGCCCTGCGCGACGACCTGGAGGAGGTCGCCCAGCGGGCCGGGCTCAGGCCGGACGGCTCGGGGCGGGTGGCGTGCCCGTTCGGGTACGCGGACGCCGCGAGCGCGGCACGGGGGCTGCTGTCGACCGGCCTGTTCGACGCGGCGATCGCGGCCACCGACCGGGAACAGGTCGACAAGGAGCTGGCGGAGGCCCTGCACCCGCACCGGCGCCCGGACGGGACCGTCTGGATGCCGAATGTCTTCCGCTACTTGATCGCACGAGTTCCTTAAAGATCGATTCCGACCGAACGTGTGCGTTGTCCGGCCGACTTTTTCCGGTGCAGGTGTGAATGCCGTGAAGAAGCCGGTCGAGGGCTCCTGTGGTTTCCCCAGGTGGATCATGGACCTTTACGCTGATCCACCGTTCGGGGGAAAACACACATCTGCATACAGGAGCCTGTAGTGCCGCACCGCAAGACCGCACTGCGCCTCGCCGCGCCCGTCGCCGTCCTCGCCCTTGCCCTCACCGCGTGCAAGGGCGGAGACGAGGACTCAGGCGCCGACGCGAAGAGCCCGGCGACCACCGAGGCATCGC
>NZ_JBHJVQ010000018.1:108814-135750 GCF_042263835.1 Streptomyces sp. NPDC056128 | reverse complement strand
GGTCGGGTGTCGCCCCCCCGCTACGGGGGTGCCCCCCCCCGCCGCGGGAGCCCCTGGGGGCCGCCCCCCCCGGGGGGCTGTCTGTCCAAACCCCCCCCAACCCCGCCCGTCGCCGTTCGATCTACCCGTCGGTAGCATCCTGGTCATGGCAGACACGCAGCAGGTGGACACGCAGCAGGGGGACACGAAGGCCGACCGGCGCGCCGAGCGCCGGGTGGCGCGCCTCGCCCGGTCGATCGACTCCTTCTCCAAGGCGCACGGCGGCGCCGAGGCCCAGGTGGCCTACCTCGGTGAGCGCGGCGCCCGGATCGTCCTCGTGGGCGAGGACGGCGCCTGGGGAGACCTGGTCGCGCGCTCCCACGAGACGGCCCGGCAGGCCGTGGAGAAGTCCGGACTCACCGTCCACGAGGACTTCGACGGCGAGTTCGCCGCGAAGGTGACGACGGGCCGCTACGAGTGGTCGCGCATGGCCGGCATCCAGGTCGGCGGCCCGAGCAACACCTGAGACCGGGTTCACCCGTTAGGACCGTTGAAGCCGTACACGGTCCTGTCACGGGGAGTCCGGATGATCGAAACGCCGTCCCTGGTGGACCAGTACTGCCACGGCGTCCTGAGAACGGAGCTGGGCCTCGGCACCTTCGAGGCCCAGCTGGCCCGCACCGAGGGTCCGCCCGCGCCGGGCACCACCCTCTTCGACACCCAGACCGGCTTCGCGGTACGCCGCTGGTGCCCGCCCCTGCTCGGCCTGGAACCGCACTGCCCGCCCGCCCGCTACCTGGCCCGGCGCCGCGAGCTGGGCGTCATGGAGGCCGACCGCAGGCTGCTGCGCGGCAGCGGCATCACGACGTACCTGGTGGACGCCGGGCTGCCCGGCGACCTGACCGGACCGGGGGAGATGGCGTCCGCGGCGGACGCCGACACCCACGAGATCGTGCGCCTCGAACTGCTGGCCGAACAGGTCGCCGATACCTCCGGCACCGTCGAGTCCTTCCTCGCCAACCTCGCCGAGGCCGTGCACGGCGCCGCCGCGAACGCGGTCGCCTTCACCTCGGTGGCGGGCGTACGGCACGGACTCGCGCTCGCTCCCGAACCGCCCGGCCCCGGCGAGGTGCGCGGGGCCGCCGGGCGCTGGCTGAGCGGGCGCGAGGTGGGCGGGGAACTGAGCGACCCGGTGCTGCTGCGGCACCTGCTGTGGATCGCCGTCGCCTCCGGACTGCCGCTCCAGTTGCACGCCGGCCTCGGCGAGCCGGGCCTGCGCATCGACCGCACCGACCCGGTCCTGCTCACGGACTTCGTCCGGGCCACCGCGGGCCTCGGCACCGACCTGGTCCTCCTGCACGGCTACCCGTACCACCGCCACGCCGCCCACTTGGCCGGCGTCTTCCCGCACGTCTACGCCGACTCCGGCGCCGCCCTGGTGCGCACCGGCGCCCGCGCCGCGACGGTGCTCGCGGAGATCCTGGAGCTGGCCCCCTTCGGCAAGATCCTGTTCTCCAGCGGCGCGCAGGGCCTGCCGGAGCTGCACGTGGTGGCCGCCCGCCTGTTCCGCGAGGCCCTCGGCCGGGTGCTGGGCACCTGGGTGGCGGAGGGGGCGTGGTGCCTGGGGGACGCGCAGCGGGTGGCCGCCATGATCGCGTCGGGGAACGCGGGCCGGGTCTTCGGACTGGAGGCGGCCCCGCCGAGCCCGATCAGGCCCGGGTGAGCGTCGCCTCCGCCGAAGGACCCGGCACCTCGGCCCCCGTCCCACCGGCGCGCTCGCGCACCGCCAGCAGCACCCGCAGCACCGCGATCCACACCAGGCACGAGCCGAGCATGTGCAGCCCGACCAGGACCTCGGGCAGGTCGGTGAAGTACTGGACGTAGCCGATGACACCCTGGGCGAGCAGCACCAGGAAGAGGTCACGGGTACGGGCCAGCGGTCCCTTGGGCGCGTCGACCGCCTTCAGCACGAACCACAGGGCGAACGTCAGCGTCACCACGATCCACGCCAGGACGGCGTGGACCTTGCTCACCGTCTCCCAGTCGACCGGCATCCGCGCGACTTCGCTGGAGTCGCCCGCGTGCGGACCGGAACCGGTGACGACCGTGCCGACCGCGATCAGCAGCACGGAGACGACGGTCAGCACCCACACCATCTGCTGCACGGGCCTGCCGACCAGGGGCCGCGGTGCCGCGTCGCCCTCCCGGGTGCGCTGCCACATCACGGTGGCGACCGCGATCAGCGCGCTGGACAGCAGGAAGTGCGCGGCGACCGTGTACGGGTTGAGCCCGACGAGGACCACGATGCCGCCGAGGATCGCGTTGCCCATCACGATCCAGAACTGCGCCCAGCCCAGCCGGGTCAGCGAGCGCCGGAACGGCTTCTGCGACCGCGCGGCGATGATCGCCCAGCCGACCGCCGCGCACAGCACGTAGGCCAGCATGCGGTTGCCGAACTCGATGACGCCGTGGACGCCCATCTCGCTCGTGTTGGTCAGCGAGTCCTCGGTGCACTTCGGCCAGGTCGGGCAGCCGAGGCCCGAGCCGGTCAGGCGCACCGCGCCGCCGGTGACCACGATGACCACCGACATGACGAGAGCGACGAGAGCCGCCCGCCGGACGGTCCGGGGATCCGGGGTCCAGCGCGCGGCGATGAAGGCGAGCGGGTTGCGCACGGCGGCTACGGCGTCGGCGCGGGTCACGTTTGGCACGCCGTCCATCGTAGGGGTCCGCTTGTGCACGCTTTCACGAGGGTCGGTCCCGGGGCATGCGGCCCTACTCCCAGCGGAAGAACTTCCCGGCGGCCGCGAGTCCCGCGACCGCCCACACGGCGAGGATCGCCAGGTTTCCCCACGGCATCCCGGCACCGTGCTGGAGCACGTCGCGCAGGCCGTCCGACAGGGCGGAGATGGGCAGCAGCCCCAGCACGTCCTGCGCGGCGTCCGGGAACCTGTCCAGCGGCACGATCACGCCGCCGCCCACGAGCAGCAGCAGGAAGACCAGGTTGGCGGCGGCCAGCGTGGCCTCCGCCTTGAGCGTGCCCGCCATGAGCAGCCCGAGCCCGGAGAAGGCGGCCGTGCCGGCGACCAGGAGCAGCAGCACGGACAGGGGGTTGCCGTGCGGCGACCAGCCCAGCGCGAAGGCGATCACCGTCAGCAGGACGATCTGGAGCACCTCGGTGACCAGCACCGACACCGTCTTCGCGGCCATCAGGGCCCAGCGGGGCAGCGGCGACGCGGCCAGCCGCTTCAGCACCCCGTACCGGCGCTCGAAGCCGGTGGCGATGGCCTGTCCGGTGAACGCCGTGGACATGATGGCGAGGGCGAGCACGCCGGGGGCGAGGAAGTCGACGGCCTCCTCGGTGCCGGTGTCGACGATGTCCACGGTGCTGAACAGGACGAGCAGCAGCGTCGGGATGATCACCGTCAGCAGCAGCTGCTCGCCGTTGCGCAGCAGCATCCTCGTCTCCAGCGCCGCCTGCGCCGCGATCATCCGCCCGAGGGGGGCGGCGCCGGGCTGCGGTGCGTACGTGCCGGTCGTGGTCACCCGCGCAACTCCTTGCCAGTCAGCTCCAGAAAGACGTCCTCCAGGGTGTGCCGCTCCACCGAGATGCGGTCCGGCATCACCCCGTGCTGGGCGCACCAGGAGGTCACCGTCGCGAGCAGTTGCGGGTCGACCTTGCCGACGACGCGGTAGGAGCCCGGCGTCAGCTCCGCCGCCGCCGAGTCCGGGGGCAGCGCCTTGAGGAGGGAGGCCACGTCCAGTCCCGGCCGGCCGGTGAACCGCAGGGTGTTCTCGGCGCCGCCGCGGCACAGCTCCTCGGGCGAGCCCTGGGCGATGACCCGGCCCGCGTCGATGATGGCGACGTCGTCGGCCAACTGCTCGGCCTCGTCCATGTGGTGGGTGGTGAGGATGACGGAGACGCCGTCGCCGCGCAGGTCCCGTACGAGGTCCCAGGTGGCGCGGCGGGCCTGGGGGTCCAGGCCGGCCGTCGGCTCGTCCAGGAACACCAGCTCCGGACGCCCGGCCACCGCCATCGCCAGAGCGAGCCGCTGCTGCTGCCCGCCGGAGAGCCTGCGGTACGTGGTCCGGCCGCACGACCCCAGGCCGAGCCGCTCGATCAGCGCGTCGACGTCCAGCGGATGGGCGTGCAGTTTCGCCACGTGGCGCAGCATCTCGTCGGCCCGGGCGCCGGAGTAGACGCCGCCCGATTGGAGCATCACCCCGATCCGGGGGCGCAGCTCGGCGCCCTGCCGCACCGGGTCGAGGCCCAGGACGCGCACCGTCCCGGAGTCCGGCCTGCGGTATCCCTCACAGGTCTCGACGGTCGTCGACTTGCCCGCTCCGTTGGGGCCGAGTACGGCGGTGATACCCGCCCCGGCCACCAGGTCCAGGCCGTCCACCGCGGTCTTCGTGCCGTACCGCTTCACCAGGGCCTGCACCTGGACCACGGGCTCGCTTCGCATGGGTCACGAGTCTAGGGAGACGGCGCGGCGCCCGGGCGCGGGGGTGCGGGATCTCCCCCGCACGGGGCGGGGGCGGTGCGTTTCCGGGGTGTGGGGTGCCACTCGGCGGGGCGCCGCGAGCGACACCGGGCGGGGCGTCAGTCGCGGGGGCGGTGCATGGGGAGCCACCGTTCGGCGTAGGCGACCGCGTCCGGCAGGGGGAACAGGCGTGCGGGGGCCGCGCCGATGGTGCCGCGGGCGACCGGTCGGTCGCGTTCGAAGTCGTGGCCGAGTTCGTCGAAGCGGTCCGACGTGATCGACACCTCGGTCACCCGTTCCCAGCCCACCGGCCCCGGGCGCCCCACCTCCACCAGCGGGGAGGCGATCCGGTACTCGGCCAGGTGGAAGCCGGTGCACGCCTCGTAGCCCGCGCCGAGCAGCAGGACCCGGGCACCGAGCCGTTCCAGCGTGGCCAGCGGGCTGCGCTCGCCGAGCCGGCAGTCGGTCGCGTGGCCCTCGACCACCTCGGCGGCGCGCGCCCCGAGGGCCGCGAACGAGGTCTGCGGATGCGCGCTGCGCCGGGCGCCCGGCCAGGTGCGTACGGTCTCGGGGATCACCCCGACGCCGCGCGAGGGCGTGATCAGCGGGTCGTAGGCGGGCGTCGCGGCACGCACGGTGTCCCACCACTCTTCGGGCACCGGAGGGCTGGTCCACAGGGCCGGGTCCGACAGGTCGCCCGTCTGGGTCGGGACCACCAGCGTGCCGACCGGGCCGAGGGCGTCGAGCAGTCCCTGGACCACCGCGACGGGACCTCCGCAGACCCAGCCGAATGAGCTGAGGGAGGTGTGCGCGAGGAGGGTGTCGCCGGTCCGCACACCCAGCTCGCGCAGCCCCGCGGCGATGGTGCCGCGAGTGACGAGTGGGCCGGTCGGAGGGGGTGTGGGCATGCGGGGGAGTGTCCCGCAGCGCCGTCCGGCGCGCCACCGAATTGATCGATCAAAGATCGTTTCCGCAGGTCAGATTAGGTATACCTAAGTGACGCAGGGCACCGTCCGAAGATCCGGACGCGGGTTGCCCGTCTCCGAGGAATTACGCAACAATGGCGTTGTGAAAAACGTTGGCGAGGCTCCGCAGGAGGAACTCGCGACCGGTGAGCGGTCCACCCGCAACCGTGTCGCGCGCTCCATCCTGGACCACGGGCCGTCGACGGTCGCCGAACTCGCCGGGCGCCTGGGCCTCACCCAGGCGGCGGTCCGGCGCCACCTCGACGCCCTGGTCGCCGACGACGTGGTCGAGGCACGCGAGCAGCGGGTCTACGGCACGCGCACGCGCGGACGCCCCGCCAAGGTCTTCGCGCTCACCGACTGCGGCCGCGACGCCTTCGACCAGTCGTACGACAAGCTGGCCGTGGACGCCCTGCGCTGGATCGCCGAGCGGGAGGGCGGGGAGCAGGCGATCGCCGCCTTCGCCCGGGCCCGGATCGCCGCCCAGGGCGGCGCCTACCGCGAGGCGGTCGACTCCGCCCCGCCCGAGAAGCGCACCGAAGCGCTGGCCAGGGCCCTGAGCGCGGACGGGTACGCTGCTACCGCGCGGAGCGCACCCCATCCGCAGCAGGGCGAGCAGCTGTGCCAGCACCACTGCCCGGTCGCCCACGTCGCAGAGCAGTTTCCGCAGCTGTGCGAGGCGGAGACGGAATTTTTCGCCGAGCTGCTCGGTACGCATGTACAGCGGCTCGCGACCATCGCGCACGGCGACGGGGTCTGCACCACGTTCATTCCGAAGACCTCGCACGCGCCGCCCACGGCGCACACGTCCAAGAACACCGCTAACGCATCTGCAAGCACGGCCGGGAGGAACCCCGCATGACTCTCCCCACGGAGACTGCCCACCCCGAGCTCGAGGGCCTGGGCAAGTACGAATACGGCTGGGCCGACTCCGACACGGCCGGCGCCTCTGCCAAGCGCGGCATCAACGAGGACGTCGTCCGCGACATCTCCGCGAAGAAGAACGAGCCGGAGTGGATGACCAAGCTCCGCCTCAAGGGCCTGCGCCTCTTCGAGAAGAAGCCCATGCCGAACTGGGGCTCGGACCTGTCGGGCATCGACTTCGACAACATCAAGTACTTCGTGCGCTCCACGGAGAAGCAGGCGGAGTCCTGGGAGGACCTGCCCGAGGACATCAAGAACACCTACGACAAGCTCGGCATCCCCGAGGCGGAGAAGCAGCGCCTCGTCGCCGGTGTCGCCGCGCAGTACGAGTCGGAGGTCGTCTACCACCAGATCCGCGAGGACCTGGAGGAGCAGGGCGTCATCTTCCTGGACACCGACACGGCCCTGAAGGAGCACCCGGAGCTCTTCAAGGAGTACTTCGGGACCGTCATCCCCGTCGGCGACAACAAGTTCGCGTCGCTGAACAGCGCGGTGTGGTCCGGCGGCTCCTTCATCTACGTGCCGAAGGGCGTGCACGTCGAGATCCCGCTCCAGGCCTACTTCCGTATCAACACGGAGAACATGGGCCAGTTCGAGCGGACCCTGATCATCGTCGACGAGGGTGCCTACGTGCACTACGTCGAGGGCTGCACCGCGCCGATCTACAGGTCGGACTCGCTGCACTCCGCGGTCGTCGAGATCATCGTCAAGAAGAACGCCCGCTGCCGCTACACGACCATCCAGAACTGGTCGAACAACGTCTACAACCTGGTCACCAAGCGCGCCGTGGCGTACGAGGGCGCGACCATGGAGTGGATCGACGGCAACATCGGCTCCAAGGTGACGATGAAGTACCCGGCCGTCTACCTGATGGGCGAGCACGCCAAGGGCGAGACCCTGTCCATCGCCTTCGCGGGCGAGGGCCAGCACCAGGACGCCGGCTCCAAGATGGTCCACATGGCGCCGAACACCTCCTCCAACATCGTCTCGAAGTCCGTGGCGCGCGGTGGCGGCCGTACGTCCTACCGCGGTCTCGTCGAGATCGGCGAGGGCGCCCATGGCTCCAAGTCGAACGTGCTGTGCGACGCGCTGCTCGTCGACACCATCTCCCGCTCCGACACGTACCCCTACGTGGACGTCCGCGAGGACGACGTGTCCATGGGCCACGAGGCGACCGTCTCCAAGGTCTCCGAGGACCAGCTCTTCTACCTGATGAGCCGCGGTCTGAGCGAGTTCGAGGCGATGGCGATGATCGTGCGCGGCTTCGTCGAGCCGATCGCGAAGGAGCTGCCCATGGAGTACGCCCTCGAACTCAACCGGCTGATCGAGCTGCAGATGGAAGGCGCGGTCGGTTAAGACCCGCACCCGAAGCAGTCGCCAGATTTCTGACGTAGGAAGAGAGCAGACCGACAGCCATGGCTGAGGCTCAGAACATCCCCGTGGGGTCCACCACCGCGGGCCAGATCGCGGTGGCCGCCGAGTCGACCGTCGCCACGCGCATGAGCGCGCCCGCGTCCTTCGACGTGGCGGACTTCCCGGTCCCGCACGGCCGCGAGGAGGAGTGGCGGTTCACGCCGCTGGAGCGGCTGCGCGGGCTGCACGACGGCACCGCGGTCGCCACCGGCGACGGCGTGAAGGTCGACGTCGACGCGCCCGAGGGCGTGGTCGTCGAGACCGTCGGCCGCGACGACGCGCGCATCGGCCGGGCCGGCACCCCGGTGGACCGGGTCGCCGCCCAGGCGTACTCGGCGTTCGAGAAGGCCGGCGTGATCACCGTCCCCAAGGAGACGGTCCTCACCGAGCCGATCCGCATCGCCGTGCACGGCGAGGGTGGCACCGCCTACGCCCACCAGGTCGTCGAGCTGGGCGCCTTCGCCGAGGCCGTGGTCGTCATCGACCACACCGGTGACGCGGTGCTCGCCGCCAACGTCGACTACGTCCTGGGCGACGGCGCCAAGCTGACCGTCGTCTCCGTCCAGGACTGGGACGACAAGGCCGTGCACGTCGGTCAGCACAACGCGCTGATCGGCCGGGACGCCGGCTTCAAGTCGTTCGTCGTCACCTTCGGCGGCGACCTGGTCCGGCTGCACCCGCGCGTGGCGTACGCAGGACCCGGCGGCGAGGCCGAGCTGTTCGGCCTGTACTTCACCGACGCCGGCCAGCACCAGGAGCACCGCCTCCTGGTCGACCACAACGTCCCGCACTGCAAGTCCAACGCCGTCTACAAGGGCGCGCTCCAGGGCGACGACGCGCACGCGGTCTGGATCGGCGACGTGCTCATCGAGGCCGCGGCCGAGGGCACCGACACCTACGAGATGAACCGCAACCTCGTCCTCACGGACGGCGCGCGGGTCGACTCGGTGCCCAACCTGGAGATCGAGACCGGCGAGATCGTCGGCGCCGGCCACGCCTCCGCCACCGGCCGCTTCGACGACGAGCAGCTCTTCTACCTGATGGCGCGCGGCATCCCCGAGATCGACGCCCGCCGCCTGGTGGTCCGCGGCTTCTTCGCCGAACTGGTCCAGCAGATCGGTGTCCCGGACATCGAGGAGCGCCTGATCGCCAAGATCGAGGAAGAGCTGGAGGCGTCGGTCGCATGACCTTCGTACGCGTCTGCGGAGCGGACGAGCTGGAGGAGGACACCCCCAAGAGGGTGGAACTCGACGGCACGCCGATCTCCGTCGTGCACACCGAGGGCGAGCTGTTCGCGATCCACGACATCTGCTCGCACGCGAACGTCTCCCTCGCCGAGGGCGAGGTCGACGACTGCCACATCGAGTGCTGGCTGCACGGCTCGCGCTTCGACCTCCGTTCCGGCAAGCCCGACAGTCTTCCGGCGACGCGCCCCGTCCCCGTTTACCCCGTAAAGATCGAAGGGGACGACGTGCTCGTCTCCCTCACCCAGGAGTCCTGAGGCACCCATGGCAACGCTTGAAATCCGAGACCTGCACGTCACCGTCGAGGCCGACAACGCCACGAAGGAGATCCTCAAGGGCGTCGACCTCACCGTGAAGCAGGGCGAGACGCACGCCATCATGGGCCCGAACGGCTCCGGCAAGTCGACCCTCGCCTACTCCCTCGCGGGTCACCCCAAGTACACGATCACCAGTGGCACCGTCCTGCTCGACGGCGAGGACGTCCTGGAGATGTCCGTCGACGAGCGCGCCCGCGCCGGCCTCTTCCTCGCCATGCAGTACCCGGTCGAGGTCCCCGGCGTCTCGGTCTCCAACTTCCTGCGCACCTCCGCCACCGCCGTCCGCGGCGAGGCCCCCAAGCTGCGCACCTGGGTGAAGGAGGTCAAGGAGGCCATGCAGAACCTCAACATGGACCCCGCCTTCGCCGAGCGCAACGTCAACGAGGGCTTCTCCGGCGGTGAGAAGAAGCGCCACGAGATCCTCCAGCTGGAGCTGCTCAAGCCGAAGATCGCGATCCTCGACGAGACCGACTCCGGCCTCGACGTCGACGCCCTGCGCGTCGTCTCCGAGGGCGTCAACCGCGTCCGCGAGACCGGTGAGGTCGGCACCCTGCTGATCACGCACTACACGCGCATCCTGCGCTACATCAAGCCCGACCACGTCCACGTCTTCGCCAACGGCCGGATCGCCGAGTCCGGCGGCCCCGAGCTGGCCGACAAGCTGGAGGCCGAGGGCTACGAGGCATACACGAAGGGTGGCGCATCCGAGTGACACAGCTGCCGGGCCTCCTCGACACCGAGGCGATCCGCAAGGACTTCCCCATCCTGGACCGCCAGGTCCACGACGGGCACAAGCTCGTCTACCTGGACAACGCGGCGACCAGCCAGAAGCCGCGACAGGTGCTGGACGCGCTCAGCGAGTACTACGAGCGCTACAACGCCAACGTCCACCGCGGCGTGCACGTCCTCGCCGAGGAGGCCACGGCGCTGTACGAGGGCGCGCGCGACAAGGTCGCGGAGTTCATCAACGCGCCCTCGCGGGACGAGGTGATCTTCACCAAGAACGCCTCGGAGTCCCTGAACCTCGTCGCCAACATGCTGGGCTGGGCCGACGACCCGTACCGCGTGGACCACGAGACCGAGATCGTCATCACGGAGATGGAGCACCACTCCAACATCGTGCCGTGGCAGCTGCTCGCGCAGCGCACCGGTGCGAAGCTCCGCTGGTTCGGCCTGACCGACGACGGCCGCCTCGACCTGTCCAACATCGACGAGGTCATCACCGAGAAGACGAAGATCGTCTCCTTCGTGCTGGTCTCCAACATCCTGGGCACCCAGAACCCGGTCGAGGCCATCGTGCGCCGCGCCCAGGAGGTCGGCGCGCTCGTGTGCATCGACGCCTCCCAGGCCGCGCCGCACATGCCGCTGGACGTACAGGCCCTCCAGGCCGACTTCGTGGCCTTCACCGGCCACAAGATGTGCGGGCCGACCGGCATCGGCGTCCTGTGGGGCCGCCAGGAGCTGCTGGAGGACCTCCCGCCGTTCCTCGGCGGCGGCGAGATGATCGAGACCGTCTCGATGCACTCCTCCACGTACGCCCCGGCGCCGCACAAGTTCGAGGCGGGCACGCCCCCGGTCGCGCAGGCGGTCGGTCTGGGCGCGGCGATCGACTACCTCAACTCGATCGGCATGGACAAGATCCTCGCGCACGAGCACGCGCTGACCGAGTACGCGGTCAAGCGGTTGCTGGAGGTTCCCGACCTGCGCATCATCGGCCCCACCACGGCCGAGGAGCGCGGCGCGGCGATCAGCTTCACGCTCGGCGACATCCATCCGCACGACGTGGGCCAGGTCCTCGACGAGCAGGGCATCGCGGTCCGGGTCGGCCACCACTGCGCCCGCCCCGTCTGCCTGCGCTACGGAATTCCTGCGACCACGCGAGCGTCGTTCTATCTGTACTCCACGCCGGCCGAGATCGACGCACTGGTCGACGGCCTGGAGCACGTACGGAACTTCTTCGGCTGACGGGACGAGCGAAGAGCATGAAGCTGGACTCCATGTACCAGGAAGTCATCCTGGACCACTACAAGCACCCGCACGGGCGGGGCTTGCGGGATGGCGACGCCGAGGTCCACCACGTCAACCCGACATGCGGCGACGAGATCACCCTCCGTGTGAAGTACGAGGGCACGACGATCAGTGACGTCAGCTACGAGGGCCAGGGCTGCTCGATCAGCCAGGCGAGCGCCTCCGTGCTGAACGACCTGCTGGTCGGCAAGGACCTCGCCCAGGCGCGGCGGATCCAGGAGACCTTCCTGGAGCTGATGCAGTCCAAGGGCAGGATCGAGCCCGACGACGAGATGGAGGAGATCCTGGAGGACGCGGTCGCGTTCGCCGGGGTCTCGAAGTACCCGGCCCGGGTCAAGTGCGCCCTGCTGAGCTGGATGGCCTGGAAGGACGCGACGGCCCAGGCGCTGGACGGCGCCGACGCCGAGAAGGAGACGACGGCATGACTGAGACCGTGGAAATGAAGCCTGCCTCCGAGGAGGAGGTCCGCGAGGCCCTGCTGGACGTGGTGGACCCCGAGCTGGGCATCGACGTCGTCAACCTGGGCCTGATCTACGGCGTCCACATCGACGACGCGAACATCGCGACCATCGACATGACCCTGACGTCGGCGGCCTGCCCGCTGACGGACGTGATCGAGGACCAGGCCAAGTCCGCCACGGACGGCCTCGTCAACGAGCTGCGCATCAACTGGGTCTGGATGCCGCCGTGGGGCCCGGACAAGATCACGGACGACGGCCGCGAGCAGCTGCGGGCGCTCGGGTTCAACGTCTGAGACAGTCTGAGCCGCACCGCTTTCCAGAACGGCGACGCCCATCGGGCGTCGCCGTTCTGCGTGTCATCGGGCCCGCCGTTATGTACGCTCGTACACATGGGATATCTGCTCCTGGCCGGAGCCATCGCCGCCGAGGTCGCCGGAACCACCGCCATGAAGTACAGCGAGGGCTTCAGCAGGCTGGTCCCCTCGCTCCTGACGGCGCTCGGGTACGTGCTCTCCTTCGCGCTGCTCGCGCAGACCCTGAAGGTGCTGTCCGTCGGCACCGCCTACGCCATCTGGGCAGGCGTGGGCACGGCCGCCATCGCCACGATCGGGGTGGCGTTCATGGGGGAGGGGATGACGCTCACCAAGGCCGCCGGGATCGCGCTGATCATCATCGGGGTCGTCGTCCTCAACCTGGGCGGCGCGCACTGATGTCCCGGCGCTACGACCCCGAGCGACGCCAGCGCCTCATCGACGCGGCGATCCGGGTGGTCGGCCGCAAGGGCATCGCCGGCCTCAGCCACCGCACGGCGGCCGCCGAGGCAGACGTACCGCTGGGCTCGACGACGTACCACTTCGCGACCCTGGACGAGCTGCTGGTCGCCGCCCTGCGCCAGGCCAACGAGGGCTTCGCCAAGGTCGTGGCCGCGCACCCGGGCCTGTCCGACCCCGACGCCGACCTGCCCGGCGAACTGGCCCGCGTGCTCGGCGAGTGGCTGGCCGGGGACCGCACGGGCGTGGAGCTGGAGTACGAGCTGTACCTGGCCGCGCTGCGCCGCCCCGCCCTGCGTCCGGTGGCGGCGGAGTGGGCCGAGGGCGTCGCCGACCTGCTCTCCCACCGCACGGACCCGCTCACGGCGCGGGCCCTGGTCGCGCTGATGGACGGCGTCTGCCTCCAGGTGCTGCTGACGGACACGCCGTACGACGAGGAGTACACGCGGGAGGTACTGGCTCGGGTGATCCCGCCGGGCGCGTGATCGCCGGGCCCGTGACCGCGGGGCGAGACGGCCGCGGGGTCGGCTCGCATCGGTGGGCGGCGGCCGGTTAGGTTGCCCTCATGACCGACACGACTGCTCCCCGCACCACCGGCGCCGTGGCCGCCGGGCTTGCCACCATCGCCGCCGACGGCACCGTCCTCGACACCTGGTTCCCGGCCCCCGAACTGTCCGCCGAGCCGGGCCCGTCCGGCACCCAGCGCCTCACGGCCGAACAGGCCGCCGACCTTCTCGGCGCAGGCGCGACCGCCGCGGTCGGTCCGGACGCCCGCCGCGGTGTCGAGGTGGTCGCGGTCCGTACGGTCATCTCCTCGCTGGACGAGAAGCCGGTCGACACGCACGACGTCTACCTGCGCCTGCACCTGCTCTCCCACCGCCTGGTCAAGCCGCACGGCCAGAGCCTGGACGGCATCTTCGCCCACCTCGCCAACGTCGCCTGGACCTCGCTGGGCCCGGTCGCCGTCGACGACGTCGAGAAGGTCCGCCTCAACGCCCGCGCCGAGGGCCTGCACCTCCAGGTGACCTCGATCGACAAGTTCCCGCGCATGACGGACTACGTCGCCCCCAAGGGCGTGCGCATCGCCGACGCCGACCGCGTCCGCCTCGGCGCACACCTCTCCGAGGGCACGACCGTGATGCACGAGGGCTTCGTCAACTTCAACGCGGGCACGCTGGGCACCTCGATGGTCGAGGGCCGCATCTCCGCGGGCGTCGTCGTCGGCGACGGTTCCGACATCGGCGGCGGCGCCTCCACCATGGGCACCCTCTCCGGCGGCGGCAACGTGCGCATCGTCATCGGCGAGCGCTGCCTGGTCGGCGCCGAGGCGGGCGTGGGCATCGCGCTCGGCGACGAGTGCGTGGTCGAGGCCGGCCTCTACGTCACCGCCGGCACCCGCGTGACGATGCCCGACGGCCAGGTCGTCAAGGCCCGCGAACTCTCCGGCGCCTCCAACATCCTCTTCCGCCGCAACTCGGTCACGGGCACGGTCGAGGCCCGCCCGAACAACGCGGTGTGGGGCGGCCTGAACGAGATCCTGCACAGCCACAACTGACCCACCCGAACGGCCCCCGGGCGGCGCTTCCGGTCGGAAGCGCCGCCCTTGGTGTGTGCCCTCTGGGAAGATGTGACGTCCGGTCACATGGGGGAGGGCTGTTGAAGGACGAGTCGGGTTCCGGGGTGGACTGGAGTGCCGCCTACGCGGCTTCGCGGAACCGGTACGAGCGGTACTGCGGCAAGCTCCAGGAGTTGCTCGGGCAGGTGCTGGAGAAGTGCGGCGTCGAGTACGTGCAGATGGAGGGCCGGGCGAAGGACGTCGCGAGTTTCACCGAGAAGATCCAGCGCAAGGGCGGGAAGTACACCGACCCGCTGGCCGAGGTGACGGATCTGGCCGGGATCCGGATCATCGCCTACTACGTGGAGGACGTCGAGAGGATCGCGGGCATCATCCGGCAGGAGTTCTCCGTGCTGGAGGAGCACAGCGGGGACAAGCAGGCGGAGTTGGCGGACAACGAGTTCGGGTACGCCTCCTTCCACCTGGTGCTGGAGCTGGCGGACAAGAGGAGCTCGCTCCTCGAGTGGGACGAGTTCCGCGGGCTCAAAGCCGAGATCCAGGTGCGGACGGCGCTCCAGCACGCGTGGGCCGCGGTCAACCACAAGCTGGACTACAAGAAGTCCCAGGACAGCCCCCGGGAGTTGCGGCGGCGCCTGTTCCGGCTCAGTGCCCTCTTCGAGCTGGCGGACGAGGAGTTCTCGAAGATCAGGCTCGAGGGGGAGCGGATCTCCGCCGACTACGTCCGCGAGGTGCGCA
This sequence comes from Streptomyces sp. NPDC056128, assembly GCF_042263835.1. Lineage (NCBI taxonomy): Bacteria > Bacillati > Actinomycetota > Actinomycetes > Kitasatosporales > Streptomycetaceae > Streptomyces > Streptomyces sp. NPDC056128. The sequence goes on along the minus strand of NZ_JBHJVQ010000018.1, from coordinate 120,854 downwards.
GCGGCACCTACGACCTGGAGGTCAACGTCGACTCCGTGACCGCGTGGATCCGCGAGGATCCCCTGGTGGCGCGGGTGCGGCAGGTCGCCCAGCGGATCGGCTGGCCACTGCTCGGCGACTCCGAACCCGTACCGCCCGTGGACCGCAGAGACCTGGTGCACTTCCTGAACACGCAGGACATGACCCGCATCGGTGACCTGCGGGACGCCCTGGACCAGGGCGAACCCCTGATCGAGCCCGTCCTGAGACGGTTCATCGACGACGAGGAGGAACCGCACCCCACCTCCATGGAGGACCTGATGACCCAGTTCCTCCTCGTGTACAAGAAGGTGCCCGTGGAGGTCTGGAACGCCTATTACGAGCCCACGGACGCGTTCTCGGCGGCGCGCGACCTGGTGCCGTAGGGGGGCGGCCGCACGGTCGTGACCCGACGCGCCCCCGCACGTACGGATGACCCCCCGTGACCTTCCCGTGGTCTTGGCGGATGAACGGGTGGACGCAGAGTCCGATCAGACGCCGATCCGACGAGACGAGGGCCTGGTATGACGAACGAGCGGGCGAGGACCATGGTGCGTTGGCTGGCCGGGGCGGGGGCCGCCGTGCTGGTGTGCTGGGTTCCGGCGGGTGCCGCGTACGCCGACGAGACGACGACCGGGTCGCACAACGGCCCCAGGGTCGGGCTCCTCAACGTCAACGTCGGGCAGATCGACGACCCCGCCGAGGACGTACTGGAGCACACCCTGCTGTTCGGCGACGGCTACGCCTGGAACTGAGCCGCCTCGGACGTCAGGCCCCGGTACGCCGCCAGCAGTTCGGCGGTCGTCTCCCGGTCCGCGGCGCGCAGTGGCGCGCGGACCGGTCCTGACGGCAGGCCCAGCGCGCCGAGCAGCGCCTTCGTGGTGACCGTGCCGGGCAGGCCCGCCGCCATCATCGGCTCGATCAGGGCGAGCGTCCGCCGCTGGAGGCGTGCGGCCCCTGCGGTGTCCCCCGCGTCGAAGGCGTCGAGGAGGGCGCGGAACAGGTCCGGGACGACGTTCGCGACGGTGCTGACGTACCCGGCGGCGCCGAGCGCGTACAGGGCGAGGATCTGTTCGTCGCAGCCCGCGTAGTACGCCAGGCCGGTGCGGGACAGGACCTTCTGGGTGCCCAGCAGGTCGTAGGAGCAGTCCTTGACGGCGACGATGCGCGGGTGGTCGGCGAGGCGGACGAGCGTGTCGGGCTCGATGCGGGTGCCGGTGCGGCCGGGGATGTCGTACAGGGCGAGGGGGAGTCCGCAGGCGTCCGCGATCTCCCGGAAGTGCGCCTCCAGGGCGTCCTGCGGGGGCCTGCTGTAGTACGGCGCGACCACCAGCAGTCCGTCCGCGCCGGCCTTCTCCGCGGCCAGGGCCAGCTCGACGGTGTGCCGCGTGTCCGCCGTGCCCACCCCGGCGACCAGTGCGGCACGGTCCCCGACCGCCTCCCGCACCGCCGTCACCAGCGCCGACTTCTCGGCGTCCGTGGTGGTCGGCGACTCGCCCGTGGTGCCGGACAGCACCAGGCCGTCGCAGCCCGCAGCCACCAGCCGGTCGGCGAGCCGCTGGGCGCCGTCGAGGTCCAGCGCTCCGGAGTCGGTGAAGGGCGTGACCATCGCGCAGAGGGCACGGCCGAAGGGGGGAGGAGTGGGGCGGTCGTCGTCTGTCGTCAGGGGAGTCATGGGAGTCATGGGAGTAGTGTCGGCAGGGCGACACTGTAGCTCCACTTAATTCTTCTACGAAGTATGTGTAAGGAGTGCTGTAGGAACGGGGTGCGGCCCGGCCGGGGACCAGGGCAGGGGTAGTGCCCGGCGGCGTGGGGTACCCGGGGTGCTTCCAACCGAGAGGAGGAGGTACACCGTGACCGGAACCATGCACACCAGGCCGGTGCACGACGAGCACCACTCCGTGGGCGAACTCGTCGGTCAGGCCACTGAGCAGCTCTCCCGGCTCGTGCGCCAGGAAGTGTCCCTCGCCAAGCTGGAGCTGGCGGAGAAGGGCAAGCGCGCGGGGCGCGGCGGCGGCATGCTCGGAGCCGCGGGCGCCGTCGCGTACGTCGGCCTGTTCGCCCTCGCCGGCACGGCCACCGCCGCGCTCTCGCTGGTGTTGCCCGTGTGGGCCGCGGCGCTCATCGTGACGGCGGCGCTCTTCGTGATCGCCGGCATCCTCGCCGCGACCGGTCGCGCCCAGCTCCGTCGAGCCGTACCCCCCAAGCCCGAGGAGGCCCTCGGCAGTGTCAGGGCCGACGTGGACCAGATCAGGGAAAGGGCGCATCGATGACCGACGCGACGAGCGGGGACCGCCCGAGGACCGGTTCCACCGCGCAGCCCACCGGGGCCAAGGGCCCCGACGAACTGCGCAGGCAGATCGAACAGACCCGCAGCCAGCTCGGCGACACCGTGGAGGAACTGGCGGGGAAGGCGGACGTGAAGGGCCGTGCCAAGGCCCGGGCCGCCGACCTGCGGGACAAGGCCGGCGCCATGACCGTGCAACTGCGCAGTTCCGCCGCGCACGCGGGCCACACCGTGCAGGACAAGGCGGGCCGGGCCGGTCACCACGCCGAGGAGCGCGTGCCGGACCGGGCGCGCGGCGCCGTGCGGACGGGGCTGGGGCATCCGCGGGTGCTGCTGGTCGCCGGCGCGGCCGCGTGCGCCCTGGCCACGGTGGGCGTGCTGCGCCACCGCCACCAGGGGCACCGCTGAACCACGACACGCGCGTACGCGCGCGAGCGACGAGGGACACCGCCCACGGGGTGCCCCTCGTCGCTCGCGTCGTACCGGCGGCCGTAGCGCTGGTCGTGGCGGTGGTCGTAGCGGCACCTGGTCGCACTTGACCTCAACCAAGGTCGAGGTCACAGGGTGGTGCGTGCACCCGACGACCACCGACCAGTGGAGGCCGGCATGACCCGCCGTACCGACGCACACCCCGTACTCGACCGTCCCGACGTCGAGGCACCCCTCTTCAGCACCTGGCGGGTGGGCACCCCCGAACGGCAGCGCCTGACCGTCGACGCCATCGCCCGGACCTGGGAGCGCCGCCCCTGGCCCGCCGACGGCCTGCACGGCTACCACGTCTACACCGGCCACGACGGCAATACCCTGCTCCACCACTCCCAGTGGGCGAACGAGCAGGCGTTCGACGCCTTCGTGAAGGTCCACCGGCAGGAGCGCGTCGACGAGATCGACACCGCCGTGCCGGGCATCGAGCGGGTCGGCCTCGGCACGTACCGGCGCTACCGCAGCGGCACCCGAGAGAACGGGACCGCCCCCGTCCCGGGGTGCGTCGTGATCGTCGACATCGAGTTCGAGAGCCCCGACCCCGACCGGCAGCGCGCCTGGGTCGACGCAGTCTTCGAGGCACTGGAGAGCGAGCCGGAGCAGCACCCCGGCGGCATCTCCGCCCACTTCCACCTCAGCACCGACGGCACCCGCGTCCTCAACTACGCGGAGTGGGAGAGCGCCCAGGCCCACATCGACGCCCTCGCCGCACCCGGCGAGGGGATCGGCTCGGCGACGGCCGCGTGGCGGCGGGTCCAGAACTGGCCGGGCCTGAAGAGCAGTACGGTCAACCGCTACGACCACGCCCTCGGCCTCGTGCCCCGCTGAACCCGCCCCACCGCGCTCAGGTCACGGACGGAACCGCAGCACCTGCGGGTCGTGGTCGCTGACCTGGTCGTGGAACTCGGCGTTCACGTGCACGCTGTCGTACGACAGTCGCCCGGCCCACCGGATCGACGGGCTGACCAGGATCTGGTCGAGGACCTGGCTGTTGCCCTGATAGACGTACGAGTAACGCTCGCTCCTCGGCAGCGACTTGACCGCCGACCACAGGGCGCCGCCGTCCTCCAGGATGCGCGTGGTCTTCGAGAACTCGAAGTCGTTGATGTCGCCCAGCGCGACGACGTCGGCGTTCCGCTGCGCGGAGAGGATGTCCTTGACGAAGGTGTTCACGGCCTTCGCCTGGAGGTGGCGCTGGGTCTCCGAGGAGCGCGACGGCGGCTGGTACTGCGCCGTCAGACCCTGGTCGCCGCCCTTGGAGTTGAAGTGGTTGGCGATGACGAAGACGGTCCGGCCGCGGAAGACGAACTCGCCGGCCAGCGGCTTGCGGCTGTTCGCCCAGGCCTGGTTCGCCGGGTCGACCCGCCCCGGGGAGTGGGTCAGCTCGGCCTCGCCGCGCACCCTGCGCACGCCCGTCGCGGTGGTCGCGTCGCCGCCCGCGCGGTCCGTGAAGGAGACCCGCTCGGGGTTGAACAGGAAGGCCTGGCGGATGTTGCCGCCGGGCTCGCCGCCGTCCGCCTTGTCGACGGGGTCGATGCCCCGCCACTCGTAGCGCGGGCCGCCGGCCGCGACGATCGCGTCGATCAGTCTGCCGAGCGTCGCGTCGGCGGCCACCGTGCCGTCGTCCGTGGCGCCGTTGTTGTCCTGGATCTCCTCCAGGGACACGATGTCGGGCGACTTCAGGTTGTGCACGATCGCGTCGGCGTGCGCGGCGAAGGTGTCGTCCGACGGGTCGAGGTTCTCGACGTTGTACGTCGCCACCGCCAGCTCCCGGCCGCTCTGCCGGCGGGTCGACTCACGCTCGGTGCCCCCGCTCTCCAGGGCGCCGATCTCGCTCGCCACCAGCGTGTAGCCGCCGTACTGGTTGTAGTCGAGGGGGCCCGCGGTGGTGCCGGCGAGGGTGTCGCCCACGTGGGCGTCGGGGAAGTCGGCCGGCTTGCCGAGCGACTGGATCTGAAGGCGGCCGGTGTTCTGGGCGTCGTAGGAGCCGTAGACGGTGCCGCCGCGGCGGTTCCGGTTCTCCCAGGGCTTCACCGTGACCCACAGCTCGGTGTACGGGTCGGAGGCGCCGACCACCCGGGCGTCGGCGACCCGGACGGTCATGCCCTCCAGCGACTCGTAGCGGTCCAGGGCGTACCGGTCGGGGCGCAGCCGCAGGCCGTTGACGGACCCGTTCGCCGCCGGGTCGCCCTCGGGGGCGTACGCGCGCGGCACGGAGCGGGCGGAGACCGTCGTCGCCGCGGGGAGTGCGTTGCCGCCCGAGACGACGGTGACCGTCGGACGGGTGATCTCCGTCAGCGACTGGTTGCCCGAGGACGTGCCGCCCGGGACGTACTCCGAGACCGTGCCCGAGACGGTGACCGCGTCACCGACGGCGACCGCCGGGGCCGCGTTCGTGAAGACGAAGACGCCCTCGCTGGTGGCCGGGTCGGCGTCGGGCCGCGGATCCTGGATCCAGAACCCCTTGGAGGAGCCGTAGCCGCGGACGCCGGTGACGATTCCGGCCACGTCCGTGACCTGCTTGCCCGCGTACGGCGACAGACGGGTGCTGCCCTGGATGTCGTGGACCCGCACCGGGCCTTCGGATGCGGAGCCGGCCTGCGCGGGCGAGGTGAGGACGACGGTGGACGCCGCCGAGCACACTGCGGCGACGGTGAGCGCGGCGAGGCGCGTGGAGGACTTGCTGGCCAACGGGATCCCTCCGGGGACGTGACGTGGCGCCGGGACGAGGGTGGACGGCGGGGGGCCACAGGGCGCACGGACCCGCGTCACACACGTGTCCCCCCCCGCTCTTCCCCCGCTTTCTACGCGCGTCAATCTCGTGCCTGCCCACGCGCGTTGTCAAGGTTTCGGCCATGTACGCCGTCCGACGGGGAGATGAACCGGGCGGCATGGGTGGAAACCCGTCTAGGCTGGGCCGTCGAGCCGTACGGCATCCGGATTCGGCCGTACGGCGGTCAAGGCGCGCGAGGAGAAACAGCCGATGTCAGACAGCTCCACCCTGCCGCCCGCACGGCTGCGCCCCGAAGCGGAGCTGGCCCGCGAGGCACTGTCCACGCCGGTCCTCGCCCGGGCCGCGCGGCTGGCCCGCTGGGCCGGGGCGGACACCCGCGTCGACGCCGGGGGCGGACTCGTCGAGGAACAGCTGCCGGCCGCCGCCGAGCAGCTCGGACTGACCGGCGACGACGCCGCGGCGTACGCGAGCGAGGCATGGCGGATCGCCGTCGACACCGGGCTCGTCGAGATCACCGACGAGGAGGCGGGCACCGTCGCCGCGGGCGAGGACCTCGCCCTGCTGACCGGCGGCTCCCCGCAGGACGTGCTCGGGCTGTGGGTCACCGCCCTGGAGGCCGTCCTCGCCGACGCGAGCGTCCCCGACCTGGACGACCTGGTCGACGCCATGGCCGAGGGCGGCGAGGTGGACCTGTCCTCCCTCGACTGGGACCCGGAGGCCGAGGCCGAGTTCCTCGACGGCGTGCTCGGCAACCTCTACCTGCTCACCGTCGGCGAGGACGGCCCCGGCGAGGCCCCGGTGCCGCTGCCCGCGCTGGCCGCCTCCGTGATCGTGCCCAGCGACATGGGCGAGCCCAGCAACGAGGTCCTGGAGCAGGTGTCGGACGCGATGATGCGCCTGGACGACCAGTTCCGGCTCCTTGAACCGGTCGGGCTCGTCGAGTACCAGCCGGTCGACGAGGCCCTGATGGCCGACGCCGACGAGGAACCCGCGGCACCCGTCGACGAGACCGACGTCGCCCGCTACGGCATGGTGCGGCTCACCCCGCTCGGACTGTACGGACTGCGCGCCCGGCTGCTGGACGCCGGCTTCGAGGCCCCCGCCGTCGGCGACCTCGCCGACAAGGGCGCCGACGTGCTGCTCGACGGCACCGCCCCCTTCCCGCCGGCCGCGGCCCACGCCGAGACCGAGCTGTGGCTGGCCGGGCGGAGCCCGCTCGACGCCGCCCGCGAACTGCTCGCGGCGGCCCGCGGTTCCGACTCCGGCGCGCCGCTGCGCCGGTTGCGCTGCCAGCAGGCGCTCTCCCTCGTCGGCACGGAGGCCGAGCCCGCGCTGCGCGAGGTCCTCGACGACGCCGAACTGGGCGGCCTCGCCCGGGTGTGGCTCACCGAGCACGGGGCCCGGGACGTGCCCGCGCCGCCCCAGGAGATGGTCTTCTGGCTGACCATCGACACCCTCGCCGCCCAGCTCGCCGCCGAGGGCAACTCCGAGGAGCTGCGCGCCCTGGTGGAGGGCCTCGCCCGCCAGCACAGCGGGTTCTTCGATACGGTCTGGCGGGTCGAGCACCCCGCCACGCCGGACGTCCTGGAGGCGATGGGGCGGCTGCACCCCGACAAGAAGATCGCCAAGGAGGCCCGCAAGGCGGCGTTCAAGGCGCGGTCGCAGCAGGGCGGCTGAGCGGCACGGCGCGGGCGTGCGGGGAGCGGGTGCGGGGAGAGGTCTCCGCCAGTTCAACTCCCGTTCAGTGACGGGCGGGATCCGTGTTCAGGCACGGGCGGAACTGTGACGCCGGACCGAGGTCCGCCACCCTCCACGGCACGCCCACCGTCACAGGAGACACCATGTCGCTCACCCGCAGGGACTTCGCCAGTCGATCCGCGCTCACCGGCGCCGGAGTCGCACTGGCGGGCAGCGTCGGCGCCCTCGCCACCGCCCCGAACGCCCTCGCGTCCACGGAGGCCGAGAGCGCGGCGGACGAGCACGGCAGCGGGCACGACCACGACCACCACCACGGCGGCGTCGGCTACGGGCCGCTGATCCCCGACCCCGACGGCATCCTCGCGCTGCCCGCCGGCTTCCGCTACGAGATCATCACCTACTCCGGGCGGACCAGGCTGGAGTCCGGCGAGTACACCCCGTCCAACCACGACGGCACGGCCGCCTTCGCCGGCCCGCGCGGCACCACGCTCCTCGTCAACAACCACGAACTCGGCGGCCACCGCGACGACTGGCCGCACCCCGTCCCGCTCACCGAGGGCCTCGTCTACGACCCGGCCGCCGCCGGCGGCTGCACCGTCGTCGAGGTCCGGCGCGGCGGCCACGTCGCCGAATGGGTCGGCATCGCGGGCACCGCCACCAACTGCGCCGGCGGCAGCACCCCTTGGGGCACCTGGCTGACCTGCGAGGAGACCGAGGACAGGGCCGGCGAGGAGGGGATGACCAAGGACCACGGCTACGTCTTCGAGGTCGACCCCGAGGACCGGCGCGCCAACCGGAACCCCGAGCCGGTCAAGGCGCTCGGCCGCTACGCCCACGAGGCCGTCGTCATCGACCCCAAGCGCGGCCACGCCTACCTCACCGAGGACGCCTCCGGCCCCAACGGCCTGCTCTACCGCTGGACCCCGCCGGAGCACTTCCGGCACGGGCGGGGCCGGCTGCGCGGCCTCGCCGACGACGCCGGGGTCCTGCAGGCCTTCAAGTGCTTCGACTCCGGCGGCAAGTTCGTCGACGACCTCTCCCGGGCGACGAAGACCGGCACGGTGTACGGCGTCGACTGGGTCGACGTCCCCGACCGCGACGCGAGGACCACGCCGGTCCGCAAGCAGTTCGCCGCCGGGGAGGTCACCCGCGCCCGCAAGCTGGAGGGCATGTGGTGGGCCGACGGCGGCACCTACATCGTCTCCTCCTACGCCCGTGACGAGAGCCCGGGCCGCCCGCACGACGGCCAGGTCTGGTTCTACGACCCCAAGCGCCGCACCCTCACGCTGAAGGTCCTCCTCGGCGTCAACACCGACCCGTCCGCCGACGGCGCCTTCGACGGCCCCGACAACATCACCGTCTCCCCGTACGGCGGCCTGGTCATCGCCGAGGACGGCGAGGGCGTCCAGCACCTCTTCGGCGCGACCGACAGCGGACGCACCTACCCCATCGCCCGCAACGAACTGAACATCGGCGACGAGGACGACCCGTCGTACAGCGAGTTCACCGGCGTCACCTTCTCCCCCGACGGCCGCACCCTGTACGCCAACATCCAGACGCCCGGCATCATGCTGGCGATCACGGGGCCCTGGAAGCGGCAGAAGCGCCGGTAACACCTTCTGTCCCTCGGACGAGTGGTCCACTCGAGTTGGAACAAGTCAGCTCCCCTTGGCTAATTAGCGTTCCCGTGTCGTGTACGTGGGCGATCGGCAAGGGGAGAGGCGGAGGTGGTTGAGTGTCGCCTTCCAGTGTTGTCGTACAACAAGGCATGGGACACGAGGCCAGTACGCTACGGCCCTCATCAGGGTCCTCGCGACCACTCCGTCGGCGAAGTGGTTTCTGCTGAGCCCGTCTCCATCACGTCCGGGGAGGTGGAAGAAGCGCTGGATATCCGGTTGGTATCCGGGCGTGAGTGGAAGCGGTCAGACACTCTTGTTCCGGGCGACCGGATCCCGCTCGCATTGACGGCCGGCCGTTTCGGAGGACAGGGAAACTCGGACGAGGGCTACTTCGTGGGCGCCATGCCCGGTGATGGTGGAATGACGTCCTGCACACCCGAATTCCATGGCGACCCCGCGGATGGTGCGGTGTCGTTCATGCGTACGCTGGCTGCGGAGTACGGATGCGGTGTGCGTGAGATCCCCTCGGGAAGCATTGTGCGTCTGAGGTTCCCGTACCTTTCGGGGCGGCGTAACCCTCTGACTCAATGCCTCCGGCGTTTCGGTGTCTGGGGACAAAGTTGTGCGGAGAAACATCTCCCTGATGAGCTGTTCAGCCGAGACTTCTGGATCGGGTGCCTCTCTGGGCTAATCGACACCGACGGCCATGTGCGCGAAAGGCGCAATCCCAAGGGCACCGTTCACAGTTCGGTCGAGTACGCCACCGTCTCACCCGTACTGGCGAGGCAAGTCGCCGATGCTCTCCTTCGGCTGGGCGTCACCAGTACGCACCGGGTGATCGAGAGGTTCGTATCGGGTACAAGGCGACCAGGCTCGAAGGCATCGCGCATGCAGTGGGTCATGTCGAGGCCGCTCGAAGCGACATGCACGGATACGACGATAGTGTCGCCCTGGACAGAGTCAAAAACGTCGAGTCGGCCGGCAGAAAGCGCGTCTTCAGCCTTGACGTGGGGCCTGCGTCCTTGTTCATCGTGAACGGTCTGGTGACGGGTGCGTCGAGGCGTTCCTGAGCTTCTCGACTACAACGCTCGACAGGTGGCAACGGCGGCAGCGGCACCTCGGATAGGCTGGACGGAAGGTTACCGCCGGGCAGGAGACGGGGATGGCGCAGGTCAGGCCCATGCGGGCGGATGCCCGGCGTAACCGTGAGCGGTTGCTGGCGGTGGCGGCGGAAGCCTTCGCCGAGCACGGGGAGGGTGCCTCCCTGGACGACATCGCCCGGCGTGCCGGGGTGGGCGTCGGTACCCTGTACCGGCACTTTCCGACGCGGCAGGCGTTGCTGGAGGCCGCCTACCTGGAGCGCCTGGAGGCGATCGCTGCCCGCGCCGACGTGATCGCGGCCGCGCGGCCGGCGGGCACGGCGCTCATGGCGTGGCTCGACGAGCTGGCCGTCGGGATGCTCCAGGTACGCGGGCTCAAGGCGCTGCTCGGCACGGCCGTCACCGGCGGCGGGCCCGCGTGCGGCGACTGTGTGCGCGGCGCGGCGACCCGGCTCGTGCGGGCCGCGCAGGAGGCCGGTGCGCTGCGGCCGGACGTGGAGCCGGTCGAGGTGCTGAGACTGCTGCACGGCGTGGTGACGGCGGCCGAGGCGGCCGACGAGGTGGACGGCACGGCCGTACGGCGGTACCTGTCGCTGCTCATGGAGGGACTGGGGCAGGCCGCCTAGGGGCGCCCGCGGCCCGGCGCCCCCAGGTGTCCCCGGTCGCTTACAGCGCCTGGCCGGCCGGCTTCACCATGCCGCGGACCGTGCGGGACTTGACGAAGTCGCCGATGGCGGTCATCTCCCACTCGCCGGAGTACTGGCGGATCAGCTTCGCCATCATCACGCCGGTCTGCGGTTCGGCGCTGGTGAGGTCGAAGCGGACCAGTTCCTCGCCGCTCGCGGCGTCGATGAGGCGGCAGTAGGCCTTGGCGACCTCCGTGAACTTCTGGCCCGAGAAGGAGTTCACCGTGAAGACCAGGCCGCTGACCTCCTGCGGGAGCCGGCCGAGGTCGACGACGATCACCTCGTCGTCGCCGCCGCCCTCGCCGGTCAGGTTGTCGCCGGAGTGCTTGATCGCGCCGTTCACGATCGAGAGCTTGCCGAAGTAGCAGCTGTCGATGTGGTTGCGCTGCGGGCCGTAGGCGATGACCGACGCGTCCAGGTCGATGTCCTTGCCGCGGTACGCCGGCTCCCAGCCGAGGCCCATCTTGACCTGGGAGAGCACCGGTCGGCCGCCCTTGACGAGGGACACGGTCTGGTTCTTCTGGAGGCTGACCCGGCCCTTGTCCAGGTTGATCTTCCCGGCGCCCGGGGCGGGGGCGGGCGGCGCCGCCGGTGCCGCGATCGGAGCGGCGGGCATCGTGGGCGCGGCGGCGGGCGGGGGCGGCGGGGTGGCCGCCTGGGGCTGGGCCGGGGGAGCGGCCGGGGCGGGCTCCTCCACCGTGACGCCGAAGTCGGTGGCGATGCCGGCCAGGCCGTTGGCGTAGCCCTGGCCGACCGCGCGGGCCTTCCAGGCGCCGTTGCGCAGGTAGACCTCCACGATCACCAGTGCGGTCTCGGCGCCGAGCTGCGGGGGCGTGAAGGTGGCGAGGACGGAGTTGTCGTCGCCGTTGCGGATGGTGGCGGTCGGTTCGATGCCCTGGAAGGTCTGGCCCGCGGCGTCCGGGCTCGCGGTGACGACGATCTTCTCGATGCCCGGCGGGACGGCGGAGGTGTCGACCACGATCGCGTCCGGGGCGGTGCCGCCGCCGGAGCGGTAGGTCACGCCCTGGCCGGTGGGCTGGTTGTAGAAGATGAAGTCGTCGTCGGAGCGCACCTTGCCGTCGGCGGTGAGCAGCAGGCCCGATACGTCGAGCCGCACGGGAGCGGCGACGTCCACCGTCACGCGGGCGGCGGAGAGGGGGATGTTCGAGCCGGGGGTCATAGCTGTCATGCCGGGTGAACGAGCGAGCGCGTTTTACCGTTCCCTTACCCGGCGGCCAATCGGGTCAGCGGCGGTTACGGGGGTGGGGTCTGATCATGGGGGACTGTACCGGGGGGGGGGAGGGGGCGGGGGGGGGGGGGGCCACGCGTGTGGGCCCCCCCCCCCCCCCCCGGGCCCGGCCCGGGGGGGGGGGGGCCCCCCCCCCCCCCCCCCCGCGCCCGGGGGGGGGGACACC
>NZ_JBHJVQ010000018.1:0-108804 GCF_042263835.1 Streptomyces sp. NPDC056128 | reverse complement strand
CGGCGCGCGCCCCCCCCCCGGCGTGGCCCATCGAGTGTCGCCCCCGCCGCCCCTTCCCTTCCCGTCCCTGGGGGCTGCGCCCCCAGACCCCCTTCGGCCTTCGGCCTCGTCCTCAAACGCCGGACGGGCTGAAACAACGAAGACTTACGGCACGACCACGATCTTCCGTCCCACCCCCGCCGCGAACTGCTCCAGCGCCTGCGGGTAGCGGTCCAGCCCGATGCGGTCGCTGATGAAGACGTCGGGGTCCAGGACGCCGTTCGCGAAGAGTTCGGCGGCGCGCTCGTAGCTGTGCAGGACGGCCATCGAGCCGGTGATGGTGATCTCCTGGTTGTAGACGCGGTACGGGTCGATCTGCACGCGGGTCGCGTAGTCGGCGACGCCGAACTGGAGGAACGTGCCCGCCTTGGCGACCCGGTCCAGGCCGTCCTGGATGGCCGCCGCGTTGCCCGTGGCGTCGATGACGAGGTCCCAGCCCTGGGGGCGGTCCAGCTCGTCGGGCGTCGCGGCCGACCCCGTGACGCCGAGGCCGCGGGCGGTCTCCAGGCGGGCCGGGTTGAGGTCGACCATGTCGACGCTGGCCGCGCCGGTCCGCTTGGCCAGCTCCAGCATCATCAGGCCCATCGTGCCGGAGCCGTAGATCAGGACGTGGGCGCCGAGGCGGGACTGGAGGACGTCGTAGCCGCGGACCGCGCAGGAGAGGGGTTCGATCAGGCCGGCGTCCTGGGTGCGGACGTGTTCGGGGAGCTTCACGCAGTTCGCCACGGGGGCCACCGCGTACTGCGCCGCGCCGCCCGCCGTGGTGACGCCGATGGCGGCCCAGCGTTCGCAGAGGTTGTTGTGGCCGTTGCGGCAGTAGCGGCACTCGTAGCAGTAGAGGGAGGGGTCGACGGCCACCTGGTCGCCGACGGACACCTCCGTGACCTGGGCGCCGACGCCGACCACCGCGCCGGCGAATTCGTGGCCGGGCACGATGGGGAGCTTGGGCGCGAACTCGCCCTGGAGGATGTGCAGGTCGGTGCCGCACAGGCCGCAGGCGGCGACCTCGACGACGACGTCGCGGGGACCTGGCGTCGGGTCCGGGACCTCGGTGACGACGGCGCGGCCCACGGACTCGATGACGGCGGCCTTCATTTCACGGCTCCCAACGACAGGCCCTGGACCAGCTTGTCCTGGGCGGCGAACCCCGCGGCGAGCACCGGCAGGGAGATGACGAGCGACGCGGCGCACACCTTGGCCAGGAAGAGGCCCTGGCTGGTGATGAAGCCGGTCAGGAAGACGGGGGCGGTCTCGGCGACCACGCCCGTCAGCACCCGGGCGAAGAGCAGTTCGTTCCAGCTGAAGATGAAGCAGATGAGGGAGGTGGCGGCGATGCCCGGCAGGGCGATCGGGGCGACCACGCGGACCAGGATCGTGGGCAGCTTCGCGCCGTCCACCCGGGCCGCCTCGATGATCGCGACCGGCACCTCGGCGAGGAAGGACTGCATCATCCAGACCGCGATCGGCAGGTTCATCGACGTGTAGAGGATGACCAGCAGCCAGATGTTGTCCAGCATGCCGGTGTTCTTGGCGAACAGGTAGATCGGCAGCAGGCCCGCCACCACCGGCAGCATCTTGGTCGACAGGAAGAAGAACAGGACGTCCGTCCACTTCTTCACCGGGCGGATGGAGAGGGCGTAGGCGGCGGGCAGGGCCAGGACCAGGACGAAGAGGGTCGAGGCGACCGATGCCACCGCCGAGTTGATCAGCGCGGGCCAGGGGCTGGCGCCGCCGCCGGCGCCGAAGAACTCGCGGTAGCCGTCCAGCGTGAGCGACGCGGCGAAGGACGGCGGGTTGGTGGCCGCGTCCGCCTCCGAGTGGAAGGAGGTCAGCGCCATCCACGCGATGGGCAGAAAGAAGACGATGCCGGCCAGCCAGGCCACCAGGCCCAGTCCGGCACCGGCCTTGCGGCGGGTCCGGGCCGGCTTGGCGGTGGTGGTGGCGGGTCGTACGGCGGTGGCGCTCATGCGCGGCCGACCTCCTCGCGGAACAGGGACGACACCACGCGCAGCGCGAAGGTGGCGATGATGATCGAGCCGATGACGACCAGGACGCCCGCGGCCGAGGCGAGGCCGTTCTCGTGGGCCTGGTAGAAGCTCTGGTAGACGGTGTAGGGCAGGTTGGCCGTGCCCAGGCCGCCGGACGTGATGGTGAAGACGGCGTCGAAGTTCTGGACGATGTAGATCGAGCCGAGCAGGGCGCCCAGTTCCAGGTAGCGGCGCAGGTGGGGGAGGGTGAGGTGGACGAAGATCTGCCAGTCGCCCGCGCCGTCCACCCGGGCGGCCTCGATCTGCTGCTGGTCCCGGCTCTGCAGGCCGGCCAGCAGGATGAGCATCATGAAGGGCGTCCACTGCCACACCAGTGACAGCTCGACCGCGAGCAGCGGGGTGTTGGAGATCCAGTCCGGCTGCGGGCCGCCCACGTAGTGCAGCAACCCGTTGAGCAGGCCGTACTCGGGGTTGTAGAGGACGTGCTTCCAGAGCAGGGCGGCCGCGACCGGGACCACGAGGAACGGGGCGATCAGCAGGGTGCGGACCACGCCCCGGCCCTTGAACCTCCGGTCAAGCAGCAGGGCGAGGGCCAGGCCGAGGACGAGGCTGGCCAGGACGACCGCCACCGTCAGCAGGATCGTCGTCCACACCGACTGGCGCAGGTCCGGATCGCCGAGGACGTCGCCGTAGTTGGCGAAGCCGGTGAAGTGCCGGGCGTCCGGATAGAGGGAGTTCCAGTCGAAGAAGGAGATCACCAGGGTCGCCACGAAGGGCAGCTGGGTGACCGCGATCATGAAGATCAGGGCGGGGAGGAGAGGGGCGCGGGTGGCCCAGGCGCGCAGCCGGGAGGACGGCGGGCGGACGGTGGGGCGGGTCTGGTCGGGTGCGGCCGAGGGGGCCGTTGTCGTGGCGGTCATCGTCCCTCGTACTCCTCGGAGATCTTCTCGGCGAGCTGCTGGGACTTCTTCAGGGCCTCGTCGACGGACTGCCGTCCGGCGATGGCCGCGCTGATCTCCTGGGAGACCTTGGTGCCGAGGTCGGTGAACTCGGGGATGCCGACGAACTGGATGCCGGGCGCGGGCCGCGGCTGGACGCCGGGGTCGTTCGGCTTCGCGCCCTCGATCGCCTCCTTGGTCATCTCCTGGAAGGCGGCGGCCTCCTTGACGTAGGCCGGGTTCTCGTACGTCGAGGCGCGCTTGCCGGCCGGGACGTTGGACCAGCCGATCTCCTTGCCGACGAGCTGCTCGTACTCCTTGCTGGACGCCCAGGAGACGAACTTCCAGGCCTTGTCGGCGTTGCGGGAGGCCTTCTGGATGCCCCAGGCCCAGGTGTAGAGCCAGCCGGAGGAGTCCGTCTTCTCGACCGGGGCCGGTGCGTAGCCGACCTTGCCCTTGACCGGCGACTTGGCGGCGTCCAGGGACCCGGCCGCGGAGGTGGCGTCGTACCACATGGCGACCTTGCCCTGCGTCATGTTGTTGAGGCACTCGGCGAATCCGGACTGGGCGGCGCCGGACTGGCCGTGTTCGCGGACGAGGTCGACGTAGAACTTCGTCGCCTTCTCCCACTCGGGCGAGTCGAGGCGGGCCTGCCAGTCCTTGTCGAACCAGGTGCCGCCGAAGGTGTTCACGACCGTCGTCAGGGGTGCCATCAGCTCGCCCCAGCCGGGCAGTCCGCGCAGGCAGATGCCCTTCATGCCAGGCTCGGCGCCGTCCAACTGGGCCGCGAGGCCGGCGATCTCGGTCCACGTGGGGTGCTCGGGCATCTTCAGGCCCTCTTGGGCGAACACGTCCTTGCGGTACATGAGGAAGGACGACTCGCCGTAGAAGGGCTGGCCGTAGAGCTTGCCGTCGTCGCCGGTGAGGGACTCGCGCATCGGGCCGAGGATGTCCTTCTCGTCGTACGCCGGGTCCTTGGCGACGTAGGGGTCCATCGGCCGCAGCCACTCGTTGCGGGCGTAGATCGGTATCTCGTAGTTGGAGAGGGTGGCGACGTCGTACTGGCCGGCCTGGTTGGCGAAGTCCTGGCTGATCTTGTCGCGGACGTCGTTCTCCGGCAGCACGGTGAAGTTCACCTTGATGCCGGTCTCCTCGGTGAAGTGGTCGGCGGTGAGTTTCTGCAGCTCGACCATCTGCGGGTTGTTGACCATCAGGACGTTGATGGCGTTGCCGCCGGATCCGGCGCCGCCCGCCCCGACCCAGCAGCCGGTGAGCAGCGGGGCGAGCAGCGTCCCTGCGGCGACCATGGCGAGCGTGGCTCGCGGCCTCCGTCGGCTCTGGGTTCGCATGGATCGCTCCTGAACATATGGGGAGGTATGGGGCATTGAGGGGTGTGGGTGTGCCGTGCGCGTGAGGGTGTGCCGTGCGGGGAGTGGGTCGGGTTTCAGACGCGGATGACCTGCGGTCCGAGCAGGGAGTAGCGGTGGGCCTCGGCGGAGGGCAGCAGCGTGCTGGTGACGATCGCCTCCAGGGTGCCGACCTCCGCGAACCGGCAGAAGCTCACCGCCCCGAACTTGGTGTGCGCGCCGGCGAACACGGTGCGGCGGGCGGCCCGGATGGCCTGCGCCTTGACCTCGCTGACCGCGGGGTCGGGGGTGGTGAGGCCGTGCTCGCGGGAGATGCCGTTGGCGCCGATGTACGCCAGGTCGATGACGAAGCCGGCCAGCATCTTCGTCGTCCAGTGGTCGACGGTGGCCAGGGTGCCCGGACGGACCCGGCCGCCGAGCAGCAGGACGGAGGTGTCGTCGGCCTCGGCCAGGGCGCCGGCGACCGGCAGGGACGCGGTGACCACGGTCAGCGGCCGGTCCCGGGGCAGGGCCTCGGCGATCAGCTGGGGGGTGAAGCCCTCGTCCACGAAGACGGTCTCCGCGTCGCCCAGCAGCTCGGCGGCGGCGGAGGCGATCCGGCGCTTCTCGGGCACGTGGCTGGTGGCGCGGAAGGCGAGCGTGGTCTCGAACCCGGCGCTCTCCACGGGGTAGGCGCCGCCGTGGGTGCGGCGGACCAGGCCGTGGTCCTCCAGCGCGCGCAGATCCCGTCGTACGGTCTCCTTGGCGACGCCCAGTTCGGTGGCGAGCGCGGTGACGTCGACCGAACCGGTGGCGCGGGCGACCCGCACGATCTCGCGTTGGCGCTCTTCCGCCGTCCTCGTGCCCATGCCGTACACCTGCCTCACCGCCTCGTCGCCGGGTCGCTGCCCGTTCGGGCCCGTGGGGGAAGTTCTACAGCGGTCGGGCGGCACTGACCAGGTCTGTTGCGGAGCCGATACTGCCCGTGTGGGCCCGTTTCCGGCGTCGGCTGCCCGTCGCGGACCTGGGGCGCAGCGCGGGACGGGGTGAGAACGGGCAGTGCGGATGCCCGCATACGGAAGCGGGCGGGGCCCGTGGGGGGGCGGGCGCGAGTGGTGGGGGGGTGTTTACGGGGGGTGGGGGGGTGGTGGGGGGGGGGGTGGGGGGGGGGGGGGGGGGGGGGCGGGGGGGGTGGGGGTGTGCCGGGGTTGGGGTTTTGCCGGTTTCGGGACGGGGCGGGGCCGGTGGGGGCCCCCCCCGCTTCTCGTGGGGTCGTGTTCCGGTCAGTACGGCCAGATCGGGGGGTCGGTCACGAAGGGGCCGCCCAGGTACGCGTGCGCCGGGTTGTCCGGGTCGAGCCCGCCCTGTTCGGCGACGAGCTTGTCGGCGTACGGCTCGGAGTCGTCCTGCGGCTCGTAGCCGAGCGCCCGCGCGGAGGTGAGGTCCCACCACAGGCGGGTGTTGGCCGAGGAGCCGTGGACGACGGTGTGCCCGACGTTCTCGGCGGTGAGGGCGGCGTGGAAGAGGCGGGCGCCGTCCGCGGGGCTCATCCACACCGAGAGCATGCGCACGCTGGTCGGCTCGGGGAAGCAGGAGCCGATGCGGACGGAGACGGTCTCGATGCCGTGCTTGTCCCAGTAGAGCTGGGCCAGGTCCTCGCCGAAGCACTTGGACAGGCCGTAGAAGGTGTCGGGGCGGCGCGGCGTGTCGACCGGGATGAGGGGGTCGTCGCCCCGGGGGCGCGGGGTGTAGCCGACGGCGTGGTTGGAGGAGGCGAAGACGACGCGGCGGACGCCTTCCTCGCGGGCGGCCTCGTACAGGTTGTACGTGCCCTCGATGTTCGCCTTGAGGATCTTCTCGAAGGGGGCTTCCAGGGAGATGCCCGCGAGGTGGATGATCGCGTCGACGCCGCGGACCGCCTCGCGCAGCGCGTCCCGGTCGGCGAGGTCGGCCACGATCGCGTCCGGCTCGCCCTCGACGGGGCGCAGGTCGAGCGGGCGCAGTGCGTAGCCGTGGGCGGGGAGCAGGTCCCGCATCAGGGTGCCGAGGCCGCCGGCGGCGCCGGTGAGCAGGACGGTGCGGGGAGCGGGCATCCTCGGGACTCCTAGGTCTGCTGCGGCGGCAGTCGTGCGGGTGCGTGCCTGGCGTTCATATGCGTGGACACGCTAAGGAATGGGTGGTGGCCCGTCAAGAGGGCGCCTGCTTGACGGTGTACACGGGGCGGCTTAGCGTGGAGGCGTTCAGAAATATAGACATGAATCATGCATATGGAATGGGGAGCGCCCGTGACCTCAGCCCCTCTCGCCGACCGGATCACCGCCCCCAGCGGGCCGCTGTTCTTCCCCGTCACGGCGTTCGGCCCCGACGGCGGCCTCGACCTCGACGCCTACCGCACCCATGTGCGCCAGGGGGTCGCGGCGGGGGCCGCCGCCGTGTTCGCCTGCTGCGGCACCGGCGAGTTCCACGCCCTCACGCCCGAGGAGTTCGAGGTCTGCGTCCGCGCGGCGGTCGAGGAGACGGCGGGACGGGTGCCCGTCGTGGCGGGCGCGGGCTACGGCACCGCCCTCGCCGTGCGCCACGCCCGCCTCGCCGAGGCGGCCGGCGCCGACGGACTGCTCGCCATGCCGCCCTACCTGGTGGTCGCCGGCCAGGAGGGGCTGGTGCGGCACTACCGGGAGGTGGCCGCCGCGACCTCCCTGCCCGTGATCGTCTACCAGCGGGACAACGCCGTCTTCACCCCGGAGAGCGTCGTCGAACTGGCCCGCACGGACGGGATCGTCGGCCTCAAGGACGGGCTCGGCGACCTCGACCTCGTGCAGCGCATCATCAGTGCCGTGCGCACCGCGCTGCCCGGCGGCGACTTCCTCTACTTCAACGGCCTGCCGACCGCCGAGCAGACCCAGCTCGCCTACCGCGCGCTCGGCGTCACCCTGTACTCCTCCGCCGCGTTCTGCTTCGCGCCCGAGATCGCCCTCGCCTTCCACCGGGCGCTGCGCACCGGCGACGACGCGCTCGCGCACCGTCTGCTCGACGGCTTCTACCGGCCCTTCGTCGAACTGCGCGCCCAGGGCCGCGGGTACGCCGTCGCCCTGGTCAAGGCGGGCGTACGGCTGCGCGGCCTGGACGTGGGGGAGGTGCGGACGCCGTTGCAGGAGCCGGCCGAGGACCACGTGAAGCAGCTCGCCCGGATCATCGAGCGGGGTTACGCGCTGCTCGACGCGGAGCCCGGGGTGGAGTCCTTCGTGGAGTCCGTCGTGGAGGGGGACAAGTGAAGGCGTCGGCGTTCGTCTACCCGTGGGACGTCAACGGCGACCCGGAAGCCCCCGCGCGCGTGGCGGACCTCGGCGTGTCCCAGGTGACGCTCGCCTCCGCGTACCACTCGACCCGGGCGCTCACCCCCCGTCACCCCCGCCACCGCGTCGTCACCGCCGAGCACTCCGCGGTGCTCTATCCGCCGGACGCCGTCCGCTGGGAGGGCCGCGTGCCGCGCCCGTACGAGGCCGGTGACTGGGCGCCCGGCGACGCCTGGGGGGAGGCCGCCGAAGCCCTCGCGCGAGCGGGGCTGGAGTTGAGCACGTGGGTCGTCCTGGCCCACAACTCCCGCCTCGGCGCGGAGCACCCGCACACCTCCGTCGTCAACGCCTACGGCGACCGCTACCCCTGGGCGCCGTGCATCGCGCGGCCCGCCACGCGCGCGTACCTCACCGACCTGGCCGCCGAGGCGGCGGTGCGGCCCGGAGCGCGCGGCACCGAACTGGAGTCCCTCGGCTGGTACGGGCTCGCCCACCTGCACGCCCACGACAAGACCGGCGGGGTCGCCCTCGGGGACGCCGGGCAGTACCTGATGTCGCTGTGCTTCTGCCCGGACTGCCGGGGCGGATACGGCGGTCAGGGCCTCGACGCCGACGAACTTGCCGCCGCTGTGCGCACCGCGCTGGAGCCGGTGTGGCGGGGGACGGCGCCGTCGGACGGGGGCTGGGCGGGCGTCGAGAAGCTGCTGGGCGAGGCGACGGCGAACGCCACGCGCGCGTGGCGGGACGACACCGCCCGCACGCTCCAGGAGGCGGCGGTCGCGGCCGTGCGCGCCGCGGCGCCCTCGGGCTTCGAGGTCCTGCTGCACGCCGACCCCGTCTCCTACCACTGCGGCGCCAACGCCGGCGTCGACCCCGCGCACATCCTGTCCGTCGCGGACGGCGTGGTCGTGCCCTGCACGGGCGGCCCGGCCCTGCTGACGCCCTTCGCCGAGCAGAACCGCGCCGGTGCCATCCTCGCCGCCAACCTCACCGTGGTCTCCGGCATGGGCGGCAGCCCGGACACCCTCGCCACGGACGCGTCCCACGCCGCCGAACGCGGCGCGACGGAGCTGCGCCTGTACCACGCGGGCCTGGCGTCGGACGCCGACCTGGGGGCGGTGCGGTCGGCACTTGGGGGGCTTTGAGACGGGGGCCGTGGGCCGGCTCCTGGGCGACGGGTCTGAGGGGCGACGGAGTACGTGGCCGTGGGCTTGGCGCGGGGTGGCCCCCGGGTTGGTGGGTGGCCCCAGCCGGAGTGGTGGGCGGCCTCTGGGCTGGTGGGTGGTCCCCGCCGGGTTGGTGGGCGCCCCGCGGGGTCGGTGATGCCGGGGTCCGGCGCAGACGGGGGACCGCAGGGGCCGTCACAGCGGCGTGGGAGCGTTCGGTGTCGTGGGCGTGAGGCCGGGATTCTCCCGTGGGCGGCGGGCGATGAGGGTCGCCGTTGTCAGCAGGGCGATGCTCAGGGCGGGCAGCAGCAGGTGCAGGGGCGCCAGCTCCACCAGGGCCGCTCCCGCCGCCAGGCCCAGGACGTTCGGGGCGAAGACGAGGGAGGTGGCCGTCGCGGTGACCCGGCCGAGGAGCGGGCCGGGCGTCTCGTGCTGGACCGCGGTCAGGGCGGCGATCAGCACCGCGGGCAGCCCCGCGCCGATCGCCGCGCCGGAGAGCAGGGCCACCGCGTCGTACGGGACCGCCCGCGCCGCGACCGCCACCGCCAGCAGGGCGATCCCGGCAGCGGCGAAGCGGCGCCCGCCCAGTCGCCGCAGGGCGGGCCCGGCCAGCAGCCCCACCGTCACGGACCCGGCCCCCTGGGCGGCGTACAGCACACCCGCGTACGCGGGGGAGTGCCCGAGGCGGTCCACGACGGCGTAGACCGTGGCGCCGTTGACGCCGGCGCACAGCATCGTGGCGCCGCCGGCGAGGACGAGCGGGCGCAGCCGGGGGTGGCCCCACAGCAGGCGGGCGCCCTCTGCCGCCTGCCGCCACGCGTTCACCGAGGGGCGGGGCGGCGGCGCCTCGCGTACCCGCAGGGCCGCGTACACCCCCGTGGCCAGCACGAACGTCGCCGCGTCCAGCAGGGCCACGCCCGGGCCGCCGTACGCCGTGTAGAGCGCCGCACCGGCCGGTGGCGCCGCCAGTTTCATGCCCTCGTTGGCGGTGGTGCGCAGCCCGTTGAAGTCGCCGAGCAGCCGCGGTTCGACGGTGGCGGCGACGAGTGCCGCCTCGGCCGCGTCGTGGACGACGCCCGCCGCGCCGTACCCGAACAGCACCGCGAACAGCAGCCACAGCATGTCCGGTGAGTCGACGGCGAATAGTGTGAGCAGGAGGCCGGCCGTCAGCAGGCTCGTGGCGATCAGCAGCGGCCGGCGGCGCACGCGGTCCGCCAGGGTGCCCAGCGCCGGACCGGCCAGGGTCGGCGCCCACATCGCGAGCACGCACAGCGCCGCGAGTCCGTCCGAGCCGGTGAGGTCCTTCACCCACACCCCGGACACCAGCCACAGCGCCGAGGTGCCGAAGCCGGACACCACCACCCCGGCGAGATACAGGCCCGCGTCGCGGTCGCGCAGGACCCGGGACACCGCCCAGGGTCCCCGCGTCCGGGTCGTCTTCGTCGTCCTTGGTGTCATGCCTGGTCAGCGTGGGCCTAAGGCCGGGTGCCGGGCATCGGGAAGGTGCCCTATCGGCAGCCCCCGCCGCCGATGAGTTCCGCGGCCCGGATCGGTCTACCTCCCAGGAGAGCCGGCCCATCCGTCGCCCGAGGAGCACCCGATGACCCACGACACCACGACCCTCGATCTCGGCCCGCAGACGCGGGTCCTGGCCCGCCTCGCCGAGGGCGTGAGCGACGCGCGGCTGGCCGACCCGACGCCGTGCCCGGACCTCGCCGTCCGCAACCTGCTCGGCCACCTGACCGGCCTGGCCGCCGCCTTCCGCGACGCCGCGCGCAAGGACCTCGGCGCCACCACCGACACCGCCCCCGATGCCTCCGTGCCGGACATCGGGCCCGGCTGGCGCGAGGAGCTGTCCGGGGTGCTCGGCGAACTCGCGGTGGCCTGGCGCGACCCCGGCGCCTGGACCGGCATGACCCGGGCCGGCGGCATCGACCTGCCCGGAGACGTCGCCGGCGCCGTCGTCGCCGACGAACTGGTCATCCACGGCTGGGACCTCGCCCGCGCCACCGGCCAGGAGTACCGCCCCGACCCGGCCGCCCTCCAGGCGGCGTACGGCCTGCTCAGCGCCGCCGCCGAGGAGACCGACCGGGACGAGGGCATGTTCGGGCCGGTCGTCGCCGTGCCCGACGACGCCCCGCTGCTGGAGCGCGCGGTGGGCCTGAGCGGACGCGACCCCGGCTGGAGCCGCCCCGCCCGGTAGCGCCGGGGAAGGGCCGGGGCCGGCGCCGCCCCACCCGAACTTTCCTTTGTCAGAAGCATTGACGTGGCCTCGCGCCCCTCTTACCTTCAACGCGTCGTACTCCGTACGTCATATATGAGACGCGATACGCGAGATCGGATGTCCGAGACCGGACGTCCGGCGCCCGCGCATCCGACGCGAGACTCCGAGAGGCGCGCATGACCTCTGTGCCCACGCCGATCCCCTCCCGCACGCAGTACGTGCTGGAGGAGATCAAACGCCGCATCCTCACCGGCCGGCTCACGCCGGGCCAAGCCCTGGTCGAGACCGACCTCGCCGCACAGTTCGGGGTGTCCAAGACACCGGTGCGCGAGGCGCTCAAGACGCTGGCCGGGACCGGACTGGTCGTGATGAACCAGTACAAGGGCGTCACGGTGCGCATGGTGGACGCGGACATGGCGCGCGAGGTCTACGACGTGCGGCTGCTCCTGGAGCCCGAGGCCCTGCGGCGCGCCGTGCGCCGCGGCGCCTCCCTGGACGCCGCCCGTGACGCACTGACCCGCGCCGACGGAGCCACCGACACCGCCGAACGGTCGCTGGCCAACCGCGAGTTCCACCGCGCCCTGTACGTGCCCTGCGGCAACCCGCTGCTCGGCCGGATGCTCGACGAGGTCCGCGACCAGGCGGCCCTCGTCTCCGCCGTCGCCTGGGCCGCCGACCCCTCCTGGCAGCGGGAGGCCGGCGAGCACCAGGAGATCCTGCGCCTCGCCCTCGCCGGTGACGCGGAGGGCGCGGCCCGCGCCCTGCACGCGCACATCGCGTCCTTCGTCGAGCGGGCCTTCCCCGAAGCGGGGACCGCGGCCCAGGAAGAGGACGGTCAGGCATGACGGCGACGTTCGAGACCCAGCGGGCGGCCCTGGCCGACGTGGTGGCGATCCCGGTGACCCCGTTCGCCGAGGACGGCTCCGTCGACCCCGCCACCTACCGGGCCCTGCTGCGTCGCCTTCTCGACGGCGGCATCACGACGCTCACCCCCAACGGCAACACCGGCGAGTTCTACGCCCTCTCCCCGGCCGAGCGGCGCCTGGTCACCGAGCTGACCGTCGAGGAGGCGGGCGACCGCGCCGCGATCCTGGTCGGCGTCGGCCACGACCTGCCGACCGCCGTCGCCTCCGCACGGCACGCCCGGGAACTGGGCGCCTCGATGGTGATGGTCCACCAGCCCGTCCACCCCTACGTCGCCCAGGGCGGCTGGGTCGACTACCACCGCGCGATCGCCGAGGCCGTGCCCGAACTCGGCGTCGTGCCCTACATCCGCAACGACCGGCTCACCGGCGCCCGCCTCGCCGAACTCGCCGACGCCTGCCCCAACGTCCTCGGCGTCAAGTACGCCGTCCCGGACGCCGCCAGGTTCGCCGCCTTCGCCCGCGACGCCGGCCTCGAACGCTTCGTGTGGATCGCGGGCCTGGCCGAGCCCTACGCCCCCTCGTACTTCAGCGCGGGCGCCACCGGCTTCACCTCGGGGCTGGTGAACGTCGCCCCGGCGGTCTCGCTGAACATGATCGAAGCGCTTCGATCGGGCGACTACCCGGCCGCCATGAAGGTCTGGGAGCAGATCCGCCGCTTCGAGGAGCTGCGCGCCGCCAACGGCTCCGCCAACAACGTCACCGTGGTCAAGGAGGCCCTCGCCGCCCTCGGCCTGTGCCGGCGCGAGGTCCGCCCGCCGAGCAAGCCCCTGCCCGAGAGCGAGCGCGCCGAGGTCGCCGCCATCGCCGCCGGATGGTCGATATGACACCCAGGAAGTCCCCCGAACAGCTCCGCAGCCACCAGTGGTACGGCAGCGGCGTCTCCTCGGGCCTGCGCTCCTTCAGCCACCGCGCCCGCACCCGGCAGCTCGGCTACCTGCCCGAGGAGCACCTCGGCAAGCCCGTCATCGCGATCCTCAACACCTGGTCCGACATCAACCCCTGCCACGTCCACCTGCGCGACCGCGCCCAGGCGGTCAAGCGGGGGGTGTGGCAGGCGGGCGGCTTCCCGCTGGAGTTCCCGGTCTCCACGCTGAGCGAGACCTTCCAGAAGCCGACCCCCATGCTCTACCGCAACCTCCTCGCCATGGAGACCGAGGAACTGCTGCGCTCCTACCCGGTGGACGGCGCCGTGCTGATGGGCGGCTGCGACAAGTCCACCCCCGCCCTGCTGATGGGCGCCGCCAGCGTCGACCTCCCGGCGGTGTTCGTGCCCGCCGGGCCCATGCTCCCCGGGCACTGGCGCGGCGAGACCCTCGGCTCCGGCACCGACATGTGGAAGTACTGGGACGACATGCGGGCCGGGCTCATCGGCGACTGCGAGATGCACGAGCTGGAGAGCGGTCTGGCCCGCTCGCCCGGCCACTGCATGACGATGGGTACGGCCTCCACGCTCACCGCCGCCGCCGAGGCCCTCGGCGTCACGGTCCCGGGCGCCTCCAGCATCCCGGCCGTCGACTCCGGCCACGACCGGATGGCCGCCGCGGCCGGCCTGCGCATCGTGGAACTGGTCCACCGGGACCGGAAGCTGAGCGACATCCTCACCGCCGACGCCTTCGAGGACGCGGTCACCACGGTCCTCGGCCTCGGCGGCTCCACCAACGCCGTCATCCACCTGATCGCCATGGCGGGCCGCGCGGGCGTCACCCTCACGCTCGACGACTTCGACCGCATCGCCCGCACGGTGCCGGTCCTGGCCAACGTGCGGCCCGGCGGACAGACCTATCTGATGGAGGACTTCCACTTCGCCGGCGGCCTGCCCGGCTTCCTCTCCCGCATCACCGACCTGCTCCACCTGGACCGGCCCACCGTCGCGCACGACACGCTGCGGGAGCAGCTGGACGGCGCCCTAGTCCACCACGACGACGTCATCCGGCCCCGGGACAACCCCGTCGCGAGCGAGGGCGGGGTGGCCGTCCTGCGCGGCAACCTCTGCCCGGACGGCGCGGTCATCAAGCACATCGCCGCCGAGCCGCACCTGCTCAAGCACACCGGGCGCGCGGTCGTCTTCGACGACTACCGGACCATGCAGCGCACCATCAACGACCCGGACCTGAACATCACCGCCGACAGCGTGCTGGTGCTGCGCGGCTCCGGCCCCAGGGGCGGCCCCGGCATGCCCGAGTACGGGATGCTGCCCATCCCCGACCACCTGCTCAAGCAGGGCGTGCGCGACATGGTCCGGATCTCCGACGCCCGGATGAGCGGCACGAGTTACGGCGCCTGCGTGCTGCACGTGGCCCCCGAGTCGCACGTCGGCGGACCGCTGGCGCTGGTACGCACCGGCGACTCGATCACCCTTGACGTCGAGGCGCGCTCGCTGCGGCTCGACGTGGACGACGAGGAGCTGGCACGGCGCCGGGCGGCGTGGACGCCGCCGCCCGCCCGCCACGAGCGCGGCTACGGCGCGCTCTACGACGAACAGATCACCCAGGCCGACACCGGCTGCGACTTCGAGTTCCTGGCCCGCCCGGGCAAGGTGCGGGACCCGTACGCCGGCTGACCCCACTCCGCCAAAGACCATCGCACCCCCCTGCACGCCGAGAAAGCGCTTCCTGCACGAACCGAGCACGACGTACCAGAACCAGAACGGAGAACTGTCATGGCCCAAGCCGCAGCCGTGGCGAAACCGCCCGCGCCACCCCGGCGGCGCCGTGCCTCCGCCACCCCGCGCAGGCTCCCCTACCTGCTCATCGGGCCGGCCGTCCTGCTGATGCTGGGCTTCATCGCCTATCCGGTCATCAGCGTCTTCTACTACAGCCTGCAGCACTACAACCCCACCAAGCCGTGGCGCAACGGCTTCGCGGGCTTCGACAACTTCGTCCGGATCTTCACCGACGACCCGGTGTTCCTGGACACCCTCGTCTTCAGCGCCAAGTGGGTCTTCGTCGAGGTCGGGCTGCAGCTGCTGTTCGGACTGGCGCTGGCGCTCATCGTCAACCAGACCTTCGTCGGCCGGGGCGTGGGGCGCGCCCTGGTCTTCTCCCCCTGGGCCGTCTCCGGGGTCCTGACCTCCGCCATCTGGGTGCTGCTCTACAACTCCCAGACCGGCATCACCCGTTACCTCGCCGACATGGGCATCGGCACCTACGGCACCAGCTGGCTCTCCGACACCTCGACCGTGTTCTCCGCGGCGGTCGTCGCCGACCTGTGGCGCGGCGTCCCCTTCTTCGCGATCCTCATCCTCGCCGACCTCCAGTCCGTCTCCAAGGACCTGTACGAGGCCGCCGAGGTCGACGGGGCGAGCCGCCTCAAGCAGTTCTGGCACATCACGCTGCCGCACCTGAAGGACGCCATCATCCTGTCCACGCTGCTGCGCGCGGTGTGGGAGTTCAACAACGTCGACCTGCTCTACACCCTGACCGGCGGCGGACCCGCGGGCGTCACCACGACCCTGCCGCTGTACATCGCCAACACCAGCGTCGACGCCCACGACTTCGGCTACGCGTCGGCCCTCACCACGGTCGCGTTCGTGATCCTGCTCTTCTGCTCGATCGTCTACCTGCGGCTGAGCAAGTTCGGAGGCGAGAACAAGTGATCACCAAGGAGGCCACCGCGCCCGCCCCCGCACCCGCGCGGGCCGATCACGCACCCCCGCGGCCGGCCGGGAAGCGCCGCCCCGCCTGGGACGAGGTCCCCCGCTGGCAGATCTACCTCCCGCTCGGCATCTACCTGGTCTTCACCCTGGTCCCCTTCTACTGGATCCTGCTCTTCGCGCTGCGCCCGGCGGGCTCGACCTCGCTGGTGCCCTGGCCGATGACGTTCGACCACTTCGAGAAGGTGTGGACCGACCGAAGCTTCGGCACCTTCTTCCAGAACAGCGTCTACGTCGGCGTCGCCACCCTGGTGATGACCACCCTCGTCGCCCTGGCCGGCGGCTACGCCCTCGCCCGGTTCGACTTCAAGGTCAAGCGGGTCTTCATGCTCGGCCTGCTGTGCTCCCAGTTCGTGCCCGGCGCGCTGCTGCTCGTGCCGCTGTTCGAGATCTTCGCCGAACTCCAGATGATCAACTCGCTCGGCAGCGTCATCCTCGCCGAGACGGTCTTCCAGCTGCCGCTGTCGATCATCCTGATCAGCAACTTCATCAAGAACGTGCCGTACTCCCTGGAGGAGGCGGCCTGGGTCGACGGCTGCGGCCGGTTCCGGGCCTTCCGGATCGTCGTGCTGCCGCTGCTGCGGCCGGGTCTGATCGCGGTGGGTTCCTTCGCCTTCGTGCACTCCTGGAACCACTTCCTGTTCGCCCTGATGTTCCTCAACAACCAGTCCAAGCAGACCATCCCGGTCGGTCTCAACTCCCTGATGAGCGCGGACAGCGTCGACCTCGGCGCGCTCGCGGCGGGCGGCATCATCGCCGCGGTCCCCGTCGTGATCGTCTTCGCTTTCATCCAGAAGTGGCTGATCACCGGCTTCAGCGCGGGGGCGGTGAAGGGATGAGCCCGGTTCCCGTCGTCCTCGCCGGCGCCCGCGGGCACGGGCGCTGGCACGTCGCCAACATCCGGCGTCTGGAGCGGGCCGGACTGGTCCGGCTGGCCGGGATCTGCGAACTCACCCCGCTGACCGAGCAGGAGGCCGGCGGGGAACTCCCCGAGCAGTCCGCCGACTTCGGTGCCCTGCTGGACTCCACCGGCGCCCGGGTCGCGGTGGTCTGCACGCCGATCCCCACCCACACCGACCTCGCGCTGACCGCCGCCCGGCGGGGCGTGCACCTGCTCCTGGAGAAGCCGCCGGCGCCGTCCTACGCCGAGTTCCGCCGGATGGCCGACGGGGTCGCCGGGACCGGCGTCGCCTGCCAGGTCGGGTTCCAGTCACTCGGCTCGCACGCCGTGCCGGCGATCCGGGAACTGGTGGCCGAGGGGGCGATCGGTGAGGTCGTGGGCGTCGGCGGGGCCGGGGCGTGGGTACGGGACGAGGCCTACTTCCGCCGGGCGCCCTGGGCGGGCCGGCGGCGGATGGACGGCGCCGACGTGATCGACGGGGCGCTGACCAACCCGCTGGCGCACGCCGTCGCCACCGCCCTCGCGCTCGGCGGCACCACCCGCGCCGAGGACGTCACGGGCATCGAGACCGAGCTGAGCCACGCCAACGACATCGAGGCCGACGACACCTCATGCGTGCGGATCGGCACCGCCCGCGGGCACCGCGTCACCGTCGCCGCGACCCTGTGCGCGGAACGGGCCGCCGAGCCGTACGTCCTGCTGCACGGCGGCAGCGGCCGCATCACCTTCTGGTACAAGCAGGACCGCATCCTGCTCCAGCGCGGCGGCCACGGCCCCGAGGAGTACCAGTACGGCCGCACCGACCTGCTGGAGAACCTGGTCGACCACCTCACCACCGGCGCCGCCCTGCTGGTGCCGCCGGACGAGACCGGCGCCTTCATGCGGGTCGTGGAGGCGATCCGCACGGCTCCCGACCCGGACCCGCTGCCCCCGGCCGCCTGGCACCGCGTCCCCGGAGAGAGCCGCCGCGTGGTCCCCGGCGTCGACGGACTCGTGGCCGCCGCCGCCGACACCCTCAGCCTCTACTCCGAGCTGGGCGCGCCCTGGGCGCCGCGCACCGAGCACGCGCTGAACGAGGTGAGTGCCCGATGACCGGCGACGACACCCCGGTGCTGCGCGTGGCGGGCCGCCCCGTCGCCCGGTACCTCACCCGGCCCGAGCTGCCGGCCCGGCTCTCCCCGCGCCCCTGCCTGCACCCCGTCACCACGCTGGCCGGCACCCCCGTCACCGAGTTCCGCCCCGCCGACCACCTCCATCACCTCGGCGTCGGTGTCGCCGTTCCCGACGTCGAGGGGCACAACTTCTGGGGCGGGCGCACCTACGTCCGCGACCGGGGCCCGACCGAGCTGGACAACCACGGCGCGCAGCGGCACACCGCCTTCCAGCTCCGTGACCCCGACGGCTTCGTCGAGGAACTGCGCTGGGTCGCCGCGGGCACCGAGCTGCTGCGTGAACGCCGCACGGTCGCCGCCACCGAACTCACCGCCACCGCCTGGGCGCTGGACTTCACCTTCTCCCTCACCAACGCCACCAAGGCCCCGCTCACCATCGGCAGTCCCGCCACCAACGGGCGCCCCGGCGCGGCCTACGGCGGCTTCTTCTGGCGGGCCCGCAAGGAGGGCGCGGCCCCGCGGGTCTTCACCGCCGGCCGGGAGGGCGAGCCGGAGGTCCACGGCCACCGCGCCGACTGGCTGGCGCTGACCGGCGACACCTGGACGCTGGTCTTCGCCGGCGCCACCGAACGGACCCGGCGCGACCCGTGGTTCGTGCGCACCGAGGAGTACCCGGGCGTGGGCTCGTCGCTGGCCCACGACGACCGCGTGGCCGTCGCACCGGGGGACACCCTCGTCCGCCGGATCGTCACCGTGGTCGCCGACGGCCGCCTCGACGCCGACGGCGCCACGGCCCTCGTACGGAAGGCGGTCGGCCGGTGACCCCCGAGAGCGCGCCGACGTACACCAACCCCGTGCTGAACGCCGACTGGTCCGACCCGGACGTCGTGCGGGTCGGCGACGACTTCTACCTGACCGCCTCCAGCTTCGGCCGCGTCCCCGGCCTGCCCCTGCTGCACTCCCGGGACCTGGTCAACTGGACCCTGGTCGGGCACGCCCTGGACCGCCTGGAACCCGCCCACGCCTTCGCGGCGCCCGGCCCCGACCGCGGTGTCTGGGCGCCCTCCCTGCGGCACCACGCCGACCGCTTCTGGATCTTCTGGGGCGACCCGGACCAGGGCGTCCTCCAGGTCAACGCCCCCGAGATCCGCGGGCCGTGGACCGCGCCCCGCCTGGTGAAGGCGGGCAAGGGGCTGATCGACCCCTGCCCCCTGTGGGACGACGAGACGGGCGAGGCGTACCTCGTGCACGCCTGGGCCAGGTCCCGCTCCGGGATCAAGAACCGCCTCACCGGTCACCGCATGCACCCCGACGGCACCGAGGTCCTGGACGAGGGCGAGGTGATCGTCGACGCCGACCGCATCCCCGGCTGGTTCACCCTGGAGGGCCCCAAGCTCTACCGGCACGACGGCTGGTTCTGGATCCTGGCACCCGCGGGGTCGGTCGAGACCGGCTGGCAGGGCGCCTTCCGCTCCCGCGGCTTCTTCGGGCCGTACGAGGAGCGGGTCGTCCTCGAACAGAAGGACACCGACGTCAACGGCCCCCACCAGGGCGGCTGGGTGCGCACGGCGTCGGGCGAGGACTGGTTCCTGCACTTCCAGCAGCGCGGCGCGTACGGGCGCGTCGTGCACCTCCAGCCCATGGTGTGGGGCACGGACGGCTGGCCGGTCCTGGGCGACGACGGCGCCCCGGTCACCGAGCACCGGCGTCCCGCCCTGCCGCCGCAGCCGCCCGCCGCGCCGGCCACCGGCGACGACTTCCCCGGCGGTCGCCACGGCCGCCAGTGGTCGTGGACGGCCAACCCCCGCGACGGCTGGGCCACCCAGCACTCGGGGGACGGGCTGCGCCTCGCCTGCGTCCGCTCCGACGACGCGCACGACCTGCGCCGAGTCCCGAGCGTGCTCACGCAGCGGCTGCCCGGCGAGCCCCGCGTGGTCGAGGTGGAGCTGCGGCTGGACAGCGAGGAGCCGGGCGCGCGGGCCGGGCTCGCGGTGCTCGGCGACGCCTACCGCTGGATCGGGCTCCAGCGGGACGCGGACGGGACGGCGTACCTGGTGCACCGGTTCGCCGAGTCGGTGGCGCGGGCCGAGCGCGACGCCGACCGGCCCCGCCCCGCACCGGAGGGCCGCGCACTCCTGCGCGTGGAGACCGTCGCCGGGGCACGGTGCCGTTTCTCCTACGACCTGGGCGACGGCCCGCGCCCCACCGGCCGGGACTTCGCCGCCACCCCCTGGCGCTGGGTCGGCGCCCTGCTCGGCCTGTTCGCCCTGGCGCCGGCCGGCCAGGGACACGCCGGCGCGGCCACCTTCACGCGGTTCCGCGTGGGACCGCACACGCCCACGCCCACCTACTGAACCACCCGAAGCTCCCCTTTGTTGGATCCAGAAGAAGAGAGCCGACCAATGAAGATCAGCATGCTCAGCAGCAGAGGCACAGGCAGGCGCCGGACGTCCGCCGCCGTCGCCCTCGGCGCCGTACTCGCGCTGACCGCCACCGCCTGCGGTGACGACGGCAGCGGGGCCGGCGACAAGGGCGCGGAGGGCAGCGGCAAGGGGAAGATCGTCTTCTGGGACAACAACGGCGGTATCCGTACGGCCGTCTGGAAGGAGATCATCGCCGACTTCGAGAAGGCCAACCCGGACATCGACGTGGAGTACGTCGGGATCGCCGCCACCGAGTACCAGTCCAAGGTCGACACCGCCATCCAGGGCGGGGGCCTGCCGGACGTCGGCGGCGTCACAGCCTCGATGCTCGCGGGCTTCTCCGCCCAGGGCGCGCTGGAGCCGCTGGACGGCCGGCTCGCGAAGTCCTCCCTGAACGGGCAGCTCAACAAGGACATGGTCGAGTCCCTGAAGGCGGCCGGCGGCGGCGACGGCACCCTGTACTCGGTGCCGACCTCCGCCAACAACGGCGTCCTCTACTACCGCACCGACCTCTTCGAGAAGGCCGGGCTGGAGGAGCCGACCACCTGGGACCGCTTCTTCACGGCCGCGGAGAAGCTCACCAAGGCGGACAAGAACGAGTTCGGCTACACCATCCGCGGCGGCTCCGGCTCCATCGCCCAGGCGTTCGACGCGATGTACGGGCAGTCCGGCATCACCTCGTTCTGGGACGCCGACAAGAAGAAGACCACCGTCAACGACCCGAAGAACGTCGCGGCGCTGGAGAAGTACGCCGCCCTCTACAAGAAGGTCACGCCGGCCGCCGACGTCAACAACGACTTCGCCAAGATGGTCGCCCAGTGGGACACCGGCACGATCGGCATGCTCAACCACAACCTCGGCTCCTACCAGGACCACGTGAAGGCGCTCGGGGTCGACAAGTTCCGCGGCATCCCGCAGCCGGTCGGCCCCGGGGGCAAGCGGGTCCAGGTGTCCAACCCGGTCGACGGGCTCGGCGTGTTCAAGAGCTCCAAGAACAAGGAGGCGGCCTGGAAGTTCATCGAGTTCGCCACGTCGAAGGAGCAGAACTCGAAGTTCAACGAGTCGGCCGGGCAGGTGCCGTCCAACACCGGGGCCGGGCAGGACGCGTGGATCCAGAAGGCCGAGCCTACGAAGCTGGCGGCGGAGGCGCTGAGTGATGGGTCTACGACCATCGTGCAGCTGCCGTATTACCTGCCGGACTGGAACACGCTGTCCAAGTCGGAGAGTGAGCCGGGGTTCCAGAAGGTGTTGCTCGGGGACATGAGTGCGGAGTCGTTCCTCGATGAGTTGGCCGAGAAGTTGAATGCGGCGCAGGCCGACTGGGTTGCGCAGTTGGGTTAGTTCTTGCCGGGTTCGGCGTGGGGCGGTCCGTTGTGTTCGGGCTGCGGGCCGTCCCTGGCTGGGCGCGCAGTTCCCCGCGCCCCTGGGGTGGGTGGTCTGCCCCCCGTTATAAGGCACTGGCGTGTCACTCATGAACAAGGAGAGCCGCACTATGCATCTGCGCCGAGTTGGCCTGCTGGCCGGCTGTACCACTCTCGTGCTGACCCTGACCGTCGCCACCGCCCAGGCACTGCCCGGGCACCATCCGCACCGCGATGTCGCCCGGCAGACGTTGCCGGTGAAGGACGGGTGGGCCGCCGAAGGGGCCGGGACCACTGGTGGGGCCGCCGCCGACGCTTCCCGCGTCTTCACCGTCAGCGACTGGGACGGGTTCCGGGCCGCGCTCGCCGTCGAAGGCAGCGCGCCGAGGATCATCAAGGTGAAGGGGACCGTCGACGCCGTCGCCCAGGGGTGTGACGCCTTCGCCGCGCCCGGCTACGACTTCGACGCCTACCTGGAGAAGTACTCCCCCGAGAACTGGGGCACGGAGACCGACCTGAGCGCCGAGCCCGACGGCAGCCCCGAGGGGCTGCGCCGTGCCTCCGCCGCCCGGCAGGACCTGGCCGTCAAGGCGGAGGTCCCGTCCAACACCACGATCATCGGCGTCGGCCGCGGCGCCGGTCTCAAGGGCGCCAGTCTGCAGATCAAGGGCGTGGACAACGTCATCGTCCGCAACCTGACCTTCGAGAGCCCCGTGGACTGCTTCCCGCAGTGGGACCCGACGGACGGCGACACGGGCAACTGGAACTCCGAGTACGACAGCGCCGTCGTGTACGGATCGACGCACGTCTGGCTCGACCACAACACCTTCACCGACGGCGACCACCCCGACAGCGCGGCGCCCACCTACTTCGGCACGCTCTACCAGCAGCACGACGGCCAGCTCGACGTCGTACGCGGCGCCGACTTCGTCACCGCGTCCTGGAACGTGTTCACCGAGCACGACAAGACGATCCTGATCGGCAACAGCGACAGCGAGTCCACCGCCGCCGGCGACCGCGGGCACCTGAAGGTGACCTTCCACCACAACCTGTTCAAGAACCTCGTCGAGCGCGCCCCCCGGGTGCGGTTCGGGCAGGTCGACGTCTACAACAACCACTTCGTGGCCGGCGAGGACTACGCCTACAGCTTCGGCGTGGGCAAGGAGTCCCAGCTCGTCGCCGAGCACAACGCCTTCACGCTGCCCGACGGCGTCAGCGCCGCGAACGTGCTCAAGCGCTGGAACGACGCGCCGCTCACCGCCGCGCACAACCGCGTCAACGGCCGCACCGTCGACCTGATCGCCGTGCACAACGCGGAGATCCCGGAGGAGACCCTGCGCTCCGGCGCCGGCTGGACGCCCACCCTGCGCACCAAGGTCCTGCCCGCCTGGGCGGTCCCGTTCGCCGTGGACCACGGCGCGGGCGCCGGACGCCTGCGCTGACCCGAAGGAGCATCCGCATGCCCAGACCCGCCCTGTCCCGCAGGGGATTCCTGGTGACGACCGCCGGCGCGGGCGCCGCCCTCGGCCTCACCGCCCGCCCCGCCGTCGCCGGACCCCGGCCCCACCCGCGCCCCTTCGGCCGCCACGGCTCACCGGCCGCCCGGCGCTCCCCGAAGACCCTGTACGTCGACCCGCACGGCCGCGGCGACTTCACCTCCGTACAGGCCGCCGTGACCGCGGCCGCGGGGAGCGGCTGGACGCTGGTCCTCGCCCCCGGCACCTACCGCGAGACGGTCCTGCTCGACACCGACCGCACCGCGGCGACCTGGATCGGCGCCTCCGGGGATCCGCGCGACGTCGTCATCGTGTACGACAACGCGGCCGGCACCCCCAAGCCGGACGGCTCCGGCACTCACGGCACCAGCGGGTCGGCCACCACCACCCTGCGCGCCGACGGCTTCACCGCCCGCCACCTCACCTTCGCCAACGACTGGCTGCGCGCCGACCACCCCGGCATCACCGGCACCCAGGCCGTCGCGGTCAAGGTCCAGGGCGACCGCTCCGCCTTCCACCACTGCCGCTTCCTCGGTCACCAGGACACCCTCTACGCCGACAGCCGCGACCTCTCCCACTTCGCCCGCCAGTACTACGCGCACTGTCATGTCGAGGGCGACGTCGACTTCGTCTTCGGCCGGGCGACCGCGGTGTACGAGCACTGCCACTTCCGCACCCTGGCCCGCACCGACCTCGACGCCGCCCCCTACGGCTTCGTCTTCGCGCCGTCCACGGCGGGTGCCAACCCGCGCGGCTACCTGGTGACCGGCGGCCGCGTCGACAGTGCGGCCCCCGACGGCTACTACAAGCTGGCCCGCCCCTGGGTGCCCAGCTCCGACAGCACCGCCCGCCCGATGCTCACCGTGCGCGAGACCCGCCTCGGCGCGGGCATCGATGCCCGCGCGCCCTACGCGAACATGCGGGACGAACACCCCTGGCAGCGGCAGCGGTTCCGGGAGTACCGCAACACCGGGCCCGGCGCCGTGGTGACCGTCCCGGAGAACCGGCCCCGGCTCACCCGCGCCGAGGCGGCGGCGCACACCCGGGAGGCGTACCTGGGCGACTGGCGGCCGTACCGACGCATGCCGTGACGGGCTTGCCGGGTCCGGCACTTGACCCGCTTGACGCGAATTTTGCCAGGTATAGGGGCGCGGATCCGGCCACGGGTCTCGCGTCCACCCGGGTGACGCGCGTAGAAACATGTGTCATGCATAAACCACTGCGCCTCGCGACCGTCGCCGCCGCCTGCGCCGTCGCCGGTGCCGTCCTGTACGGCACGGGCGCCGCCACCGCCGGCCAGTCCACCGCCAACTCCACCCACGAGCCCTACAACATCGGGCAGCTGGCCAAGGACATCGACGCCTACTACGGCACCACCCGCGACGCCGACGGCGTCTACCAGGCCTCCCCGGACAGCCCGTACGCCGCCGACCTGGCCCGGGCCGACGCCGCCGCGAGGAAACAGATCGACGGGGCGGCCCGCACGGCAGCCCACCGGCACACGAAGCCGGCGGTCGTCTTCGACATCGACGACACGCTGCTCCTCAGCCTCGACTACGAGAAGAAGAACAACTACGGCTACGACAGCGCCACCTGGGCGGCCTACGTCGACCGCGCGGACCGCCCCGCCGTCCCCGGCAGCCCCGGGCTCGTCCGGTACGCCGAGAAGAAGGGCGTCGAGGTCTTTTACAACTCGGGTCTGGGCGAGGAGCAGCGCGCCGCCGCCGTGCGGAACCTGAAGACGGTGGGCGCCGACGTGAACCTCGACGCCGCCCACATGTTCCTCAAGGACAAGGCGCACCCGCCGTCCTACCTCGCCCACTGCGCCACCCCCGGCACCTGGACCTGCACCACCGTGCAGTACAAGGCGGGCACCCGCCGGCACATCGAGCGGGACCTCGGGTACGACATCGTCGCCAACGTCGGCGACCAGTACTCCGACCTCCAGGGCGGCCACGCGGATCGCACGTACAAGCTGCCCAACCCGACGTACTTCGTCGAGTAGCGCGGGGGCGTCAGCCGCCCTCGCGCGGCGTGAAACCGCCCTCCACCGAGTGGCGTCCGGACGCCGCGGTGGCCGTCGCGGAGTAGCGGTCGCCGCGCGCGTCCCGGCCACCGCGCTCGTGGTTGTACTGCCCGGCGAACATCCACTCGCCCGCCGGGACGGTGCGGCCCGGCTTGAGGGCCCACCGGTAGACGAGGAAGCCGCTCCGTTCACCGGCCGTGAAGGTGAAGTCGGCCTCGGGCAGCGAACGCCACGCGCCCGTCGAGGTGACCGAGCCGGTCTGCGCCACCCGCAGTTCGACGGTGAGCGCGGTCAGGGGAGCGCTCGTTCTCAGAGTGATGTTGCTCTGCGCCCAGAACTCGTTGCTGTGCGGGTCCACCGCGCCGGCCGACCACAGCGGGCCGCGCGACCCGGGCTCCCGCGAACCGGGCGGGGCGGCGACCGGGCGCGGTGCGGGAGCGTCCTCGCCCACCGTCGACGCGGCCAGGTGGCCGCCGGCCACCAGGACGCCCGCCACCAGGACGCCCGCCACCGCCACGGTCGCCCCGGCCACCCGCGCCCAGCCCGGCAGCGCACGGGCCGGCCGATGGGGTCCGGTGCCGTCCCCGGCCGCCATGCCGCGCTCCACCCGGGCCAGGATGCGCGCCCGGTCCGGCTCGTGCGCCCCGGCCGCCCGGCGCAGCCGGGCGCGGAGTTCCGCGTCGGCGTCCCGCCGCCCGGTCATCCGGCCCCTCCCGCGGCCTCACCGCCGCGCGCGAGTGCCGCGCGCACCTGCCGAGGAGCCGCCCGGGTGCCGAGCAGCCGCTGGAGTTCGGCGACGCCCTTCGAGGTCTGGCTCTTGACCGTGCCCACCGAGACGCCTAGGGCGAGCGCCGTGTCCCGCTCGGAGAGGTCGAACCCGTGCCGCAGCACCACACACGCCCGCTTGCGGAACGGCAGCCGGCGCAGCGCCTCCCGCACGTCGACCACCCCGGCGACGTCCGGGTTCTCCGTCCGCTGCTCGCGCTGCGACCAGAACAGGGCGGCCCGTCTGCGCTCGCGCACGGCGGCGCGGATACGGGAGCGGGCCAGGTTGGCGACGACACCGCGGGCGTACGCCACCGGATGGTCGGCCGCGCGCACCCGGTCCCAGCGGTGCCACAGGGCCAGCAGGGCGTCCGCCGCGAGGTCGTCGGCGGCGTCCGGCTCGCCCGTCAGCAGGTGGGCGAGCCGGGCCAGTTCGGCGTAGTGGCGTTCGAAGAAGGCGTGGAACTCCGCGGAGGCGGCGTCGTCGGCGGCTCTCCCCACGGGCGGACCCTCCTCGCAGCGGCGTCCCGGTGTCCCCGGCGTCGAACACCGTATGACAGACCGGATCCGCGGGGGAGGGTCAGCTCTTGAGCGCCGCCTCCATCATCGCCTTGGCCACCGGGGCCGCCAGGCCGTTGCCGCTGACCTCGGAGCGGGCGGCGTCGGACTGCTCGATGATGACCGCCACGGCGACCTCCTTGTCCGAGGAGTCGGACTTGGCGTACGAGGTGAACCAGGCGTACGGCGTCTTGCTGTTGTTCTCGCCGTGCTGGGCCGTGCCCGTCTTGCCGCCCACCGTGGCGCCGGCGATCTGCGCGTTCGACCCGGTGCCCTCGTCGACGACGGTCTGCATCGCCGACTGGAGCTGCTCGGCGGTGTCGGAGCCGACGATCCGCTTCGAGTCCGCGTCGGAGTGGTCCTCCAGGGCGTCGCCGCCGCTGTCGGTGACCTGCGACACCATGTGCGGGGAGACCAGCTCGCCGCCGTTGGCGAGGGCCGCCGAGACCATCGCCATCTGCAGCGGGGTCGCCGTCACGTCGAACTGGCCGATGCCCGTGAGGGCGGTCGACGAACTGTTCATGTCCTTCGGGTACACGCTGGTGTACGCCCGGACCGGCACGTCCTGCGATTCGTCGTTGAAGCCGAACTTCTCCGCCATGGCGCGCAGCTCGTCCTGGCCGAGGTCGACGGCCATCTTCGCGAACACGTTGTTGCACGAGTACTGGAGCGCGGTGCGGATCGTGGCGTTCTCGCAGGGGGCGTTCGGGTTCTCGTTGGACAGGTCTGTCGTGGTGCCCGGCAGTCGGTACGGGTCCGGGCTGTCGGTCTTCTCGTCCACCGACCCGTACAGCCCGTTCTCCAGCGCGGCGGCCGCGACGACCAGCTTGAACGTGGAGCCCGGCGGCAGCGGCTGGCGCAGCGCGCGGTTGGTCAGCGGCTTGTCCGGGTCCTTGGTGAGCTTCTCCCAGGCCTCGCCCGCGGTGTTGGCGTCGGTGAGCGACGTCGGGTCGTACGAGGGGGTCGACACGACCGACAGGATCTTGCCCGTCTTCGGGTCGATCGCGACGGCGGCGCCCTTCGTCTCGCCCAGGGCGTCGAACCCGGCCTTCTGCACGGCCGGGTCGATGGTGGTGACCACGTTCCCCGGCTCGGCGCGCGTGCCCGTGATCGTGTCCATGACGGTCTTGAGCCGCGGGTCGGTGCCGTTGAGCACGTCCTGGTAGATGCCCTCCAGCTGGGTCGGCGCGTACGCCTGCGAGGCGTAGCCCGTCACGGCCGCGTACAGCTTGCCGTTCTCGTATGTGCGTTTGTGGGCGAGGTCGCTCCCCTCCGTGGGCGCCGAGCCGGTGACCGACCGGCCGGCCACGATGATGTTCCCGAGCGGCTCCGCGTACGTCTCGATCGCGTTGCGCCGGTTGTCCTTGCTGTCCGCGAGCGCCTGGCCCTCGTAGAACTGCACCCAGGTCGCCCTGATCAGCAGAGCGAACACCAGGAGCAGCGTGAAGACCGATGCGCGCCTGATCGTCTTGTTCATCCCGCTGACAGGACGAACGGGCCGGGGCCGATCGTTCCATGTGCCCCGTTTTCTCATCGTCCGTTCATGTGGCCGGTCGCGTGAAGCCGGCCTCGTAGGCCCGGATCACCGCCTGGGTGCGGTCCCGGCTGCCGGTCTTCGCCAGCACCGACGCCACGTGTGTCTTCACCGTGGCCGGGCCCACCGCCATCCGCGCCGCGATCTCCGCGTTGGTCAGGCCGGTCGCCATCAGGCGCAGCACCGCGCCCTCGCGTTCGGTGAGCCGCGCCACCCAGGGCGGCGGGGCGGGGTGCGCGCGGGCGTGCTCGGCGGCCAGCGTCCGCACCGCCGACGGGAACAGCAGCGTGTCGCTGTGCGCCACCAGCCGCACCGCGCGGACGAGGGTGTCGGCGTCGGCCCGCTTGAGCAGGAACCCGGCGGCCCCGGCACGCAGGGCGTCGTACACGTAGGAGTCGTTCTCGAAGGTGGTCACGACCACGACGCGGGGCGGCGCGGCGACGGTGGCGAGGATCTGCTCGGTGGCGCGGATGCCGTCGACGCCGGGCATGCGGACGTCCATCAGGACCACGTCCGGCAGGGTCTCCCGCACCACGGACACCGCCTCGGCACCGGTGGCCGCCTCCCCGACCACCTCCAGGCCCGCCTCGGCGGAGAGGATGGCACGCAGCGCGGTGCGCACCATCCGCTCGTCGTCGGCGAGCACGATCCGGATCGGCGGGCGGGTCACGGGGTCTCCTCGGATGCCGCTTGCGGCGGCGGGACGTGGGGCGGGCGGGTCGGCAGGGTCTCCGGCCGGATCAGGTGGTTGCCGATTCCCCTCCG
Organism: Streptomyces sp. NPDC056128; assembly: GCF_042263835.1. Classification (NCBI taxonomy): domain Bacteria; kingdom Bacillati; phylum Actinomycetota; class Actinomycetes; order Kitasatosporales; family Streptomycetaceae; genus Streptomyces; species Streptomyces sp. NPDC056128. Next base: position 80,291 of record NZ_JBHJVQ010000018.1, on the reverse strand, counting down.
GCCCAGGACGCGGAGGGAGAGGCGGCGCCGGGATCGGGCGGGGTGGTCCCGATCCCGTCCGCGGCGGAGGGGCCGGGCCCGGCGCGGGCGGGTCACGTGGTCCCCCTCAGGGGCAGGCGTACGTGGAGGCGCCACGTCTCTCCCTCGGCGCCGGCCTCGGCCGCGCCGCCCAGCAGGCGGGCGCGGTCGGTGATGCCGCGCAGGCCGTGGCCGCCGCCGGGGCGCGTGGTGCGGGCCTCGCCGAGGGGGTTCTCGACGGAAATCCGCAGGTCGTCGTCGCGCACGTCGACGCGGAGCGCCACGGTGACGTCCGCGCCCGCGTGCCTGAGCGCGTTGCTCAGCCCCTCCTGCACGATGCGGTACGCCTCGCGCGAGACCAACGGCGGCAGCGCGCCGGGGTCGGCGGTGACCGTGGCGGTCACCCGCAGTCCGCCCGCGCGGGTGCGGTGCAGCAGCCCGTCGAGATCGGCGGCGAGCGTCGGCGCGGTGCCGGGGGCGTCGCCGTCGCGCAGTACGCCCAGTACGGCGTCGAGTTCGCCGACCGTGCGCCGGGTGGTGTCCTCGATCGCGGCCAGCGCCTCGCGGACGAACTCCGGGTCGCTGTCCAGGAGCCGGCGGGCCGCGCTCGCCTGGAGGGTGACCGCGCTCAGCGCGTGGCCGACGGAGTCGTGCAGCTCGCGCGCGAGCCGGTTGCGGACGGCGAGCGCGGCGGCGCGGGCCTCGGCCGCCGCGACCCGGTCCTCGGCGGAGGGGCCGAGCAGCGCGGGCGCCCAGCGGGCCAGCAGTGTGCCGCAGGCGGCGGCGCACCCGGCGAGCGCGACCAGCATCGCGGCGCCCGCGACCGGCGCGAGCGCGAGCGACCAGGTGTGCTGGAGGACACCGGGCAGCCCCATCCGGTCGTCCCGCAGCGCCGGCACGAACGGCAGCGCGATCAGCGCGGCCGCGAACGGCGGCACCGCGAGCGACATCCCCGCGATGACACCGCCGAAGCCCAGATGCAGCGTGAACCAGGCCGCCGTACGCCCCTTCTCGCCCTTGGTGCGGGCGGGCCCGTGGGCGAGCCGGTCCGGCTCGACCCCGCACAGCGACCGCACGACGCCGGACTCCAGCGGCCGGGTCAGCGGGAACAGCGAGGTGACGGCGGCCAGCGGCAGCCCGACGGCGAACGAGGCCAGTTGCAGGCGCAGTGAGCCGAAGACGTTCGCGTCCCCGGCGACCGGGCCGACGACGACCGAGCCGACCAGGACGTACGGCATGGCGAGCGCGCCGCCGAGGATCAGATGGATCCACCGCAGCCGCGTTCGCCGCCCGAACAGCAGCCCGGCGAACGCGGTCATGGCCGGGTGCCGAGGGCGGCCGACCGCCGGACGAGGAAGTGGGCGCCGACTGACGCGAGGAGCAGGCCGACGGTCATCTGGCCAGCGTAGGTGAGCGTCATCAGCGCTGTCGGCCGGTCGGCGGGATCGTCGGCCGTGATCAGTGTGGCGAGCAGCACCCAGCCGCCCCAGCAGGCCGCGGCGCCGGAACAGACCCAGGTCGACGCGAGGGGCACCGCGACCGGCAGGACGCGGGCGCGGCGGAAGGCGAGCAACAGGGCGCCGACGACGGCCCCGACGAGGAACGCGACGTGCATGCCGTCCAGTACCTGGAAGTCGGTCGTGCGGTTCTCGTCCCCGAGCCCCGCCGTGCCACCGCACGTCCAGTACAGCCGGACGGCGAGCGGGAGGGACGCGAGGATCGCCGCGGCGACGGCGACGGCCCGGTACGGCGTGCCGACGACGCCGGCCGGGAGTTCCCGCATCCGCCCGCGCCACAGGTGTCCCCAGCGGTCCCGGGCGTAGAGCACGAACAGCGCCCCGAGGGCGAGCCCCTGCACGATGAACCCCGTGTACACGACCGCGAACACCCATTCCTGGAGGAAGGGTTCGCGCCCCGGACCGGGCGCCGTCGCGGTGTCGCCGCCCAGCGCCCGCGTGAGCAGCTGCAGCGGGAACCCGGCCATGATCGGCGCGAGCAGCCCCGTGGCGACCCACACGGGGAACGCCAGCAGCCACGCGGCCACCCGCCGCCCCCACGGCCGGGTCAGCACCAGCGCCAGCACGATCACACAGCTGTCCAGCAGGACCGAGACCCCGTTGGCGACGATCATGGTCACCCGGTCGTCCAGCAGCGCGCTGCCCTCCGGGATGCCGATCCGGCTCCCCGCGATCCAGGCGGCCTTGAGCCCGAGGTACGGGAGGCAGGAGAGCACGGCCACCGCGCGCAGGAGCCGACGGGTCCGGGTGGGCCCCGGCGCCGTGGCGGCCGGTGAGGGCGTGGGTGCGAACGTCTGCGTCATGCCTCCACGCTCCCGCGCGGACACCCCCGCGCACGTCACGCGCGGCGACGATCCGCCTCCGCCGCGCGGCGGAGGGGGTCAGTGCGCGAGGTGGAGGACGACCTCGTCGATCTCCTCGCCCCGCGCCGCCGCGAAGCCCCTGGCCCGGGCGGTCGTCTCGAAGCCGCACTTCTCCAGCACCCGCCGCGACCCGGCGTTGTCGGCCGCCGCACGGGCGTACAGCGGCCGGTCCGGCACCTCGGCGAGCAGGGCCTGCAGCGCGGCCGTCGCCACCCCGCGGCCCCAGTACGCCCGGTCCACCCAGTAGGTGACCTCGCGCTCGCCCGGCTCCCCGTACACCGCCGCGCTGCCCACGACGTCACCGTCGCCGAGAATGGTCCGCACGATGTCGGCGGAGGCCCGGATCCTGCTCCAGTGGGCCGCGAACGCGTCCCAGTCGGCCGGGTCCTTCGGCGTGAAGGCCGCCATGCGCAGGGCCTCCGGATCGTTCATCTGCCGGAAGAACACGGGCAGATCGCTGTCGTGGACGTCGCGCAGTGCGATGAGCATGGCTCAGAGCCTACGCGTGGCCAGTGTCAGCCGGTCCCGCGCGTCGAACAGAGCGTCCTTCACCATCTGTTCGTGCGCGGGCGTCAGCCGCGCCACCGGCACGGAGCAGCTGATCGCGTCCCGCGCGGGGGTGCGGTAGGGCACCGCCACGCCGAAGCAGCGCAGCCCCAGCGTGTTCTCCTCGCGGTCCACGGCGAACCCCTGCTCCCGCACCAGGCGCAGCTCCTCGATGAGCTTCTCCCGGTCGGTGATGGTGTGTTCGGTGAGCGCCGGCAGCGTCTCCGGCAGCATCTTGCGGACCTGCTCGTCGGTGTACGTGCTCAGCAGCGCCTTGCCCAGCGACGTCGAGTGCGCGGGCAGCCGCCGGCCGACCCGGGTGAACGGCCGCAGGTAGTGCTGCGACTGCCGGGTGGCCAGATAGACGACGTTCGTGCCGTCCAGGCGCGCGAGGTGGATGGTCTCCGTCGTGTCGTCGGAGAGCCGGTCCAGCGTCGGCCGCGCCGCCGCGACCACCTCGTCGCCGTCGATGTACGAGGTGCCGACCAGCAGCGCCCGTACGCCGATGCCGTACCGCGTGCCCGTGGCGTCCGTCTCCACCCAGCCCAGCTCCACCAGCGTGCGCAGCAGCATGTAGAGACTGGACTTGGGATAGCCGACGGCCTCCTGGACCGACGCGAGGGAGTGCATACCGGGGCGTCCGGCGAAGTACTCGAGCAGTTCAACCGTCCGCACCGCGGACTTGACCTGCGCTCCGCCCCCCGTATCGCCAGCCGACATCGCCCTTGACCCCTTCGTTCGCCGGGAAATAGTCTCGAACAGCATATTCATCATCAGAGACAGCGTTCAGTATATCGAACGGTCGGATGCAGAGCACGTGGAGGGACCCGCGGTGGCAGCAGCACCAGTCTGGAGTGTCGACCCCCGTACCGGGAAGCAGCGTGAACAGGTCGCGGTGGAGGCCACCGCCCAGGAGGTGGACGACGCCGTCCGCGCCGCGCACGCCGCCCGGAGCGCCCTCGCGGACCGTACCGTCCGCGCGGCCTTCCTGCGCAGTGCCGCCGACGAACTGAAGGCCGCCGAGGGGACGCTGGTCGAGGCCGCCGACGCGGAGACCGCGCTCGGCCCCGTACGGCTCACCGGCGAACTGGCCCGCACCTGCTACCAGCTGCGGGCCTTCGCGGACATCGTCGACGAGGGCGAGTTCCTCGGTGTCGTGGTCAACCACCCCGACGACACCGCCACCCCGCCCATCCCGGACCTGCGCCGCTACAAGGTGCCCCTCGGCGTCGTCGCGGCCTACTCCGCCTCCAACTTCCCCTTCGCCTTCTCCGTCCCCGGCGGCGACACCGCCAGCGCCCTCGCGGCCGGCTGCCCGGTCGTCGTCAAGGCGCACCCCGACCACCCGGCCCTGTCCGAACTGGTCGCCAAGGTGCTGCGCCGCGCCGCGGCCCGGCACGGCATCCCGGACGGCGTCCTCGGTCTGGTGCACGGCTTCGACGCGGGCATCGAACTGATCGGGCATCCGCTGGTCGCCGCGGCCGGTTTCACCGGATCCGTACGGGGCGGTCGCGCGCTGTTCGACGCGGCGGCGGCGCGGCCGGTGCCGATCCCCTTCCACGGCGAGCTGGGCTCGCTGAACCCGGTCGTCGTCACGGAGGCGGCGGCCGCCGAGCGGGCGGACGCGATCGGCGCGGGGCTGGCCGGCTCGATGACGCTGGGCGTCGGCCAGTTCTGCGTGAAGCCCGGCCTGGTCCTGGTGCCGGCCGGCGCCGCTGGTGACGGCCTGGTCAAGACGCTCACGGACGCGGTCAGCGACACCGACGCCGGGGTCCTGCTCGACCACCGCATGCGGGACAACTTCGTCGCCGGCGTCGCCGAGCGCGCCGCGCTGCCCGACGTGGACTCGCCGGTGACGCCGGGCGCGGGCGGCGAGCACACCGTCGCCGCCGGGTTCCTCACCGTGCCGGCCGCGCGGCTGGCGGCGGAGGGGGAGCACGATCTGCTGCTGGAGGAGTGCTTCGGGCCGGTCACCGTGGTGGCCCGCTATCAGGACGAGGACGAGGTGCGGGGGGTGCTGTCGCGGCTGCCGGGGAATCTCACGGCGACCGTGCAGCTCTCCTCCGGAGAGGTTGCGGGGGAGGGGGGTGGTGCCGAGCTTCTCGGTGCGGTGACGCCGCTTGCGGGGCGGGTGCTGGTGAATGGGTGGCCCACGGGGGTTGCCGTGGCGGCGGCTCAGCATCACGGGGGGCCGTACCCTGCGACGACGTCGACGTCCACGTCGGTGGGGGGGACGGCTGTGGAGCGGTGGCTGCGGCCGGTGGCGTATCAAGGGGTGCCGGAGGCTTTGCTGCCGGCTGAGTTGCGGGATGGGAATCCGTTGGGGGTGCCTCGGCGGTTCAACGGGGTTTTGGAGCGGTAGCGCCGTGGGGGTGCGGGTTCGTTGCGGGTGCTGCGCCGTCGTGGCTTGTCGCGCAGTTCCCCGCGCCCCTTGGTAGGTACACGCGACCGGAGAGAATCAGTACATGGACATCGCACTTCCCGAACTGCCCTTCCCCCTCCGTCCCTACGGGCCCGACGGCGGCTGGTCCTACGAGGGCGGTGTGCTCACCGGGGCCGCCGGCCCGCGGCAGGACCGGTTCGTGACGCCGACCGGGGAGGCGCTGGACGCCCCTTCCGACGCGCCTCGGCTGCTGGGGGCTCCCGACGGGGACTTCCAGCTCGTCGCCCGGGTCACCGTCGGGTTCAAGGGGGCCTTCGACGCCGGGGTGCTCTACGTGCATGTCGGTGAGCGGGCGTGGGCCAAATTGTGTCTGGAGTACTCGCCGGACGTGCCCACCGTCTGCACGGTGGTCACCCGGGGGCACTCCGACGACTGCAACTCCTCCACCGTGGACGGGAGTTCCGTCTGGTTCCGGGTCAGCCGCAGCGGGCGGGCCTTCGCCTTCCACGCCTCGCTCGACGGGGAGCGCTGGACGTTCGTGCGGCTCTTCACGCTCGGCGACGCGGAGGAGACCGGTGCGGCCCTGGTCGGCTTCCTGGCCCAGGCGCCGACGGGGGAGGGCTGCGTCGTGACGTACGACCGCCTGGAGTTCCGGCCGGGCTGGCCTGCGGACCTGCGCGACGGCAGCTGACGCAACCGGCAGGGTGGTTCCGCGCGTCCTGCGGTGCATGATCAGCGAACGTGTGACCGGAAGCAGGGTGATCCGCACCGTCCTGCCCGCCGAGGCCGAGACCGTCGCCGCCCTGCACGCCCGGGCCCGGGCGACGTACTACCCCGACGGGCTGCCCGACGACGGTCTCGACTGGGCGGCCGTCTGGCGCACCGCCGTGGAGCGGACCGACGGGCACGTGCTGTGCGCGGTGGAACAGGGGCGCATCGCCGCCATCGCCTCCTTCCGGGTCCCGGAGGACGGACCGGCGGACACGGTCAAGCTCTTCCAGTTCCACGTCGACCCCGGCCACTGGCGCGCCGGCCTCGGCACCGCACTCCACGCCGCCTGCGTCGAGCAGTGGCAGGCCGACGGCCGGCGGGCGGCGGTGCTGGACGTGCACGTCGACAACCGGCGGGCGCAGGCCTTCTACGCCCGCCTGGGCTGGGTTCCGGACCCGGAGAACCCGCCCGCCGAGGGCGACCACCACTTGTTCCTGCGTTTTCGGGTGCCCGGGGAATGAGGCCCGCTGCTTGAACGTTCACGTATAGGTGCGGAGAGGGCCTCCGTACCCGTACGACCTGGAGAAGAGCCGAGACATGCGCGTCGAGATCTGGAGCGACATCGCCTGCCCGTGGTGCTACGTGGGCAAGGCCCGCTTCGAGAAGGCGCTGGCGGCCTTCCCGCACCGGGACGGCGTCGAGGTCGTCCACCGGTCGTTCGAGCTGGACCCCGGGCGGGCCAAGGACGACGTGCAGCCGGTGCTGACGATGCTCACCGCCAAGTACGGCATGAGCGAGGCGCAGGCGCGGGCCGGTGAGGACAACCTCGGCGCGCAGGCCACCGCCGAGGGCCTGGACTACCGCACCCGCGACCGCGACCACGGCAGCACCTTCGACATGCACCGGCTGCTGCACCTCGCCAAGGAGCGGGGGCGGCAGGAGGCGCTCCTCGACGCCTTCTACCGGGGCAACTTCGCCGACGAGCGCTCCGTCTTCAACGACGACGAGCGGCTCGTGGAGCTGGCCGTCGCCGCCGGTCTGGACGCCGACGAGGCCCGCGCGGTGCTCGCCGACCCCGCCGCCTACGCCGACGAGGTCCGCGCCGACGAGCGCGAGGCCGCGCAGCTCGGGGCCACCGGAGTGCCGTTCTTCGTGCTCGACCGGGCCTACGGCGTCTCCGGCGCCCAGCCCGCCGAGGTCTTCGCCCAGGCGCTGACGCAGGCGTGGGGCGAGCGCGCCCCGCTGAAGCTGATCGACGACGGGGGCGCGGAGGCGTGCGGTCCCGAGGGCTGCGCGGTGCCGGGGGCCGAGAACCCCAGGTGAGGGGCCGTACATAAGGATTGCTTGGAGAAACCGCGTAGGAATACGCAATGGACGGGGAGGTCACGGGGCCGCACAGTGGTGCCATGGAGAGCTTCGAGAATCTCGTCCGTGCCGAGTTCGCCCCGAAGACCACGTACCTCAACACGGCCAGCACCGGCCTGCTGCCCGCCAGGACCCTCGTCGCGATGCGGGACGCGGCGGCGTCGGCCGCGGCCGGGCAGCCGCTCGACATGTTCGCCGACGTCGAGGCGTGCCGGTCCGCCTACGCCCGGCTCGTGGGGGTGCCCGCCACCCGGGTCGCGGCCGGTGCCTCGGTGGCCACCTACAGCGGCCTGGTCGCCGCCGCACTGCCCGCGGGCGCCGAAGTCCTCACCGCGGAGGCCGACTTCGCCTCGCTGGTGAACCCCCTGTACATGCGGGGCGACCTCAAGGTGCGCAGTGTGCCCCTGGAGCGCCTCGCCGAGTCGGTGGGCCCGGAGACCGCGCTCGTCGCGGTCAGCTCGGTTCAGTCGGCCGACGGGCGGATCGCCGACCTCGCGGCGCTGCGGGAAGCGGCCCGGGCGCACGGGGCGCGGACGCTGATCGACGTCTCCCAGGCGAACGGCTGGCTGCCGACGGCCGCGGACGACTTCGACTTCGTGGTCGCCGTCGCCTACAAGTGGGTGCTCTGCCCGCGCGGCGTCGCCTTCCTCGTCGTACCGGAGGACCTGGGGGTGTCGGCCGGGCTGACGCCGCTGTTCGCCGGCTGGGCGTCGGGGGAGCGCCCCTGGGACAGCTGCTACGGCCCCGTCCAGGAGCTGGCGCACTCGGCCCGGCGCTACGACGAGAGCCCCGCGGTGTTCTCGTACACCGGCGCCCGGCACTCCCTGGCGCTGCTCGAGGAGCTGGGCGTGGACGCCGTGCACGCCCACGACACCGGTCTCGCCGACCGGTTCCGCGCGGGGGTGCTGTCGCTGGGCCACGAGCCGGTGGCCGCGCCGGGCTCCGCCATCGTGTCCGTGCCCGGCCTCGGCCGGCGCCGGGACGAGGTGAGCCGGGCCGGCGTCGAGGTCTCCGACCGGGCGGGCAACCTGCGGGCCGCCTTCCACCTGTACAACACGGCGGCGGACGTCGACCGGCTGCTGGACGTGCTGGCCGGCTGAAGACCTCAGGACATGGCATCGGGCAGGAGCCTCCTGTCCCACACAAAAGGCCCCTGCCCGAGTTCAGATGCGGGTCACCTCACCGGAGTGAAGTCCCGCGCGCCGACGAAGTCCGGCCGCCGGATCGGTGCCGCGAACGGCTCGACCGCGGTGTTCTCGACGCTGTTGAAGACGATGAACACGTTGCTGCGCGGGAACGGCGTGATGTTGTCGCCCGACCCGTGCATGCAGTTGCAGTCGAACCAGGTCGCCGAACCGGCCTTGCCGGTGAACAGCTTGATGCCGTACTCCGAGGCCATCTTCGTCAGACCCTCGTCGGACGGCGTCCCCGCGTCCTGCATCATCAGGGACTTCTTGTAGTTGTCCTTCGGCGTGGCCCCCGCGCACCCGAGGAACGTCTTGTGCGACCCCGGCATGATCATGAGACCGCCGTTGGTGTCGTAGTTCTCGGTGAGCGCGATCGAGACCGAGATCGTCCGCATGTTCGGCAGACCGTCCTCGGCGTGCCAGGTCTCGAAGTCCGAGTGCCAGTAGAAGCCGCTGGCCCCGAAGCCGGGCTTGACGTTGATCCGCGACTGGTGGACGTAGACGTCCGAGCCGAGGATCTGCCGGGCCCGTCCGACCACTCGTTCGTCCCGCACGAGGTTGGCGAAGACCTCGCTGATCCTGTGCACCTCGAAGACCGACCGGATCTCCTTGGACTGCGGCTCGACGATCGAGCGCTCGTCCGCGCGGATGGCCGGGTCGGTGGTGAGCCGCTCCAGCTCCCGCTGGTAGACCCCGACCTCGTCCGGCCCGATGAGCTGGTCGATGGCGAGGAACCCGTCGCGGTCCAAGGACTGGAGGTCACCCTGCGAGACCGGACCGGGCGTGTCGGGGGAGCCCCAGACCACCGGGTCCTGCCGGGGGGTTGCCACCTCGGTGGCGCCGCGGGTGGGATAGAGATCGGTGACGTTCGTGGTCATGGTCACGATGACTCACACCTCCTCGGTGAGCAGCGGGTAGACGCCGTTCTCGTCGTGGTCCTCCCGTCCGGTCACGGGCGGGTTGAAGACGCACAGGCAGTGGAAGTCCTCCTTGACCTTGAGCGTGTGCCGCTCATGGCCGTTGAGGAGGTACATCGTGCCCGGCGTGATGGTGTACGTCTTCCCCGTCTCGCGGTCGGTCAACTCGGCTTCGCCCTGGGTACAGACGACGGCCTCGATGTGGTTCGCGTACCACATCGACGTCTCCGTACCCGCGTACAGAATCGTCTCGTGGAGGGAGAAGCCGACCTTCTCCTTCGCGAGGACGATGCGCTTGCTCTCCCAGGTGCCGGACGCCGATTTCACGTGCCGGTCGGTGCCTTCGATCTCCTTGAACGAACGGACGATCACGGTGTTGCGATGCCTCCTAGGTGAAGGGTGTGCAGGGTCCCCGGCGCCCTCGGTCACGCGGGCCGAAGGCGCCGGAAGCGGTGGTGGTGTCAGGCCGTCTCACGCACGGCCCGGGCGAGGGTCTTCATGCCCTCGTCCAGCTCTTCGGGCGTGATGGTGAGCGCCGGGAGCAGCTTGACGACCTCGCTCTCGGGGCCGGACGTCTCGATGAGCAGCCCGAGCTCGAAGGCGCGCTTGGCGACCTTCCCCGCGCGGTCCTTGTCGTGGAACTCCAGGCCCCAGACCAGGCCGCGGCCCCGGTACTCCTTGACGTCCGCGAGGTTCTCCTCGGTGATGGCGATCATGTGCTGCTCGACCTGCTCACCACGGGTGCGGGTCTGCTTCTCCATCGCCGACCCGTCGGCCCAGTACGTCTCCAGCGTGGCGGTCGCGGTGACGAAGGCCGGGTTGTTGCCGCGGAAGGTGCCGTTGTGCTCGCCCGGCTCCCAGACGTCCAGCTCCGGCTTGAACAGGCACAGCGACATCGGCAGACCGTAGCCGCTGATCGACTTGGACACGGTCACGATGTCCGGCGTGATGCCCGCCTCCTCGAAGGAGAAGAAGGCGCCGGTCCGGCCGCAGCCCATCTGGATGTCGTCCACGATGAGAAGCATGTCCTGGCGTTCGCACAATTCCGACAAGGCGCGCAGCCACTCGGGCCGGGCGACGTTGATGCCGCCCTCGCCCTGCACCGTCTCGACGATCACGGCGGCCGGCTTGTTCAGGCCGGAGCCCTGGTCCTCGAGCAGCCGCTCGAACCAGAGGAAGTCCTCGACGGTGCCGTCGAAGTAGTTGTCGAACGGCATCGGCGTGCCGTGCACCAGCGGGATGCCGGCGCCGGCCCGCTTGAAGGCGTTGCCGGTCACGGCCAGCGAGCCCAGCGACATGCCGTGGAAGGCGTTGGTGAACGACACGATCGACTCGCGCCCCTTCACCTTGCGTGCCAGCTTGAGCGCGGACTCCACGGCGTTGGTGCCCGTCGGGCCCGGGAACATGACCTTGTACGGCAGGTCACGCTTGCGCAGGATGATGTCCTGGAACGTCTCCAGGAAGCGGCGCTTCGCGGTGGTCGACATGTCGAGACCGTGCGTGACGCCGTCTCGCTCCAGGTAGTCGATCAGCGCGCGTTTCAGGACCGCGTTGTTGTGCCCGTAGTTGAGAGAGCCCGCTCCGGCGAAGAAGTCGAGGTACTCGTGGCCGTCCTCGTCGTACATGCGGCTGCCCACCGCACGGTCGAACACGGTGGGCCAGCCGCGGCAGTAGCTACGCACCTCGGACTCGACGGTCTCGAAGACGCTGAGGTCGGGCTGGGTGATGGTCACGACGAATCGCTCCTCGTTGGGTGAGGGTGGGAGAGGAAGGTCGTACGAATCCGGCGGGAACCGGTGTGGTCCCGGCGGGAAGTCTGTGGGGCCGGACGGTCAGGGGTGCCCGGCCGTCCGGGCGTCCGGCGGGTCAGCCGGCTGCGGTCAGGGGACCGATGCGGTACAGGACCTCGGGCTCGTGCGGCCCGTCCGGGAAGAGGTCCGTGTCGAACAGCACCTCGCGATCGAGCCGGGCACCGTGCCGCTCGGCGAACGAGGTGAACAACCGCTGGGACGCGGTGTTGTCGGGGGAGATGGTGGTCTCCAAGGTCGTCGTCGCGCACTCCGCGACAGTGCGGGCGACCAGCCCGTCGAGCAGTGAAGCCGCGAGCCTTCGTCCACGGTACGCCTCGTCCACGGCCACCTGCCACACCAGCAGCGTGTCCGGCCGGTCGGGCCGGATGTAGCCGGTGACGAAGCCGACCGGCACCCCGTGCCCGTCGCGAGCAACGGCCGAGGTGGCGGCGAAGTCCCGGCACCAGAGCAGGTAGCTGTAGGACGAGTTCAGGTCGAGGGCCTTGGAATCCTTAGCTATCCGCCACAGGGCGGCGCCGTCGGCCACTCTCGGACGATCGATTTGCAGGTCTGCTTGCGCGGCAGTCATGCAAATTGAATTTACCGAGGGAATTTCAAAATTGCATCGTCGGATGGGGTTACGGATCGCTGCCTCGTGTGTTATCACGCGGGCGCGTACCTCCGCGCGAGGCGACGGCAACTTGTGGTGATTTGACCGGGTCAAACTCCGCGAAGCGGACAGCATGTGTATCGGGTCACAATCTCGTAACCCATGCGAGACGTGTCCGAAATGCGTAGCTCCACGTTCGCGAAATCTTTGTGTTTAGGTCAAGAGAAAGCGGGCAGAAGAATATGGGATCCTGCGCTGGACGGGAATTCCTCTATTGAGTAAGTGCGGGATAAGGGAATTCCCTTGAATTCATGCTCCGGAAAGGCCGGCTCCGACCGGCCGCTCCCAGGCGTCCCCGGCGGCCCGCCGGGCGCCCTCCGGATCGGCCTTCCGTCCCGTCTCCGTCAGCGCGGCACCCAGTGCCGTCAGACAGCCCTGTACGGCCATGAGCGTCGCGTCCGGACCGTAGTGGTTGACCCGGACCATCTCGCCGGCCAGCGCGCCCCCGCCCGCGGCCAGCGGCAGCGCGGGGTCGGCGGCCAGGGCCCGGGCCACCAGCGCGGACGCGTCGACGTCCGACGGCGTCCGCAGGGTCGTGGCGACCGGCGCCGCCTCCTTCGCCTCGTACACGTACGGCTCCAGGCCGCCCAGCGCGAGGGCGCCGGCCCGGGTGGCCGCCGCGGCCGACGCGTGCCGCGCCATCACCGTCTGGGGGCCCTCCGCCTCGATGCGCTCCACGCAGGCCTCCAGCGCGAGCATCTCCAGCTGGGCCGGCGCGTGCAGCAGGGCCTTGCGGCCGCCGTCGATCCAGCGCTCCTTCCAGTCCAGCAGGGAGAGGTACGACCGGCGCGGTGCCGCCGGGTTCGCCGCCATCCGCGCCCACGCCCGCTCGCTGACCGACACCGCCGAGACTCCGGCCGGACCGCCCATCGCCTTCTGCGCGCCGATCACGCACAGGTCCACGCCCCACGCGTCCGGCAGCACCGGCTCGGCGCCCACGGAGGCCACGGCGTCCAGGTAGAACAGCGCGCCCTGCGCCCGGACGGCCTCGCCGATCTCCGCGACCGGGTTGGTGTTGCCGGTCGCCGCCTCGGCGTGCACCAGCGACACGAAGTCGATCTCCGGGTGCTCCGCGAAGGCCCCGCGGACCTGCTCGGCGGAGACGGCCGTGTGGAACGGCACGGCGAGGTCGTGCACGGTCGCGCCGCAGTCCCGCAGCCAGTTCCCGAAGGTCTGCCCGTACGGTCCGGTGACGATGTTGAGCGCCACGGTGCCCGGCCCCGCGGCGGCGCGGATCGCGCCCTCCAGCGGCAGCAGCGCCTCACCCTGCATGACCACGACGTCCTGCGCGGTCCCGAGCAGACGCGCGACCCGGTCCTCGATCGCGGCGAAACGGCCGGCGCTCAGCGGGGGGAGGTCCAGGAGGGGATGGGTCACGGCGGGGCTCTCTTCAGTACGGCTGGTGTACGGAACGTACGAGTCGAGAGTAACCATGACCACTTCCGGCACTCGCTACCGAGTCCATCCGTTGCGACACCCCCACGCCCGGAATTGTGGCTTCCGCAACAGCGGTGAGGGTCTCCGGGCTGATGAACTCGCCCTGTGTTCCTGGTACTTCTGCTTCTCGTCGTGATCGCCGTGGTGTCGGCCATGGGACTCGCCGGCCACGGCGCGAGCGTCCTCGCCGCCCGCCGTGCCCGGGGCCCCGGCGCCGGACCGCTGCTCCACGCCCTCGCCGCGTTCGCCGGTGCGGCCGCGGTGGCGGTGTACGGCTGGGGTCTGCTGCACGTGGCGGGCGCCGCCATGGAGTCCAACGGTGGTGCGAACTCGGCGCCGGCGCCTCCCTGCCGGATGCCGGGGTACGAGGAGCGGGCCCTCCACGTCATCGACCAGTCGGTCTCCTTCCTGCCCCTGGGCTTCGTCTGCGAGACCTCCGACGGCGACGACTACACCAGTGACGACGTCCCCGGCTACGTCAACCCGGGCACCGCCGTCCTCGCCCTGACCGCCGCGGGGAGCGCCCTCGCGGCCGGCCTTTCGAACACCCCCGGGGCCCGGTTTAGGGTGCGAGCATGAGCGATCGCGCGGTGCTGCACGTCAAGGGTCGGGTGCTCGTCGGACCGGACGAGGTCCGCGACGAGGTGTGGGTGATCGACGGCCGGGTCTCCTACGACCGGCCCGCCGGCGCCAGCGACGTCCGCACCGTCGAGGGGTGGGCGCTGCCCGGCCTGGTCGACGCGCACTGCCACGTCGGCCTCGACCAGCACGGCGCCGTCCCCGAGGACGTGGCCGAGAAGCAGGCGCTGACCGACCGGGACGCGGGAACGCTGCTCATCCGCGACGCGGGCTCACCGTCCGACACCCGCTGGATCGACGACCGCGAGGACCTCCCGAAGATCATCCGGGCCGGGCGGCACATCGCCCGCACCCGCCGCTACATCCGCAACTACGCCTGGGAGGTCGAGCCGGACGACCTCGTCGCCTACGTCGCCCAGGAGGCCCGCCGCGGCGACGGCTGGGTGAAGCTGGTCGGCGACTGGATCGACCGCGACCTCGGCGACCTGTCGGCCTGCTGGCCGCGCGGCGCCGTGGAGGCGGCGATCGCGGAGGCCCATCGCCTCGGCGCCCGCGTCACCGCGCACTGCTTCGCCGAGGACTCCCTGCGCGACCTGGTCGAGGCCGGCATCGACTGCGTCGAACACGCCACGGGCCTCACGGACGACACGATCCCGCTCTTCGCCGAACGGGGCGTCGCCATCGTGCCGACCCTCGTCAACATCGCCACCTTCCCCGCCCTCGCCGACGGCGGCGAGTCCCGCTTCCCACGCTGGTCGGCCCACATGCGCCGACTGCACGAACGCCGCTACGACACCGTGCGCAGCGCCTACGACGCCGGTGTCCCCGTCTTCGTCGGCACCGACGCGGGCGGCTCCCTGGCCCACGGCCTGGCCGCGGCGGAGGTCGCCGAACTGGTCACCGCCGGCATCCCGCCCCTGGAGGCCCTCGCCGCGACCACCTGGGCCGCGCGGAGCTGGCTCGGGCGCCCGGGCCTCGACGAGGGGGCGCCGGCGGACCTGGTGGTGTACGACGAGGATCCGCGCGCCGACGTGCGCGTGCTCGCCGCTCCGCGCCGGGTGGTGCTGAACGGGCGGGTCGTCGGTTAGCCGAGGGGAGTGACGGCGGCGAACACCCGTGCCGGAAGATTCGAAAGGGTTCGCCAAAACTCCACGAAGGGGTGAAGTGACCCTGGATCGCTGACGGTTCGGCGTGCGCGGGGACATTCTTTCCGGGTCCCAAGCATGTCGCTCATGCGTGTCCCGCACGCATGTCTCACTGGGGGTCCCACCACCTTGAACGGCAACACCTTCCGCATGCCCGCACGCCGCCTCGCCACCGTCGCGGCGGCCACGGCCCTGGCCGCGGGTCCCGTGACCCTGGCCGGCGCGGGCGCCGCCCACGCGACCGGTGACCACGGCCGCGCGAGCGCCACCGTGCTGCGCACCGGGCTCGACGTCTCCTTGCTCAACAAGACCGTGAACGTCCCGCTCGCGGTCACCCTCAACGAGGTGCAGGCCCCCGAGAGCGCCGAGAAGACCGCGCTGACCGCCCGGCTGGACGGCGTCGACGGCGGCAAGCCCTTCAGCGTCCTGCGCGCCGACGTGGCCGAGGCCGCGGCGACCGCGGACGCCGGGAAGAGCGAGGGCCGCACCAAGCTCGCGGGCGCGCGGCTCCACGTCCCCGGGCTGCCGCTGCTGTCGGTGATCGAGGTCGAGCAGGTCACCTCCAGGGCGACCTGCGAGGCCGGGAAGAAGCCGGCCGCCGAGGCCAACCTGCTGGGCGCCGTGACGGTCCTCGGCAAGAAGGTCACGCTGACCACGGCCGGGACGACGGACGTGAAGGTGCCCGGCGTCGGCGAGGTGCGGCTCGACCTGTCGAAGACCGAGACCACCTCCCGTACGGCGGCCGCCACCGCGCTCGAACTGAAGGTGTCCGTCAACCCGCTCGACCTGAACGTCGCCGAGGTGCACGGCACCGTCACCCTGGCGAAGGCGACCTGCGAGGCACCGACGGCGCCCGCGGACGAGGCCGAGCAGCCGCCGGTGAAGGCCGAGGAGGAGCCCCCGGCCGACCAGGACGCCGAGCCCGCCGCCGAACCGGCGACCGAGGTCAAGCCCCAGGGCGCCCGCGCCGAGGCCGACCTCGCCGAGACGGGCGGCAGCTCCGCGACCCCGTACGTCGCGGCCGGCGCCGCGGCCCTGGTCCTGGCGGGCGGCGGAGCGCTGGTCCTGGCCCGACGCGGACGCGGCTGACGCGTCAAGGGGACGGCGGCACATGCGGCGACCGGCGTGGCCCGGCCGCCGCAGACCCCGCCGGGGCCGGCCTCGGCGGGGCGTGCGTGCGGGGGGCGGTCCCGTCGGCGCGCGTCCCGCCCGGGTCGAGCCCCGTGAGGGCGGATCTGCTCCCGCGCCTCGCGGCCGGGGTCGTCAGGCCGGGGCCGGTATCGCCCCTGCCAGCGCCCGCAGGAACCTGTCGGACGTGGCCCGGTCCCGGACCGCGAGGCGTAGCCACTCCTCGTCCAGTCCGGGGAACGTGTCCCCGCGCCGTACCGCGAATCCGAGGCCGCGCAGCCGGTGGCGTACCGCGGCGGCGTGCGGGAGGCGGACGAGGACGAAGGGGCCCTCGGCGGGCTCGACGACCCGCAGGCCGGCCCCGGCGAACTCCCCGAGCCCGGCGACCAGATGGGCCCGGTCCGCGGCGACGCGGTGGGCGGCGTGGGCCGCCTCCGCCAGCGCCCGCGGCGCCACACACGCCTCGGCGGCCGCCAGCGCGGGCGTGGACACCGGCCACAGGGGCTGCGCGCGTTCCAGCTCGGCCACCGTCTCGGGCGCCGCCAGGACGTAGCCGATGCGCAGCCCCGCCAGCCCCCACGTCTTGGTGAGGCTGCGCAGGACGATCAGCCCGGGTACGTCGGTGCGCCCGGCCAGCGCCTCCCGCTCGCCCGGCACCGCGTCCATGAACGCCTCGTCCACGACCAGGGTCCGCCCGGGACGGGCCAGCCCCGTGAGCACGTCCGCCGGGTGCAGGACCGACGTCGGGTTGGTCGGGTTGCCGACCACCACCAGGTCGGCGTCCTCCGGGACGGCCGCCGGGTCGAGGCGGAAGCCGTCCGCGGCCCGCAGCAGCACCCGGTCGACCGTGTGCCCGGCGTCCCGCAGCGCCGCCTCCGGCTCCGTGAACTGGGGGTGCACCACGACCGGCCGCCGCACCTTCAGCGCCCGCGCCAGCAGCACGAACGCCTCCGCCGCCCCGGCCGTCAGCAGCACCCGCTCCACCGGCAGCCCGTGCCGCTCCGCCACCGCGGCCCGCGCCGCCCGCCCGTCGGGGTAGGCGGCCAGCGAGCCCAGCGAGGCGGCCACGTGCTCGCGCAGCCACACCGGCGGCGTGTCCGCGCGGACGTTCACCGCGAGGTCCACCAGCGCCGAGCCGTCGTCGCGTACCTCGGCGTCCCCGTGGTGCCGCAGGTCGTGGCCCCGGGTTCCCGGCTCAGCGCGCATGGGAGTGTGCGTGTCCATACGCGTGATGGTGCCGCACCCCGTCCTCCGCCCCGGCGCCCGGGTCCGCCGTCCCGCGCCCGGACCGGCTTACCACCGCGCAGGTCGCCCGCGCCGGACGCGCCGCCGACCTGAGCTTGGGCACGAGAAGCGCACCGCCACCCGCCAGCGCCGCCGCCTCGGCGACCGACGCGGTGCCCACGGCCGCGAACGCGGCACCGGAGGGATGGGGCACCCCGACCGCCGCCAGTTCAGCGGCGCTGTAGGTCACCAGCGGCACGCCCAGCCGCTCGGCGGCCCCGGCGATCCCGGGCTCCGCGGCCTTCGTGTCCAGGGTGGCCAGCTCCGTGACCGATGCGGAGTCCAGCCCCGCCTCGCCCAGCGCCAGCGCCACCAGCGCGAGCACCTCGTCGACCGGCACGCCCCGGGACGCGCCGACACCGACGACGACCGACGACGCGGGCCGCACCGCACGTCCGGGCATTCCGGGCATGGAATCCGCTCCCGTCCCGCTCATCCTGCGCATATTTACCGCCGTTGCCGCTGTCGTGCACGTGGGAACGCGCCCTGATCGGATAGCAAGGGCCCATGGCGGTCTTCGTCGCGCTCGGCGCGTTCCTGATGACGCTGGCCGGCGGCTGGACGGCACAGCGCGTGACCGACCGGCGCCACCTGGTCCTGGGGCTGGCCGGCGGCCTGATGCTGGGCGTCGTCGGCCTCGACCTGCTGCCCGAGGCACTGGAGGCGGCCGGCGACGAGGTGTTCGGCGTACCCGAGGCGCTGCTGCTCTTCGTCGCCGGCTTCCTCCTCGCGCACCTGGTGGAACGCCTGCTGGCCGCCCGCCGCGCCGCGCACGGCGCCGACGAGCACGAGCGGCGCTCGCCCCAGGTGGGCCTCACGGCGGCCGCCGCGATGGTGGGGCACAGCGCGATGGACGGCGTGGCGATCGGCGCCGCCTTCCAGGTGGGCGGCGGCATGGGCGCGGCGGTGGCGATGGCGGTGATCGCCCACGACTTCGCGGACGGTTTCAACACGTACACGCTGACCAGCCTGTACGGGAACGCCCGCCGCCGCGCGATCGCGATGCTGGTCGCCGACGCCCTGGCACCCGTGGCGGGCGCGGCCTCCACCCTGCTCTTCTCGATCCCGGAGGGCGCGCTCGGCGCGTACCTCGGCCTGTTCGGCGGCGTACTGCTCTACCTCGCCGCGGCCGAGATCCTGCCCGAGGCCCACCACGAGCACCCGGCTCGCTCGACCCTGCTGTGCACGGTCGCCGGCGCGGCCTTCATCTGGCTGGTGGTGGGCATCGCGGAGTGAGCGGCCGCCGTTCACGACGTCCGGCACCTCTCCACGAACCGACGGGCGACCGACGGCTCCGCCGCCCAGTGCGTGTGCAGGTAACTCGCGTGCACACCACCCTCGACGAACCCCTCGACGCGCCGTTCGGGCGTCCGCATCCCCCACGCGGGTGTCGCCCCGGCCCCCGGCTCCACGACGGTCCGGTGGAACTCGTGCCCCCGCATCCGCGTCCCCGCCACGGCCAGCGGACTGTCGGTCAGCGCCACGCAGTCCCGGTACCCGAGGGTGAGCCGCCCCGACATCCGCGCGGAGGCGTCCAGCACCCCGCACATGGGCAGCCCGTCCAGCTCCCGCCCCAGGTACAGCAGCCCCGCACACTCCGCCGCGACGGGCGCACCCCCGAGCGCCAGCTCGGCGACGGACTTCCGCAGCCCCTCGTTGGCCGACAGCTCGGAGACGTACACCTCCGGAAACCCGCCCCCGATCACCAGCCCCCGCGTCCCCTCCGGCAACTCCTCGTCCCGCAACGGATCGAAGACGACGACCTCGGCCCCCGCCGCCGCGAGCAGTTCGGCATGCTCGGCATAGGAAAAGGTGAACGCGGCCCCGCCCGCAACAGCCACCCGGGCATTCTTCAGCCCGTCCGGCGTTTGAGGACGAGGCCGTCCAGGCCGAAAGCGGGGGTCTGGGGGCGCAGCCCCCAGGTTCGGGACGGGAAGGGGCGGCGGGGGCGAGGAAACAAGCACCTCACCCGCGTCCCAAGCCGCACCCGGCAACGCCCCCGCCCCCCGGGCCAACGCCACCAGCCCCTCCAGATCACACCCGTCGGAGACCAACGCCGCCATCGCCCCGACGGCGTCGACCGCCGCCGCCCCCCGCTCGGCAACCGGCACCAGCCCCAGATGCCGCGACGGCGTCTCCACCGGCGCGGCCCGCCGCAACGCCCCCAGCACCGGCACCCCGACGGAGTCCAACGCCTCCCGCAGCATCACCTCGTGCCGGTCCGACCCGACCTTGTTCAGGATCACGCCCCCGACACGCACGTCCGGATCGAAGGACACGAACCCGTGCACCAGCGCCGCCACCGACCGCGACTGCGCCGACGCGTCCACGACCAGCACCACGGGCGCCCGCAGCAGCTTGGCCACGTGTGCGGTGGAGGCGAGTTCGCCCTCCCCGGCCGCCCCGTCGTACAGCCCCATCACGCCCTCGATCACGGCGATGTCGCAGCCGCGCGCCCCGTGCAGGAACAGCGGCTCCACCAGCTCGGGCCCGCACAGGTAGGCGTCGAGGTTGCGTCCCGTCCGCCCGGTGGCCAGCGCGTGGTACCCGGGGTCGATGTAGTCGGGCCCGACCTTGTGCGGGGACACGGCGAGCCCCCGCGCGGCGAGCGCGGCCATCAGCCCGGTGGCCACGGTGGTCTTGCCGCTGCCCGAGGAGGGCGCGGCCACGACCAGCCTGGGGACGGAGGCTGTCACCACTCGATGCCCCTCTGCCCCTTCTGGCCGGTGTCCATCGGGTGCTTGACCTTGGACATGTCGGTGACCAGGTCCGCGAAGTCCACCAGCTGCTGCGGCGCGTTCCGCCCGGTGATCACGACGTGCTGGGTGCCGGGCCGGTCACGCAGCACGGACACCACCTCGTCGGTGTCGATCCACCCCCAGTGCAGCGGGTAGGCGAACTCGTCCAGCACGTACAGCTTGTACGTCTCGGCGGCGAGGTCGCGCTTGACCTGCTCCCAGCCCTCCCGGGCCTTCTCCTCGTTGTCCTGCTGCTGGTCGCGCTGGACCCAGGACCACCCCTCGCCCATCTTGTGCCAGTCGACGGTGCCGCCCTCACCGGACGCACCGAGCACCCGCAGGGCGTTCTCCTCGCCGACCTTCCACTTGGCCGACTTGACGAACTGGAACACCCCGACGGGCCACCCCTGGTTCCAGGCGCGCAGCGCCAGCCCGAAGGCGGCGGTGGACTTGCCCTTCCCGATCCCCGTGTGCACGAAGACCAGCGGCCGGTTGCGCCGCTGTCGGGTCGTCAGTCCGTCGTCCGGTACGACACTCGGCTGTCCCTTGGGCACTACGCGGCCCTCCTTGTTCCGGTATCCCGCACATCCTTGACCAGCCCCGCGATCGAGTCCGCCCGCAACTCGTCGAGGGTCACCGCCGTACCGCCCAGCTCACCCGCGAGCTGCCCGGCGAGCCCCAGCCGGATCGGCCCCGACTCGCAGTCCACGACCACGGAGGCGGTGCCCTCGGCCGCGAACAGCCGCGCCGCGCGCGACGCCAACGCGACCGGTTCCGGCCCGCCGGTGGCCCGACCGTCGGTGACCACCACGACCAGCGCCCGGCGTGCCGGGTCCCGCAGCCGCTCCACCCGCAGCACCTCGTGCGCCTTGAGCAGCCCGGCCGCGAGCGGGGTACGCCCGCCGGTCGGCAGCGACTCCAGCCGGGAGGCCGCCGCGTCCACCGACGAGGTCGGCGGCAGCGCCACGTCGGCGGCCGAACCCCGGAAGGTCACCAGACCCACCTTGTCCCGCCGCTGGTAGGCGTCGAGCAGCAGCGACAGCACGGCGCCCTTCACGGCGCTCATCCGCTGCCGTGCCGCCATCGACCCGGAGGCGTCCACGACGAACAGCACGAGGTTGCCCTCGCGCCCCTCGCGGGTCGCCTGCCGCAGGTCGTCCCGGCGCACCACCAGACCGCGCCCCGCCCGGCCGCGCTCCCGCTGGTGCGGAGCCGCCGCCTGAACGGTCGCCGCCAGGTGCAGCTTGGTGAGCGCGCCCCGCGGCCGGCGGGCGCCGGTGGTCCGCCCGTGTTCGGTCCGGGCCCGGGAGCGCCGCCCGGCGGCCCCCTCGCCGAGTCCGGGCACGCTCAGCACCTTGGTCCGGAACGGCTCGGCGGCCGGTACGGCGGACCGCTCCCCGGCGCCGCCCCCGGCGGGCACCGGCCCCGGTTCGTCACCGGTACCGGCCTCGGGCGGGACGCCCGCGTCGTCCGCACCGTCCTGCGGGCCCTCCTCGGGCGGCCGTCCACCGCCGCCACCGGGACCGTCGGGACCGGGGTCGGGGTCCTGGTCCGGGTCCGGATCGGGGTCGTCCTCGCCCTGGTCGCCGAACTCCTCCAGCGTCTCGTCGAGCTTGTCCTCGTCGAGGCCGGGCGCGTCGAACGGGTTGCGCCGCCGCCGGTGCGGCAGCGCCAGCAGCGCCGCCTGGCGGACGTCCTCCGCCAGGACGTCGGTCCGCCCGGCCCAGGCCGCCAGCGCGGTCGCGGTCCGGGCCATCACGATGTCGGCCCGCATGCCGTCCACCTCGAAGGCGGCGCAGGTCGCCGCGATCTGCCGCAGCGCCGCGTCGCCGAGCGACACCGACGGCAGCAGCTCCCGGGCCGCCACGATCCGTGCCCGCACGGCGGCCTCCTCGTCCGCCCAGCGGGCGACGAAACCGGCCGGGTCGTCGTCGTGCGCGAGCCGGCGCCGTACGACCTCCACCCGCTGGTCGGGCTCGCGCGAGGCGGCGACCTCCACCGTCAGCCCGAACCGGTCCAGCAACTGCGGCCGCAGCTCGCCCTCTTCGGGGTTCATGGTGCCGACCAGCAGGAACTTCGAGGCGTGCCGCACCGACACGCCCTCGCGCTCGACGTACGAGGCGCCCATCGCGGCGGCGTCGAGGAGCAGGTCCACCAGGTGGTCGTGGAGGAGGTTGACCTCGTCCACGTACAGGATCCCGCGGTGCGCGTCGGCCAGCAGGCCGGGCTCGAAGGCCTTCACGCCCTCCGCGAGCGCCCGCTCGATGTCGAGGGCGCCGACCAGCCGGTCCTCGGAGGCGCCGACGGGCAGTTCGACCATCCGCGAGGGACGCTCGGTGGCCGTCCCGGGCTCGTGCGGACCGTCGGGGCAGCCCGGGTCGGGCGACCCCGGGGAGCAGGAGAAGCGGCAGCCGGGGACCACCGACACCGCCGGCAGCAGCGTCGACAGCGCCCGTACGGCCGTCGACTTGGCGGTGCCCTTCTCGCCGCGCACCAGCACGCCGCCGACCGCCGGGGAGACGGCGTTCAGCAGCAGCGCGAGGCGCAGGTCGTCCTGGCCGACGACGGCCGTGAACGGGAACGGGGTACTCACTTGTTGTCGTCCTCCAAGTCGCCTTCAAGTTCCTGCGGGCTCATGCGGGCGCCCCCGGTGGCACGAAGGGCAGCCCGGGCGGCGCGCCGGACTCGATGAGCCGCCACAGCGCGTCGGTGTCCGCGTGCTGTTCGATCAGGTCGCCGAGCCGGTCGAGCTGCTCCTCGCGCAGCGCGGCGAACGAGGTGTCGGGGGCCGGCACGAACCGGCGGCCCGCAGCGGCGGCCACCTCGCGCAGGAACGCCCGCCGGAAGCCGTCCGACTCCAGCGAGCCGTGCCAGTGCGTGCCCCAGGTCTGGCCGACCCGGCAGCCGTCCAAGAAGGGTGTGCCGCCCAGGACTTCGGCGACCCCGTGGTGGATCTCGTACCCCTCGACGCGCTCGCCGAGCGCCTCGCCCACCGGTCGCGTCAGGGTCTTCTCGCGGGCGAACCGCACCCGCACGGGCAGCAGTCCGAGCCCGTCGACGTGCCCGGCACGCGACTCGACGTCGTCCTCGATGTGCTCGCCGAGGAGCTGGAACCCGCCGCACACGCCGAGCACGGGCCGGCCCTCGGCCACCCGGCGCGCGATGCCCTCCGCCAGCCCCCGCTCGCGCAGCCACTCCAGCGCCCGGACCGTCCCGCGCGTCCCCGGCACGATCACCAGGTCGGCGTCGGCCAGCTCCTCGGGCCGGTCCACGAACCGCACCACCACGCCCGGTTCGGCGGCCAGCGCGTCCACGTCCGTGAAGTTGGACATCAGCGGGACCGCGCAGACGGCGACCCGCAGCACGTCCTCGCCGACCGGCGGCGCGACCACGGACTCCCGCACCGTGCCGCGCAGCGAGACCCGCAGCCCGTCCTCCTCGTCGATGCCGAGCCCGTGCCGGAAGGGCAGCACACCGTACGTCCGCCGTCCGGTCAGGCCGTGCAGCATGTCGAGGCCCGGCTCCAGGAGCGACACGTCGCCGCGGAACTTGTTGACGAGGAACCCGGCGACCAGCGCCTGGTCCTCGGGCGAGAGCAGCGCCACCGTGCCGAAGAAGGAGGCGAAGACGCCCCCGCGGTCGATGTCGCCGACGATCAGCACGGGCAGCCCGGCGCCCCGCGCGATCCCCATGTTCACGATGTCGGTGCGGCGCAGGTTGATCTCGGCCGGGCTGCCCGCGCCCTCGCAGATCACCGCGTCGTAGGTGCCGCGCAGCTCGGCCAGCGAGTCGAGCACCGTGCCGAGCAGCCGCTCCTGCCGCCCGCCGTGGTAGCCGCGGGCGGTCATCTCGCCGACCGGCTTGCCGAGCAGCACCACCTGGCTGCTGCGCTCACCGCCGGGCTTGAGCAGCACCGGGTTCATCAGCGCGGTCGGCTCCACCCGGCAGGCCTGGGCCTGCATGGCCTGCGCCCGCCCGATCTCCGCGCCCTCGCGCGTCACGAAGGAGTTGAGCGACATGTTCTGCGCCTTGAAGGGCGCGACCTTCACGCCCTGGCGCACCAGCCAGCGGCAGATCCCGGCCGTGACGACGCTCTTGCCGGCGTCGGAGGTGGTGCCGGCGACGAGGAGTCCACCGTTCATGACGTACGTCCCTTCCTGACGGCCCCGCGCACCAGCAGCCGGGCGCCGGCGCACACGCCGAGCGCCAGCCAGCCCACGCGCCGGGAGAGCCGAGCGGCCCGTTCGATGTCGCCGGAACCGGCCCGGACGGCGCGCCCCGCCGCCCCGTTGAGCACGGGCCGGTGCTCGACCCGCCCGCCGTAGGAGAGCGTCCCGCCGAGCCGCACCCCGAGGGCGCCCGCGAACGACGCCTCCACGGGACCGGCGTTGGGGCTCGGGTGCCGTCCGGCGTCCGCGCGCCAGGCCCGTACGGCGCCCCGCGGATCGCCGCCGGCCACGGTGGTCAGCAGGGCGGTCAGGCGGGCGCCCGGCCAGCCCGCGAGGTCGTCGAGGCGGGCCGAGGCCCAGCCGTAGCGCCGGTACCGGGGCGACTTGTGGCCGACCATGGCGTCCAGGGTGTTCACCGCACGGAAGCCGAGCAGTCCCGGCACTCCGCCGACTGCACCCCAGACCAGGGCGCCCACCACCGCGTCCGAGGTGTTCTCGGCGACCGACTCCACGACCGCCCGCGCGATCCCGTCGGCGTCCAGTGCCTGCGGGTCCCGCCCGCACAGGTGCGGCAGCCGCGCCCGGGCCGCCTCGACGTCCCCGGCCTCCAGGGCCCGGCCGATGACGAGGGCCTCGCGCGCCAGCGACGTACCGCCGACCACGGCCCAGGTGGCCGCGCCGGTCAGCGCGACCGAGGCGGCGGGGGAGCGGCGTACGGCGTGCGCGGCGGCCGAGCCCAGGGCGGTGGCGCCACCGGCGCACACCAGGGTGTGCAGCGCGCCCCAGCCCCGGTGGTCACGCCACAGCACCCGTTCCACGGCACCGGCGGCGCGGCCGAACGCGGCGACCGGGTGTCCGCGGCGCGGGTCGCCGAGGAGGAGGTCACCGAGCAGGCCGGCGGCGGCGCCGTACGCGAAGACGCGTCCGGCACGCACGGGTTCAGCCGGTCACACGGGCAGGGGAGCACCTGGTACTGAACGTCGGTCGGCAGCCGGGCATCGCGTCGCGTCCTCACTCAGGGTGTCCACGCCCTGGTTCGAAGAGTCCGGCGGTGAGAGTTCCTGGCTACCGGGGTCTGCTCCCCGGTCACAGTGGCGGGACCGCGCCGGAATCGCACCGGGCTTCCTCTCCTGCCGCCGTAGATGGCCCCGGAAGTCCACCACGGCCCGAGAACACCCGTCAACCTGGCGTTGACCTGCGGCGGGGGAGTGTGCGAAGCCCCACACACGGGTGGTGTGCGCCGGTACACGAAGAGGCGGGGCGCGCGACGGTCCGAGTCCGTCCCGCGCCCCGCCCCGGGGGTGTTCGGTGGGTCAGGCGACGATCAGATAGATGCCGTACGCCACCGCCGCCGCGCAGGCCGCGAAGCACGCGTACGCGCCGGTGACCGCGAGGGCAGCGGAGCCGCCCTCGGCGGTGGCCCGCTCCTGGCGGGAGAGTCCGACGATGCCGAGGGTGAAAAGGCCCACCAGGGCCACGGTGGCCACGAGGCTGACGCCGAAGACGGAGCCCAGTGCTGCCCAGTCGATGCTCATGGGGGTTCGCTTCCTTCGTACCCGGGACGCGGGCTCAGACGGTGGTGGCGGCCGACGGGGTCTTGGCCTCGGACGGGTCGGCCGGCAGCTCCTCGGCCACGTGCGCCGGGGGCGGGGAGACGGCGGCCATCGCCGTGGTGACCACACCGGCCGACTCGGGCTCGTGGGGGTCGACGACGTTGGTGTGGTCGACGACCTCGCGCCGGGAGATCTTCCAGATGGCGGCGCTGGAGACCACCAGGAAGACCGCGACGATCGCCGTGCCCCAGTCGCCGAGGCGGCAGACCCACTCGGCGATGGCGGCGACCAGGGCCGCGGCCGGGAGCGTCAGACCCCAGGCGACGAACATCCGGGTGGCCGTGGACCAGCGCACCACGCCGCCCTTGCGGCCGAGGCCCGCGCCCATCACCGCACCGGAGACCGAGTGCGTGGTGGAGAGGGAGAAACCGAGGTGGGAGGAGGCCAGGATGACCGTCGCGGCGCTGGTCTGGGCGGCGAAGCCCTGCTGCGGCTGGAGGTCGGTCAGGCCCTTGCCCATGGTGCGGATGATGCGCCAGCCGCCGAGGTAGGTGCCGAGCGCGATGGCGACGCCCGCGGAGAGGATGACCCACAGGGGCGGGTCGGAGTCGGGGGCGAGCGAGCCGCCGGCGACCAGGGCGAGGGTGATGATGCCCATCGTCTTCTGGGCGTCGTTGGTGCCGTGGGCCAGCGAGACCAGTCCGGCGGAGGCGATCTGCCCGGCGCGGTAGCCCTTGGCGGCGGCCTTGCCGTCGGCCCTGCGGCCGAGTTTGTACGTCAGCCGTGCGCCGAGCAGCGCCGCGAGGCCCGCGACGAGCGGGGCGGCGATCGCGGGGATCAGCACCTTGGTGACGAGCGCGTCGCCGTTGACCGCGCCGACGCCGGCCGAGGCGACCGCGGCACCGATCAGACCGCCCATCAGGGCGTGCGAGGAACTGGACGGGAGGCCGACCAGCCAGGTCAGCAGGTTCCAGAGGATCGCGCCGACCAGGGCGGCGAAGATGACCTCGGGACGGATGCCGGTCTCGTCGACGAGACCCTTGGAGATCGTGTTGGCGACCTCCACCGAGAGGAAGGCGCCTACAAGGTTGAGGACGGCGGACATCGCCACCGCCACCTTGGGCTTGAGCGCACCGGTCGAAATGGTCGTTGCCATCGCGTTCGCGGTGTCGTGGAAACCGTTCGTGAAATCAAACGCGAGTGCGGTTACCACCACAATCGCGAGGATCAGCGAGAAGCTTTCCATTTACCCAGGCAATCGTTCGAGGTCATTGGCTGGACGAACGTAGGTAACCATGGTGAACGGAAGATGAACTGGGCAGGGCGCCGCGGTGACCGGAAGCGGCGTCGCCGCCTCCCTCTGCGTGGCCGTCCCGGTGCTCTCCGGAGACGCCCCTGGCAGGATCGCCGCGAGACCGGTCCATGACGTGCCGGGAGAGGCGCGGGAGCGCTCGTGAGGAGACGGTGACTGTGACGTATTCGCGGGTCGGACGGGCTGCCGGCCCGGACGAGGAGCGGGCCTGGGCGGAACTCGTCGCGGCGGCCCGGCGCACGGTCGCGGACGGGCTCGTGGTCGGCACCTCCGGCAATGTCTCGGTGCGCGTCGGCGACACGGTCCTCGTCACCCCTTCGGGTGTGCCGTACGACCGTCTGGCCCCGGGTGACGTGACCGGCGTCGCCCTCGACGGACGACAGGTGCTCGGCACCCTGGTCCCCACCAGCGAACTGCCCCTGCACCTCGCCGTGTACCGCGCGGACGACGCCGCCCGGGCCGTCGTCCACACCCACGCCGTGCACGCGACGGCCGTCTCGCTGCTGGTGCCCGAACTGCCGCCGGTGCACTACATGGCCGCCGCGCTCGGCGGCCCCGTCCGGGTCGCGCCCTACGCCGCCTACGGCACCGACGAACTGGCCCGCTCCATGCTCGACGCCCTCACCGGCCGCACCGGCTGCCTGCTGCGCAACCACGGCACGCTCACCTACGGCACCTCCCTCGACCAGGCCTACGACCGCACCGCCCAACTGGAGTGGATGTGCCGGCTCTGGCTGACGGCCTCCTCGGTCCCGGGCCGCACCCCGTCGCTCCTGACGCCGGGGCAGTTGGCGGAGGCGGCGGAGCGGCTCCAGGGGTACGGCCAGCCGGGCTGACGCGGCGCGTGTCCGGCCCGTTCCGGGGTGGTGGCAGCGGGATCGCACCCCGTCCCCGGCTACGGCGGTCGCGGGGACGGGTGTCTCTGACAGGGCGTTGCCGGCTCCGGGGCGCGTCGTCCGTCGGCTGTCGGGGGCTTGGCCGGGCCGGCCGGCGGAGGAGGGCGGCTCCGGGGCGGGCAGCGGGGCTGACGCGGCGCGTGTCCGGCCCGTTCCGGGGTGGTGGCAGCGGGATCGGACCCCGTCCCCGGCTACGGCGGTCGCGGGGACGGGTGTCTCTGACGGGGCGTTGTCGGCTCCGGGTCGCGTCGTCCGTCGGCTGTCGGGGGCTTGGCCGGGTCGGCCGGCGGAGGAGGGCGGCTCCGGGGCGGGCAGCGGGGCTGACGCGGCGCGTACCCGGCCCGTTCCGGGGTACCGGCAGCGGGACCGCACCATGGCTCCCGGCCCCGGCGGACAGGCGGAAGGCGTCCCTGACGGAGCGCCGTCACCCCCCGTCCTCCGCCCACTGGCCGCCCGAGGACTCCACCAGGAGACTGGCCCCATGCGCACTGTCACAGCAACGGCCGCCGCCCTCACCGCAGCCCTGGCGGCCGGCGCAGCGAGCGTCGCCGCCGGCCGGCTCGCCAGCGACGCCGCGCTCAAGGCGCCCCCCGGCCGGCCGCTGCCCACCGAACCGCGGCTCACCGTGCACGGCACCGCGGCCGGCCGGATCACCCTCACCCGGGACCTGGCCGCGCTCCGCCCCGGCCGGTACGGGCTCGCCGGCGACGGCTCCCACGCGGTCGTCGGCCCGGTCCTCGACACCGCCGAGCACGGCGCCGACACGGTCGTACGCCGCCTCGAACGCGTCACGCACGGCACGCTGGAGGCCGGGGACCGCGCCTGGTTCACGCCGAACCTGTACGTCGGCAACCCGGGCAGCGCCCTCGACCTCGACCACACCGACGTCGAGATCCCGGGCGAACTCGGCCCGCTTCCGGCCTGGTTCGTGCCCGGCGCCCGCCCGACCTGGATCATCGCCGTGCACGGCCTGGCCGCCACCCGCGAACACGTCCTGAACCTGCTGGCCCCCCTGCACGACCGCAGCGTCCCGGTGCTCGCCCTCGCCTACCGCGGCGACGTCGGCGCGCCGCCCTCGCCCGACGGGCTGCACCACTTCGGCGAGACCGAGTGGCGCGACCTGGACGCGGCCGTCCGCTACGCCCTCGACCACGGCGCCCGCCAGGTCGTCCTGCTCGGCTGGTCCACCGGCGCCACCATGGCCCTGCGCACTGCCGCCCTCTCCGGCGTACGCGGGCGCATCGCGGGGCTCGTCCTGGACTCCCCGGTCCTCAGCTGGGAGACCACCCTGCGCGCCCTCGCCGCCGCCCGCCGCACCCCCGGACCGCTCCTGCCGCTCGCCGTCCGCGCCGCCCAGGGCCGCGCCGGGCTGCACGCCGACCACGACACCGGCACGGCGGGCCTGCACCGCCCCGCGGTCCCCACGCTGATCTTCCACGGCCCAGGCGACGCGGTGGCCCCCTGGCGGCTCTCCCGGCGGCTGGCCGAAACCCACCCCCGACTGGTCGCCCTGCACACCGTCCGGGACGCCCCGCACGGCGCCATGTGGAACGCCGACCCCGACGACTACGAAGAGAAGCTCCGCCGCTTCATGACCCCCCTCGTGTGACCCGGCACGGCGCCGTCGCAGCGTGTGATCCTCCGGTTCCGTTTAGCGCCGTACCACTGGCCTGATCCGCTGCCCGGGCAGCGCGCCCGACCCCCGACTCCGCCCTCCCCGGCGGCCGTCGGGGCATTCCGTTTGGGTTTTCGGACCGTCAACCGGAAGACTGCACCCGTGACGTCCCGTATCCCGCGCGACTCCAGGCTTCGACTCGTCCGCCCACGACCCCTGGCCGCCGCCCCCCAAGCGATCAACCAGCGGCGTCCGCGCCGCCCCGCACCGCGCCCCCCGGAGGGCACACCGGCCCGGTCGGAGCTGGCCCGAATGGCGCGTTCCGGTCTGGCCGGCGCGGCCCGCGTCGCCCGCTGGGCCGACTCCGCGCTCGGCCCCGGCCGCGGCAGTGCCACCGCCGACGGCAAGGCCACCCTCTCCGACGCGACCGCCGACCAGGCGGCCCGCGAACTGGGCCTGCCCGCGGCCAGGGTCCTCGCCGACTGGGACACCGCCCGCCTCGCCGGACTGGTCGAGGTGCACGGCGACACCGCCCGCCCCGGCTGGCGGCTGCGCGCCTGGAACCGCGACGACAGCGCGGTGCTGCGCGGCTGGGTCGCGCTCTTCGACGCCTGGTCGCTCGCCCACCCCGAGCCCGCCGGCGAGGAGCCCGCCGCCGTCGCCGAGGTCGTCTCCGCGATGCCCCAGGTGCTCTCCTTCCTCCAGCTGTCCGCCGGGCCCGTCCCCGTGGACCAGCTCCTGGACCTGCTGGAGCAGCGCGTCACCGAGCTGCGCACCGAACGCTGCGAGGTGCCCTACGGCCCCCGCCTGGAGCCCGGCCCCCAGCCGGTCCCGGACGTCACCGCCGACACCCCGCTCGCCCCGCTCCTCGACTGGGCCCTGCACGCCCTCGCCTCCGTCGGCGCCCTCACCTGCGGCGACGGACAGGCCACGCTCACCCCGCTCGGCAACTGGGCGGTCTGGGTCAAGCTGGAGCAGATCTGCGTGGCCGCCCAGAGCCCCGCCGGGAACATCGAGCAGTCCGCCGAGGGCATGCTCCGCGGCTGCGCCCAACTCCGGCCCAACGCCGCCCGCGCCGAGTACCGCGCCTGGCTCGCCGCCCGCCCCGTCGGCAGCGCCGTCGCCGAACTGCTCGGCGCCGCGCGCGGCGAGGACGCCCTGCTGCGCGGCCTCGCCTTCGACGCGCTGCGGGTCGTCGGCGCCCCCGCCGAGCCCGACGTCCGCGGCGTGGTCGACGAGCCGACGCTGCGGCCGTACGCCCTGCTGTGGCTGGCCGAGCACGACGGGGCCGACCCCGAGGACGCCCACGAGGTCCTCACCCGCCGGGAGGCCACCTGGCTCTGGGTGGACACCGCGGCCGCCGTCGCCGACCACGGGGAGGCACCGCTGCTCGTCCGGCACCTGGAGGCGGCGGTCCAGTTCACCGTCCCCGCCCTGCTCGACGAGGTCCGCGCGGTCGGCCACCCCCGCACCGTGCAGGTCCTGGTGGCCCTCGCCGCCGCCCATCCCGACCCCGCCCTGGCCAAGGCCGTACGCCGGGCCGCCTTCCAGGTCCACACCGGCGGCAGCTGACCGACGGGGCGTGCGCGGCCGAACGAAGAGCTAGCCGCCCACCTCCGGCGCGTACGTCCCGAAGCTCCAGACGTTGCCCTCCAGGTCACGGGCCATGTAGTCGCGCGAGCCGTAGTCCTGGTCCGTCGGGGGCATCAGGATCTCCGCGCCGTGCTCCACGGCCTGCCGGTGATGGGCGTCGACGTCCTCCACGACGACGTACACCCCCGTCGTGCCGGAGTTCTTCATCGCCTCGTCGAAGCGGCTGCCCGTGCCCTTGGAGCCGAGCATGACCGCGCCGTTGCCCTGGGCCAGCTCGGCGTGGGCCACCGTGCCGTCCTCGCCCTCGTACACCGCCAGCTCCCTGAAGCCGAAGGCCTCGGTGAGCTGCCGGACCGCCGCCTTGGCGTCCGCGTACAGCAGCGTCGGACAGATGCTCGGGCGCCCGCCGTCGGTGCCTGCCATGCCGATCACTCCCTTGTGAGCCGGTGGACGGTGCCGGACCGGCCCCGTGCGTCCAGTCTGGCACCGCCCACTGACACCGGAACCGGGGAAAAGAGCTTGCACCGCCCCGTTAGACTGGCCCCCATGGCCATTCTCCTCGCGCATTAGACGGCGGGAAACGTCCTCAGCCACCCATCCCGCCCCCACCCGCCCCAGGAGTCTGACCGTGATCTCCGCCTCCGGCATCGAGCTGCGCGCCGGTGCCCGCGTCCTCATCGAAAGCGCCACCTTCCGCATCGCCAAGGGCGACCGCATCGGCCTGGTCGGCCGCAACGGCGCCGGCAAGACCACCCTCACCAAGGTGCTCGCCGGCGAGGGCCAGCCCGCCGCCGGCGCCGTCACCCGCTCCGGCGAGGTCGGCTACCTCCCGCAGGACCCGCGCACCGGCGACCTCGACGTGCTCGCCCGCGACCGCGTCCTCTCCGCCCGCGGCCTCGACGTACTGATCCGCAAGATGCGGGAGAACGAGCAGCGCATCGCCAACGGCCAGGGCGCCACCCGCGAGAAGGCGCTCCGGCAGTACGAGCGCCAGGAGACCGAGTTCCTCACCAAGGGCGGATACTCCGCCGAGGCCGAGGCCGCCACCATCGCCGCCGCGCTCAACCTGCCCGACCGGGTCCTCGGCCAGCCCCTGCACACCCTCTCCGGCGGTCAGCGCCGCCGGATCGAGCTGGCCCGCATCCTGTTCTCCGACGCCGACACGCTGCTGCTCGACGAGCCGACCAACCACCTCGACGCCGACTCGATCATCTGGCTGCGCGACTACCTGAAGACCTACCGCGGCGGCTTCATCGTGATCTCCCACGACGTCGACCTGGTCGAGACGGTCGTCAACAAGGTGTTCTACCTGGACGCCAACCGCTCCCAGATCGACGTCTACAACATGGGCTGGAGGCTCTACCAGCAGCAGCGCGAGGCCGACGAGAAGCGCCGCAAGCGCGAGCGGCAGAACGCGGAGAAGAAGGCGTCCGCGCTGCATTCGCAGGCCGACAAGATGCGCGCCAAGGCCACCAAGACCGTCGCCGCGCAGAACATGGCCCGCCGGGCGGACAAGCTGCTGGCCGGTCTGGAGGCCGAGCGGAAGTCCGACAAGGTCGCCAAGCTCCGCTTCCCCGAGCCGGCGCCCTGCGGCAAGACCCCGCTGACCGCCGAGGGCCTCTCCAAGTCGTACGGCTCCCTGGAGATCTTCACCGACGTCGACCTGGCCATCGACAAGGGCTCCCGGGTCGTCATCCTCGGCCTCAACGGCGCCGGCAAGACCACGCTGCTCAGGCTCCTCGGCGGCGTTGAGAAGCCCGACACCGGCCAGGTCGTCGAGGGCCACGGCCTCAAGCTCGGCTACTACGCCCAGGAGCACGAGACCCTCGACCCCGAGCGCACCGTCCTGGAGAACATGCGCTCCGCCAACCCCGACCTCGACCTGGTCGAGGTCCGCAAGACGCTGGGCTCGTTCCTGTTCTCCGGCGACGACGTCGACAAGCCGGCCGGGGTCCTGTCCGGCGGCGAGAAGACCCGCCTCGCGCTGGCCACCCTCGTGGTGTCCTCGGCGAACGTGCTGCTCCTCGACGAGCCCACCAACAACCTCGACCCGGCCAGCCGCGAGGAGATCCTCGGCGCGCTGCGCACCTACAAGGGCGCGGTCGTCCTCGTCACCCACGACGAAGGCGCCGTCGACGCCCTCCAGCCGGAACGGATCATTCTGCTTCCGGACGGCGTCGAGGACCTGTGGGGCGCCGACTACGCGGATCTCGTCGCCCTGGCTTGATCGAAAGGATGATCCACTGAGTATGGATCATTCGGCCGAGTCGTGATCCACCATCTGTGTGAGATCTCCTCATCAAGAGGTGCGTCCTACATCCAATTCACGGCCGGACCCCCCATTGCCGGGGGTCCGGCCGCGACGCCTTTCTGACCTGGAATTACGCGCGGAAACCCGTTCGGCGGTACGGGCGAGAATCTCTGGAATTCCGCATTCCACATGTGGGGACACGCTCCTGTCGTCACATCCTTGACTCATCGACCTTGCCGAATGGGTGGCCAGGAGGCGCGGAAGGGGTGATCATGAGGAGACCAGAGCGCACTTCCTTGAGGAGGCACGGGTGGCCGAGACTCTGAAGAAGGGCAGCCGGGTTACCGGCGCCGCGCGCGACAAGCTCGCGGCAGACCTGAAGAAGAAGTACGACGCCGGTGCGAGCATCCGGGCGTTGGCCGAGGAAACCGGCCGCTCGTATGGCTTTGTGCACCGCATGCTCAGCGAGTCGGGCGTCACGCTCCGAGGGCGTGGCGGGGCTACCCGGGGCAAAAAGGCCACTTCGGCCTGACATCCCGGTGGCCCCTCGGCTCCGAAAGTGAAGGTGGTCACCCGGTCGGTCGTCCGACCGTCCGGGTGGTTACTGTGCAGTCACTTAGCTCCGCCGTCACACGGCTCACGGGCCGGCGTACGGCGGGGACGACGACCGCACCTTTCGGAGGCGCCCCATGGCTTCGCCCGCCCACGACACCGGTCCCGCACTCGACCGGGACGGCGTGCGGCTCACCGTCGACGACGCGATCGCCACGGTGACGCTGACCAACCCCGCCAAGCGCAACGCGCAGAGCCCCGCTCTGTGGCGGGCGCTCGCCGAGGCCGGCCGGCTGCTGCCCGGCTCCGTCCGGGCCGTGGTGCTGCGGGCCGAGGGCAAGTCCTTCTCGGCCGGTCTCGACCGGCAGGCGTTCACGCCCGAGGGCTTCGACGGCGAACCGTCGTTCATCGACCTCGCGCGGGGCGGCGACGCCGAGCTGGACGCGGCCATCGCCGAGTACCAGGAGGGATTCACCTGGTGGCGGCGCGGCGACATCCTGTCCGTCGCGGCCGTGCAGGGGCACGCCATCGGGGCGGGCTTCCAGCTGGCCCTCGCCTGCGACCTGCGGGTCGTCGCCGACGACGTGCAGTTCGCGATGCGCGAGACCAGCCTGGGCCTGGTGCCGGACCTGACGGGCACGCACCCCCTGGTGTCCCTCGTCGGCTACGCCCGCGCGCTGGAGATCTGCGCGACCGGGCGCTTCGTCATGGCCGAGGAGGCGGTGAACAGCGGCCTGGCCAACCTGGCCGTACCCGCGGACCAACTCGACGGCGCCGTGCACGACCTGGTGTCGGCGGTCCTCGCCGCGCCCCGCGACGCGGTCGTCGAGACCAAGGTCCTGCTCCAGGGCGCCCAGAACCGCGACTACGAGACCCAGCGCACCGCCGAGCGGGCCGCCCAGGCACGCCGCCTGCGCGACCTGGCGGGGCTCGGGGAGTAGTCGGACAGGGCGCGGCGCGCGGTCGGCCCGGTGCCTCAGCCGACCGCCGTCACCACCACCGCCACCGACGGACGGTCCGGCAGCGCCTCGGACACCGCCGCACGGACCCGCCGGGCCACCTCCACGGCCCGGTGGTCCGCCGCCACCGCCAGCTCCAGCCGGACATGGCGGCGCGGCAGGGCCCCCTCCCGCGTCGGCGGCTCCGCCACGTGCACCGGACGGCCCAGTACGCCGGTCAGCCGGACCACACCCGGTACCCCCAGCGCGGCCCCGGCGGCGCGCTCTTCGTCCCCGCCCGCGCCGTCGTCGGCTTCGGCGGCGGCGTCGGCCGGTCCCGGTTCCGTTCCGTCATCCGGCTGAGACCCGCGCGGCTCCCGCTCGGGAGCCGCGTCCGCCGGCGTGTCCAGCAGGCCCGTCGCCCGCAGGTCCACGTCCGTCACCGTGAGACCGAGCCCGTCGGCCGCCTCCGTCAGCGCCGCCCGCAGTCGCGCGGCCGTCGCCGGCAGCGGCTCCGCGGTCGCCGCCGCGCCGCCCACCGTCGCCGTGAAGTCGGCCGTCACCCGCAGCGGCCCCGGTGGCAGGGCGCCCAGCGGCGGCGGTACGGCCGGCTCCCGCGTGTCCCGCGGGTCCGCGAGCCCGACGCGCAGGCCGCCGGGGCGCACCCCGGCCACGTCGCGGGCCGCGGCCAGCAGCACCTCCCGCGCGGCACGTTCCGCGATCCACGCCCCGTCCCGGGGCCCGCCCAGCGGCAGCAGCCTGCCGAGCCCCAACCGCTCCCGCATCGTGCGCGTCCACCGCTCCGCCGTCGTCATTCCTCCACCCTGCCGCATCCGTGGCGCGCCGCGCCCCAACCAGAACTACCGTGGTCACAGGTACTACGACCGGAAGGGACGTACGGCCATGACCGACATGGAGAGCCACCGGGCCGGGCAGGACACGATCGAGACCCCCGGTGCGGGCAAGGGCCAGATCCGGCGCGGCGGCGGAGACCCCGGGAGCCGGGGACGGACCACCATCGCCGACGGCGTCGTGGAGAAGATCACCGGAATGGCGGCACGCGACGTCGCCGGTGTGCACGCCATGGGCAGCGGCATGTCGCGCACCTTCGGCGCCGTACGCGACCGGGTGCCCGGCGGGACCAAGTCCGGCGTGACACGCGGAGTGAAGGCCGAGGTCGGGGAGAAGCAGACCGCCCTCGACCTGGAGATCGTCGTCGAGTACGGCGTGTCGATCTCGGACGTGGCCCGGGACGTGCGGGAGAACGTGGTGGCCGCGGTGGAGCGGATGACCGGTCTCGAGGTCGTCGAGGTCAACATCGCGGTCAGCGATGTGAAGCTGCCCGACGAGGAGGACGAGGAACCGGAGCCCCGGATCAAGTGACGTGGAGGACGAGGCAGCGGTGAACGAGGGGAGCGCACCATGAGCATGGCCGTGGTCGGCCTGATCGCCGGCATGGCGCTGGGGTTCGCCGGGTACTTCGGCGGATTCGGCGCCTTCCTGCTGGTGGCGGCCCTGGGCGCGGTCGGGTTCGTCGTCGGCCGCCTCCTGGAGGGCGACATGGAACTCGGTGACTTCTTCCGCGCCCGCGACGACCGACGGCGGTGACTGGCGTGAGCGGTGGGACCGGCGAGGTCCTGGAACCCCTGGCGGTCGTCGCACCCGGCGAGCGCGGTGCCACGCGGATCGCCGACCGGGTGGTCGCCAAGGTCGTCGCCGAGGCGGCCCGCGAGGCGGTCGGCCCGCTCCATCCGGACGCCGCGCGCCCGCACGCGAGCGTGGCCGTCCACCACGACATCGCGCACGTCAGGGTCCACCTCGAACTCGACTACCCGTGCGACATCGGCGCCCGCTGCGGTCAGGTGCGTCACCAAGTCGTGCAGCGGGTGAGGACGTTGGTGGGCATGGCGGTGCCGGAGGTCGCCGTCCAGGTGGAGCGGCTGCACCTGGCGCGGGAGTACGGCGGGAAGCGGGGGAGGACGCGATGAGCGAGTCCCAGGGCCCCGAGGCGACCGAGGGCAGCACCCGGCGTCTGCCGGTCGTGGAACCCGGCCCGGAGCAGCCCGGTCCGCCCGTCATGGAGAAGCACGCCCCCGACGCGCCGGAGAGCGGAACGGCCCACCGCTTCTGGTCCGCGCGCCGCGTCCCCGCCGGCATCGTCGCCCTGTTGATCCTGCTGCTCGCGGGGGCCTTCCTCTACGACGTCGTTGCCGTACGTGCGGGCCGCGACGCCCTCGGCTGGCGCCGCGACCTGGCCCGGCAACTCGCGGAGCGCCCCCTCGACGACACGTGGGTGCTGGTCGGCGCGGGAATCGCCGCGGCCCTCGGGCTCTGGCTCCTGCTGCTGGCGCTCACCCCCGGCCTGCGCCGGGTGCTGCCGATGCGGCGCACCCACCCGGACGTACGCGCCGGGCTGCACCGGGACGCGGCCGCCACCGTGCTGCGCGACCGGGCCATGGAGGTCGCCGGGGTGCAGTCGGCCCGGGTGCGGATGCGCCGCCGCAAGGCACGCGTGCGCGCACTGTCGCACTTCCGTGAACTGGACGACGTACGGGCCGAACTGGACGGCGCGCTCGACGACGCGGTGCGCGGTCTTGGCCTGGCCAGGCCGCCCGCCGTGTCCCTGCGGGTGGCGCGTCCCGGCCGGAAGGGGTGAGGGCGGTGCTCAGGACCGTCGACCGTGTGCTGACCGGTTTCGTGGGCCTGGTCCTGCTCGCCCTCGGCGGCGCCGTGCTCGCCGTCGGGTTCGACCTCCCCGCGCCCTCCTGGTGGGTCCACCAGGGTCCGCACGACGTGCTGCTCAGTACCGCGGAGCGGACCCGGTGGCGGGACGAGGGCTGGTGGTGGCCGGTCGTCATCGCCGCGCTCGCCGTGCTGTTGCTGCTCGCCCTGTGGTGGCTGGTCGCGGTCCTGCGCCGCCGCCGGCTCACCGAGGTCCTCGTCGACACCGGGGACGGCGAGGCCGCGACGCTGCGCGGCCGGGCGCTGGAGGGCGTCCTCGCCGAGGAGGCGGACCGGGTGGACGGGGTGGAGCGGGCCGCGGTCCGGCTCACCGGACGCCGCGACGCCCCGGCAACCCGCGTCCGGCTGCTGCTGGCCCCCCACGTCGATCCCGGCACCGCCCTGCACGACCTCACCAGCGGGGCCCTGACCCACGCCCGGGACTCGGCCGGTCTCCCGTCCCTCCCGGCGGAGGTCCAGCTCCGCGGCGTCAAGCACCACGCCGAACGCGTCAGCTGACCGACGCGTCCGGCGTGCCGCCAGAACCGGTGCCGCTGGAACCCGTGCCGCTGGAACCCGTGCCGCTAGAACCCGTGCCGCACCCCGCCGTCCACCGGCAGCATCACGCCCGTGAGGTACGACGCCGCCGGGGACAGCAGGAACGCCGCCGTGCGGCCGAACTCCTCCGGGGTGCCGTAGCGGCGCAGTGGGATGCGGGACTCGGCGGCCGCCCTGGTCGCCTCCGGGTCGGCGGACAGCCCGTCCAGCTCGCGCACGCGGTCGGTGTCGACGCGGCCCGGCAGCAGGCCGACGACGCGGATGCCGCGCGGGCCCAGCTCGTCGGCGAGGGACTTGGCGAAGCCGGCCAGCCCCGGCCGCAGGCCGTTGGAGATGGT
Organism: Streptomyces sp. NPDC056128; assembly: GCF_042263835.1. Classification (NCBI taxonomy): domain Bacteria; kingdom Bacillati; phylum Actinomycetota; class Actinomycetes; order Kitasatosporales; family Streptomycetaceae; genus Streptomyces; species Streptomyces sp. NPDC056128. Next base: position 41,517 of record NZ_JBHJVQ010000018.1, on the reverse strand, counting down.
CAGGCCCGGGATCGGCTCGTACACCGAGCCCGACAGCACGAACCCGACCACCCCGCCCTCCTCCAGCTCGGCCGCCGCACCCCGGGCCAGCCGCACCGCGCCGAGGAACACCGACTCGAACGCCGCCTGCCACTGATCGTCCGTGTTGTCGGCGACGAACCCGGGCGGCGGCCCGCCCACGCTGATCAGTACGCCGTCGAAGCGGCCGAAGCGCTCACGCGCGGTGGCGATCAGCCGCTCGGGCGCCTGCGGGTCCGCGTTGTCCACGGCCACGCCCACCACGTCCGGGCCCAGCGCGGCCGCGGCCTGGGCGACGCTCTGCTCGTCCCGCCCGGTGACGACCACCTTCGCCCCGTCGGCGACCAGTTCGCGCGCGGCGGCGTGGCCCAGGCCCCGGGTGGCTCCCGTGACGACGTACACCCGGTCCTTCAGTCCAAGATCCATGGTCCTATCCTGCCCCTTCCTCCCCGAACAGGGCGAGGGCGGTGTTCACCAGACCGACGTGGCTGAACGCCTGCGGGAAGTTGCCGAGCTGACGTCCGGCCGCCGGGTCGTACTCCTCGGCCAGCAGCCCGACGTCGTTGGTGAGCGCCACCAGCCGCTCGAACAGCTGCCGGGCCTCCTTGGTCCGGCCGGTCGCGTGCAGCGCGTCCGCGTACCAGAACGAGCACACGAGGAACGTCCCCTCGCTGCCCGGCAGCCCGTCGACGGGCTCCCCCTCGGTGCTGTAGCGGCGCACCAGGCCGTCCCGGGTCAGTTCCGCGCCGATCGCGTCGACCGTGCCGACCACCCGCGGGTCGTCCGCGGGCAGGAAGCCCACGCGCGGTATCAGCAGCAGCGAGGCGTCCAGCTCCCGCGAGCCGTAGGACTGGGTGAAGGTGTTCCGCTCCGGGTCGTACCCCTTCTCGCACACCTCGCGGTGCACCTCCTCGCGCAGCGCGCGCCAGCCCTCCAGGTCACCGCCGTCCAGCTCGGGATGGTCCTCCAGGGTGCGCACCGCGCGGTCCAGGGCCACCCACGCCATCACCTTCGAGTGCACGAACTGCCGGCGCCCGCCGCGCACCTCCCAGAGCCCCTCGTCGGGCTCCCGCCACGCCGTGGCCAGGAAGTCGATCAGGGCGCACTGCAGCTCCCACATCTGCGGCCGCGGACGCATGCCCGCCTGCCGGGCCAGCGACAGGGAGTCCATGACCTCGCCGTACACGTCCAACTGGAGCTGGTTCACCGCGTCGTTGCCGATCCGTACGGGGGCGGCCCCGGCGAAGCCGGACAGCCACGGCAGCTCGAACTCCGGCAGCCGCCGCTCGCCCGCGAGGCCGTACATGATCTGGAGGTCGTCCGGGCTGCCCGCGACCGCGCGCAGCAGCCAGTCGCGCCATGCCTCGGCCTCCTCCAGGTACCCGGCCGACAGGAGGGCGCCCAGGGTGAGCGTGGAGTCGCGCAGCCAGCAGAAGCGGTAGTCCCAGTTGCGCACGCCGCCCGGTTCCTCGGGCAGCGAGGTGGTGGGGGCGGCCACGATGCCGCCGGTGGGCTGGTAGGTGAGCGCCTTCAGCGTGATCAGGGAGCGGACCACGGCATCCCGGTGCGGACCGTCGTAGCGGCATCGCGCGGCCCACTCCCGCCAGTCCTCGACACTGTGCTCCAGCGCGAGGAACGGGTCGATCAGCGGCGGACGCTGTTCGTGCGAGGGGTGCCAGGTCAGCACGAACGCGACCTTCTCGCCCGCGGCGACCGTGAACTCCGAGTGGGTTCCGAAGTCCTCGCCCCAGCTGCGCACCTCGGGTTCGCTGCGCAGCCACGCCGAGTCCGGCCCGGCGACGGCCACGCGGTGCCCGTCGGACCTGCGCACCCACGGGACGACCGAGCCGTAGTCGAAGCGCAGCCGGAGCACGCTGTGCAGCGTGACCTCGCCGCTCAGGCCCTCCACGACACGGACCAGGTCCGGGGCGCGGTCCCGCTGGGGCATCAGGTCGGTGACCCGGACCGAACCCTCCTCGGTCTCCCACTCGGTGTCGAGGACGAGGGTGTCCGGCCGGTAGGCGCGCCGGGTGCAGCGCTCGGCGCCCTTGGGGGCGATGCGCCAGTGGCCGTTGTCCTCGTCGCCCAGGAGCTTGGCGAAGCAGGCCGCGGAGTCGAAGCGGGGGAGGCAGAGCCAGTCCACGGAGCCGTCCGTGGAGACCAGGGCGGCGGTCTGCTGGTCGCCGATGAGCGCGTAGTCCTCGATGTCGGTGTGCACGGGATTTCGTCTTCCCGACCGGGAGCGGCGCAATCGGACCGCCGTCCTGCTGCCGTCCGGCTACACCGCGGCGGGCTCCGCGGCCTCCTCGGTCTCGTCCTCGTCCTCGCCGTCCTCGGACGCCCGGTCCCGGACCTCGCGGCGGGCGAGCACGAACCAGCCGATCGGCACACCGGCGGCGAACAGCCACCACTGGACGGCGTACGCCATGTGGTTGCCGATGCTGTCGTGGTCGGGCTCCGCGATCAGCTCGGGCGTGTCGCCCGCGGGCTTCGGCTCGGTCATCTCGACGTAGCCCCCGAGGACCTGCTTGCCGAGGCGTTCCGCCTGCTGCTCGCTGTTGATGAGCATGACCTGGCGGTCGGGCAGGCCCGCGACGTTCTTGATGCCGCTGTCCTCGGTCGTCTGGTCGGGCATCAGCCGGCCGGTGACGGTGGTCTCGCCCGCCGGGGGCGCCGGAATCTCGGGGAAGGCGGTCTGGCTGGCGCCGTTCGAGGGGATCCAGCCCCGGTTGACCATCAGCACCTTGCCGTCGTCCAGCACGAACGGGGTGAGGACGTGGTAGCCGACCCGGTCGTCCGCGTTGGTGCGGCGGCGCACGACGACCTCCTCGGCGGTGTCGAAGTGCCCCTTGGCCGTCACCCGGCGGTAGAGGTCGTCGTCGCCGACCTTCGCCCCGGGTGAGGTCATGGTCTCGGCCGGTACGGGCCGGGCCGCCAGGGAGTCCGCGATCACCTTGTTCAGCGCGACCCTGTGCTCATGGCGGTGCAGCTGCCAGAAGCCCAGCTCGATCATCGTCGGGATGAGCGCGAGCGCCACGAGGGTGAGGATCACCCACTGGCGGGACAACAGGAACCGGTACACCCCACGACGGTACAACTCGGTCGTGGGGCGCGACGCGGCGGGTGGGGGCTTGCGCGGGCCGGGGCTCAGACCTTGTCGATGATCCCCGCCCTCCCCTCCGCGCGGGCGCAGTGGGCGCCGCAGTACCAGTGGCCCTCGACCTCGACGCCCTGGCCGATGATCTGTACCCGGCAGTGCTCGCAGATGGGTGCCATCCGGTGGATCGCGCAGGAGAAGCAGTCGAAGACGTGCACCGCTCCCTGGGCGTGGACCTCGAAGGTCATTCCGTAGTTGTTGCCGCAGACTTCACATGTCGCCATGCGCCACAGGGTGGGCCGTCGTCGCGACGCGGGCGAGCGGACGCCGGGCGAGTCGCCGGGAATCACCCGTCCGTACGGCCCGTCCCGGCTCCGTCCCGGCCCCCGTCACGGGGCCACGTCCGCCGCCTCGACGTCCGCGAGCAGCTGTCCGAACGCCGCCTCGTCCACCACCGGCGTGCCGTACTGCCGGGCCTTGACCACCTTGGAGGTGCCCGAGTCCGGGTCGTTGGTGACCAGCAGGCTGGTCAGCCGGGACAGGCTGGTGGCGACGTGCAGCCCGGCCTCGGTCGCCCGGTCCTCCAGCAGGTCCCGCTCCACGGAGGTGTCACCCGAGAAGGCGACCCGCATGCCCTGCTTGAGCCGTTTGCCCGCTTCGTACCGGCCCGGGTTGGGATACGGGCAGGCGGGCCTCTTGCGGGAGGGGCGCCAACTGTTCGGCCGGTAGGAGCCGTAGCCCGCCTGCTGCCCGATGCGGGGCGCGGGCCGGTCCGACCACTCGGTCAGCGGCCGGCACTCGTGCAGCGGCAGCCGCACGCCCCCGGCCGCCGCCGCGGCCAGGCTCGGCCGGAACGCCTCCGCCAGCACCCGCGCGTCGTCCAGCGCGTGGTGCGCCCGCTGCTGTACGACGCCGTAGTGGGCGGCCAGCGACTCCAGCTTGTGGTTGGGCAGGGGCAGGCGCAGCTCCTTGGAGAGCGCGATGGTGCACAGCCGTTGACGCACCGGCGCCTCCCGCCGCGCGCGGGCGTACTCGCGGGCGATCATCTGCCAGTCGAAGACCGCGTTGTGCGCGACGAGGACCCTCCCGTCGAGCCGGGCCGCGAACTCCTCGGCGACGTCGGGGAAGAGCGGCGCGTCCCGCAGTACGTCGCTCGTCAGACCGTGTATCCACACCGGACCCGGGTCCCGCTGCGGATTGACCAGCGTGTACCAGTGGTCCTCGACCTCGCCGCGCGCGTCCAGCCGGTACACGGCAGCGGAGATGATGCGGTCGTCGCGGGCCAGGCCGGTGGTCTCCACGTCGACGACCGCGTATCCCCGCGGATACGCGGCCGGCCAGGCAGTCGCGGACGGCGCCGCGATCGTACGGTCTTCGAGCATGGTCACTGAGGATACGGGCCGGGACCGACACCGCGGTGCCGGAGGTGCCGCCCGCTCCACCGGCGAAACGGTTCCTCCGTCAAGTTCTCCACCGCCGGGGAGGGTTGCTCACCACCGGATCGGTACCGGAAGGGCCGTCAGGAGACCCGACACCGCGACCACCGCCCCCAGCGCGACGACCTCCGCGCGCGCGGGGGAGCAGGCCGTCAGCGGGTCCGCCGCGCGGCTCAGCCGGATCCTGGCCCACAGGGCGAGGGCGGCGACGGCGGCCACCAGGAGCACCTTGGCGAGCAGTACCCGCCCGTACGCCGTGTCCGTCAGCTGGTCCACGATCGTGCCCGGCTCCATCCGGCGCAGCGAACTGCACACCCCGGTCGCCGTGAGCGCGGCCAGCAGAACGGCCGCCACGCGCGCGTAGAGCCCGAGCAGCGCCGGACCCGCCTCGGCACCCCGCCACCGCCGCAGCGTCCGCAGGGCGTACAGCAGGCCGCCCGCCCACAGCGAGGCGCACGTCAGATGGACCAGGGTCAGACCGGAGCCGGTCAGCGGGCTGTACTCGGTCGTGGGGTGGGCGCGCAGCGCCTCCGCGACGATCACGGCGGCCAGCGGCCACACCTGGCTGCCGGGCCGGCGCGAGGCGGCGCACAGACCGGCCGCGAGGAACCCGTTGACCTCCAGCAGCGCGAGCTTGCCGTCCCGGGAGGCGTAGAGACCGCCCACGTCGATGTCGGCGGCGCCGTCCGGCACCAGGTTGCCCGTCGCCACGACCGACGCCAGCCCCAGGGCGGCGACGAATCCGACCCCGGCGGCGTACGGCGACCAACTGCGGGGCCGCTCCGGGGGCGCGCCGGGCAGCGACCGGGCCAGCCGGTTCACGAACAGTTCGCCGAGCGGCACGCACAGCGCGGCGAAGAGCGCCGCGCGCAGCAGCGCGATGCCGCCGGTGCCCGGTGCCTCGGCCTCTCCCGTGCCGCGCAGGGCGGGGGAGGGGCCGAGCACCGGTATCAGCGCGGCCAGCGCCACCAGCGCGAGTACGGCCGCGGTCCGGCCGGTACCGGAGGGCGTCGCGTGCCGTCCGGTACCGGTGGTCCGGGACTTGGGTCGTATCGGGGTCACCCCAGGATCTTCACCAAGTCCCCAGATCCGGGCAAGTTCCCCGGTGGATACCGGCTACCAGCGCACCGCGTCCAGCGCGTCGGCCATGCCCCACCCGTAGAAACCGTTGCGGTTCTTCGAGCCCTCGCACACCGCGTCGACCTTGCCGTCGCCGTCGATGTCGTACGGCTTGGTGCACGGCGTGGCGTCGGCCTGTGCGTACAGCAGCGCCTTGACCAGGGCCGGCGGGGCGTACGGGTGCGTCGACTTGATCAGCGCGGCGACGCCCGCGACGTGCGGCGACGCCATCGACGTACCGGCCATGTAGCCCCACTTGCCGCCGGGCAGCGTGCCGAGGATCAGTCCGCTGGTGGCGGGCGGTTCGGGCTTCTGGTACGCCGTCGAGTCACCGCCGGGCGCGGCGATGTCGACGACGCCCAGACCGTGGTTGGAGAAGGACGACTTGAGGCCCTTCGCGCCGGTCGACGCGACCGTCACGACACCCGGCAGCTGGGTCGGGATGTCCAGGCACTCGGACGGGTCGACGGTCCGGTCGCCGGGCGTCGTGTCGTTCGGGGAGGACGGGTCGGTGATCTCGTCGGCGGAGAGGTCGTAGTTCTCGTTGCCGGCCGCGGCGACGTTGACCGCGCCCTTCCGCTCCGCGTACCGCGACGCCCGGGAGACGGCCTCGACGAGCGCCTTCTGGTCCGGGTCGTCCTTGCAGTTGAAGTACCAGGGGTCGGTGTAATAGCTGTTGTTGGTCACGTCGACGCCGTGCTCGGCCGCCCACACGAAGCCGCAGACCACGGCCTCGGTGTAGAAGAAGCCGTCGGGGTTGGACACCTTGATGCCGGAGACCTTCACCCCGGGCGCCACACCGGTCATGCCGACGCCGTTCTTGGCGGCGGCGATCTCACCGGCCACGTGGGTGCCGTGCGGGCTCTCCGCCGCGCCCGGCCGCCAGGCGCCATCCGTGGTGTCCGGCTTGCCCGAGACGCAGTTGACGGACGCGTCCCGGTCGAAGTTCGGGGCGATGTCCGGGTGGGTGTCGTCCACGCCGGTGTCGATGACGGCGACGGTCACCTTCTTGCTGCCCAGCGTCTTCTCGTGCGCCTTGTCCGCCTTGATGGCGGGCAGGTCCCACTGGAGGCCCTGCAGCGGGTCCTGGCCCTCGGAGGCCTCGGCGGCGGCGATCTCCTTGCCGCTGAGCACCTTCGGCGCGCCCGTGTCGGTCGTGGCGGCCGAGGGCAGCGGCGCGGTACGCGTGGCACCGGCCGAGTGCACGCCCCGCACCTTGCGGACGGACTTGGCGAAGTCCGGGTTCGCGGAGTGGACGACGACCACGCCGATCCGGTCGTACGACGTCACGATCGTGCCGCCGGCCTTGGCTATCGCCTTGCGCACGGACGCCGAAGGCCCGTGCCCGGGGGAGACGTTGACGACGTAGCTGAGCGAGGTCGCGTCCGCCGCGGAGGAGGGGGCGGCCTCCGCCGCGGCGGCCGGGGTGCCCGGCAGGAACGCCAGCGAGGCGGCCACGGCCAGGCCGGCCGGGATCGCGAGGGCGCGGCGGTGACGCGAGAGAGGTGCTGTCATGTGCGGTGTCTCCAGTTCGTTGCTGAAACCGGTGCGTGACGGGAAGGAAGGTAGAGGGGGGCCGGTGTCGGGCGGGTCACTTCACCGCGCGGAGCGCGTTGACGATGCCGAAGCCGTAGAAGCCGTTGACGCGCCCGCCGCCCTCGCACGTGGCGTCCTGCGCGCCGTCGCCGTCCTGGTCGTAGGAGTCGGGGCAGCCCGGGTTGTCCGCCTGGGCCTTCAGCAGCCACTGCAACCGCGCGGGGGACGCCCAGGGATGCTCCGACTTCAGCAGCGCGGCCACGCCCGCCGCGTGCGGCGAGGCCATCGAGGTGCCCTGGAGGTAGCCGTACGCGTTGTTCGGCATGGTCGACAGGATGCGGCCGTTCTTCGAGGGCGTGTCCGGGATCTGGTAGCGCCCGTCACCGCCCGGCGCGGCGACGTCGACGACGCCCTTGCCGTACGAGGAGTAGTACGACTTCTCCTTGTCGACACCCGTCGCGCTGACCGTGACGACGCCCGGCAGCTGGGTCGGCACGTCGTAGCACTCGTGCGGGTCGATCGTCCGCGTCACCGGCGTGGAGTCGTCGGGGCTTGAGTCGTCGACGATCGCGTCGGAGTCCAGGTCGTGGTTGGAGTTGCCGGCGGAGGCGAGGTGCAGGGTTCCCTTGCGCTGGGCGTACAGCTGGGCCCGGTTGACCGCGTCGACGATGGCGCGCTGGTCGGGGTCGTCCATGCAGTTGTACAGCCACGGGTCCACGTAGTAGCTGTTGTTGGTGATCTCCACCCCGCGGTCGGCGGCGAACATGAACGCGCACACGACGTTCTCGGGGTAGAAGAGCCCGTTGTCCGGGTCGCTCACCTTGATGCTCGACACCTTCACGCCCGGTGCGACACCGGCGACGCCGACGCCGTTGCGGGCGGCGGCTATCTCACCCGCCACGTGGGTGCCGTGGTAGTCCTCGGCGGTGTACGGCCGCCAGGCGCCCGCGCTGGTGTCCGCCTTGCCGCCGACGCAGTTGGCGGACTGCGAGGCGGAGAAGTTCGGGGCGAGGTCGGGGTGGGTGTCGTCGACGCCGGTGTCGATCACGGCGACGGTGACGCGGGAGCTGCCCGGGTTGATCTTCGCGGCCTTGTCGGCGCCTATCGCGCGCAGGTCCCACTGGTCCGCTTCCAGCGGCTCGCCCGCTCCCGCGGCCTCGGACGCCCGCGCGGTCCGCGCGGCCTGCTCGGCGGTGAGCGGCTGGGCGGCGCCCTGGTCCGTCGTCGCGGCGGCGGTCAGCGGCGCGGTGCGGGTCGCGCCCGCCGACCGCACGCCCCGGACCTCGCGCATCGCGGCGGCGAAGCCGGGCTCGGCCGAGTGGGCGACGATCACCCCGATCTTGTCGTAGGTGGCGACCACGGTGCCGCCCGTCCTGGCTATCGCGCGCTCGACGGACGCGATCGTCCGGTGGTCCGTGCGGGTGTTGACGACGTACGCCAGGCTCGGCGCTTCGGCGGCCGCGGACTGGCCTGCCCGCGCGTCCGGGGCCGCCTGCGCGGCCGCCGGCAGGAAGCCGAGCGACGCGGTGAGCGAGAGCACGACCGGTACGGCGAGGGCGAGCCTGCGTCTGGAACGCGGGGAACGCAGATGATCCATGGGGTCTCCACATCATCCGGAAACGAAACCGGCCCGAGACACGGGTGGTGCTCGGGCAGGTACATGACGGAGTGGTGCAGGGTGAAGCTATCCCCCGAAGTCGCTGGCCAGCAATGACCCACCGAGGGTGACTTCGGAAAGTGGCCCGGGCGTTGAACCGGTCCCCGTGGGGGGCCGTGTCGTTGGACAGGGAGCCCGAGCACGATCAGCTCCCAGCGAGAACACCGAGGTCCAAGCCGTCATGTCCGTCGTACGAGGAGACTCCGTGGCCACCGACGCACCACCCCCCTCGAAAGAGGAGCCCCCCTCGACAGAGGAACACCGACTCCCCTCCGCCGAGGAGTTCTCCGAAGTGCAGCAGAGCGCCGAGTTCGCCGAACTGCGCCGCTCCTTCCGCTCCTTCGCGTTCCCGCTGACGATCGCGTTCGTCGTCTGGTACCTGCTGTACGTGCTGCTGTCGAACTACGCCGGCGACTTCATGGGCACCAAGCTGTTCGGCAACATCAACGTCGCCTTCGTCTTCGGCATCGCCCAGTTCGTCACCACGTTCCTCATCGCCTGGTGGTACTCGCGGCACGCCGCCGCGAAGCTCGACCCCAAGGCCGAGGCCATCAAGTCCCGGATGGAGGGCGGCGCATGAGCCCCGCACAGACCGTTCTCGCCGCCGAGCTGGCCGCCAACGAGGCCAGCGAGCACCGGCCGCTCATCATCACGCTCTTCGCGGTCTTCGTCCTCGCGACGCTCGGGATCACCGTCTGGGCGGGCCGCCAGACCAAGGACGCCGCCGACTTCTACGCGGGCGGCCGGTCCTTCAGCGCCTTCCAGAACGGACTCGCCGTCTCCGGCGACTACATGTCCGCCGCGTCCTTCCTCGGCATCGCCGGCGCGATCGCCCTCTTCGGCTACGACGGCTTCCTGTACTCCATCGGCTTCCTGGTCGCCTGGCTGGTCGCCCTGCTCCTGGTGGCCGAGCCGCTGCGGAACTCCGGCCGCTACACCATGGGTGACGTCCTCGCGTACCGCATGCGCCAGCGCCCCGTGCGCACCGCCGCCGGCACCTCCACGATCGTCGTCTCGATCTTCTACCTGCTGGCCCAGATGGCGGGCGCGGGCGTCCTCGTCTCGCTGCTGCTCGGCATCACCTCCGACGCGGGCAAGATCCTCATCGTCGCCCTCGTCGGCATCCTGATGATCGTGTACGTCTCCATCGGCGGCATGAAGGGCACCACCTGGGTCCAGATGGTCAAGGCCGTGCTGCTGATCAGCGGCACCATCCTGATCACCTTCCTGGTGCTGCTGAAGTTCGACTTCAACATCTCCGACCTGCTCGGCAAGGCCGCGGACAACAGCGGCGCGGGCGCCGCCTTCCTGGAGCCGGGCCTCCAGTACGGCACGAGCGGCACCACCAAGCTGGACTTCATCTCCCTGAGCATCGCCCTGGTGCTCGGCACCGCCGGCCTGCCGCACATCCTGATCCGCTTCTACACGGTGCCCAACGCCAAGGCCGCCCGTAAGTCCGTGAACTGGGCGATCGGCATCATCGGCGCCTTCTACCTGATGACCATCGCCCTCGGATTCGGTGCCGCCGCGCTCGTCGGGAAGGACGAGATCATCGCGTCCAACCCATCCGGCAACACGGCCGCGCCCCTGCTCGCGCTGCACGTGGGCGGCGTCGACTCGGCCTGGGGCGCGATCCTGCTGGCCACGATCTCGGCGGTGGCCTTCGCGACCATCCTCGCCGTGGTCGCCGGCCTCACCCTCGCCTCGTCCTCCTCCTTCGCGCACGACATCTACGCCAACGTCATCCGCAAGGGGAAGGCCACCGAGCGGGAGGAGATGCGGGCGGCCCGCTGGGCGACCGTCTTCATCGGCGTCGTCTCCATCGGGCTGGGCGCCCTCGCCCGCGACCTGAACGTGGCCGGCCTGGTCGCCCTGGCCTTCGCCGTCGCCGCGTCCGCCAACCTGCCGACCATCCTGTACAGCCTCTTCTGGAAGAAGTTCACCACCCAGGGCGCCCTGTGGTCGATCTACGGCGGTCTGATCGTCGCCGTCGGCCTGGTGCTGTTCTCGCCCGTGGTCTCCGGCGACCCGAAGGCGATGTTCCCCGACGTCGACTTCGCCTGGTTCCCGCTGAAGAACCCGGGCATCATCTCCATCCCGTTCGGCTTCCTCATGGGCTGGCTCGGCACGGTCCTGTCCAAGGAGGAACCCGACAAGGCGAAGTACGCCGAGCTGGAGGTCCGCTCCCTGACCGGCACCGGAGCGCACTGATCCGCCTCGCCCGCGGCCCCGTCGTAGATCCCTACGACGGGGCCGCGCCGCACGTCGTAGGGATCGGGCCCCTGTGGATGTCGGACCGGTCACGTAGGCTCGCAGGTGTAGCAGGAGCCAAGTGCTCCGCCGATCCGCGTCGAGGGAGGGGGCCCACGTGCTCATCGACACCTACGGCCGAGTGGCCACCGACCTGAGGGTCTCGCTCACCGACCGCTGCAACCTGCGCTGCACCTACTGCATGCCCGAAGAGGGCCTCCAGTGGCTGGCCAAGCCCGACCTGCTCACGGACGACGAGATCGTCCGCCTCATCGACATCGCGGTCACCTCCCTCGGCATCGAGGAGGTCCGCTTCACCGGCGGCGAGCCGCTGCTGCGCCCCGGCCTGGTCGGCATCGTCGAGCGCGTCGCCGCCCTCGCCCCGCGCCCCCAGATGTCCCTCACCACCAACGGCATCGGCCTCAGGCGCACGGCGACGGCCCTGAAGGCGGCGGGCCTGGACCGGGTCAACGTCTCGCTGGACACCCTGCGCCCCGACGTCTTCAAGACCCTCACCCGCCGGGACCGCCACAAGGACGTCCTGGAGGGCCTGGCGGCCGCCCGCGAGGCGGGGCTGACCCCGGTGAAGGTCAACAGCGTCCTGATGCCGGGGCTCAATGCCGACGAGGCCCCCGACCTGCTCGCCTGGGCGGTCGAGCACGACTACGAGCTGCGGTTCATCGAGCAGATGCCCCTGGACGCCCAGCACGGCTGGAAGCGCGACGGCATGGTCACCGCCGGTGACATCCTCACCTCGCTGCGCACCCGCTTCGAGCTGACCGCTGAGGGCTCCGAGGAGCGCGGCTCGGCCCCCGCCGAGCGCTGGGTCGTGGACGGCGGCCCGCACCGCGTCGGCGTCATCGCCTCCGTCACCCGCCCGTTCTGCTCGGCCTGCGACCGCACCCGCCTGACCGCCGACGGCCAGGTGCGCACCTGCCTCTTCGCCCGCGAGGAGACCGACCTGCGGGCCGCCCTGCGCTCCGACGCCCCCGACGAGGAGGTCGCCCGGATCTGGCGCCTCGCCATGTGGGGCAAGAAGGCCGGCGCCGGCCTCGACGACCCGTCGTTCGTGCAGCCCGACCGGCCGATGTCGGCGATCGGGGGCTAGCGGCGGGCCGGTCCGGGCTAGGGGGTCTCCGGGGGCTCCCACTCGGTCAGCGGGACCACGTCCTTGAGGAAGCCCCGCATGCCGAGGAACTGCGACAGATGTTCCCGGTGCTCGTCGCAGGCGATCCACGTCTTGCGCCGCTCGGGCGTGTGGATCTTCGGGTTGTTCCACGCCAGCACCCACACGGCGGCCGTGCGGCAGCCCTTGGCGGAGCAGATGGGGGCGGCCTCCGGAGCGTTGTCCGGGGCGGTGTCGTCACTCACAGGTTCGTCTCACAGGTTCACACAAAAGGCGACGCCGAGCAGCCACGGGGGGAGCTGCCCGGCGTCGGTCCGTCGCTCCGACGGGGGATGCGGAGCGCGTAGGAAGTATGTCATGGGTCACCCATCGCCCGGCACCGGAACAGCACGATTCATCTGAGCAGATCTTCGGCCTGGCGCGGAATGCACGCCCCCGCCGGAGGGCGCCGCGAGGTCACGGCCGGCCGCGCGACTCGCCCGCCGCTCCCGGCGACGGATCCGACATCGCGTCCTCCGGGACGGATTCCTCGGAGGCGTCGTCCGCCCGCGGCGGCAAGATCATCGGAGGCGTCTGGGGCCTCACGAACGTCGACGGCAAAGATGGCGCGTTCTCGCGCCCGGCGTTGGCGATCACGACCGCGATGTACGGCAGGACCACGCCGAGTACCAGGGCCACGATCGCGACGTGCCGTTCCACGTTCCACAGGCAGGCCGCGAGGACCACCGACACGGTGCGGACCGACATCGAGATGACGTACCGGCGCTGTCGCGCGCGCACGTCGTCATGGAGGCCCGTCCGGGCCCCGGTGATCCGGAACACCTCGACGCCGCCGGCACTGTGCTTCCGCATCTGGTTCCACCATCCGCCCGATCGGACCGTCCCCGCCCCGCTTCCGTCCGTGGCCGCTCGGGGACACCGGTCCCGGACAACTCCCCACGTTACGCCGCCCTCGCGCCGCCCACGAGACCGGGGCACCACTCGGTGCGCGGACGGCCTGCGCCGGTCGGCACAGCCGCGGGTCCCCCGTTCGGCCGTATCCCGCATGCGCCGTACGCGGTACGGCCGAAGACTGGCGGCAATGCTCGCGTGGAGCCGTACGAGGAGGCAGTCATGGGCTGGTTGTGGGCGATCATCGTCGGATTCGTGCTCGGTCTCATCGCCAAGGCGATCATCCCCGGGAAGCAGCACAGTCCGCTGTGGCTGACCACCATCTTCGGCATGCTCGGCGCGATCGTCGGCAACGCGGTGGCCCGTGCGGCCGGGGTGGACGCGACCTCGGGCATCGACTGGTGGCGGCACGTGTTCCAGCTGGTCGCCGCGATCATCATCGTCGCCCTCGGCGATGCGGCCTACATGGCGGTCCGCGGCAACAAACGACGCGGCCGGGCCTGACGGTGAGCACCCCGTACGGCACGGGGGCGGCCCCGGCACCGCGAGGTACCGGGGCCGCCCCCACCCGTGTGCTCAGGCGCCGGTGACCTCCACCGCGGCCAGGTTCTTCTTGCCGCGGCGCAGCACCAGCCAGCGCCCGTGCAGCAGGTCCTCCTTGGCGGGGACCGCGTCCTCGCCGGCGACCTTGACGTTGTTCACGTAGGCACCGCCCTCCTTCACCGTGCGGCGGGCGGCGGACTTGCTGGCGACCAGGCCGACCTCGGCGAACAGGTCGACGACCGGGCCCAGCTCGGTGACCTCGACGTGCGGCAGCTCGGAGAGGGCCGCGGCGAGCGTCCGGTCGTCCAGCTCGGCCAGGTCGCCCTGGCCGAAGAGGGCCTTGGACGCGGCGATCACGGCGGCCGTCTGCCCGGCGCCGTGCACCAGCGTCGTCAGCTCCTCCGCCAGCGCGCGCTGCGCCGCCCGGGCTTGCGGACGCTCCTCGGTCTGCCGCTCCAGCTCCTCCAGCTCCTCGCGGGAGCGGAAGGACAGGATGCGCGAGTACGTCGAGATGTCCCGGTCGTCCACGTTCAGCCAGAACTGGTAGAACGCGTACGGCGTGGTCATCTCCGGGTCGAGCCAGACCGCGCCGCCCTCGGTCTTGCCGAACTTGGTGCCGTCCGCCTTGGTCATCAGCGGCGTCGCGTAGGCGTGGACGCCGGCGTCCGGCTCCAGCCGGTGCAGCAGGTCGAGGCCGGCCGTGAGGTTGCCCCACTGGTCGCTGCCGCCCTGCTGCATCGTGCAGCCGTACCTCCGGTAGAGCTGGAGGAAGTCCATGGCCTGGAGCAGCTGGTAGCTGAACTCCGTGTAGCTGATGCCCTCCGAGGACTCCAGGCGCCGGGCCACGGAGTCCTTGGTCAGCATCTTGTTGACCCGGAAGTGCTTGCCGATGTCCCGCAGGAACTCGATGGCCGAGAGGCCCTCGGTCCAGTCGAGGTTGTTGACCATCACGGCCGCGTTCTCGCCCTCGAAGGTCAGGAACGGCTCGATCTGGCCGCGCAGCCGGTCGACCCAGCCCGCGACGGTCTCCGGCGAGTTCAGCGTGCGCTCCGCGGTCGGGCGCGGGTCGCCGATCTGCCCCGTAGCGCCGCCGACCAGCGCCAGCGGCCGGTGACCGGCCTGCTGGAGCCGGCGCACGGTGAGCACCTGCACCAGGTGCCCGACGTGCAGGGACGGCGCGGTCGGGTCGAAACCGCAATAGAACGTGACGGGACCGTCCGCGAGCGCCTTGCGCAAAGCGTCCTCGTCGGTGGACTGGGCGAACAGCCCGCGCCACTTCAGCTCGTCGACGATGTCCGTCACGGTTCTCTTGTCTCCTACATGCTCATACGGCTTAATGATCTTCGGTCGGCCGGGTGACGGCCGACTACGAGGTTATACGCCCTGACTGACAGAGCTCATATTGAAATCGGGGACCCGCAGCGCGGGCATCGCCGCCCTGGTGAACCAGTCGCCCCACTCCCTGGGCAGCGTCTTCTCCGTCCGCCCGGCCTCCGTGGCCCTCCCCAGCAGGCCCACCGGCGACTCGTTGAACCGGAAGTTGTTCACCTCGCCGACGACCTCGCCGTTCTCGACCAGGTAGACGCCGTCCCGGGTCAGCCCGGTCAGCAGCAGCGTGGCCGGATCGACCTCGCGGATGTACCAGAGGCAGGTCAGCAGCAGCCCGCGCTCCGTGCCGGCCACCATGTCCTCCAGCGAGCGGTCCGAGCCGCCGTCCAGGACCAGGTTGCCGATCGCCGGGGCCACCGGCAGCCCGGTCAGGGCCGCGCTGTGCCGGGTGGTCGTCAGCCGGTGCAGCTCACCCGCGCGGATCCAGTCGGTGGCCGCCACCGGCAGCCCGTTGTCGAACACCGACTGGTCGCCGCCGGAGGAGTGCGCGACCACGAAGGGCGCGCTCTCCAGCCCCGGCTCGTGCGGGTCGCTGCGCAGGGTCAGCGGCAGCTCGCCCAGCCGCTCGCCGACGCGCGTGCCGCCGCCCGGCTTGGAGAACACCGTGCGCCCCTCGACGGCGTCCCGCCCCGAGGCCGACCACAGCTGGTAGATCAGCAGGTCGGCGACCGCGGTCGGCGGCAGCAGCGTCTCGTACCGGCCCGCCGGCAGCTCCACCCGCCGCTCCGCCCAGCCTAGGCGTACGGCCAGGTCGGCGTCGAGCGCACCCGGATCGACGTCCTTGAAGTCCCGCGTGGAGCGCCCCGCCCACGCCGACCGGGTCCGGTCGGGCGACTTGGCGTTCAGCTCCAGCGTCCCGTTGGGCTGGTCGTGCCGCAGCCGCAGCCCCGTGGAGGTCCCCACGTAGGTCGACGTCATCTCGTGGTTGGCGAATCCGTACAGCTCCCGGCCGCCCGCACGCGCGCGTGCGAACGCCTCCCCGAGGGCGGGCGCGAAGTCCGCGAACACGGCCGAGGACGTCTCGGCGGGGGTGTCGGTGAAGTCGGGCGACTCGGGCACGCCGGTGACCAGCGGCTGCGCGTCCTCGGCGGGACCGGCGCCGCGGGCGGCGGCCTCGGCGGCGCGCACCAGGGGCTCCAGCTCGTCCACGGTCACCGCCGAGCGCGACACGACACCGGACGCCGTGCCCTGCTGACCGTCGACGGTGGCGACGACGGTCAGCGTGCGCCCGCGCGTGACGCCGTTGGTGGTGAGCGCGTTGCCCGCCCAGCGCAGGTTGGCGGTGGACTCCTCGTCGGCGATGACGACGCAGCCGTCCGCCCGGGACAGCTCCAGCGCCCGCTCGACGATCTCGTGCGGCCTGCTCGTACCCGCGCTCATCGACCCGCCTCCTGCGTGGTGTTCAGAATGTTGACTCCCTTGAACAGGGCGGAGGGGCAGCCGTGGGAGACGGCCGCGACCTGCCCCGGCTGGGCCTTGCCGCAGTTGAAGGCGCCACCCAGGACGTACGTCCGCGGGCCGCCGACGGCCGCCATGGAGCCCCAGAAGTCGGTGGTCGTCGCCTGGTAGGCCACGTCCCGCAGCTGACCGGCGAGCCGCCCGTTCTCGATCCGGAAGAAGCGCTGCCCGGTGAACTGGAAGTTGTAGCGCTGCATGTCGATGGACCAGGAACGGTCGCCGACGACGTAGATCCCGCGGTCCACGCCCCCGATCAGGTCCTCGGTCGACAGACCGCCCGGGTCGGGCTGGAGCGAGACGTTGGCCATGCGCTGCACCGGCACATGGGCGGGGGAGTCGGCGTAGGCGCACCCGTTGGACCGCTCGAACCCGGTGAGCCGCGCGATCCGCCGGTCGAGCTGGTAGCCCACCAGCGTGCCGTCCTTCACCAGGTCCCAGGACTGGCCCTCGACGCCCTCGTCGTCGTACCCGATGGTCGCCAGGCCGTGCTCGGCGGTGCGGTCGCCGGTGACGTTCATCAGCTCCGAGCCGTAGCGCAACTTGCCGAGCTGGTCGAAGGTGGCGAAGGAGGTACCGGCGTACGCCGCCTCGTACCCGAGCGCCCGGTCCAGCTCGGTCGCGTGCCCGATGGACTCGTGGATGGTCAGCCACAGGTTCGACGGGTCGACGACCAGGTCGTACAGCCCCGCCTCGACGCTCGGCGCCCGCATCTTCTCGGCCAGCAGCTCCGGGATCTCGGCCAGCTCGGAGTCCCAGTCCCAGCCGGTGCCGGTCAGGTACTCCCAGCCGCGCCCGGCCGGCGGGGCCAGCGTCCGCATGGAGTCGAACTCGCCGCTGGAGTCGTCGACCGACACGGCGGTGAGCACCGGATGCAGCCGCACCCTCTGCTGCGTGGTCACGGTCCCGGCCGTGTCGGCGTAGAACTTGTTCTCGTGCACGGTGAGCAGCGAGGCGTCGACGTGGTCGACCCCGGCGGCCGCCAGCAGCCGCCCGCTCCAGTCGGCCAGCAGGGCCGACTTCTCCTCGTCGGGCACGGTGAACGGGTCGACCTCGTACGACGAGACCCACGTCCGGTCGGCGTGCACGGGCTCGCCCGCCAGCTCCACGTGCTCGTCCGACCCCGCGGCCCTGATGACCTGCGCGGACAGCTTCGCCATCGCCACCGCCTGCGAGGCGACCTTCGCGGCGGCGTCCATGGTCAGGTCCACACCGGACGCGAAGCCCCACGTACCGCCGTGCACCACCCGCACCGCGTACCCGAGGTCGGTGGTGTCCGAGGACCCGGCGGGTTTGGCGTCCCTGAGACGCCAGGACGCGTTGCGCACCCGTTCGAGGCGGAAATCCGCGTGCTCCGCGCCGAGCGCTCGCGCGCGTGCGAGGGCGGCGTCGGCGAGGGCGCGTAGGGGGAGTGCCGTGAAGGCTTCGTCGATGCTGTGAGGCACCTGCGTCTCTTTCTGTCGACGTGACCGGTCGTCTGCCGCGACACCGGGGGCCAGGGCCAGTCGCCCTGGGCCGCATCATGTCGCGTCGGGCCGGACGGCGACCACACCTTTGCCGCCGCGCGCGGTTACCCGTGGCCGGGTCCGTTCTGTAGGGATCCGACAGTCAGCCCCGTAAGCCACTGTGGGTGCCCGAGTCTCCGCCGGGAGGCGGGGCCCGATAGGTTTTCGATGAAGCCGCCTGCCGTAGCCGCCTGTCATCCGGGTGCTCGGGCGGACCACAGACCGCTAGGGAAAGGGTGATCCGTTGAGCCGCTCGGTTCTCGTCACCGGAGGCAACCGGGGCATCGGCCTCGCCATCGCCCGCGCTTTCGCCGATGCCGGCGACAAGGTCGCGATCACATACCGCTCGGGTGAGCCGCCGGAGGGCTTCCTGGCCGTCAAGTGCGACATCACCGACACCGAGCAGGTGGAGCAGGCCTACAAGGAGATCGAGGAGGCGCACGGTCCCGTCGAGGTCCTGGTCGCCAACGCCGGCGTCACCAAGGACCAGCTCCTGATGCGCATGTCCGAGGAGGACTTCACCTCGGTCCTGGAAACCAACCTCACCGGCACCTTCCGGGTCGTCAAGCGCGCCAACCGCGGCATGCTGCGGGCCAAGAAGGGCCGCGTCGTCCTGATCTCCTCCGTGGTCGGGCTCCTCGGCTCCGCGGGTCAGTCGAACTACGCCGCCTCCAAGGCCGGTCTGGTCGGCTTCGCGCGCTCGCTCGCCCGTGAGCTGGGTTCGCGCAACCTCACCTTCAACGTCGTCGCGCCCGGCTTCGTGGACACCGACATGACCAAGGTGCTCACCGACGAGCAGCGGGCCAACATCGTGTCGCAGGTGCCGCTGGGCCGGTACGCGCGGCCCGAGGAGATCGCCGCCGCGGTGCGGTTCCTCGCCTCGGACGAGGCGTCGTACATCACTGGAGCCGTCATTCCCGTTGACGGCGGACTGGGAATGGGTCACTGATCACCATGAGCGGAATTCTCGAGGGCAAGCGCGTCCTGATCACCGGTGTGCTGATGGAGTCCTCCATCGCCTTCCACACCGCCAAGCTGGCCCAGGAGCAGGGCGCCGAGATCATCCTGACCGCGTTCCCGCGTCCCACGCTGACCGAGCGCATCGCCAGGAAGCTGCCCAAGCCGACCAAGGTCATCGAGCTGGACGTCACCAACGACGAGCACCTCGCGCGCCTGGCCGACATCGTCGGCGAGGAGCTGGGCGGCCTCGACGGCGTCGTGCACTCCATCGGCTTCGCCCCGCAGGACGCGCTCGGCGGCAACTTCCTGAACACGCCGTTCGAATCGGTCGCCACGGCCATGCACGTCTCGGCGTACTCCCTGAAGTCGCTGACCATGGCCTGCCTGCCGCTGATGCAGAACGGCGGCTCGGTCGTCGGCCTCACCTTCGACGCGCAGTTCGCCTGGCCGCAGTACGACTGGATGGGCCCGGCCAAGGCGGCCCTGGAGGCCACCAGCCGCTACATGGCGCGTGACCTGGGCAAGCAGAACATCCGCTGCAACCTGGTCTCGGCCGGTCCGATCGGCTCCATGGCCGCCAAGTCCATCCCGGGCTTCGGCGAGCTGGCCTCGGTGTGGGACAGCCGTTCCCCGCTGGAGTGGGACCTCAAGGACCCGGAGCCGGCCGGCCGCGGTGTCGTCGCGCTGCTGAGCGACTGGTTCCCGAAGACCACGGGCGAGATCGTCCACGTGGACGGCGGTCTGCACGCCATCGGCGCCTGACCGGAAGCCCTGTCCGAACGCCTCCAAGGACCCGCATCCGCCTCGGGTGCGGGTCCTTCGCGTGTCACCCGTCCGGCCCAGCCGGCGGGCGGTGGACCGGCCGTCGGCGCACGCTGGAGTCCGCGTTCCCCACGAGCCTTTCCTCCCCAGTGCCGCCGAGGAGGCCTCTTGTGCGTCCGCTCGCCCGCCTCGCCTCGGCGTCCCTCGCCCTCGCCTGTGTGCTGGTCCTGCCGTACGAAGCGATGTCCCACGCGCGCGGGGGCACCGGGGACTCCGCGCGGGCGGAGCTGTTCGGCTCGGCGTGCCGGGTCCGCGTCGTCGACTCCGACGTGACCGCCCACTGCCACAACCCGTACCCGGCGACCGACTTCGTGCGGCTGCACGTCGAGTGCGCCCGCTGGTGGGACCTCGACGGCGACGCCGCGCCGGTCGAGGCCGGGCCGGCGCAGACCGTACGGCTGGACGGGCGGTGCTGGAAGGAGGTCCGGTCGGCGTGGGTCAGCCACCGGAGGGTGCGGTGAACCGGCCCGGGCGGCACAGGAACGGGTAGCCCGCCGCCTCCGCCTCCGCGGTCCCGGCGTCGCCCGCGCGGATCGCGTCCACCAGCCTGGTGTGGTCCATGTGGCTCTCGGGCGTCAGCTCGCTGCCGACGTCGCTTCGCAGCCAGTCCCGCATCACCTCGCCCAGGTCCGCGTACATCGCGGTCATCACGTCGTTGTGCGAGGCGGCCACGACGGCCAGGTGGAAGGTCGCGTCCGCGGTCACGAACGCCTCGGCGTCACCCGACTCCCAGGCCTCCTCGCGGCGCACCAGGAGCGCGTCCAGCTGCTTGAGGTCCTTCTCCGTGCGTCGCTCCGCGGCGAGCCGGGCGGCGGCCGACTCCAGGGTGGACCGCAGCTCGGCGATGTGCCGGGGGTCGGCCTCGGCGAAGCGGCGCTGCATCACGCCCGCCAGCTCACTGGTCGCCACGACGTACGTGCCGGAGCCCTGACGGATGTCCAGCAGGCCGTTGTGCGCCAGCGCGCGGACCGCCTCCCGGACCGTGTTGCGGGCGACCCCGAGCTGCTCGACCAGCTCGGGCTCCGTCGGGATGCGGGAACCGACCGGCCACTCGCCCGAGGCGATCTGCTGCCGCAGCGCCGCGATGACCTGCTCGGACAGCGCCGAGCGACGGGGATGGCTGAGAGGCATGGCTCACCTTCGCACGTGGAGTGGACAACATAGGAGTGGACAATCAATCATCCCATGATTCTATGATGGGCCTCATGGCTAGTGAGGAAGCCCGGACGGACACCCGGACGGAGACGCGCACGGAGACACGTACGGAAACGCGGATGCGTGAGATACCCGGCGAGGCGGCGACGGCGCTCCAGGCGCCCGGCACGCGCGCGTGGACGCCGTGGACGACCCGGCTGCTGATCCTCGGCATCGTCCTGGCCGCGCTCAACCTGCGCCCCGCCATCACCAGCCTGGGCGCCCTCCTGGAGGAGGTCCGCGACGGGCTCGGCATGAGCGGCAGCGCCGCCGGACTGCTCACCTCCGTCCCCCCGCTGTGCTTCGCCGTCTTCGGGGTCATGGCACCCCGGGTGGCCCGCCGCTTCGGGCCCGGCGCGGTGGTCTGCGCGGGCATGGCCGCCATCACCGCGGGCCTGCTGATCCGGCCGTACGCCGGCGGGACGGCCGGTTTCCTGGCCGCGACCGCGCTCGCGCTGATGGGCATCGCGGTCAGCAACGTCCTGATGCCGGTCATCGTCAAGCGCTACTTCCCCGACCGCGTCGGCTCCATGACCGGCCTCTACTCGATGGCCCTCGCCTTCGGCACCTCCGTCGCCGCCGCGGCGACGGTGCCGGTGACGAACGCCCTGGGCGGCCACTGGCAGCCCGGCCTCGCGGTGTGGGCCGTGGTGGGGGCGGCCGCCGTCCTGCCGTGGATCCCGTTCGTGCGCCACCGCGAGGCGCCCTCCGCCGTGTCGCCCGCCCCGTCTCCGGGGCGGCCCGCCGAGCCGGCCGCCGGTCAGGCCCCGATACGGATCACCCGCAGCCGTACGGCCTGGGCGCTCGCCGTCTTCTTCGGCCTCCAGGCCACCGCCGCCTACATCACGATGGGCTGGATGGCGCAGATCTTCCGGGACGCCGGAGTCTCCGCGGGCACGGCCGGGCTGCTGCTCGCCGTGATCATGGTGATGGGCGTGCCGCTCGCCTTCGTCATCCCGCGCGTGGCCACCCGCCTGCCCCACCAGGGCCCGATCGTCCTGGTCCTGGGCCTGTGCGGCCTCGCCGGCTACGCCGGTCTGTACTTCGCCCCGGCCGGCGGTGCCTGGGCCTGGGCCCTGCTGCTCGGCGTGTCGAACTGCGCCTTCCCGCTCGCGCTGACCATGGTCGGCATGCGGGCCAGGACCGGCGCGGGCGTCGCCCAGCTCTCGGCCTTCGCGCAGAGCACCGGCTACCTGATCTCCATCCCCGGCCCGCTCCTGGTCGGCGTGCTCTACCAGCACAGCGGCGGCTGGGGCCTGCCGATCGCGCTGATGAGCGCGCTGATGGTGCCGCAGATCGTGGTGGGCGTCCTGGCCGGACGCGACCGCACGGTGGAGGACGAGGCGGCCCGCTGAGCGGGCGGGCGGCCCGCCCGGCACCGCGCCGGGGGCGGATGGGAGACTTGCCGCATGCCAGTCCTCGACCCGAACCCCCAGAACGGCCAGAAGAAGATGCTGCTCGTCTTCGGCGGCTTCCTCGCGATCTTCGTGATCATCGGCATCATCGCGACGATCGCCTCGCCGTGACCCCGCCCCGGCCGGATGGTGGGGTTAACCCCCCATCCCCTAGGGGGTAAGGGTCAGGGTCAAGTGGGTGGACCTCCGGATGGGTCGGGGCCCGCGGATTCCGTAGCTTCGAGATGTGCCCGCGACAGGCGGGACGCGGAGCACGGACCAGGGACGCTCGAAGACCAGCGGAGGCACTCATGTCGGCCCCTACCTACACCCGGCCTCCCCGCGCGACCCGGGGCGGCGTCGACAGCCGGCTCCCCTGGTGGGCCCTCGCCCTGCCCGTGCTCGCCTTCGTGACGCTGCTCCTGCTGATACTCAACCCCGCCGACGCGCACGCGGCCACCGAGCAGCCGGCCATCGCCCACCTGCTGGAGCGGCTGCTCCAGCTGACCGTGGGCTGAGGCCGGACCCGGGCCCGGACGCGCGTACGGCGGTGAATCCGCATGTCAACTACCTGCGCCCCGTGGCCTGTTTCATGCGAAGCTGGATGCCATGAGCGTCGCAGAACCCCGCAGGATTGTCCTTTTCCGGCATGCGAAAGCCGACTGGCCACAGGTGACCGACCACGAGCGACCGCTCGCTGATCGGGGTCGCAAGGACGCCGCAGAGGCCGGGCGACGGCTGGCGGACACCGGTGTCGCCTTCGATCAGGCCCTGTGCTCCACCTCGACCCGGACCCGCGAGACCTGGAAGCTCGCCGTCCACGAGTTCCCGCACCGGCCGAAAACCGTCTACGAGGAGCGGATCTACGAGGCCTCGCCCGGCGAGCTGATCGCCGTGCTCAACGAGACCCCCGACGACCTGCGGAACGTGCTGGTGATCGGCCACAACCCGGGCATGGAGGGACTCGCCGAGATCCTGGCCGGCTCGGCCGAGGACGAGGCGCGCGGACGGATGGGGCGCCGGGGCTTCCCGACCGCCGCCTTCGCCGTCCTGACCTTCACCGGCTCCTGGAAGGACGTGGAGCCCGGGGCGGCCTCCCTGGTCGATTACTGGGCGCCGACCGACTGACCGGGCCGCACCCGGCGCACACCGCTGACGCGGCGGGCCCGGCGCCGTACGGTCCGGGCCCTCGTCGCAGGTTCAGAGCCCGTCGGAGGGCAGGCCGAGGTCCTCGCCGAGACCGTCGTCCAGCGTGTCCGCGGCCTCCACCTCCTCGCGGGTGATGCCGAGCAGGTAGAGGACGGTGTCCAGGAAGGGCACGTTCACCGCGGTGTGCGCCGCCTCGCGCACCACCGGTTTGGCGTTGAAGGCGACCCCGAGACCCGCCGCGTTCAGCATGTCCAGGTCATTGGCGCCGTCACCGATCGCCACGGTCTGCGACAGCGGTACGCCCGCCTCGGCGGCGAACCGTCGCAGCAGCCGCGCCTTGCCCGCCCGGTCCACGATCTCCCCGGTGACCCGGCCGGTCAGCCTGCCGTCGACGATCTCCAGGGTGTTGGCCTGGGCGAAGTCCAGCCCCAGCCGCTCCTTGAGATCATCGGTGACCTGCGTGAATCCGCCGGAGACGACCCCCACCTGGTAGCCGAGCCGCTTCAGCGTGCGGATCAGGGTGCGGGCACCCGGCGTCAGCCGCACCTCGGCGCGGACCTTGTCCACCACGGAGGCGTCCAGCCCCGCCAGCAGCGCCACGCGAGCGTGCAGCGACTGCTCGAAGTCCAGCTCCCCGCGCATCGCGGCCGCCGTCACGTCGGCGACCTTGTCCTCGCACCCGGCGTGCGCGGCGAACAGCTCGATGACCTCGTCCTGGATCAGCGTGGAGTCCACGTCCATCACCACCAGGCGCTGCGCCCGCCGGTGCAGCCCCGCCGAGACGACCGCGACGTCCACACCGAGCGCCGCGGCCTCCGTGGCCAGCGCCGTGCGCAGAGGCTCGGTCGCCACGCCGGACACCGCGAACTCGACGGCGGTCACGGGGTACTTGGCCAGCCGGAAGATACGGTCGATGTTGCTGCCGACCTCGGTGATCCGGGCCGCTATGGCGGCCGTCGCCTCGGCGGTGAGCGGGTGCCCGAGCACCGTGACCAGCGAGCGGCCGAGACCGCGCGGCCGGTTGTCGCCGATACCGGAGATGATCTCCGCCTGGAGTTTCAGCGACTCGGCCCAGCCGTGGACGGTGGCCCGCAGATCGCCCTCCAGACCGCGGGGCGGCTCGGTCACGAGCGCGCACAGCACGATCCGGCCACGGGTGACGACCTGCTCGATGTCGACGACGTCGACGGAGTAGGCGGCGAGGGTGTCGAACAGGCCGGCCGTGATGCCCGGCCGGTCCTTGCCGAAGATCTTGACGAGAAGCGTGGGAACGTCAGAGGTCTGCGTAGCGCTCATGGTGGTCCAACCGTATCCGGCACCCGGTGCCTGCCGCCCTCGAGGTCCGCCTGACGGACAGCGCCACTGCCCCGCACCACCCTGCATCACCTCTCACTCCCCGTCCCTCGGCCTCCTCGGCGGCGCGGGCGGTGGCGGAGGCGGGGGCGGCGGGACCTCGCCCCAGCGGCGTGACGGCGGCCGTTCCCCCGGGTGCGGTGGCCGCCGGGGTGCTCCCGGCGGCGGCCCGAGCGGGCCCGCCACGGTCGGGGCGCCGTACACGTCGTCGCCCGCCCGGCGGTGCGGGTCGGCGTACTGTCCGGCGGCACCCTGCCCAGGTCCCGGGCACGGACCCGAGGCGGACGCCCCGTGATCGAGGCCACCGGCATCCGGCGCCGCCACCACCCCGGCACCCCGTGCCAGCCCCGTCGCCCGCACCCCCGCCGCCCCGCTCGCCCGCGCCAGCAACGCCCCGGCGGCCCCCGCCCCCGCACCCCACAGGGCGCCCAGCAGCAGAGCCGTGCCGAGGTGGGCGCGGAGGTCGAGGCCCGCGCCGAAGGCGTCGATGCCGAGCACCGACAGCGAGGCGTCCACGGACACCTCGCTCAGCCAGGAGAGCAGCGGCAGCGCCGCCCCGGTCGCGAGGCCGAGCCGCAGCGCGCAGCGCCCCACGAAAGCGGGGGAGCGCCCCTCGCCCGGAGCCATGGGGGTCCGTACCGCCGTCAGGACCCCGGCCAGCAACATCATCAGGGCCGCCGCCACCCCCAGCAGCCACACCCGTCCGTCCAGCTCCGCCAGCCGCGCCAGCGTGACCGGCTCGTCGGCGCCCGCGCCCAGCAGGTCGTCCAGCGGAGCGGGGAGAACCCGCACGAGTTCGCCGGTGGCCCGCCCGTCCCACGGCACGAACAGGCCGACCGGGACGCCGAGCCAGACCCCGTTCGGCGCCCCGAGGAGCGCGGCGGCCGCGATCCGCCGCGGATGGTCGTCGCCGACCGCCGCGTAGACGGCCGCCGCGATGCCGGCCGCCACCGCGGTCAGGGCCACCGTGACCACGGCGGACACGGCGGGCCGCACCACCCGGTGCACGGCCGCGCACCCGCGCGGCAGCGGAGTACTGCGCGAGGCCAGCAGCGCGATCAGCAGAACCCCGGCGGACCAGGCCAGCCCGCCCAGCAGGGTCGGCGCGGTGTCGACGCTGATACCGACCGCGGCCTCGGCGTCGACGAGGTCACCGATCCGGTCGGGGAGCAGCCCGCCGATGTCACCCACGTCCCCGAGCCCCGGAATCTCCACGCCGCCGCCGGGCAGCTCGTCGATCCCCAGCGCACCGCCGTCGATCGTGATGATGTCGTGACCCGCCCAGACCAGACCACCCGTCATCGCCACGAACAGGGCGACCACCGCACCCGCGCGTGCGAGGAGTTCGGCGGGGGAGACGACAACTCCGGCCCCGCGCAGGGAGCGCAGGAAGAAGTACGACAGCAGCAGCGCGCCGACCACGCTCACGCCCAATGGCGTGATCTCGATGGCCGAGTACGCCTCCGCCCCCTTCAGCCCGAACGCCGACACGTCTCCGTCTGGTGTCACCGAACCGCCCGCGCCCAGCGCCACGACCGCCGCCGTCATCGGGCCCAGCGAGCCCGCCGCGTCCGCGTCCAGCAGGTGCAGACCGAGCGCCGCCGTTCCCGCCATGCCGATCAACGCCCAGCTCACAGCGGCGATCGCGGACAGCAGCACGTCTCCCCACGGCACCCTGGCGGCATACCCCTCGGACCCGACGCTCGTGCACGCGCTCATGGCAGACCCCCCGATCCGCTGCGCGGCGGAGTTGCCGCGCATGTCCCCCTCGCGTGGATTACCACTCTCCGAGCAGGTTTCAACCCCGTCAACGGGATCGGCCGATGGGTGCCTACGCAGTTTTCACAAGGCCCGACTTTCGGTCAGGGGCCCGAGCCTGAAATAGTTCCCCCCGATGTTCGACATCCCTAGACTCCCCGCGACGGGGGTACATCGGGGGACAACTCAGTGGGGCTTGGAGTGCCGGAACTCGTACTGGAATCCAACGGACGGACCTGGACGCTCGATCCGTCCCGGTCATACGCGCTCGGACGCGATCCGCAGGGGGAGCTTGTCTTTGACGACGCCAGGGTGTCCTGGCGTCATGCCACGATCACTTTCAACGGCCGCAGTTGGGTCGTCGAGGACCACGGGAGCACCAACGGCACGTTCGTGCACGGGCAGCGCGTCCAGCGGATGGAGCTCGGCGCCGGCAGCGTGCTGAACCTGGGCAACGCGACCGACGGACCGCGCGTCGAGCTGACCGGCGTACAGGCCCCGGCCGGAACGCCGCAGGCCCAGCCCCAGCAGACGCCGCAGGCCCAGCCCCAGCAGCAGCCGTACGCCGCGCAGGGCGCGAACGCCGGCTGGGCCCAGCAGGCCCCGGCGCAGCAGCCGCCGCAGCAGGTCCCGCAGCACGGGCAGCCGCACCAGCAGCCCCAGCACGGGCAGCCGCACCAGCAGCCCCAGCAGGGCGGCTGGCAGCAGCCGCAGCAGCAGGGCGCGCCGCACTTTCCCCAGCAGCAGGGCTCCGGTGGCGCGGCGGGGGCGCCGCCGGTCTACGGCGACCGCAGCCCGACCACGTTCCACCAGTTCTCGCTCGGCCGTGTGATGCGCATCGGCCGTGCCCTGGAGAACGAGCTGGTCGTCTCCGACCTCCAGGTCTCCCGCAACCACGCGGAGTTCCACGCGACGCCCGACGGGCGCATGGAGATCCGTGACCTGGGCTCGCACAACGGCACGTACGTCAACGGCCAGCCGATCGCCAAGGGCGGCTCGCAGCTGCTCGGCCCGACCGACATCGTCGGCGTCGGCCACTCGACGTTCCGGATCGTAGGGGACCGGCTCGAGGAGTTCGTCGACACCGGTGAGGTCTCCTTCTCCGCCCGGCACCTGACCGTCACGGTCGACGGCGGCAAGCAGATCCTCCGGGACGTCTCCTTCGGCGTGCCCGAGAAGTCGCTGATCGCGGTCATCGGACCGTCCGGATCCGGCAAGTCGACCCTGCTCAAGGCGCTCACCGGCTACCGGCCGGCCGACCAGGGCGAGGTCCTCTACGACAACCGGAACCTGTACAAGCAGTTCGCCGAGCTGCGGCAGCGCATCGGTCTGGTCCCGCAGGACGACATCCTGCACAAGGAGCTGACCGTCAAGAAGGCCCTCAAGTACGCGGCGAAGCTCCGCTTCCCGGCCGACACCACGGCCGCGGAGCGCGACGCCCGCATCGACGAGGTGCTCCGCGAGCTGAAGCTGGACATCCACAAGGACAAGAAGGTCACGTCCCTGTCCGGCGGCCAGCGCAAGCGCGTCTCCGTCGCCCTGGAGCTGCTCACCAAGCCGTCGCTGATCTTCCTGGACGAGCCGACCTCCGGCCTCGACCCGGGCATGGACCGCGACGTCATGCAGCTGCTGCGCGGGCTGGCCGACGACGGCCGCACCGTCCTCGTCGTCACCCACTCGGTGGCCGAGCTGGCGATCTGCGACAAGCTGCTGGTGATGGCGCCGGGCGGCTCCGTGGCCTACTTCGGTCCGCCCGAGGAGGCACTGAACTTCTTCGGCTACGACACGTGGGCCGACGTCTTCTCCGCCTTCGAGGAGTACCGCGACTACGACTGGGCGGGCCGCTGGAAGGGTTCGCAGCACTACCAGATGTACGCCGCGGACATCGACGCCGTCGCCCCGCAGTCCGTACCGGTTCCGGCGATGCAGGCGATGAAGCCGCCGAAACCGCAGGGCTGGATGTCGCAGTTCGTGACGCTGGTGCGGCGCTACGTCTCGGTGATCGTCTCCGACAAGGGCTTCCTCGCCCTGATGGTGATCCTGCCGGCCGTGCTGGGCGCGGTGAGCCTGCTGATCGACGCGGACAAGGGCCTGCTGCCCAACCCGCCCAATCCGCAGAGCGGCCGGATCATCCCGAACGGCACCGCCACCACGGTCCTGCTGATCCTCGCGGTGGGAGCCTGCTTCGCCGGCGCCGCGAACTCGGTCCGCGAGCTGATCAAGGAACGGGTGATCTACGAGCGGGAACGCGCGACCGGCCTGTCGCGGTCCGCGTACCTGATGTCCAAGGTCTTCGTGCTCGGCATGATCACCGTGCTGCAGGGTCTGCTGGTCGGTGTGATCGGCTTCGCCAACCGCGAGATCCCCGAAGAGGGCCTGATCCTCGGCGGCGCGACCCTCGTCGAGCTGTCCCTGCCGATCATGGCGCTGGGCTTCACGTCGATGATGTTCGGCCTGATCATCTCGTCGCTGGTGAAGACCGCCGAGAAGACCATGCCGCTGCTGGTCATGTTCGCGATCATCCAGGTCGTCTTCACCGGCTGCCTCTTCGCGCTGAACGGCGCGGTCGGCGTCAACCAGTTCTCGTACCTGATGCCCTCGCGCTGGGCGGTGGCCGCGGCCGGCGCCACGCTGGACTTCAACAAGATCAGTCCGCCCGAGGAGGGCGCCGAGGCCGATCCGCTGTGGGAGCACACCGTGGGCGCCTGGGGCATGGACATGGCCGCGCTGATCGTCCTCGGCGTGATCTGCGGCTTCTTCGTGGCCCGCTTCCTGCGCCGGCACGAACCCGAGGTCATGCGCAAGTGACGCGTGACCGCGGGTGACCGCGGCGAGACGCCCCGAAGGGCGGCACCCCGTCAGGAGGGTGCCGCCCTTCGGCGTTCGGTGCGGCGTCTGTGTCGGCGTCGGTGTGAAGAGGTCCGCGCCGACCTCAGTACGCGCTGTCGACGTTGTCCATGGTGCCGTACTTGTCCGCGGCGTAGTTGCACGCGGCGACGATGTTGGCGACCGGGTCCCAGATGTTCTTCGAGGTGCCGGCCACGTGGTAGGCCTCGAAGGTCGGCGGGATGACCTGGAGCAGGCCCTTCGACGGGATGCCGTTGATGGCGTTGATGTCCCAGTCGTTGATGGCCTTCGGGTTGCCGGAGGACTCCCGCATGATGTTGCGGTGGATGCCCTCGTAGGAGCCGGGGATGTCGTGCTTCTTCATGATGGCCCGGGCCTCGCGGATCCAGCCGTCGAGGTTGTCCGGGTACGACTTCTTGACCTCGGCGCGCTTGGCGGACCGGCTGGCGGCCTCCTTCGCCTCACGCTTGGCGGCGGCCTTCTTCGCGGCCTTCTTCGCCGCGGCCTTCTCGGCGGCGGCCTTCTTCGCGGCCGCCTCCTTCTTGGCCTCGATGGTGGCGACCTTCTGGCTGGCACCGGCCAGCTGGCCGGTGACGCCGGCGTGGACGTCCTGGATCTGCTTGGTGCTGTACGCCACCTTGGCCGTCGGAGCGGCCTCGCTCGTGGTCGTCTGGCCGCTGGCCGGCACGGCGGTGAGGGCGACGGCGGCGGCGCCGAGCGTGCCGACACCGGCTATGGCGGCCTTCTGGGTGCGGGTCATGGAACGACTGCGACCACGGGAAAGGATGTTCTTCAGCATGGCGGGATGGACCTCTTCGAATAGCGCGGAGGTCGCTCTCGTCCGGTGGGGACAGGGGTGCTTCCGGCACAAACGCCGCCCGGGAGAACCCGCGGCGCTGAGCGACGAGAGCAATTCTTAGCGGCCGCAAAATCCGGAGGCAAAGGTGTGACGTACGATCCGGGGTAGTGGATCAGGGAACGGCGAAACGGGGCATATTGGACTATCTGCCCCGCTCAAAACGGACGAGTGGTACTCCTACTCCTCTTCGTACGTGACGTGCGCCCTATGCCCGGGCTCACATCGACCCCCCGTCGTTCTCACCGTTGGTTGCTGGAGCAATGCACTGTGTGAGTGGTTGCGCGACCCTCTCCTACGGCAGGAGGAGATGCACGTCGCCGAACTCGTGCCACAGGTAGCGCCCCCGTACCGCCGCGTCGTACCCGAGGTCGATCGCGGCCCGCCCCGCCACCGCCTCCAGCATCAGCAGATGCGAGGCCTCGGGCTCGTGCAGCCCGGTCAGCAGCCCGTCCACCACCCGCACCCCGCGCTCCGGGGTCACGACCAGATCGGTCCACCCCGCCCGGGCCCGTACGACACCGTCACCGCCGGCCGCCGACTCCACCGCCCGCACGGCGGTCGTCCCCACGGCCACCACCCGCCGTCCGGCGGCCCGCGCGGCGTTGATCAGCCGCGCCGACTCCCCGGGCACCGAGAACCGCTCCGGATACGGCGGCTCGTGCGACTCCGCCGAAGCCACCCCCGTGTGCAGCGTCACGGGCGCGAACTGCACGCCGCGGCTCACCAGCTCCGTCACCAGCCGTGCCGTGAAGGGGCGCGCCGCGCTCGGCATCTCCGCGCTGCCCGTCCCGTCGGGCGTCGGCAGCGCGAACACCGTCTGGTACACGGACAGCGGCTGGTCCCGTTCCGTGTACGAGTAGCGAATGGGCCGCCCGTGCTCCCGCAGCACCGCGGTCACCTCCGCCCCCGACACCCGCGCCCACCACAACCGGTCCCCGCGCGTACTCAGCGGCTCCTCCGCCACCAGCCGCCCACCGCCCGGCAGCCGCACCACCGTCCCCTTCGCCACGCACGCACGCGCGCGCGTGGTGGTGCCCCTCCCGTCCGGCTCCCGCACCTCCACCGCCCACCGGCCGTCGTCCCCGCGCGTGGAGAAGTGCACCACCACACGCGCGTGCCCGACGGACCCGTCGACCGCGGCCGCCAGCGTCGGCGACGTGTTGACCACCAGCAGATCACCGGCCCGCAGCAGCCCCGGCAGCTCACCGAACACGTGATGCGACACCTCGGTGCCCCGCGACACCAGCAGCCGTACGCCGTCCCGGTCCAGGCCCGGCCCCCGCTGCTCGGCCGGCACCCGCGCCGACAGCTCCTCCGGCACCCTCAGCGCCACCGTCATGACCGCGCCTCCAGCAGGGCCGGAGCCCCGTAGCGCCCACTGGCCGGCCGCTCGTCCAGCAACCGCAGGAGCGCCGGAACGACACGCACCGGATCGGGCCTCGGATCGTCGTCGTCCGGTACGGCCGCCGCGTACAGGTCCGTGGCCATGTCCCCCGGATCCACCGCCCAGACCCGCAGCCCCGGCTCCTCGACGCCCAGCACCGCCGCCAGCTGGTCCAGCGCCGCCTTGGACGCCCCGTAGCCGCCCCACGTCTCGTACGCCTCGGCCGCCGCGTCCGAGCTGATCGTCAGCACCGCGCCCGCCGGGGCCGCCCGCAGCGCAGGCAGTGCCTCCTGGACCAGGCCGAGCGCGGCCACGACGTTCACCTCCAGGGCCCGCCGCAGCCCGTCCGCCGGCAGCTCCGCCAGCCGCACCAGAGGCTCCGCACCCAGCGCGCTCGCGTTGCTGACCAGCAGATCCACCCCGCCCAGCCGCCCCGCCTCCGTCACCAGCCCGGTCCGGTGCCAGGGATCGGTGACGTCCCCGGGCAACGCCGTCACGCGCGTGCCGTACGCCTCCAGCGCCGCCGCCGTGTCCTTGAGCACCTCGGGGGTCCGGGCGTCCAGCACCAGATCCCAGCCCCGAGCCGCCAGCGCCTCGGCGAGCGCTCGGCCCAGCCCCTTCGACGCTCCCGTGATGATCGCGACCGGCATGACACACGTCCCCTCGTCGTCCCCGCCGCCACCCGTCCGGTACGGCGTGATCCTCAACGTAGGAACCGGGCCCCACCCGCCGCCTCGGGCACCGGCCCCAACCGGGCAGGGTCCTTCGCCCTAGGCCGGAAGGGCGGGACCTCGGACCTAGGCCCACCGCCCTAGGCGGCGGCGGCCACAGGTCCGATCCCCCCTGTCACCCCCCGCCGGTACCGTGAGGACATGAGTCACGGCCCCCGGTCCGGCCTCGCCGCGGTGAGTTCCGCGCTGCTGGCCATGAGCAGGCACCTGGAGGTGCGCGACGTCCTCAAGACGATCGTCGCCTCGGCCCGCGAGCTGCTGGACGCCCAGTACGCCGCCCTCGGCGTCCCCGACGACCACGGCGGCTTCGCCCAGTTCGTGGTCGACGGCGTCAGCGACGAGCAGTGGAAGGCCATCGGCCCCCTCCCGCGCCAGCACGGCATCCTCGCCGCGATGCTCCACGAGGCCACGCCCGAGCGGCTCGCCGACGTCCGCGAGGACCCCCGCTTCGGCGGCTGGCCCTCCGCCCACCCCGACCTGGTCGACTTCCTGGGCCTGCCGATCCGCGACGGCGACGAGATCATCGGCGCCTTGTTCCTGGCCAACAAGCTGTGCCCTGTGGAGGGACACCCCCCACACCCCCCGGGCCCCAAACCCGAGGGCACCTGCGGCTTCACGCCCGACGACGAGGAACTGCTCGGCATCCTCGCCCAGCACGCCGCCATCGCCCTCACCAACGCGCGCCTGTACGAACGCAGCCGCGAGCTGACCATCGCCGAGGAGCGCTCCCGCCTCGCCCACGAGCTGCACGACGCGGTCAGCCAGAAGCTCTTCTCGCTGCGCCTGACCGCCCAGGCCGCCACCGCCCTGGTCGACCGCGACCCCGCGCGGGCCAAGGGTGAGCTGCAGCAGGTCGCCGCCCTCGCCGCGGAGGCCGCCGACGAGCTGCGCGCCGCCGTCGTGGAGCTGCGCCCCGCCGCCCTGGAGGAGGACGGCCTCGTCGCCACCCTGCGCACCCAGATCCAGGTCCTCGACCGCGCCCACAGCGCGCGCGTGACCTTCGCCGGACACGGGGTCAAGGCCCTGCCCGCCGCCCAGGAGGAGGCGATGCTGCGCGTCGCCCAGGAGGCGCTGCACAACGCCCTGCGCCACTCCGAGGCGGCACGCGTCGACGTGACCCTGCACCGGAAGGGCACCGGCGCCGTACTGCGGGTCACCGACGACGGCAGCGGCTTCGACCCGCGCACCGTGCGCCGCGCGGGACGCCACCTCGGCCTGGTCTCGATGCGCGACCGGGCCAACGGCACCGGGGGAAGACTCACCGTGCAGTCCGCGCCCGGCAAGGGCACCACGATCGAGATGGAGGTCCCCGGTGGCTGACGCAATCAAGGTGCTGCTCGTCGACGATCACCAGGTGGTCCGCCGGGGCCTGCGCACCTTCCTGGAGGTGCAGGACGACATCGTGGTGGTCGGGGAGGCCGCCGACGGCGCCGAAGGAGTCGACCGCGCCCAGGAACTGAAACCCGACGTGATCCTCATGGACGTCAAGATGCCGGGCATGGACGGCGTCGACGCGCTGCGCAGGCTCCGCGAGCTGGACAACCACGCGCGCGTACTGGTCGTCACCAGCTTCACCGAGCAGCGCACCGTCGTCCCGGCCCTGCGCGCGGGCGCGGCGGGTTACGTCTACAAAGACGTCGACCCCGAGGCGCTGGCCGGTGCCATCCGCTCCGTCCACGCCGGCCACATCCTGCTCCAGCCCGAGGTGGCCGGCGCCCTGCTCAGCCAGGACGAGGGCAATTCCGGCCAGGGCAGGGCGGGTTCACTCACGGAGCGCGAGCGCGAGGTGCTGGGTCTGATCGCGGACGGCCGCTCCAACCGGGAGATCGCCCGGGCGCTGGTGCTCTCCGAGAAGACCGTCAAGACCCACGTCTCGAACATCCTCATGAAGCTCGACCTGTCGGACCGCACGCAGGCCGCGCTGTGGGCCGTACGCCACGGCGTGACCGGCTGACGGAAGGTTCCCTTCCGGTCGGAGATTCATACCGTCGTGGGAATGTCCCCCATATGGCGCATCCTTTGCGGGGGCCGGCCGTTCTCCAGTGCGTGCCGCGGCGACTGCCGCGGCGATCGCAAGGAGGGCTTGTAAGTGAAGAACCTGAAGAAGGCAGCGGCCGTGACGATGGTGGCCGGCGGGCTGATCGCCGCCGGCGCGGGGATGGCCTCCGCCACCGACGGGTCCCAGGCCCACGGCGAGGCCATCGGCTCCCCGGGCGTCGCCTCCGGCAACCTGGTCCAGGCGCCGATCCACATCCCGGTCAACGCCGTCGGCAACAGCGTCAACGTCATCGGCGTCCTGAACCCGGCCTTCGGCAACCTGGGCGTCAACCACTGACCCAGCCGGCCCCACGCCGCCCCTCGGTCCTCCCGCACAGCTGCGGGCAGTCGTGCCGCTGGGGCGGCACGGGTGGGCGCAGCGGCACCTCGTCAGAGCCGCTGCGGTCACCGACCCCGCTCCTCCACAACGGAGTTGTACGCCGCAACTTGCGCCCGCCGAGCCGTCCGCTCCACCGGCCGCAAGGCCTCCCCCCGCGCCGCCATCTCGGACGCGCTCACCGCACCACCGTGACCGTTCTCATACGCCAGCGACACCAGCGCCCCCACCCGCTGCGCCAACTCCAGCACCCGCACCGCCCGCGGCGGATACCCCGGCGCCAGCACCTCCCGACCGCGCTCGGCCCGCGCCCGGTACGCCGCGACCGCCGCCTCCGCCACCGGTCCCGACCCGGCCACGTCCAGCCGCGTCAGCATCTCCGTCGCGTCGCGCAGCGCCTCCGCCAGCTCCCGCTCCGCCTCCCCGAGCGTGGGCACGTCCGCGGGCGGCGCCTCCCGCACCGGCAGGCAGTGCCAGACGACCTCGACATGCACGTCACCCTCGGGCCCGGCCTCGTGCACCTCGGGCACCAGCCCCACCGCCGCACCGTGACAGACCACCGCCTCCTCCGCCTCCAGCGCCCGCGCGTTGAAGTCCGGGGGCCCGCTCAGGCCCAGCGGATGCCCCGGCGCGGGCAGCGCGACCCGCAGCCCCGTCGCCCCGAGCGCCCGCAGCCGGCCGAGCGCCAGCGTGAGACCGACGGGCGCCGGTTCGCCCGGCAGCCCCTCCACCCGATGCACCGCGTCCTCCCCGACGATCGCCACCGCGGCGTCATCAGGCGAGACCATTCCGGCAATAAGGGCATTTCCCCAGGCGGCAAGGCGCCCTGCGCGTGGTTCCGAGAGCATGCCCCCACCCTAAGGACCGGACCGATGGAACGGTCATGCCGACCGGTGGCGTAGATTTCCTGGAGGGCCTGCGCCCACCGGCGCGGCGGCCCGAGCCAAGGCGTACGCGACAGCCGAGACCGGCCACAATGCAAGGGGAGACAACGCGCTCATGAGCGATGTTCTGGAGCTTCAGGACGTATCCGTGGTCCGCGAGGGCCGGGCTCTGGTGGACCAGGTCTCCTGGTCGGTGAAGGAGGGCGAACGCTGGGTCATCCTCGGCCCCAACGGCGCCGGCAAGACCACCCTCCTCAATGTCGCGTCCAGCTACCTCTACCCCAGCCAGGGCACCGCCACCATCCTCGGCGAGACGCTCGGCAAGCCCGGCACCGACGTCTTCGAGCTGCGCCCGCGCATCGGCATGGCCGGCATCGCCATGGCCGACAAGCTGCCCAAGCGCCAGACCGTCCTGCAGACCGTGCTGACCGCCGCCTACGGCATGACGGCCGGCTGGCACGAGGACTACGAGGACATCGACGAGCAGCGCGCCCGCGCCTTCCTCGACCGCCTCGGCATGACCGAGTACCTGGAGCGGAAGTTCGGCACCCTCTCCGAGGGCGAGCGCAAGCGCACCCTCATCGCCCGCGCCCTGATGACCGACCCCGAGCTGCTGCTCCTGGACGAGCCGGCCGCCGGCCTCGACCTCGGCGGCCGCGAGGACCTCGTCCGCCGCCTCGGCCGGCTCGCCCGCGACCCCATCGCGCCCTCCATGATCATGGTCACCCACCACGTCGAGGAGATCGCGCCGGGCTTCACCCACGTCCTGATGATCCGTCAGGGCAAGGTCATGGCCGCCGGCCCGCTGGAGCTGGAACTCACCTCCCGCAACCTCTCCCTCTGCTTCGGACTCCCGCTCGTCGTCGAGCAGAACGGCGACCGCTGGACCGCACAGGGCCTGCCGCTGTCCTGACCCGCCCCCCGTGCGCCCTGTCCCCAGCCCACCCGACGGACCTACCATGACCATGTGAACGACATCGACGCATGGGTGTGGTGGCTCGTCGCCGCGGCAGCGCTCGGAATCCCGCTCGTCGTGACCGCGATGCCGGAGTTCGGGATGTTCGCCGTCGGGGCGGTCGCCGCCGCCGTGGCCTCCGGGTTCGGCGCGGACCTCGTCGTCCAGGTCCTCGTCTTCGTCGTCGTATCGGTCGCCCTCATCGCGGTCGTACGGCCCATCGCCGCGCGACATCGCTCCCAACGGCCCCAACTGGCCACGGGAGTCGACGCCCTGAAGGGCAGACAGGCCGTCGTCGTGGAGCGGGTCGACGGCTCCGGCGGCCGGATCAAACTCGCCGGCGAGATCTGGTCGGCACGCGCCCTGGACACCGGGCGCGCCTTCGAAACGGGTGAGGAAGTGGACGTCGTGGACATCGAGGGGGCCACGGCGATCGTCATGTGACCCCGCCGCGCACAACTGGCCCGAACGGGCCCCGAGTCGTGCGACGGTCTGTCAGACTCGACCAGCAAGATCCTCAACAGCCGTAAGATCAGCAGTCGTCAGGGTCGGAGAAGGGGACGGACAACCACGATGGAACCGGTCATCATCGTTTTGATCATCCTGGTGGTGTTGGTCTTCATCGCCCTGATCAAGACCATCCAGGTCATCCCGCAGGCCAGCGCCGCCATCGTCGAGCGCTTCGGCCGCTACACGCGGACCCTCAACGCGGGCCTCAACATCGTGGTCCCGTTCATCGACACCATCCGCAACCGCATCGACCTGCGTGAACAGGTCGTCCCCTTCCCGCCGCAGCCGGTCATCACCCAGGACAACCTGGTCGTCAACATCGACACCGTCATCTACTACCAGGTGACCGACGCCCGCGCCGCGACCTACGAGGTGGCCAGCTACATCCAGGCCATCGAGCAGCTCACCGTCACCACGCTGCGCAACATCATCGGCGGCATGGACCTGGAACGGACCCTGACCTCTCGCGAGGAGATCAACGCGGCCCTGCGCGGCGTCCTCGACGAGGCCACCGGCAAGTGGGGCATCCGCGTCAACCGCGTCGAGCTCAAGGCCATCGAACCGCCCACCTCCATCCAGGACTCGATGGAGAAGCAGATGCGCGCCGACCGCGACAAGCGCGCCGCCATCCTCCAGGCCGAAGGTGTCCGGCAGTCCGAGATCCTGCGCGCCGAGGGCGAGAAGCAGTCCCAGATCCTGCGCGCCGAAGGTGAGGCCAAGGCCGCCGCCCTGCGCGCCGAGGGCGAGGCCCAGGCCGTCCGCACGGTCTTCGAGGCCATCCACGCCGGCGACCCGGACCAGAAGCTGCTCTCCTACCAGTACCTCCAGATGCTCCCGAAGATCGCCGAGGGCGACGCCAACAAGCTCTGGATCGTCCCCAGCGAAATCGGCGACGCCCTCAAGGGCCTGTCCGGCGCCATGGGCAACCTCGGCGGCCTGGGCGGCGGCGGAACCCCCAGCGTCCCCGCCCAGGAACGCCGAGAGAAGCCGACGATCGACTGAAGGCGCGGTACGCGCCCTCAGGGGCGCGGGGAACTGCGCGACCAGCCACGGACGGCCGGCAGCCCGAAGACCACCCATGCCCCGACGGCGCAGCCGTCACGCCGCGTCCAGCACCAACCACCCCGGCAGCGCATCGAAGTCGTCCCGAGCCAGCGCCAGCAACATCGCATCAGCGGGCGTAGGCTCAAACGGCTCCCGAAGCAACGGCATCCCCGCCTGCTCCGGCGTCCGGTTCGCCTTGCGGTGATTGTCCTCCGCACACGAGGCCACCGTGTTCAGCCACGAGTCCTGCCCACCGTGCGACCTCGGCACCACGTGGTCGACGGTCGTCGCCCGCCGCCCGCAGTACGCGCACCGGTGCCGGTCCCGGACCAGCACGCCCCGCCTCGACCAGGGAGCGCGTCTTCGAAAAGGCACCCGTACGTATTGGCAGAGCCTGATCACCCGTGGCGCCGGTATGTCGAGCGCGGCTCCGCGCATCCGCAGTTCGGGGTGGGCCTGCTCGACGACGGCCTTGTCCTGGAGCACCAGAACGACGGCTCGGTTCAACGTCACCGTCGACAACGGCTCGAAGCTCGCGTTCAGCACCAGCGTGTCCCGCATACCAGCCCACCTCCCGTGTGCACCGGCCCACCCCGTGGCGGGCTGGGATCAACTCTGGCCGGGCACGCCGAGATGGACAACGCAATATCCGCTGCTCCAGGGGCGACGATCCCCCCCCGCCACCCCTGGCAATAAAAATGCCCGCCCCTGATCCATTCCAAGACCGGGGGCGGGCAAACGTTCCATGAACGCTCGGAACGCTCAGCTGTCGGCGGGCACCTCGTACTCACCGATCAGCTGGGCGCGCCCGATCGTGTGGAACCGCAGATTGAAGCCGACGAACGCCGGGCTCCCCTCCGCGTCCGGGCCGAGCTTCTCCTGGTCCACGGCGTACACCGTGAACACATACCGGTGCGGCCCGTCCCCGGGCGGCGGCGCGGCACCGCCGAAGTCCTTGCTGCCGTAGTCGTTGCGCGCGTGTACGGCACCCTGGGGCAGCCCCTCGAACGTGCCGCTGCCCGCACCCACCGGCAGCTCGGTCACCGACGCCGGGATGTCGAACACCACCCAGTGCCAGAACCCGCTGCCCGTGGGGGCGTCCGGGTCGTAGCAGGTCACGGCGAAGCTCTTGGTCTCGGCGGGGAAGCCCTCCCACCGCAGGTGCGGAGAGGTGTCGCCGGCCGCGTGGACCTGAGCGTCCTTGAGCGCCCCGCCCTCCTGGACGTCGTCACTCGTGACCGTGAACGACGGCACGGGCGGGTGGAAGTCATGGGGGAGCGGACGCCGCTTCAGCTCGGTCACCTCGGTACCTCCTGAATGTCTGGTGCAGAGATGACCGAGCCTAGATCCATCAGAACCAGTTGCGCTTGCTGCCGACCTCCGACAGCCACTGGTTGAGGTACGCCGTCCAGTCGGTGCCCTGGTAGTCGTTCAGCCCCACCTTGAAGGAGCGGAAGGTGTCGCTGCCCTCGCTGAACAGCCCCGGCTTCTTGTCCATCTCCAGGACGACGTCCATTGCCTGGGCGTCGGCCACGAAGCTCAGCTCGACCTGGTTCAGCCCCCGGTACTGCTGCGGCGGCAGGAACTCGATCTCCTGGTAGAAGGGGAGCTGCTGCCGCGTACCCCGGATGTGGCCACGCTCCATGTCGGCGCTCTTGAACCGGAAGCCCAGCCCGATGAACGCGTCCAGGATCGCCTTCTGCGCCGGCAGCGGATGCACGTTGATCGGGTCCAGGTCACCGGAGTCCACGGCACGCGCGATCTCCAGCTCCGTGGTGACGCCGATGTTCATCCCGCGCAGCGACTGTCCGTCGATCATGGTGATCGGCGTCTCCCACGGGATCTCAAGACCGAACGGCACCGCGTGCACGACACCGGCCTTCAGCTCGAAGGCCCCACCGAGCCGCACCTTGGTGAACTCGATGTCCTGCTTGTACTCCTGGTCGCCGCTCTCCACCTCGACCTTGGCCTGGAGCCCGACGGACAGCCCCTCGATCTCCTGGTCGACGGATCCGCCCTGAATCCGCACCTCGCCCTGGACGACACCCCCCGGTACGACGTTGACCTCATTGAGCACGGTCTCGACCGAAGCCCCGCCGGCCCCCAGGCTCGCGAGCAGCTTCTTGAACGCCATGTCTCTCCTCCAGGCTTGCGTGTGAACCCTTGATCCCTACAAACGCGATCCGGCCGTGGCCGGTTCCGCGTCCCACACCCTGGCAAGCCGGACGCCCCCTGGCCACCCCGCGCACGGACCCGGCTGCGTTACGCTCGGACGGCATGATCGCGAGCCCCGACCGTACGCCCCTGCCCAGGGAATTCTTCGACCGGCCCGTCCTCGAGGTGGCCCCCGATCTCCTTGGCCGCATCCTCGTGCGCGACACCCCGGACGGTCCGATCGCCCTCCGCCTGACGGAGGTCGAGGCCTACGACGGTCAGAACGACCCCGGCTCGCACGCCTACCGCGGTCGGACCCCCCGCAACGACGTGATGTTCGGTCCGCCCGGACACGTGTACGTCTACTTCACCTACGGCATGTGGTTCTGCATGAACCTGGTGTGCGGTCCCGACGGCACCGCGAGCGCCGTCCTGCTCCGCGCCGGCGAGATCATCGAGGGCGCCGAGCTGGCCCGGACTCGTCGACTCTCCGCCCGCAATGACAAGGAACTGGCCAAAGGACCGGCCCGTTTGGCCACCGCCCTGGGCGTGGACCGAGCCCTGGACGGCACCGACGCGTGCACGTCCGAGGACACCCCGCTGCGCATCCTGACCGGCGCCGCCGTGCCCCGCGACCAGGTACGCAACGGTCCACGGACCGGCGTGGCCGGCGAGGGCGGCGTTCATCCGTGGCGCTACTGGGTCGCCGACGACCCGACGGTCAGCCCGTATCGGGCCCATGTCCCGAAGCGGCGCCGAAGTTGACTCTCCTTTGGGGGGCGCGTAACGTAGCCCGAGCCGCTTGACCCGGTTACGGCATTCGCCAGCAGCCGAGAGCGGCCAACCCACTACCTACGACTTCCCTGAGCGGGAGCGAATTCGGCGTGCCCGCATGCCTGAATTCAACTCGCCGGACCCGATTATGAGTCCACGGAGAAATCGGCTAGCGTAGTGAATGTCGAAAGGCCGACGGGCGAAAGTCCGAGACCCCAGACAAAACCCCGCCGACGGGGAATCGGACCGAAAAGGATCTGATAGAGTCGGAAACGCAAGACCGAAGGGAAGCGCCCGGAGGAAAGCCCGAGAGGGTGAGTACAAAGGAAGCGTCCGTTCCTTGAGAACT